>JAFPWD010000004.1 GCA_017395105.1 Clostridia bacterium
CCCACCAAATGGTCCGGTAGTTCAGTTGGTTAGAATGCCAGCCTGTCACGCTGGAGGTCGAGGGTTCGAGCCCCTTCCGGATCGCCATTTGCCTCGGTAGCTCAGTTGGTAGAGCAAGGGACTGAAAATCCCTGTGTCGGTGGTTCAAGTCCACTCTGAGGCACCACCCGCGGGAATAGCTCATTTGGTAGAGCGCCGCCTTGCCAAGGCGGAGGTGGCGGGTTCGAGCCCCGTTTCCCGCTCCATAACATGGCTATGCAGTTTGCTGCGTAGCCATGTTATGGAAAGGGCGAAAAACTTGTTCTAATTGAATATGGCACCATAGCCAAGCGGTAAGGCAGCGGTCTGCAAAATCGCCATCTCCAGTTCGATTCTGGATGGTGCCTCCAAAAAAAGCACGCGCGAGCGTGCTTTTTCATTTCACATTGTTTTGATCGGCCCTGCGTTTTGAGCATTCTTGCCGCATGGCTCTGTTGTTACGGCATAACCTCAATTCGCATAGTCATGCCTATGACTGCATCAAGCATCGTGATCTCGATCAAATACGGAGTATCCTTCTTTGTACCTGATAGGATCTTATCCAGATCCAGCACGATCTCCGTATCCTCCGATGCCTTGAGTTCGAAGATCTCCGTACCGCCCTCAGCGTAATAGCCGCCGTCCTGCCTGCAGTCGGTTAAGATAACAACGGCTTGGTCGATCGGGGAAGTAAGCTGCAAAACTATTCCGTTATCGGCTTCTTGACCTTCATTTATCTTGAGTATTTCAAACTGCAAGCCGGATATATTCGAAAATCTGCGCTTTAGAGCGAGCTCCCCGTTTTCGAGGTGATAGGTAAAGTAATATTGGTCCTGCATTGCAACATCTATTTCCATCCGCATGTTTCCGATGGTGATCGTAAGATAATTCGTGCTTTCTGGCCATCCGTCGAACGCAAGCTCGAGCTCCGTACCTATACCTGCCTTGAGCTCAACTCTTTTGCTGTCACATTGTGGAGTGCCGCCTATGCTTTCGGTGCATTCAAGCTTAATATCCACCGTCAGATCCACAGATGAAACGAGCTCCAATATTATAACGTTTGCGGGTTCGACTTCGTCCCTTGTTTCGATTGATTTAACATTCACGTCTATCGAACCGCCGTCGAAAGTATGATGAAAACTCTCGATGATCGGCCTATCGTACTCGCTTTCAGGGTTGAAATCAAATTGATAATCCTCATACCACGCATCCTCGATAAGACCGAAGAAGAGCGTACCGAAATTGATGGCCGTTCCCTCGCCGAAATGACCGTCAACGCGCCATATCTTATCAAAATCGGGTGAAACGCGGTAGATGTCCGAATATACCTCGAGCCACAGCGTGCCGGGCTCAGCGGGCATATAGCTCGCGTTCTCGTCAAACGCTTCATCGGAAAGCTTCTCGCAAACTTCGCCGCTTCCTCTATTCTTTGCTAGGTAGTTGATTATGGAAGTGGTGAGCTCGCTCGGCGGCAGAGTCATGACCTTAGTTCCAAAGCCGTACGGATCATAGCGTATAAGCTTTATTGATGCATCGATTGTCTGTTCTTTGCTCAGATCATACTCTTTGACCTCTCCGTCGTGATACTCATAAACCATTCCGCCGTGCACTCCTATATAAAGCTTTCCATTGAAAACGGTTTCGGAGAGGTAGTAGGAGCTGAAATAATCGCGCTCGTTCCATAGGCCGTCCATTATCTTTTCACGCTCGCCGCTTGCAACATCAAGCAGATAAACGCCATTTTTATCATAGCAAACGAGCCTGCCGTTATAAACGGTGAAATCGCCGAAATATTGGTTGTTTTTCCTGTCCTTGTCGTTCCAATAGCGTTTGAATTCATATTCGGAAAGCTTTTTGCCGGAATGGTCAAAAGCTTCAATTGCATAGACGGAGATATCGGAATCATGATCATCGGGAAAGGATCTTTCAATGTATACGGTATCGCCATCGACAGCAAAATTTTGCACCGTTTCAACGTTTTCAGGCAATATTGAGTGCAGATACATATCGGGCGTTATGTAGAAAACGCCTTTGTAATATGAACTGAAATACAGATTTCCGTTCACACATTTAAGATCGGAGATAGAGTACGAAGCGTTATCGATAAGAACCTTTATCTCGCCTGTTTCAACGTTTACGCATTTAAGGGAATAGGCTGCATTTTCGTCGTGAGAGTACCAAGAGCCGGTGCGCGATGAGTAATAGATGTTCGGACCGTCCGCGGCAACGGAAATCACAGTTTCATCGGTACTGACGAACCGTTCCACCTTGCCTGTTTTAAGCTCAAAACGGTACAGCCCGCTGTCATTCCCCCAGCAATACCAGCTTCCGGGTATGTAGACGTGGCCGCCGTAAGCGCCGCTATTGAAATACAAAATGTCCGAAAGCGCGGGGCCGGTTCTTGTGAAGGAAGCGCCGTCATAGCTGAATATGCCGCTATACTCGCTCGTTATCGCATAGACTTTGTTACCATCCTCGAAAAACCTTATGTAATAATAAGGAGATCTGTCGGCACCTACGAAGATCGACACGGCATCTGAAGGCAGGTTCCTTACATCAAGCTTATCGTTTGTATTCGTGCTTACCTCGAGCTTCATGGCTTCACCGTTGCCCATATTCGCGCTCTGCGCCGTATCGGGCTTATGCGGCGCGCTGGCATTCGGTTTATTGAAAGCTCCCGCCTTATACGCAATGCCAAGGCCGATCAAAAGGCAGGCGGCAGCGGCAAGCGCGGGTATCAGCCGCTTGAAGCCTCGTTTTTTGGCGGGCTTCTTAACGCTTTCGCCAAGCACCGTTTCACGCAGCCTTGCAAGGCTTTCATTGGGCATCCGTTCGCCCTCATATTTCTCGAAATAGCCGTTCAACCGTTCGACATCGGCATTTTCAAAGCAGTTTTTTATCGATTCTTTCATCATTTATTTCCTCCGAATTTGGTTCTGAGCTTGGCGAGGGCGCGGTGTGCGCGTGTGTCCACGCTTGAAACGCTCAAATTCATCCGTTCCGCGATATGCTTCGAGCTCTGCTCAAGATAATACTTTCTGAAAAGTATCTGCGAATCGGGCTCGCCAAGCGCCTCAATCTCCCGAAGAACGGCGGCAAACAGCTCCTTTTTCTCAAGCTCATCCTCAAAATCGCCGCCGTCTGGCAGCTCGATAAAGCTATCCTCGGCATCAAGCGATTGCGGCACTATCCTGTTTCGCACGAAATCGAGCGCGGTATTTCGCGCCGCAACTCCGATATAGGTCTTTAGCGAAGCTCTCGGTTCAAAGCTTACCAAAGCGGTCGAAAGCTTTATAAAAACCTCCGAAACGCAGTCCTCTATCTCATCGGAAGTGCAGCTTTCGCGCATTATGCCGCGAGCTATGCCGAAAACAAGCCCCGAGTATTGCGAAATAAGCCGATCCATGCCGGCATTCGGATCCTTTTTCAGCAGTTGAAGCAGCTTTTTGTCGTTCATCGGCGACCTCTTTTTGAATCGATTCACTATTATAAACGCAGTTTGAAGGAAAATCTTACACCTGATCCGTAAAAAGAGTAAAAGTAAAGCGGCGAAGCGCAGGGGCGGGGGAGCTGTTTCTGTCCCGCGCATTCCCTGCCGAACGCCGCTGTTTGTTTATCGTCAGATAAGCTTCGGATCCTCGTACTTGACCGTCAGCACCTCGGTATTCTCGATCGCATTTTCTATAAGCTCGGTGAAGTCCACAAGCGCTTCGCTTGCACGAATATCCGCAACCTCGGGCTTTGTGACCGGGTGCTTGGGAACAAACACCGTGCAGCAATCCTCAAACGGAAGGATGCTGGTTTCATAAGTGCCGATCTTGCGCGCCCAATCCATGATATCGTCCTTATCGAAGCCGATCAATGGACGAAGAACGGGCATGGTCACCGCATCGTCGGTGGTACAGAGGCTCTCAAGAGTTTGGCTTGCGACCTGACCGAGCGCCTCGCCGGTGATGAGCGCCTTTGCGCCCTCGCCCTCGGCTAAGCGCTGCGCGATCTTCATCATAAGGCGGCGCATGATGACCGTGGTCTCCTTGGAAGGGCATTCCTCGTGTATCTTCATCTGGATATCGGTGAACGGCACAAGATGCAGCCTTATCCTGCCCGCAAAGCGCGAGAGCAGACGTGTGAGCTCCACGACCTTATCCCTTGCTCGCTCGCTCGTGTAGGGGTAGCTGTAGAAATGCACGGCGCTCAGCACGATTCCGCGCTTCGCCATGAAATAGCCCGCCACGGGGCTGTCTATGCCGCCGGAGATGAGCAGCGTTGCCCTTCCGGAGCTGCCCACGGGCATTCCCTTGGCGCAGGGGATCTCCTCGGCGTAGATGTACGCCTTTTCGCGTATCTCAACGCAGAGCGAAACCTCGGGCTTGTGGATATCCACGTGAACGCTCGGGAAGCGCTCGAGAACGAGATGCCCAAGCTCACGGTTTATGCCGTCCGAATTCATGAAATAATGCTTGTCGGAACGCCTCGCAAACACCTTGAAGCTCAAATCGGGCTTTTTTTCGACCTGCTTTTCCATCAGCTCGAAAGCGGTTTTGGTAACGGTTTCCCAATCCTTGTCCACCGCGTAGGCGGGGCTTATCGAGTGGATGCCGAAAACAGCCTTAAGGCGCTCGATGGCTTCCTCAAAATCGCTTTCGGGGATACCCACTATGTAGATGCGCCCCTGCTCGCGTTCAACGCGGCTCGGTATGCCCTTGAGTGCGTGGCGGATGTTTTCGATGAGCTTCTGCTCGAAGAACGGGCGATTCAAGCCCTTGAGGTGTATCTCGGTGTAGCGAACAAGTATTACTCTTTCCATGTTTTGCCTTTCGTATTATGAAAATTGGTTTATCTTCTTCTGAATCTGCGCAGAACGGAGAGGCTGTCCTCGATCATCTGAGCGGCCTTGTCGGCCTCATCAACGGTGTTTTCGGGCGAGAAGCTGAAGCGGATCGCGCCGTCCTGCCGTGCATCCTTGATGCCCATTGCGGTCAGAATGCGGTTCTTGCCGCGATGCCGAGCCGCGCATGCGGAGCCTGTGGAAACCAGAAGCCCCTTCTCGCTGAGAGAATTCAAGAGCACCTCTCCGCGAACGCCGAGAAAGCTCATATTGAGGATGTAGCTTGCACCTTCCTCGGGGGAGGGACCGTTCAAAACAACGTCGTTTATGCGTGTCAAGTTGTTATAAAGCCGCAGCTTCACATCGCGCATAGCCGCCATATACTCGCCGTGATGCTTCATATAGAGCCCTGCGGCGGTGTCAAGCGCCATAATAGAGGGCACGTTCGTGGTGCCGGAGCGCAGGTTGTTTTCCTGCCCGCCGCCCATCTGCCCGCCTGCAAACTTCACTCCGCGCTTCACAAAAAGCCCGCCCACGCCCTTGGGAGCGTGAAGCTTGTGCCCGCTGAAGGAGTACATATCGCAGCGCACGGCAGGCAGCTTTAAAAACGCCTGAACGCCGTCCGAGTGGAACACAGCGCCGGGCGCGCGGGATTTAACGAGGGTGTAGAGCGCATTTATATCGTTTATCGCGCCCACCTCGTTGTTTACGTGCATGATGCTCACAAAGCCCGTATTATCCGTAAGCGCCGCTTCAAGCGCGCTTGCATCGACTCTGCCCAATTCATCCACATCCACGATAACCACATCGTAGCCGCTCGATTTGAGCGCATTTACGGGCTCGTAAACCGAAGGATGTTCCACGGCGGTGGTGATGATGCGGCACTTGTCCCTTCTTTGGGCAAGCGTGCCCGAGAGCGCAATATTGTTGCTCTCGGTGCCGCCGCTTGTGAAGATGAGCTCGGAAGGATCGGCTCTGAAAAATGAGGCTAAGCGTCCTCGCGCAAGATTGACCTCGCGCTCCACCGAAACGGCGGGGGAATATGCGGCGGAGGGGTTGAAATAACCCTCCCTCATGTAAGAAACCGCGACGGAGGCGGCTTCATCGAAAACGCGCGTTGTCGCGCTGTTGTCAAAATAGATCATAGCAATGATTTGCCCCGTATCGGGATACCTTTCTGATATGGATTTGCAAAGCGGCTTGCCGCGGGGATAGCCGTGCAGGCCGCTTCGCTTATACATATTATGCGCTCAAAAAGGTTTATGGCATATTCGGGGGAACGGTCGGCGGAGCCGCAGTCGGCTCGGGCGTAATGCGCACGTCACCGGGGGGCGGCGTTATCAGCGGAACGCCTGTTATGGGCACGGGAGTTTGATCGCTTATCGGTGTCGGCGTATTCACCGGCGGCGGGGGATACTGACTGCTCAGTATGGTATAGTTGCGGCTCAGCTCCGAAAGATATCTCGATATTCTCTGAGCATCGCGCGCCCATACGGCCTCTCTGAGCTGTATCAGACCGCCTTCGAGCAGTGCTCTGTCGATAAGCGGCAGTGTCTGAACCGTATCGAGATACGTGCGAACGTTCGCCATAAGCTCGTTCGCCTGGGCGATGAGGCTTTCAAGCGAATCCACGCTGCCGCCGCCGCCACCGCCGTGCGACTTGCAGGCGGAGGAGCCCTTCATGACCGCCGCGATGAATTCGGAGGGCGAAAGATCGCTGCGCACGGCGTTGGGGATGTAGTCGTAAAGCTTCTCGTCGCTGAGCGAAGCAAACACGGAGTTGCTTGGGATGAGCACGAAGCATTTCTGGTAGCGCGTGGAGGCGGTGCAGTCCGCACCAGCGAAGGTGTTGGAGGTGCTGCAATAATCCACAAGGCAGTGCATGCAGCAGTAGCCGCCGGGAAGCTGATCCTCGCGGCACCAGTCGTACACGGGCGTATTGTAGGTGTCCCTCAAGCAGTCTTCGGTAGCGAGCATGCCAGAAACGGGGCAGATTGCAACCTTGGTAAGCCCGAGCTCAACGGGGGAAGCGTCAATAATGGGCTTATCCGCAAATCCTTGATGGATCCCGCTCATAAACGCCTGCCAAAGCGGTGCCGCAGCGCTGCCGCCGGTGGAGCCGCTTGCAAGCTTTTCGGAATATTTATCGTGGCCGACCCAAAGCGAGGCCGTATAATATCCCGTGAAGCCTGCGAAGCAAACGCTGGTGTAGTCCTCATTGGTACCGGTCTTGCCGGCAACGGTGATGCCGGGTATCTGTGCGCTCGTACCCGTGCCGCTCTCTACAACGTCCTTGAGCATGTCGGTGAGCATATAGGCCGTGGTTTCGGAGAATACCCTGCGTGTCTCGCGGATCTTATTTGCATCGAGTATTACCCTGCCGTCGTCGGAAACAACGTAGCTGAAGGAGAGGGGCTCAAGATACATGCCGCCATTCGCTATGCAGGCGTAAGCGGCGCTCATCTGAAGCGGACTGATGCCCGACGTACCGAGCGCAAGACCCGGGCCGTCCACGTTGATCCTGGAGCGGTCGATGCCGAGCTGTTCAAGGTATTTCGCGCCGCGCTCAAGCTTTACGTCGTCGAAGAGCACCCTTGCCGCAACGATATTCAGCGATTCCTCAACGCCAACGCGCATACTGACAAGACCCTCGTAGCGCCTTGAGCCGATCTTGGGATAACCGCGCTCGCCGCCGTAGCCGTCGATCGGTATCTCGGAATTGAGAATGAAGGAGCCTGGGGTAAGGCCAACGTCAAGCGCGGGACCGAATACCGAGAGGGGCTTTATGGATGAACCGACGGGCATAAAGCTCTTGTATGCCCTGTTGAACTGAAGCTTTTGAACGGGCTCCTCACGTCCGCCGATCATGGCGATGATCTCGCCGGTATGCTGGTCGATGATGACCGCCGCGGCCTGGGGCTGAGCGGAAGTGATGCCGGATGTGGGGTCGGTAAGCTCGCTTGCGTTTGAATTGCGCAGAGCAGGATAGTTTTCCCAATTCGTGATCTGATCCTGTACGGAATGCTGAACGCTCGGATCGACGGTCAGATAGATATGATAGCCGCCGGTGCGAAGCTCCTTCTCGATAAGATTCCTGTTGGAATTATTATCGTCAAGTCCGCGATCCTTGAGCATGTGAGTTACCACGTCGTAAATGCCGTACTCAACGAAATAAGCCATATCGTAGAGCTGCTTCTGCTCACTGACTTCGAGAATGGTAACTTCCTCGGCAAGCGCGGCTTCATACTCTTCGAGCGTGATCTTGTTTTGATTGCGCATCGCTTCAAGCACGGTGTCGGTACGGTTGTTGGTAACGTCCATCTTGTTCGTGCCGTCCTCATGGAAGCGCTTATAGGTGTTTGCGCGGGGGTTGGTGACGTTCGGCTTTTGAACCATGCCTGCGAGCATCGCGCATTCGCGGATGGTAAGCTCGCTCATCTCCTTGCCGAAATAATCCTTTGCTGCGGTCTTAAAGCCGTAGTTGGAGTCGCCAAGATAAACGTCGTTCATATAGGCTTCAAGTATCTTATCCTTGGGGAGCTCATGCTCGAGCTCATAGGCAAGATAGGCCTCCTGTATCTTTCGCTTGTAGCTCTGGATATTGGTCAGAACCTTATTCTTGATGAGCTGCTGCGTGATAGTGGAGCCGCCGTGGGTGCGGGAGTTCATAAAGGTGTTTACAACTGCGGAAAACAGGCGCTTGAAATCAAGGCCGCCGTGCTCGTAGAAGCGAACGTCCTCAATGGAGATAAGCGCATTCTTGAGCATTTCGGGGATCTCATCTATGGAAGCCCAGTCGCGGTACTCCATGCCCGCGTAAGTGGTTATCATTTCGCCGTTGCGGTCATAGATATAGCTCGTGCGGGCATTTACCGCAAGCGAGGAGATATCCAGCGACGGGGAGGTATCCACATACGCCTTCGCGATGCCGAGAAACAATCCGAGCCCGGCAAAAACTCCGACTATCGCAACGATGATAAAGATTTTTATAACGGTGAAAAGAATGGCGAGCACGGTGCTTCTGGGGCGCTTGCGGCGAACGAAAGCGCGCTTGCTCGACCTCTTTTCCTTTCCGCTTTCCTTTTCTGAAGAACGGTCGTATGCGGATGTATCGCCGCCGCTCGAAGCGAGTGAATGAAACTCCCTCTTGTCCACCTTGGCGGTGCCGCCGTTCATGATATCGTTATTCTCTGCCATAAGCATGATCCTTTCGTGTTCAGAAGTTATAGGCGCAGCGAGTGCACCCTAAATTCCCAATATAATTATAACACATTTAACGCGCATTTACAAACATTCGAGCGTTTGTTAATAAATTTGTACCTTTTTTGCGCCGCATCGTAACACTTCCAAGCCGCAGCAAATACTATGCAAACGGGAGCGGTCGAGACAGAAAGGGGAGAAGCTTAGAATGGAAAATCCTGCGTATTTCAGAAATTCAAAGCAATTCGGCTTGAATTGCAGCAAAAAAATGAGGAAAGTGCTTCTTGCAGTATTCGTCTTTTTGCTGAGCTTGATTTTCCTAAATCTTCTAATTGCAGAGCCGCTTGAAAGCCTTGCGGAAAAGCGCGTGAGCGCGGCTGCTGCGAAGCTTCTCAACGATTCCCTTAAAGAAGTCATGCAGGAATACGACAAGGAGGGCGGGGGAGCATTCGCAAAAGGGCAAAGCTCGGCGGGGGAAGGCTCGGTGCTATTCATAGATGCGGTGGGCATGAATCTGATGGCGGCGCGGGTCACGGAGCGCGCTCAGCAGAAGGTGGAGGAGCTCGGCATCTGCGGAATAGAGGTACCTCTTGGCAGCGCGTGTGGATTGCCGATTCTAAACGGAATCGGCCCGCGTTTGAAAATTGGAATAGAGCCGATCGGCGAAGTGAGCGGCAGCTTCTCATCGCGTTTTGAGGATGCGGGCGTGAATCAAACCCGCTACCGCGCCGATCTGCGCTTGAATGCGAATATCGAAATGCTGATACTCGGTAAAGCAAGGAGCGTTTCGGCTTCCGTGTCCGCGCCCGTTTGCGAAACCATCGTAGTCGGCGGCGTTCCTGCGGCGTACACGAACGTTGATGGCATGGACGATGCCTTGAACCTAATTCCGACCGATGTCGGCGGAATATTCGATCCGTAAAAAAGAGCGGCGCGAAGACCGCGCCGCCCGGGAGATCCGGCTTTATTTAGCTCAGGCTTCATGTTCATGCATGAAGTCGGGTCTTGAATGCCTTCTGAAAAGCATCGTGAAGCCCCAAATGCCGGCAAGACCCACGAGGGTGTAGATTATCCTCGATACCACACCGCTCATGCCGCCGAATATGGCGGCAACAAGGTCGAACTGGAATATGCCGATAAGCCCCCAGTTCAATGCTCCGATCACGATAAGGATCAGCGACAGCGTATCCATCTTCTCACTCCTTTTCTACGGCGGTGGGCGATGAGCCAACAAAGCCGTTTGATGCGCTTATTATCTGCATAATAGGGCGATCAATACATATTCGGAGTGGAAATAGCTGCCAAAACTTCGCAAAAACGGCGAAAATTCAGAACAGCTCCGCCTCAAGCCTGTCGAAATCGATTCTTTCGATAAAATCATCCGCTCTGAAAACGGTATGCCCAAAGCTGAGCAGCTCGGAAACGTGTTTATTCATGATTATCGGGCGCGCTAAGTTAAGCGCGTGGCAGGCTTCGCCTATCGGCTCGTTCCAGTCCGGCACTTCCGAAGCGTCCTTCTGCGGCAGTTCAACGGTGAACTGCGCAAGGGTTTTATTATTCTTCCTCTTTTTTATCCAAAGCTTCATAGCGTTTCATCCTTTTGCTTGATTACAACAGTATACACCAAAAACGCGGATTTGAAAACAGCTTTTATCCGGCGCATTATCGAGGTGGCGTTATTCCGAGCTCTTCAGGCATTTCTTTCGCTTTCATTTTTTCAACCATATCGAGCACCGCCTCTCGAATCTCGGCTTTTGCGGCTTCGGTGAAATAATTGTGTCCGCTGTCATCCAGAAGCTTCGTCTTTGCATCGATTTGGCTTTGCGCATGAATCATGCTTTTGCTGTCGACTATCTCATCAAGCTCCGAAAAGCAGAAGAGGGTATCGCTCGGCACGGCAAATCGAATACGCTTTGCGCGGCGGATAAGCTTCAGCAATTCGATAAACGGGCGCGCGCAGAGCAGATACGAAGCAGCGTATTTTGCAGAAACGCCGCTCACCTCACGCTCGGCTATAATAAAAGGATCGTCCGTTTTATAGTTTTTTAGACTTGCCAGCACGGCGTGCTTTATGCAGCGCCATGTGAAGCGGATATGAAACGGGCAGCAGAGCAGCAGCATTCCCGAAAAGCATTTCAGCTTTTCATGTGTCATCAGCCCGAGCAGGCAGCCCATCGAGTGCGCAGCATAAACTATATGCTCGCATTGCTTTTCAAGCTCGATGCACTCTTTTTCAACCGCATCAAGCCATTGCTCGGCGCGCGAGCTTCTGAATTCCTTCGTTGTTGCGCCATGCCCGGGAAGCGTAAGATTACGCACCAAAACCGATTTGGGTAGCCGCTCGATGATATGCTCGAATTGCCTGGAGCTGCCCTGGATTCCGTGAACAAATACGATGCCGACCCGATAAGGTTTCATAATGCCTCCCGTTTTTCGGTTCATTCGGGGAAAATCATATTGACAAAGTGCGAATGAACCATTAAAATATATGTGAAAACAAAAAATGCGGCGGCGGAAGGGTGATTAGGCCCACCCCTCCGACCTGCATATGTGCTTAACCCACATACACAACGGGTTTAATACCCATGCTCGCAAGCTCAATTATAAGGGAAATGCGATTCATTTTCAAGGTTTACTCCTAAATTTGACAGAGCCTTTCCCGAATGTGTGCATGATTTTGCCGCGCAAGCGGCGGGATCGCGGCTGTGTATGAGGTACACGGTCGTTTTTTGTTTTCCCAAAGCGGCTTGGGGCGGCCAAAACCGCTCCAAACCTGCCGAAGGAACCACATTCGGGAAGGCTTTTTGCGTACCTTCTGTTTCACAAAGGCAGTAAAACGCAAAGAAAATATATTTTTGTTTTAGGAGGAAAAGAACATGAAACGAAGCTTGAAAGCCGCATTAGCGGCGATGCTCGCGCTTATCATGGCGCTTGCCACGCTTCCCGCGCTTGCGGTGGAGAGTGCGGTGGAAGTGGAAACGGATTGTGCGGAAATCCACGAGCATACGGTCTCACAAGCTGTCGACGAACCGGCGAATAACACAAGAGCTTTTGTTCCGCGCTTGTCAATGACCCCGCAAACCGCGCCGAAGTACTATACTACTTGGAATGTATTCTATAATTCCGGTTATGGAATGCCTAATTGCACCTGCTATGCTTTCGGACGTGCATACGAAATACTTGAAACCGTTCCGAACCTCAGCCATGGGAACGCCGGAGAATGGTGGGGATTTAACCAGCGAAACGGCTATTATCCCTATGGGCAAACTCCTGCATTGGGTGCAATCGCGTGCTGGAGTAAACCGGGTGCCGCGGGTCATGTTGCCGTTGTTGAACAAATAAACGGCGATGAAGTAATAACATCCGAGTCCGCGTGGAGAGGGACTTATTTTTACACAACAAGAAGAAGTGCAAGTCACTCAAATTTCAGCCAAAGCTCTGCTTATCAGTTTCAGGGGTTTATATATGTTTATGAGCAGCCCGGGCAGCCCATTACTCCGCCCGCAATGCCTTCTGTTTCTACCGATGCATCGCAATATTGTGTCGGATCAACAGTGACGATTTCTTGGAACGCCGTTTCAAATAATCAGTTTTATTGGATAAATGTATATAAAGACGGTGCTTTGATTATTGATCAAAGCATGGATAACAATACATCTCTTTCTGTTCCAAATATTGATGTTGGCGATTACTGGGTGTATTTATCGGCAAATAATAGTGCTGGAACATCGGGGGCAAGTTCATGCTATTTCAGCGTTGTTGGTTCCGCGCCGGAAGCACCTATTGTAACAACTGACAGTACTTTTTATTCAGTTGGCTCAACTGTCACTGTATCATGGAATGCTGTTGAAAACAATCAGTTTTATTGGACGAATGTATATAGAAACGGCGAGATGATTTATGATAGTAGCTTGGGCAATAACACTTCGTTTGAACTAACAAATGTTCAGGCGGGAGCATATTGGATTAACTTATCAGCGAATAATTCCGCAGGAGGCAATGGCTCAAGCTGCGAGTTTGTTGTCGTAGATTCTGCGCCAGAAGCACCGAATGTTACTACGAACTACTACTTCTATGCAGTTGGCTCAACTGTCACGGTATCGTGGAATGCTGTTGAAAACAATCAGTTTTATTGGACGAATGTATACAGAAACGGTGAGATGATTTATGATAGTAGCTTGGGCAATAACACTTCGTTTGAACTAACAAATGTTCAGGCGGGCGCATACTGGATTAACTTATCAGCAAACAATCCTGCAGGAGGCAACGGCTCAAGCTGCGAGTTTGTTGTTGTAGATGCTGCTCCGGAAGCTCCTGTCGTCACAACCGATAGCACAAGTTATGCAGTTGGCTCAACTGTCACGGTATCGTGGAACGCTGTTGAGAATAATCAGTTCTATTGGACGAATGTATACAGAAACGGCGAGATGATTTATGACAGTAGTATGGAGAATGATACCTCGTTTACACTAACCAATGTTCAGGCTGGCAACTATGTTGTTCTTTTGTCCGCAAATAATCCCATGGGCGGCAACGGCTCAAGCTGCTCTTTCATAGTTAATGCCATCACCCCCGGCGACATCGACAGCAATGGAACCGTGACAATGCTGGATGCACTTCTTGCGCTGCGAATGGGAATGGGCATGCTTCCGGTTGCAAATCTTGAAGTGGCGGATATGAATGGCGACGGTGCAGTTACCGTTATCGACGCGCTTATGATTATGAGGCTCACTATGGGAACAGCTTGATTTGGGATGTAAAAAGCGCTTTCTCCAACCGCAGCGCTCATGCGCTGCGGTTGGAGAAAAGCAAAATCAAGCCGACTCGGCTAATATTGAAATGTCGCTTTCGGGCGGCATTTCCACTATTCCGTAACCGTTCAATTTTGAACGTAAGCCCGCCGCGCGGAAATTTCGGGCGAGGGCGCGAAGCATTCCGAGACCGAAGCGGAAGTGCGGCTGCGCGCGATCCATCGGAGTAAAATGATACCCCTACATGCAAATTCGGCGACCCGAACGGGTCGCCGAACCTTTACAGCAAAAGTTATTTGCTATTCTATTAAGCTTTATTACGCCTTCTTGGTCTGCGCCATAACTTCCTCTGCGAAGTTGTCGCTGCGCTTCTCAAGACCCTCGCCCATCTCGAAGCGGGTGAAGGAAATAACGTCGAACCTGCCGCCGATCATATCGGAAACGGACTGGTCGGGATTCTTGACGAAGGGCTGCTCAAGCAGGCAAACTTCCTTGTAGTACTTCTGAATGCGGCCTTCGACCATCTTGTCGATGATGGCGGCGGGTTTGCCCTCCTCGAGCGCTTGGGCGCGGAGGATCTCGCGCTCATGCTCGAGATCGGCCTCATCGCAATCCGCACGGTTCAGGCAGGTGGGCTTTGCAGCCGCAATCTGCATGGAAACGTCGTGCGCAACGGCGGAATGCTCATTGTTGCTGATGTGAAGAAGAACGCCGATCTTGCCGCCGAGGTGAACGTAGGTATCCACGATGCCCTCAACGCGGTCGAAGCGGCGGATGGTGATCTTCTCGCCGATCTTGGCAACGGCTTCGTTGATGACCTGAGAAACGGTCTTGCTCTCGTCCTCGGAGTAGGTCTGCTCCATCATTTCCTCAACGGAAGCGGGAGCCTTCTTTGCAACGTGCTTCGCCATGTTTGCAACCAGCGCCTTGAAGTCGTCGGTCTTGGCAACGAAGTCGGTCTCGCAGTTTACCTCGATGATGACACCAACGCCGCACTTATCGCAAACGAGGCAGTCCACAAGGCCCTCAGCCGCGATGCGGGAAGCCTTCTTTGCGGAAGCCGCAAGGCTCTTCTCGCGAAGATAGTCAAGCGCCTTTTCGATATCGCCATCGCACTCCTTGAGTGCCTTTTTGCAGTCCATCATGCCGGCGCCGGAACGCTCACGAAGCGCCATTACGTCTTTTGCGGTGAATTCCATTGAATTATCCTCCAATTATCTTTGATAAACAATTTTATAACGAAAGGGAGGTAAAGCTTATCTCCCTTTCATGAATAAACGAATTAGAAATTATCTTCCTCTTCGGCTTCCTCGGGCTCGCCGCCGATCTCAACTGCGGAGTCGGTCATCTGAACGCCCTGCTTGCCTTCGAGAACCGCGTCTGCGATCTTGGAAGCGATGAGCTTAACGGCGCGGATAGCGTCGTCGTTGCCGGGGATAACGTAGTCAACGTCATCGGGATCGCAGTTGGTGTCAACGATAGCAACGATCGGGATGCCGAGGGTGCGCGCTTCGAGAACGGCGATATGCTCCTTGCGGGGGTCAACAACGAACATACAGGCGGGAAGCTTCTTCATCTCGCGGATGCCGCCGAGATTCTTGAGGAGCTTTTCGCGCAGAGCGCAGAGCTGAACGACTTCCTTCTTGGGCAGAAGGTCGAAATCGCCGTCGGCTTCCATCTTATCGATCTGGTTGAGCTTTGCGATACGGGTCTGGATTGTCTTGAAGTTGGTGAGAAGACCGCCGAGCCAGCGCTGGTTTACGAAATACATTTCGCAGCGCTTTGCTTCCTGCTCGATGCTCTCCTGAGCCTGCTTCTTGGTGCCAACGAAAAGAACGGAGCCGTCCGCCATCGCGATATCGCGAACGAAATTATAGGCTTCGTCGATCTTCTTAACGGTTTTGGAAAGGTCGATGATGTAGATGCCGTTGCGCTCGGTGAAGATGTATTCCTTCATCTTCGGGTTCCAACGACGGGTCTGGTGACCGAAATGTACGCCTGCTTCGAGCAGCTGCTTCATGGAAATAACTGACATGATAAAAACCTCCTGTTTTTGATTTCCGCCCCGCGCTTCATCTCCCAAGGGAACCTCTGCTGAGGCACAGCCCCCAAGATCGGCGCGGGTGAGTTATTTCAAGCCTTTCTATTCTATCATAACCGAAAGCCACATTCAAGCTTTTTTGAAGTAAAAATCACGATTCTTGAATATATTTTCAAACCATTTTAACAGCAAACTTATTCCTTGCCGGCTTTTTTCGCCCTGCGCCTGCGAATGCGTTCGGAAGCCTTCTCGTAAAGCGCGGTAAGGTTCTTCTGCTGCCAAAATAGAATGAGAAAAAGCGCAAGCAGCGGCAGCGTGAACAGCGCGGCGGAAAGGAAATCGCCGCCGATAAGCTTTTTGCCAACGGCGCAGAGCGTGAGTATGGTGGGTATGCAGCCCGTTCCGACAGCGAGCATGAAGGCGGGGAAGCGCACCTTGGTCTTAGCCGCGGCGTATGGGATGAGTCCGTTCGGAAGCATGGGGAAGAGGGTCGCAAGAAACACCATGAACGCAGGATGCTCCGAATCGAGTATCGCGCGCTTTTTCGTTTCGCCCTTTTCGTTCACTTTTTTGGAAGGCAAAAGCTTCTCAAGGCTGTCGCCGAGCTTCCTTGCGGCAACGAATATAAGCGCACTTGCCGCATTGTAGCCGAGGAAGCAGATCAGAAAACCGCGCCAAACGCCGAAAACTATGCCCATCGCTATCTGAATGGGTATGCTCGGAAGGAAAATTGTTATAATTTGAACGAATTGAAGAAGGAAGCCGATGAAGCAGCCGCGCAGATTTGTGAACTGCGAAAGGTACTGCTGAACGTCCGCACCGTTGCCCTTGGCTATCAGGTCGATAACGCCCGGAAGCACGCTTTCAACGGAAAAGTAAACAAGAAGCAGAACCGCAGCTATCAGCGCGATCTGTATCAAAAGCTTTATTATTCGGTTTCGCTTAAAGCTGTTTTCAGCCTTCAAGATTTATCCTCTTTGCTATTTCAAGTCCCGTGGGGGTAACGGCAAGGCCGCCCTTAGCCGTTTCGCGCAGATCGGAGCTCATCATTCTGCCGACGTTTTTCATGGCCACAACCACCTCGTCAAACGGAATGATGCTCGCGATCCCGGCAAGCGCCATATCCGCGCAGAGAACCGCGTTCGCAGCACCCATCGCATTTCGCTTTATGCAGGGGCATTCAACCAGCCCCGCCACGGGATCGCAAACGAGCCCGAGTATGTTTTTGAGCGCGATCGCCGCCGCATCGAGCGCAGCCTTGGGAGAAGCGCCGCAGAGCTCGGCAAGCGCCGCTGCAGCCATAGCCGAAGCGGAGCCGATCTCGGCCTGGCAGCCGCCCGCAGCGCCGGAGATACTTGCGTTCTTCGCGATTATTATGCCCACTGCGCCCGCCGCGAATAACCCGTTCACAAGATCCATATCCGTAAAGCCGCGTTTTTCGCTGCACATTATCAGAACAGCGGGCAGAACGCCGCTCGAACCGGCCGTCGGCGCGGCCACGATCTTGCCCATCGAGGCGTTGACCTCGGTAACCGCAAGCGCGGCGGCGCAGATTCGCGCCATGTCGTAGCCCATGTTCGCATTCTCGGCGAAGGCAAGCAGCTTTTCGGCGTTGTCACCCGCGTTGCCGGTCATGGTCTCCTGATTCTCGTCGAAGCCGATGCTTATAGAGCGCTGCATCGTCATCAGGTTTTCAAACATTTCGTTGACTATCTCATCGCGCGTGCGTTCGTCGAGCTCGAGCTGATGCCTTATCATCACCTCGGCGATGGTAAGCCCCTCGGCCTCGCAGAGTGCTCTTAATTCATCTCCGGTTGAAAAAGCGTATTTCATACAGTACAGATCTCCTCTATGCCGTCAACTTCACTTTGGATATGCGCTATGCTCTCATGCGGCACGGGCGCATCGGTCTCTATCACCATGCAGGCTCCGCTTCGCTTTGCGCTTCTGAAAACCTTCATAAATGCAACGTTGATATGCTCCTTGGCGAGTATCGCGGTAACCTTCGAGATAACGCCGGGAACGTCTGTATAAAACGCAATGAGGGTCGGGTAATCGCCTGTGAAGGAGACCTGCATTCCGTTAATCTCAACGATCTCGATATTGCCGCCGCCGACCGATTCGCCGACCACCGTGAACTCGCGCCCCGTTTCGGTAAGAACGTATATGCGCGCGGTGTTCGGGTGATCCGCCTCGTCCGCGCCCTTTTTTATTTCAACCCAGATATTCTCACTTCGGGCAAGAAGCATGGAGAAGCGCACACGCGAATCGTCGGGCTCAACGCCGAGCACGCCGGCAAGAAGCGCTCTGTCCGTGCCGTGGCCAAAGCCGGTTTCGGCGAAGGAACCGTATAGGGTCAGATGAACCTGCTTGGGTCGTTCGCCGTTCAAAAGCTTGTTTGCAACGAGACCTATGCGCACAGCCCCCGCCGTGTGGGAGCTGGAGGGGCCGACCATGCGCGGGCCGATTATATCGAATACGCTGAATTCCTTCATTTATAGAATATCCTTTTCGGGAATGGGCGGTGAGGGAGGCGGTCAGGAAGGACTCGCCGTTGTTACCTATTTATATGCCCGTATTTTGTCCGTACCAGATTATAACAGAAAAGCTCCTCCGTTTCAAGCGCAAAAGAGCCGGTATTCTGATTGTGGGATTTTTCGACAAGTTTTGAGGCTTTTTCTACATATTATAACGCGCAGTTCGCTTCAAAAAAGCCGATGGATGATTTTTTATTGAAACGGTTGAGTTTTTTGGGAATACTGCTCGTTATCCGTATCATTATTTCGTTTGGAATAAAACTGTTGCTATTCACGGCGTTTTATGCTATAATCACACTGACGGATATTTTAATGCCCGCTGTTTGGATTGTCCGAATTTCGGAAATCATCCGTATTTGCGGCATTATTTCGGAGGAAAACCCATTGGGAAAGATTGTCGGAAGACGGTACAGATACACGAGCGATTATAAGACCACGCGCTATCTCGGCCCAAGCGGCAGGGAGGAAAAGCGCATCGTCTATATCGGCAAGTGGATTCGCCCTCTGAACGACGAATCGCAGCTCAGGCGCATCGTGCTGATCGCTCGCGTATTCGTGGCAGTAACGCTTATCGCCGTGCTGTTCTCGCTTTTCATCCTTCCGCCGCCCGCTGAAGGGAAGTGGTATGTCATTGCTTTGGTCGTTTCGCTTTTCCCGATAGCATACGAAGTCATGAGCGCATTTCTGCTCTCCGCTAAAGCGGAAAGATTTGAACGGATAAAATTTGACAAAAGCTTCATCCGTTTGAGGACTTCATCCGTTATATGTATAGTAACAGTTCTGTTGGCGGCAGTAGGGCTCATCGTTTATTGGGCTCTTGCGCTGTTTAAGGTGTTCGAGCCGCCCGCACCGTACTCACTTCGCGACGCGCTGTTTGCTCTCGGCATCATCGCGGCGCTCGCATCAAGCTTTATTATCAACAATCAAATGAAGCTTGTGCGCACAGAGGAACTTGAAAACAACACAAAGCTTTGATCCCACGAGGGAAAACCACTTGAAGAAAACGGCGAAGTGCCGAAGCCGCAAAGTCCGCAAGGACGGCGCGGGCGAAGCTATTAGCCGCGATCAACAGGTGTTTCCATACGCACAATAACTTTTTAGGAGGAAAAAAATGCGTAAACTCAGTAGAATCCTTGCAGTTCTGCTCGCAGCAGTCATGGTTCTCGGCGCTTTCGTTGCTTGCAAACCCGCAAACGAAAACGAAACCACACCCGAGCCCAAGTCCACCGATGCGGCGAACAACACCCCCGATGTCAACGTAACTCCCGGCAGCGATGAGACCACCGCTCCCGAGACCGACAAGCCCGCGGATGCAACTCCCGTACCCGACATCCCCCTTGTTGTTGCGTACAGCCCCTTCTCCCAGAAGTTCAGCCCCTTCTATGCCGACACCGCTTATGACCAGGATGTCGCAGGCATGGTTGGTCTGAGCCTCATGACCACCGACCGTATGGGCGGTATCATCTACAACGCTATCAATGGCGAGACCGTTCCCTACAACGGAACCGACTACACCTACACCGGCCCCGCTGACCTCAGCGTTAAGTATGACAAGGCTTCCGATCTGACTGTCTACACCGCGAAGATCCGTGACGACCTCAAGTTCTGGGACGGCACTCCTCTCACCGCGAAGGACATTCTCTTCACCTACTACACCTATCTCGATCCTTCCTACGTTGGATCCACCTCTCTGGCTTCCTACCCCATCGTAGGCCTCCAGAACTGGCGCACCCAGACCTCTGACGAGGTTTATGAGAAGTATGCTGAGATGGCTACCGCTATCTTCGAAGCAGGCGCCGATGGCTACACCGCCAACGACAATTACTCCGAGGATCTCTACAACTCCTACTGGGAGTGCATCAAGGAGGCTTGGACCAATGAGTGCCAGGCCATCGTTGACTACTGCATGAGCAAGTATGCCAACGAAGCCAATGCTCAGGACGTTATCGGCAAGACCGTTGATGAGCTCAACTCTAACGACGGCCTCAAGGTTGCGTTCGGTATGGGCGCTTGGGGTTACGGCAAGCTCGGCGAAGACGGCCTCTTCACCGACGGCGAGAACACCTGGGATCTTGTAAACGAGTTCCCCACCATCGAAGATTACTACAACGCAACCTACGCTAAGTTCGAGGGCGACCCCGTGGCGTTCTTCGATACCGAGACCACCGGCACCGAGACCGCCAACGTTGTTGAGGCTGCGGATGCAGACTTCATCAGCACCTACGGTCCTCAGGATCCCGACATGGGCGGCAAGGGCATCAGCTCCATCACCGGTATCAAGATGATCGACGATTACACCGTTGAGGTAACCCTCCAGGGCTACAGCGCTCCCGCTGTTTACTCCATCCTCGGCATCACCATCACCCCCATGCACTACTATGGCGACGTCAACAAGTGGAATCCCGACAACGGCGAGTACGGCTTCACCTTCAACGATCTGAGCATTCAGAAGTCCAAGACCGAGGTTCCCCGTGGTGCAGGCGCTTACGTCTTCGAGTCCTACAAGGACAAGGTCGTTACCTTCAAGGCCAACGAGAATTGGTACAAGGGCAAGCCCATCATCGAGACCATCAAGTTCAAAGAGACCGCTTCTGCTGAAGTTGCGACCGCTCTTAAGACCGGCGACGCCGACTGCGGCGAAATGACCGGTTCCCGTACCCGCTTCGAAGAAGTTGCCGGCATCAACCCCGAGGGCGAGATCACCGGTAGCATCATCACCACCAACAAGGTTGACAACCTCGGCTACGGCTACATCGGCCTCAACGCCGACACCATCAACGTTGGCGGCAACCCCAGCTCCGCTGAGTCCAAGGCTCTGCGCAAGGCTATTGCCACCGTTCTTGCTGTATACCGTGATGTATCCTTCGAGTCCTACTACGGCGAGGCTGCTTCCGTAATCCAGTACCCCATCTCCAACACCTCTTGGGCAGCTCCTCAGGCTTCCGATCCCGATTACAAGATCGCGTTCTCCGAGGATCCCCAGGGCAACCCCATCTACACCGCTTCCATGTCCGCAGACGATAAGTATGCTGCTGCTCTCGAGGCCTCTCTGGCTTGGTTCGAGGCTGCCGGCTACACCGTTGCAGACGGCAAGCTCACCGCTGCTCCCGAGGGCGCTAAGCTCGATTACGAGGTAATCATCCCCGCTGACGGTCAGAAGGATCATCCCTCCTACAACGTTCTCTCTATGGCACGCGAAGCTTTCGAGACCATTGGCTTCACCCTTATCATCAACGATCCCGCTGACTCCAACGTTCTTTGGAACGCGCTCGACTCCGGCGAGCAGGAGATGTGGTGCGCTGCATGGGGTTCCACCATTGATCCCGATATGTATCAGGTCTACCACGGCAACAACATCGTTGGTAAGGGCGGCACCGACTCCAACCACTATCATATCAACGACGATCAGCTCAACCAGCTCATCATGGATGCACGTACCTCCGATGACCAGAGCTTCCGTAAGACCGTCTACAAGCAGTGCCTCGATATCATCGTTGACTGGGCAGTTGAGATTCCCGCTTACCAGCGTCAGAACTGCATCGTGTTCAGCACCGAGCGCATCAACCTCGATACTCTGACCCCCGACATCACCACTTTCTGGGGCTGGATGAACGACATCGAGAAGCTCGAGATGAAGTATAACTGATGATTCAAAAAGGTTCTGCGGGCATTAGCCCACAGGGCAACTCGGTTGAGCCCACCTTTTCGGTGGGCTCAACTGGAATTCCGGCAAAATTACGCGGTTCCGGAACCGCGAGAGGGTGGTATACATGTGGAAATTCCTCGTTAGGAGAATTTTATTAGGTATTCTGATAGTCATACTCGGCGCATTCGTCGTGTATGCCGTTATTCGTTGCCTGCCTGCCGACTATCTGCAGAAGATGGCAAGGCAGCTCGCAGCAGGCTCCCAGGGACGCATCAAATGGGAGGATATGTACGAAAGTCTTAAGGTTCAGTACGGCATGAACACCGATATCTTCACCGGCTATCTCAAGTGGCTCGGCAATGCCATCACCGGCAATTTCGGCGATTCTTGGATGTACATGAAGCCTGTTACCAAGGTTTTCAGCGAAGTTATCTGGTGGTCCGTTCTTATGAACGTTATCACTCTTATTGTTGAAGTTTTGATCTCCATTCCGCTCGGTATTCTTGCCGCTCGCAAGCAGTACCATCTTACGGATTATGCGGTCACGGTCTTTGCTCTTATGTGTATTTCGCTTCCGAGCTTCTACATCGGCACGGTTCTGAAATACGTATTCGCGGTAAAGCTCCAAATCTTGCCGCTCTACGGCTTGACAGGCCGCTTCTTCGAATCGCTCTCGACATGGGGCAAGATCGGCGACATTGCCGTTCACCTTATCATGCCGGTTGCAACGCTTGCTATCCTTTCCGTTGGTAGTCTCGTGCGTTTCACCCGTACCAACATGCTCGAGGTGCTCAATTCCGACTACATCCGTACCGCAAGGGCGAAGGGTCTCAATGAGAAGGTCGTTGTCAATAAGCACGCCTTCCGCAACACTCTGATACCGCTCGTAACCGTTTTCAGCGGCCTGCTTCCGAGCTTCTTCGGCGGCGCTATGATAACGGAAACGATCTTCCAGATCCCCGGTATCGGTTACAGATCATTCCAGGCTATGCTCCAGGGTGATATTCCCTTCGCAATGTTCTACACCACGTTCCTGATGGTTCTCACGCAGGTCAGCTTGATCCTTGCGGACATCATGTACGCTGTTGTAGACCCGCGCGTTCGCGTCAATTAAGGAGGTACTTTTATGGCTAAAGAGAATAAAGCTATTGAGCCTAACAAGAACGAAGAAGTGCTCCAGGAAAAAGAGCAGCTGGCTCTCGATGACGCGCGCCGAGTTAAAGTGCTTTCACCCGGTATGCTTGTTTTCAAGCGTTTCATCCGCAACAAGCTTGCCGTTATCGGTATCATCATTCTTGTCTTCATGTTCATCTTCTCCTTCCTCGGACCTCTCTTCTCCCCCTACGGGATATCTCAGGTCTTCTTTAAGGAAGTTGACGAGCCCGGCGATTATGCAACGGGTAAATACGTTGAAGGCTCCCTTTTCTACCCCAGCAACAACGCCGCGCTGAACTCCGCAGTGCTCAAGACACTCGGCGAGAATAAGGTTGCGGGAAAATACTCTCTGATCGCCGGCGAGGAGATCCCCTTTGCAGCCGGCAGCAATCACTACACTCTCAAGGTCATCAACCCCGACCCCGATAAGCCGAGCTGCGCCGTATACGGCACCACTCATATCGCAACCGCTTCCAAGGGTGAAGTAAAGTGGTATGACGAAAGCTTCGTAGACGAGGCTCTGCTCGTTGCTATCACGGAGAATGCCGCTCAGGATAAGCCCGGCACCGAGCTTGCGTGGGACGGCATGACCATCTCCATCGAGTCCGACAGGTTTGAAACCAAATACTACGCTCCCTCCAGCGAGCCCGTTGCGGTAACTTCCTACAGCAGCTATTCGCCGCTTCTTGGTCGCGTGGGCGAGCTTCAGGCGGACACCGCTTTCCTGCATGACATTGCTTCGGCGGTCAAGGCAGGGGAGACCTCCGTTACCCGCGAGGGCGAGACCTACAACCTCACCGGTGACGCGATCAGCGGCTTAGTCCTCTCTTCGAGCGACGGCACTCCCCTTATGAACGTTGTCCGTGAGTTCATCTCCAAGTCCGTAAAGCTCGAGGAGCAGGATAAGGACGGCAACCCGGTCACCAAGGATAAGGATTTCCTTTCCCTCGTTTCCGATTCCAAGGCATTCATTGAGGCCGCAAAGCAGGCTGTTGCCGAAAACGCCAAGGAAGTGGTTTTCGAAGACACGAGCTACGAGATCACCGAGAACGGCAACGAATACCTCATCCTCAATACCGACGGTCAGATCGGCATGACGGTAGTTACCTCATTCGATCCCGTCGAGAGCAAATACGATTCCCTCAGCTCGGATTTCAACTTCATCAATGCGATGGAGACCGCGATCGCTTCCGGCGCATCCACCTTCGAGTATGACGGCGAAACCTATTCCTATGCTGACGACAACGGCAGCTATTCCGCAAAGAATTCGGCCGGTGAGGACGTTGTTCTTGCTTCCAATATCGTTTACGGCCCCGCCAAGAACGGTATCGAGCTTACTGCGGACTTTGCAAACAAGCTCCGCGAGGCGATCGTTGGCAAGCAGAATAAGTTCACCTTCGTAGATCAGTACGGTGAAGAGACCGAGGCTCAGATCGAGCTCAAGGTCGGCAACTACTACGTCAAGACCATGCAGAAGACCTCCCTCTTCGATCAGAGAGCGCCTATCACTGCTAAGCATCTTCTCGGCACCGAGAACAACGGTATGGACGTTCTGACCCGCCTTATGTACGGCGGCCGCGTATCGCTTATCGTTGGCTTCGTTGTAATCTTCTTCCGACTCATCATCGGTGTTGTCATCGGCGGTATCTCCGGTTATTTCGGAGGCGTTGTGGATACGATCCTGATGCGCTTTGTTGAGCTGTTCAACGCCATCCCGTTCTATCCCATGCTTATCATCATCGGCTCCGTTATGGATAATCTCCGCGTTGGAGCGACCCAGCGTCTGTTCATGACGATGGTGCTCCTCGGCGTTCTCGGTTGGACCGGTATCGCGCGTATCGTTCGCGGCCAGATCCTCTCCCTCCGCGAGCAGGACTTCATGGTTGCAACCGAAGCGACCGGTATCCGCACCAGCCGCAGGATCTTCAAGCATCTCGTTCCCAACGTTATGCCTCAGCTTATCGTTAATGCGACCAGTGCTCTTGGTGAAATCATTCTTACCGAGGCAACGCTCGGCTTCCTCGGTCTCGGTGTTAAGTACCCGATGGCATCCTGGGGCTCGATCATCAACCAGGTCAACGATATGCAGGTCATGCAGACCGCGTGGTGGATCTGGATCCCCGCCGGCTTGCTCATTCTGTTGACGGTTCTCGGCTTTAACTTCGTTGGCGACGGTCTCCGCGATGCGTTCGACCCGAAGATGAAGCGCTAAGGAGGTAATATTATGGCAAAGAGAAAAGGCGTTAATTATATCTCCAGGAAAGAATCCGCAAGGATCTCCCGTGAGAATCGCAAGATCACGAAAGCGATCGAGAAAAAGCGCAATCGCAGACACGTCGATCCTTCCGAATACCTGACCAAGATGCGTGATGACAACAACGTCGTCGAGTTCGACAACGTTCACACCTTCTTCTTCACCGATATCGGCACCGTTCGCGCTGTTGACGGCGTTTCCTTCGAGGTTCCTCAGGGAAGCACCGTGGGTATCGTTGGCGAATCCGGCTGCGGCAAGTCCGTAACCTCCCTTTCGCTGATGCAGCTCGTTCAGCGTCCGCAGGGTCAGACCGTTGAAGGTCAGATCCGCTTCAACGCGGGCGACGGCAAGGTGTACGACATTGCAAACACCCCCACCAAGGTCATGCAGACCCTTCGCGGCTCCAAGATCGCGATGATCTTCCAGGAGCCCATGACCTCGCTCAACCCCGTTTTCCGTATCGGCCAGCAGCTCAACGAGGTTCTCGAGCTGCACTATCCCGATTGGACGGATGAGCAGGTCAAGGCGCGCACCATCGAAATGCTCAAGATGGTCGGTATCGCAAACAGCGAGGGCGTATACATGATGTATCCGCATGAGCTCTCCGGCGGTATGCGTCAGCGCGTTATGATCGCTATGGCGCTTGCCTGCGACCCGAAGCTCATCATCGCAGACGAGCCCACCACGGCGCTTGACGTTACCATTCAGGCACAGATCCTCGACCTGCTGCGCACCCTCAAGGATCGCATCAATTCGAGCATCATGCTCATTACCCACGACCTCGGCGTTATCGCCGAGATGGCAGACTACGTTGTGGTCATGTACTCCGGCCGTATCGTTGAGCGCGGTACCGCAAGCGAAGTGTTCCACAATCCCTGCCACCCCTACACCATCGGTCTGATGGCTTCCAAGCCCGTTGTCAACCGCCGCGTTGACCGCCTTTACAGCATTCCCGGTTCCGTTCCGAACCCGGTCAATATGCCCAACTACTGCTACTTCCGCGATCGCTGTGAGAAGTGTGTGGATAAGTGCAAAGGCGAATACCCGAAGGAGATCTATGTCAGCCCGACCCACATGGTAGCCTGCTACCGTTACGAGGACTATAGGGACAAGAAGGAGGACTAACCATGGAAGCTGTCGAAAAAACCAAGAAAGCTGCCGAAGAAGTCAAGGAAAAGGTCCAAGAAGTTAAAAAGACCACCTTCGAACAGCTCGAAGAGAGGATCCAGAGCGTTAAGAACGAGCCCCCGATCCAGCATGATCCCTCAAACGTTCTTGAGGTTCACAACCTTCTCAAGTACTTCCCGATCAGAACAGGTCTGTTCTCCCGCATCACGGGCTATGTTCGCGCTGTTGACGGCGTTTCCTTCAACATCAAGCGCGGCACCACGATGGGTCTTGTTGGCGAATCCGGCTGCGGTAAAACCACCGTCGGTAAAACCATCCTCAGGCTCACAGAGAAGACCGCGGGTCAGGTACTCTTCAACGGCACCGAGATCCACGATCTGCCCAAGTCCGAGATTCGCAAGATCAGGCCGAAGATCCAGATGATCTTCCAGGATCCGTACTCCAGCCTTTCGCCCCGTCTGCCCATCTCGGAGATCATCGGCGAAGCGGTTCGTGAGCACAACATCATCCCGCAGAACGAGATGGACGACTATCTCGATAAGGTCATGAAGCAGTGCGGTCTGCAGCCCTACCATAAGGATCGCTATCCGCACGAGTTCTCGGGCGGTCAGCGCCAGCGTATCTGCATTGCGCGCTCAATCGCTCTGAAGCCCGACTTCATAATCTGCGACGAGCCCGTTTCGGCGCTTGACGTTTCCATTCAGGCTCAGATCATCAACCTGATGATGGATCTTCAGAAGGAACTCGGCCTTACCTATCTGTTCATCTCCCACGACCTCTCCGTTGTTGAGCATATCTCCGACACCATCGGCGTTATGTACCTCGGCAACATGGTCGAGTATGCGGATAAGGTAAGCCTGTTCGCCAAGCCGATGCATCCCTATACCGAGGCGCTGTTCTCCGCGATCCCCGTTCCCGATCCGGACTACAAGATGAACCGCGTTATCCTTCAGGGAAGCATCCCCTCTCCCGCAAATCCGCCCACGGGTTGTAAGTTCCATACCCGCTGCTCCAAGTGCATGGGCATCTGCGGTGAGGTTCCCCCCGTTGCAAAAGAGGTCGAGCCGGGTCACTTCGTTGCCTGCCACCTCTACGACTGAGATTCGTAAATGGCTAAGATACAGAAACAATATGATGACGACGACGGGCGCACCATCGCCAATATGAACGTCGAAGGTATGCCCTGGTACGATAAGCAAATGAAGCGCGAAAGCCGCGCTCAGGCGCGTGCCGAGCTTGCCGACCGCGTTGCAAGGGGCGATGCTCTCACGACCCGTGAAACCCTCCGCTACGGCCTGTATGCCGTGCTCGCCGGTCTCACCGTGGTCGGCTTCATCGCCGGAGGTGTCTGTTTGATTATACTGATACTGTATCTGCTTTGGAAGTAAGCTGCCATTCGGCAATCAACTCATCATTTTCTGCACAAGTGTGCTACCCTAAACGAAGGGCGGTCATCCTCGGATGGCCGCCCTTTCGGGTCTATATTCGTTTTGTTGAGGTTTGCTGCAGAGCGGAACCTTGCGCTTGGCATTAATGCGGAGCAGGGGGGAGAGGAAACAAAAAAAGCCTTGCAAAGCAAGGCTTTTATGTTGGAGCTGGTGATCAGATTCGAACTGACTACCTCGTCATTACCAATGACGTGCTCTACCTACTGAGCTACACCAGCGTGCCGAACGAATTGTATTATAGCGGAAGTTGACATCATTTTCAAGCCCTTTTCACCATTAACTATTATATATTTGCGTTTGCGTATGACCAATGCTCATAATTCACCTTGTTCGTGTATAAATTTCTTCCGCACTGCGCTATTGAGGTATATTTTGAGCATTATACCGAAAATGTACTTAAATGTTCACAAATCCGCCTTGAAATTAGACGAATATTGAACTATAATGTATTCGTAGCAAGATGCTTTTTTGCGATTGAAGCTTGAATCATGCGTACTGTGAGGGGAAAAACATTGGAAACTGATTATGTGGTAAATAAACCGTCCGCTTTTAAAGGTGCCGAAGTATCTGCGCTGAGCGTTGAGGATAAAAGCATGCTGTGGCGTATCATCAGGATAGGCGTTTATTTTCTGGTGATAACCGCTGTCTTTGCGTATATCTATTTTTCAACTAAGACTCTGCGCGAGAGATTCGTTGCCGCCGAGCAGGAGAATGATGAAAACAATCAATACACCGTTACCGATCTTGCAAGCGGCGGTATGCTTGTCAAGGGCAAGTCGAACGGCATTGATTACGAATACATTGAGGACGGCAGGATCCTCAATGGGGTCAGAGTTGCCGGTGTCGATTTGGGTGGCATGGACTATGCTCAGGCTCGCGAGGCGCTGCTCAACGACGTTGAAAAAAGGATCGCCGATATCAATATCTGCGCAAACGTCGAGAATACTACGATGCTTCTCACCGCAGCCGATTTCAACGTCTCCTGTGACGTGAACCCGCTGCTCCACGAGGCATTCAAGGTTGGCAGGGAGAGCGAGCAGACCGATTTCTATTCCGTTTATCTCGAAAGGCAGAGGATCGCCGAGGAGGGCGTTGAGCTTGGCGATTACGAACTCACTATGGATGAGGAGAGCATGCGAGCGATCGTCGATGAGATCGGCGAAATGGTGGATAAGTCGCCCACAGAGCCCTATATCACGCTTCTGAATCTCGTTGGCGGCGGTAAGCCCGGCGTTGGTATCGGCGGCAGGACGGACGATCTTGCTTCCGTTAAAACAGTCTATGCGCCGAATGGCACCGCAATGGCCGATATCCAGTTCCATAACGGGCATAACGGCTACGTGCTCAATAGGGAGGACATGCTTAAAAAGATCTGCAATGCGTTCTACTCCGGCGAACATAATGCGGAGCTTATTCTCGAACTCGAGGAGACCGAGCCCGAATATACCGCCGCTGAGCTCGCCGCTTCCTATACCGAGCTTTCAAGGTTTTCAACTCGCTTCTCATCAAGCGGCGATTATCGCGCCCGCAACGTTCAGAAGGCTGCGGGACTGCTGCACTGCGTTGTGATGCTTCCGGGTGAGGAATACGGCTATAACGACCTGCTTGGCCCGCGCTACGAAAAGGACGGCTGGCTTCCCGCGCCCGGCATCTCCGGCGGCAAGGAGTATATCGACAGCCCCGGCGGCGGCATCTGCCAGGTCAGCTCCACGCTCTACAATTCGCTGCTGCTTATTGGGGAGGATGCCAAGATAATCCGCAGGTATCATCACTCCATACCCGGCAGCTACATCGATATGGGTCTGGATGCTACCGTTTCCTACGGCGGTCCCGATCTTGTTTGGAAGAATACCACCGAAACGAGCATGCTGCTGTTTGCCTATGCCGATATGCGCAACCGTACCGTTTATTCCATCATCTACGGCGTACCGCGCGAGGATGGTCACACCTTTAAGGTTTGGTCGGAGATTGTTGAAGAGGTCGAGCCGCCAGAGCCCCTCATCATAGAGGAGCCGATGTGGCCGAGCGGCTACTCCAAAATGGTCATAACTCCGCGAACCGGCTATAACGTGGACGTGTTCAGGCAGGAATACGATGCCGACGGCAACCAAGTGGGCGAGCCCGTGAAGCTGTATCAGGATAAATACGCGGCCGTTCAGGGCGAGAAGCATGTCGGTACCGGCTCGCCGTCGCTCCCGATCCCGCAGGGCTGATAAACGCTCGTTTTCAATGAGCATCGGTTCGCTAAAGTCGGTTCTCACCTTTGGCGGTGCATCTTGAATTAATATACCGAAAAAATACGGTTTTTTTGAGAAAAACAACTTAAAAAAGCTTGACAAAGCGCTTCGGATTCTGTATAATGCCGAAGTGCTTTGCTTATGGTGGAGGATTGCGGTCACCAGCCCCGTCCGTTGTCGGAAATCTTAGCAAAAAATAAGAAATTCAACAAACTCTTTGGAGGACATTGCATGAAAAGCTATATGGCAAAAGCAGAGTCCATGGAACGCAAGTGGTACATCGTTGATGCAGAAGGCATGGTGCTCGGCCGTCTCGCATCCCAGGTTGCCGCTATACTCCGTGGTAAACATAAGCCCATCTTTACGCCCCACGTGGACTGTGGCGATCACGTTATCATCATCAACGCCGATAAGGTCGTTCTGACCGGCCGCAAGCTCGATCAGAAGATCTACTATCATCACACCGGCTATCCCGGCGGACTTAAAGAGACCAAGTACGGCACTCTCATCGAGAAAAAGCCCGAGTTCATGGTTCATGAAGCCGTTCGCCGCATGATGCCCAAGGGCCCTCTCGGCAGGCAGATGCTCACCAAGCTTCGCGTTTATCGCGGCAGCGAGCATAAGCACCAGGCTCAGATGCCCGAAGAGCTCAAGCTGAAGTAATAGGGAAGGAGATTTAAACTATGGCTACCAATCAGTACCTCGGAACCGGCAGGCGCAAGAGCTCCGTTGCACGCGTTCGTCTCATTCCCGGCAGCGGCAATATCACCATCAACAAGCGTGGTATCGATGACTACTTCGGCTACGAGACCCTCAAGATGATCGTTCGCGCACCCCTTGAGCTTACCGACACCCTCGGAAAGTTCGATGTTCTTGTGAACGTATACGGCGGCGGTTACACCGGTCAGGCCGGCGCTATCCGTCACGGTATCTCCCGTGCGCTGCTCGACGTTGACTCCCAAGAATACCGCGCTGCCCTCAAGAAGGCAGGCTTCCTCACCCGCGATCCTCGCATGAAGGAGAGGAAGAAGTACGGCCTCAAGGCGGCGAGACGTGCTCCTCAGTTCAGCAAGCGTTAAATTGCATATCAAAACCCCGGAAACCACTCTCCGGGGTTTTTGTTGTTCTTGCGGGTTTTCCGCGCCGTGCCTGAAAATCAGCTTCATCAAGCGAACGGAGATATAATGAAAATCATCTACTTCAACGGAAAAGTTTATACGGGCGAGCTCCCGCTTGCGGAAGCCTTCGCCGTGGAAGACGGCAGATTTACCGCTGTCGGAACGAATGCAGAGATGCTTGCGCTCGCCGATTCCTCATGCGAAACAATCGATCTTTTAGGACGCTTCGTTTGCGCGGGCTTTAACGATTCGCATATGCACCTTCTGAACTACGGCCAATCGCTGCTTTCCGCAAAGCTCTATGAGCACACGGGGAGCCTCTCCGCTGTGCTCGAATGTATGAGAGCGCAGCTTGAAGCCTTCCCGCCAGAAAACGGCGCGTGGCTTCGCGGCAGGGGTTGGAATCAGGATTATTTTTCTGATGAAAAGAGGATGCCGAACAGATACGATCTCGACAGCGTTTCGACCGAAGTTCCGATAATGATGACCCGCGCCTGCGGGCATTGCTGCATAGTCAATTCCAAGGCGCTTGAAATCTGCGGTATAACCGCCGAAACCGTTTCTCCCGAGGGCGGCGCGATAGGTATGGAAAACGGCGAGCCGGACGGCAGGCTTTATGATAACGCGATGGATATTGCCTTCGATAAAATGCCGCTTCCCGATAAAACTCAGCTCAAGCAGATGATACGCCTTGCCGCCAAAGCCCTGAACGGCTACGGCATAACGAGCGCACAAACCGACGATTACTGCGTTTTCAGGCAGATAGCCTTTGAAACGGTGAATGAAGCCTACCGTGAGCTCGAGGAGGCGGGTGAGCTGACGGTTCGCGTTTACGAGCAGGCTAATTTTACCGAGCTCGACGAACTCAAACGCTTTGTTGAAGCCGGCAATATGACGGGCAAGGGCAGTGAGCTGTTCAAAATCGGGCCCCTAAAACTGCTTGGCGACGGTTCCCTCGGAAGCCGCACCGCTCATCTCTCCGTTCCGTACATCGGAGATGCGGAAAACCGCGGCTTTTCGCTCTTTACCAAGGAGCAGTTCAATTCGCTCTGTTCGTATGCAAATGAAAACGGTATGCAGATCGCCGTTCATGCGATAGGCGATGCCTGCCTCGACAGCGTGCTTGATGCGCTTGAGAATGCGCTCGATGAGCATCCCCGCTCGGATCATCGCCACGGCATAGTTCATTGTCAGATCTCGCGCCCCGATCAGCTTGAGCGAATGATACGCTTAAAGCTGCATATTTACGCGCAGTCCATATTCCTTGATTATGATAACCATATCGTTGAAAAGCTTGTGCCCAAGCCGCTTTCGGAAACGAGCTACAACTGGAAAACCCTGCTTGACGGCGGACTTTCCGTTTCAAACGGCTCGGATTGCCCCGTTGAGCTTCCCGATGTTATGAAGGGCATCGAATGTGCTGTGACGCGCCTCTCGATGGACGGCACGGGGCCGTATTTGATCGATCAGGCGTTTTCCATAAAGCAAGCGCTGGACAGCTTCACGACGGCGGGCGCACGAGCGAGCTTTGAGGAGAACATCAAGGGCAGGATCGCTCCGGGGTATCTTGCGGATTTCGTGATCCTTTCTCAAAATCCGTTCGAAACAGAGCCGTGCGAGCTTCACTCGATAAGCATTGAAAAAACCTTCCTCGGCGGCGTGGAAGTGTTTTCAAAACAGCATCATTGACCCGTATTCAAACCGAATGATACAAAAACGATCCCGACCGAAAGATCGGGATCGCGTTTATTATGAGAAAGCGCATTAATCAAGCTCTGCAAACCGCTTTGAGCCCCAGCCGGTTATGAGCTTATAGAGAAGCAAACAACCGATGGCGAGCAGGCACGCGGCGATGCAAAGATACTCGAGCGGCTGAACGAGCTTGCTTAAAAGCAGATATAATCCCAACAGTAGTAAAAGCAGTCCGAAGCCGGAAAACAGCGCAAGGAAGGTGGGCAGGCTCTGCTTTATCGGTATTACCTCGTTCGTCCAATGCAGGTTCGCCCATTTCAGGTTCACGGCAAGGCCGAACAGTGCAAGAAACAGCACGCAAAGCACCGAAACTATGCATATAAGGACGGATAGCGCCGCGGAAAAACGGAAGGCTGTCAGCACGGCGGCAAGCAGCAGCGCAAGCGGGGGCGTAATGAGCGCCAAATGAAGCTTGAGCTTTGCAAGAAGCGCCGCTTTCGGCTCGATTGGCAGGCTGTGCGCGATCCATATATGCTTGCCCTCGAGGGAAACCGAGGATGCCGTGGTGACGTTCATGGAGCTTATCATGCAAACGGCTGCGCATGCGATAAGCGCAAGCATATCGCTGCCAAAGATATCGGCATCTATCAGTAACTTGCGCAGCTCACCGCCCTTGATGAACAGCAGAACAGCGATACCGACCATGAAAACAAGCCCGAGATTCGCGTTCATCATATAGTTAGGGCTCGAGGTAAAGCGCAGAAGTTCCTTTTTAAAGAGTGCGGAGGAAGAGGAACCTAAATGGATATCCTTCTCGGAATACAGCGCCTTGCTCCTTGAATGCGAAGCGCTCCCGCCGCCGATGACGGACTTTGAAAAGCCGCTTACGATGATGGAATAAACGAGCGCCGCAGAGCCTATGCAGATAAGCGCAAACAGCAGGAATTTCACGATATCGCCCGAAGCGCCCATGCCGAGAAGATACAGGGGATAGACCTTTGTTTTCAGCGCGTTTGCGATTAAGGCGGGGGCGGCGAGGATACTGTTTAGAATGCTCGATAAGCGGAAAGAGAAGAAATAGTAAACGCCAGCAAACAGAAGCGAAATGATTACTGTTACTATGCTCTTGCTTTTTATTCTCGGAGCGATCAAGGATATCAGCCAGCCGAGCAGGCAGGAAAGCGCAGTCACGAAAAACGCAAGCACAACCGGCGTGAGTATGAGCAGAACCATGCCGAGAAAGCCGGGCTTGACCATCCCGAGATAAGCGATGATCGCAGGTATGAACATTAGCGAAGAATACAGCAGACTCATAAGATACACGCTAACGAGCCTTGAATTCAGCACCGTGCGCGGCTTTACGGGCATTGAAAAGAGCATCTCGTTGTCCTTGGCAACGTAAAGCGAGTTATAGGTCGAAAACGAGCTGCCCATAATGCCGAAAAACAGCGCGGAAATCGCGAACAGCGCGAAATACAGCCAGCTCATACCGGCGGTGACGAGCGGCTCACAGAGCCCGCGTGCAGTGACGTAGAACGAGCCGATGACCATGCAGTACACAAGAACATAGAGCAAGCCAATGAGAACGGCTTCGCCGGCGCTGCGCGCTTTGCCCTTGCGCTTATCTATGAAGATAAACGAGAACACCTCTAAAAACTGCTTTTTGAGAAGCGCTTTAAACATTTTATCCCTCCAACTCAAGGAATACGGACTCAAGCGATGCATCGCCGCGAACCTCGTCCATAGTGCCGCATTTCATGAGCCTGCCGCCCTTGATTATCGCTACCTTGTCGCAAAGCTTTTCGGCCACCTCAAGAACGTGCGTGGAAAAGAAGATAGCTCCGCCCGAATTGCAGATATCGCGCATGATGCCCTTAAGAATATGACTCGCCTTCGGATCGAGGCCAACGAACGGCTCATCCATGAGAAAAAGCTTAGGTTCGTGAATGAGCGCGGAGATAATCGCAAGCTTCTGCTTCATGCCGTGGGAATACGATGAGATGGGTTGGGCAAGGTCGGCCTTGATCTCGAAGAGCTCGGCGTATTTATCTATCCTTTCCCTGCGGATATCGGCGGGAATCGCGTAGATATCCGAAACGAAGTTCAAAAAGCGTATGCCCGTCATAAAATTATACAGATCAGGATTGTCGGGAAGATACGCCATTCGCTTTTTGCATTCGATCGGGTGCTCCGATATGGAAATGCCATCCACCGTGATGCTTCCCGAATCGGGCTTTAGGATGCCGCAGCAGGCCTTGAGCGTGGTGGTTTTGCCCGCTCCGTTATGCCCGATGAAGCCGAATATTTCGCCCTTGCGGATATGAAGGCTCAGTCCGTCCACTGCAGTCTTAGTGCCGTAGCTCTTTGAAAGATTATCTATTTTAAGCATAAATGCTCCTTTCGGTTATTATTTGACCCTAAATTATTTTATATGATTCATCGAAATATGTCAATGTAATTCAACTCCATGATGGGTACATCCGTATGACAAATTATGGCGAAGCCCGCCGAAAGGAATATGAAAAACAGAACGAAGCATAGGCTTATGCATGAGTACTTTAAGAAAAACCGTTTCCGCAGTTTTGATGGCAGCGATGCTGCTGCTGATAGTGCTTCTGCCGAGATATGCTTCGGGGCTGCTTGGCGCAAGAAGCACTCTTGATTGGCTGATGCCGAAGAAGGAGAGCTTTTCGGGAGTCATCACCTGCTGGCATGTCGTTCGCTTCAAGCCTTATAGCGGAAGCATGGGCGCATGGCTTGAAAAGCACGCTAAGCGCATGGAAAAGCGGCATTTCGGCGTGTACTTCGAGGTCGAATCCATAACCGAGGCGGAGGCTTCAAGAAGAAGTGCATTGGGGCTTTTTCCTGATATCATAAGCTTCCCAAAGGGCTTTTTAAGCGGGGAAGAGCTGCTTGAAATGCGGATTGAAGCATCTGAAGAACAAACGAAAGCCGCCCGCTCTCTCGCGCTTGCCGCATCATGCGAACTGCTGCTCTTTTATCCCGAAAAAACGGACGTGGAAGGGGCAGCGCTTATTGAAAACGCAAAAAAGTATTCCTTTGAGGAGTTTAAGTCCGGCAAGGTGCCGTGCTGCATTGCTGATGCGCGCGGAGCGGGGGATATGCAGCGTTTGCTTGCAGCCGGAAAGGCGGATTATTTCGACATACTGCCGTTTAAAAACGAAACGGAGCTCGTGCAGTTTGCAGGGATCTCCGCAAGCACGGCAGCGGAAAAGCTGCCCTATGCGCTCGAGCTTATAGAGCTTATCACGGGCGAAGCCGCGCAGGGCGAGCTTTCATCCATAGGCCTGATGCCGATGAACGACCATGCAGAGCCCGTGTACGAGCAGAGCTTTCTTGCGGATGCTTACCGCATGATCGCCAAGAGCGCAGGCGCAGGGAAAAACGCCTTTGACTGACAGCATGGAGCTAACATATAAAACGATGCGCTTATTTGAGTCGAGAGATCGAGCGCGGGATGGAGCGCCTGAAAGAGCAAAAATCGGCGTAGACCCCGCTTTGCACTGTTTACTTTTTCCTTAATAGGTGGTATAGTATCAAATGTATAAGTTTGTATTGGGAGAAACGAAGCAATGCCTATAAGCAAATGTTTTGAAAATAAGCTCCTTGCGCTCGGCGCGAAAAGGGGCGTTGAAGCGCGAAGCTTTACTACCTTCCGCATAGGCGGAGAGGTGGCGTTTTTTGCCGAACCCCGTGATTCGGATGAGCTTAAATCGCTTCTTTCCGCAGCGAAGTGCTGCGATTATCCCGTTTACGTCATTGGAAACGGCAGCAATCTGCTCGTTTCGGATGAGGGTGTGGACGCGCTGTTCATCAGGCTCGGCAGCGTCATGTCGTCCTATTCGCTTGACGGAACGCACCTTACCTGCGATGCGGGAGCTTTGCTGTGTACAGTGGCGAAGGCGAGCGTGGCTGCGGGGCTCATGGGAATGGAATGGGCCTCCGGTATACCCGGAACCGTCGGCGGCGCCGTCGCGATGAATGCGGGAGCCTATGGAGGCGAGATAAAGCAGATACTGCGTTCAGTGACTTGCGTTTCATCAGGTGAGATCATAACCGTGCCGGTGCGTGAAGGCGATCTTGCATACAGGCATTCTGCGTTTGCTTGGCCGGATGCGGTCGTGGTTTCGGCAGAGTTTGAACTTCGTGAGGATGACGGAAACGCCAAAATGCGTATGGATGAGTATAATGCTCAGCGCCGCGAGAAGCAGCCGCTCGAATTCCCGTCCGCGGGAAGCGTATTTAAACGCCCCGTGGGTCATTTCGCGGGGACGCTCATTGAGCAGGCGGGTCTGAAGGGTAAGCGCATAGGCGGCGCGATGGTCAGCCCCAAGCATGCGGGCTTCATCGTCAACTGCGGCGGAGCATCGTTTAACGACGTTGCGGAGCTCATAGCCTTCGTTCAGGATACCGTTTATAAAAACAGCGGCGTAATGCTCGAGCCCGAGATCAAGATAATAGACTGAAGCAGTTAAAAACTCATGCGGCGAAGCCCGAGAGTACCGATCAAGCAAAGGATAATACCGATATTTCGGATTTGGAGGGAACCATGTATATTTTGATAGTTACCGGCCTTTCCGGCGCGGGTAAAACCGGAGCGCTCAACGTGCTCGAGGATATGGGCTTTGTTTGTGCGGACAACATGCCCTGCCAGCTTATCGGCGAGTATCTTGCGCTATGCGAAAGCAGCGAAAACACCATCGATAAGGTTGCAATAGTTATCGACAGCCGCGAATCGCATTTCGGCTACAACCCGCGGAAGGCGTTTTCGGAGCTGAAGCATCTTCCGTACAAATACGAGATAATGTTCCTTGAATGCGAGGATGCCGTTTTGCAGCGCCGCTACAGCGAAACGAGGCGTTTGCATCCGATGCACGACGACGTAAGCATCGGCATCTCCCTTGAGCGCGATATGCTCATGCCGCTCAAGGAGAATGCAACCTATATTATCGACACCACCAATATGCGCCCGCAGGAGCTCTCAAGGGCAGTTGAGGAGAAGCTGAGCAAGGATCTGAATCTTTCGATGCGCCTTATTGTGTCGAGCTTCGGCTTCAAGCGTGGCATCCCCGGAAATGCCGATTTCGTTTTCGATATGCGCTACACCGAAAACCCATTCTATTTTCCCGAGCTCCGCTATAAGTCCGGTCGGGATCCGGAGGTGCGAAACTACGTGTTTTCCGATAAGGAAGTGGTGATGCAGCTCGACGGCATCGAGGAGATGATACGCATGCTCATTCCCAAGTTCATAGAGCAGGGCAAGCGCAGGCTGATGATCGCCTTCGGCTGTACCGGCGGCAGACATAGATCGGTCGCAATGGCGGAGGCGCTGCATGACAGGCTTTCAAGGGATTATCCCGTTCTTGTGGAGCACAGGGATCTTGTTTACGAGGCGGACGATATCAAGGACAGATTCGATACCGATAAGAAACAATAACCACACCCGCTGCGAGCTGTCGCACTGATAAAAACGAATCGATGGCAAAAACGGTCTCGGAAAAAACCGATTCATTCACAACCAAGGTAAAAGCCGAGCTTTCCACCTTGAAGATCAGGCGCTTTGAGGATGCGCGTGCGCTTTTGTGCGCCTTCACACTCTGTATAGGCTCCCTTAAATTTGTGCCCCAAAAACGAAGCTGGGGGGTGCATTTTTCGCTTAAAAGCAGGGAGGCGATCGAGCTTTGCGCAAAGCTTTGTGCGCAGTATTTTTCGCTTGAATGCAGCATCTCCGAGGTTCAGCACGAGCGGTTGAACGCAAACAATATCGAGCTCATCGTTTTCGGAGAGGGCATAGAGAATTTCATGCAGTCGGTTGGAATGATGAGCGTGGACGAGCACGGTGAGAGAGCCTTTGCTCCATCCGTTCCGAAGGATGCGGCATCGACCGATACAGGCAGAAGGGCATTCATAAGAGGGCTCTTTCTTGCCTGCGGCATGATGTCCGATCCCGAAAAGGCGTACCATATCGAATTTGTTATAAACAGCGGTTTTCTTGCCGATGAGGCTGCACGGATACTCGCTCAATGCGGCATCGCTCCAAACAGATCAAAGCGCAAGAACAGCATCGTTTTATACGTAAAAGAGGGCGAAAAGCTTGAGGATCTGCTTGCCTTCATCGGCGCTTCTGAGGCGATGATGCTTGTGAGCAACGAGCGCATAATAAAGCAGGCGAACAACACCGCAAACAGATACGTGAACTGCGCCAATGCGAATATGAACAGGGTCTGTGCCACCGCGCAAAAGCAGGCGGAGGATATTGATCTGGTTTTGAAAACGCTGGGCGCGGAGGCGCTTGGCGACGAGCTGATGGTGGTTGCCGAGGCGAGGCTTGAAAATCCCGAGCTTTCGCTTACCGAGCTTGCCGATGAGCTCAATATGGGGCGCTCGGCGGTGAATTATCGCCTTAAAAAGCTTCAAAAAACGGCGGAGGAGATACGAGGAAGAATTATAAACAATTAGCAGGACTGCACTTGGCTTTTGATTTGAAACGAGCGTAGCTTGAGAACGAAGAGAATGATTGGAGAAACGAAGAATGAGCTTTACACATCTGCACGTACACACCGAATACAGCCTGCTCGACGGCGCAGCGAGGATAAGCGAGCTTGTGGAGCGCGTAAAGGAGCTTGGAATGAGCTCCGCTGCCATAACCGATCACGGCAATATGTACGGTGTGATCGAATTCTATAAAAAATGCACCGCCTCGGGCATCAAGCCCATCATCGGCATGGAGGCATACGTTGCCCCAAAAACCATCGCGGACAAGACAGGCATGCGCGAAAATGCGCATCTTATTCTGCTTTGCAAAAACGAAACGGGTTACAAAAACCTTATCAAGCTGTCCAGCATCGCGTTTGTGGACGGCTTTTACTATCGCCCGAGGATAGATTATGATCTGCTTGAGCAGCACAGCGAGGGGCTTATATGCCTATCCGCTTGCCTTGCGGGCGACATTCCCTCGCACCTGCTTCTGAATCAATACGATGAAGCTAAGGCGCTCGCGCTGCGCCTCAAGCGTGTTTTCGGGGATGATTTCTATATCGAGCTTCAAAACCACGGCATTCCCGAGCAGCTTGTGGTGCTGCCGCGCCTTGCTAAGCTCGCCGAGGAGCTTGGAATAAAGACAGTTGCCACAAACGACGTGCACTACGTTAAAAAAGAGGATGCCGAGGCGCAGGATGTGCTGCTTTGCGTTCAAACGGGTCGATTTGTGGATGAAGAAAACCGCATGCGGATGCAGACCGAGGAATTCTACGTTAAGTCCGAGGCTGAGATGCTCGAGCGGATGCATGGCTATGAGCAGGCGGTTTACAACACCGCCGAGGTTGCCGAAAAATGCGATCTAAAGATCGAATTCGGCAAAAGGCATCTGCCCGGCTTCACTGCGCCTGATGGCATGAATAATGAAGAATACATCAAAAAGCTCTGCTCCGAGGGCATGATAAGGCGTTACGGCGAGCCGAGCGAGGAGCATTGGAACAGGCTGAATTTCGAGCTGGACGTTATCACGAAGATGGGCTTCGTGGATTACTACCTCATCGTTTGGGATTTCATCCGCTTTGCCAAAACAAACGGCATTGAGGTTGGCCCAGGCAGGGGCAGCGGCGCGGCCTCCATCGCGGCGTACACGATGGGAATAACCGATATCGACCCGATAAAATACAACCTGCTGTTCGAACGCTTTTTGAACCCCGAGAGGGTCAGCATGCCGGATTTCGACGTGGACTTCTGCTATGAGCGCAGGCAGGAGGTTATTGAGTACGTTAAGGAAAAGTACGGCAGCGATCACGTTGCTCAGATAGTCACCTTCGGCACGATGGCGGCAAGGGGCTCGGTGCGCGACGTAGGAAGGGTGCTCCGCGTTCCGCTGAACGAGGTGGACAGGATAGCAAAGCTTGTTCCGCAAACGCTGGGAATAACGCTCAAGGCCGCGCTCGAGAGCGTTCCGGAGCTTAAAACGCTCTATGATACCGACGAGCAGGTGCATAAGCTAATCGACCTTTCGATGAAGGTGGAGGGGCTTCCGAGAAACACCTCGACCCATGCTGCGGGCGTGGTTATTTCCTCGCTTCCGACTATGGAGCTTGTTCCGCTTCAAAGAAACGATGAATCGATAACAACGCAGTTCACGATGACCGAGCTTGAGGAGCTTGGAATGCTCAAGATGGACTTCCTTGGGCTTCGCACGCTGACAGTTATCCGCGACTGCCTCGATCTTATAAGTGCGAAGGGGGAGACCCCGCCCGATTTTTCGAACTGCCAATACGACGATAAGCGCGTTTACGACCTTATAAGCTCGGGCGAAACGGTTGGCGTGTTCCAGCTTGAATCCCCGGGCATGACGAGCTTCATGATGCAGATGAAGCCGAGCTGCCTTGAGGACGTTATCGCGGGAATCTCGCTGTACCGTCCCGGCCCGATGGATCAGATTCCGCGCTATATCGAGGGCAAGCAGAACGCTTCGAGCGTTCACTATGAAACCGAGCTTCTGCGCCCTATCCTTGAAAACACATACGGCTGCATGGTTTATCAGGAGCAGGTAATGCAGATAGTTCGCGATCTTGCGGGCTATTCGCTCGGAAGAAGCGATCTTGTTCGCCGCGCAATGAGCAAGAAAAAGCACGACGTAATGGCGAAGGAGCGGCAGAACTTCATCTACGGCATCGAGGAAAACGGCGTTGTGACCGTGGACGGAGCGCTGCGAAGAGGCGTTTCCAAGGAAGCGGCGGAAAGCATATTCGATGAAATGATGGATTTTGCATCATACGCATTCAATAAAGCCCATGCCGCCTGCTACGCGGTCGTGGCGTACCGAACAGCGTTTTTAAAATGCCTGCATCCGGTTGAATTTATGACGGCGCTTATAAACAGCTTTATCACCGTTCAGGACACCGTGGCTTCCTATATCGGCTACTGCAAGCAGCGCGGCATAAGGCTGCTGCCGCCGGATGTGAACGCAAGCTTAGCGCGTTTCTCGGTTGAGAACGGCGCGATCCGCTTCGGACTTGCCGCAATTAAAAACGTTGGCGAGGGCGTTATAAACGAGGTGCTCGAGCAGCGGCAAACAGGCGGAGCTTTCCGCGATTTTTCGGATTTTGTTAAGCGCGCCGGCACAATAAACAAGCGTACCCTCGAATGGCTGATAAAAGCGGGCTGCTTTGACAGCTTCGGCGTTTCAAGAAAATACCTTATGGCGCACTACGAGCTTGAGCTCGCCTCGGCGGGCGCGGAAAGAAAGCGCATAGAGATAGGGCAGTTCTCACTCTTCGATATTCAGGACAGCGCTGCTCCCAAGCTCGAGCTCGGTGCAGAGGCAAAGAGCGAGTTCATTCTTTCCGAGCTTCTTGCGATGGAGCATGAGGCAACGGGCGTTTATATCAGCGGCCATCCGCTTATGGAATACGAAAAAGAGCTTTCCGAGCTGAAGCAGAGCTGCAAAATGCTGAACGATGCCGAGGAGAACGGTCCGATAACGGACGGAAGCGCCGTTCGCGTTGGCGGCATAATCGCCTCGGTCAAAACAAGACCCATCAAGAACGGCTCGGGCGTTATGGCAACGGGCGTTCTTGAGGATATGAACGGAACTGTCGAATTTCTCGCGTTCCCGACCGTCTATCAAAAATGCGCTCAGCTTCTTTTGAAGGATAAGCGTGTGATTCTGACAGGCCGCCTCTCTATGCGCGAGGACAAGCCGAACACCGTGATGGTGGACGATGCCGTGCCGCTTATTAAGCTCGATACGCGCAGGCTTGCGCTGAACTTCACCGCCGAGACCGAGCCGCTTAAAAAGCGCGTTATCGAAGCGCTGCGCCGCTTCCCGGGCAATATGGAGGTCGTGTTCGCAAACTCCGTAACCAGAAAGCAGGAGCTTGCTCCGAGGGAGCTATCCGTGCATAATTCCGCCGATCTTATGATGGAGCTCAAAGCTCTTCTCGGTGCTGAAAATGTTAAACTGATTGCAAGAAAATAACCGTGTTGGAATATAAAAACGAAAACCGAATAATCGAACTTGAAATAACCTCCTACGGATCGGAAGGGCAGGGCGTTGGAAGGCTCGACGGGCTTGCCGTGTTCGTGAAGGGCGCGCTATTAGGCGAGCGCGTTCGGGCTCGGATCACCAAAACCGCTCCGCGCTTTGCCGAGGCAAGGCTTATCGAAGTGCTTGATAAAAGCCAAAACAGGCTTGAGCCCGCCTGCCCGAATTTCGATCGCTGCGGCGGCTGCGATCTTATGCACATGAACTACGCTCATCAGCTCGAATTCAAGCGAATGAAGGTCGAAAACGCCTTTCGCCGCATAGGGAGCTTTGATAATATCGAGGTGCGCTCCTGTGCCGCCTCTGCGCAAACCCTTCGCTACCGCAATAAGGCGGTTTTCAGCTTCGCTCAGCAGGGCGCAAGGGTCATTTCCGGCACACTCGGCGAAAAGAGCCATTGGGTCATCGAAACCGCGGACTGCCTTTTGCAAAACGAAGCCTCGCTCAAGGCGCTTGAAACCGTAACGGAATGGGCAAACGATTTCGGCATCCCCGCCTATAACGAGAAAACGGGGAAGGGCGTGCTGCGCCATCTTGCGGTGCGCTCGACATGCACGGGCGAAATCATGGTTATTATCATCGCCGCCGCTCGATTAAAGAACGAAGCCGAGCTTGTTTCGCGCCTCGTTTCCGCCGTTTCGGGCATAAAGAGCATCGTTGTGAACCTCAACCGCGAAAGATCGAGCCTTATCATGGGCAGAAAAAGTGTTTTGCTTTGGGGCAAAGAAGCGATAACAGAGCGCATACTCGGCATGGATTTCGCTGTCGCCGCCGAAAGCTTTTTGCAGATAAACCACGATCAGACTGAGCGGCTCTATTCCTTCGCAGTCAATTCGCTCGAGCTGAACAAAAACGATTCCGCCATTGACCTATACTGCGGCATAGGCACGTTATCCCTTCTTATGGCGAAAAGCGCCGGTAGCGTTACGGGCATAGAATATGTGCCTCGGGCAATAGAAAACGCGAAGAATAACGCCCAAGCAAACGGCATCAAAAACGCCGACTTCCATTGCGGCGCGGCGGAAAAGCTGCTGCCGGAGCTTGTAAAGAGCGGAAAGCGCGTTTCAAAACTGCTTCTCGATCCGCCCCGCGCTGGCGCGATGAAGCCCGCGCTCGATGCGATAATTAAATGCGCACCCGAGCGCATCGCATACGTTTCCTGCGATCCCGCAACGCTTGCGCGCGACTGCAAGATCCTTGTAAATGAGGGCGGCTATGTGATAGAATGTATACAGCCGTTCGATATGTTTCCGCAGACGGAGCATGTGGAGTCAGTAGTATTGATGACGAGATCAATTGATTGTAAGTATGAAAACAATAGAAATTAATACCAAATATGATAGGAGAAAATACTATTATGTATAATGAAAAGCTATCCGTTTTCTTGTCTCATTCTCATAAGGACGTTGAGAAAGTGAGAAGAATCAGAGATGTTCTTGAAACGCTTGATTGCGAACCAATTATTTTTTTCTTGAAGTGCCTTGACGATGACAATCCAAATCTTGAGGATTTTATAAAACAAGAGATAGCTGCAAGGAATGTTTTTTTATACTGCAAATCAAAAAACTCAGAAGAAAGCATTTGGGTTCAAAAGGAGATAGAATACATCAAGAGTTTGGATAAAAGTAGATTATATACTGTCGATTTAGAGCAAGGATTTGCTATAAATCTGATTGAAGTGTTACAGTCCATTCTTTATCTTATCAATAGGAACACTGTGATAATCTGTTGTTCAGAACAAGATAAAGATCATTGTGAAAAAATAGCTCAAGCTCTCAATAAAATAGGATATGTAATAAATTTTTATCATCCTCAGCTAACAGGGATTCCTTCGATGAAATCTCTTAAAGACTGGGAGTATACTAAACTTCATGATCAGTATGCTCACTATTTCGATACAGAAATAATTCCGCAAATGAAAAAAATAATGATGAAGGGAACGGTCCTTGTAATGGATAGTAAAACCCTATTTGATGGAGACTGGTCATCTTATATGATGGGAAAGTTTCTCAATTGGTGTAAAACGAATAATTACAATGTTGTACACGCCACTCTTCAGTCAGACTTTACAGAAATTGTAAACGCCATCAATAAATTATCTATTTGATGTTTAGGCTATATCTACATCTACGCTGTTGCCTCGACCGTTTTAGAAAGTGGAAACTAAGCCACGAGGGTGGATGAGTAATCAGCGTAGATAACGGCATTTTTATTCACGCCATTGTCCCAAGGCATGTGGAGACACTGGTATTGATGTCTCAAGCCTGAGTTGAGGCTACAGATCGGATATGTCTTGAGGAGAGAAAATGAAAAGCATTATAGTAATACGAAAACGTTCTTTTGCTTCTGCACTTATGCCATATTGGATTGTGTTTTCCAAAATCCTTAAAACCGGTTTTTTACAATCACATGGATTTGTGGGAGACTTGTGTGATCATGACAAATTTGGTCAGCCAATATCGAGAATTGAAGTCTCTGAACTCGATCAAATAGGAATACGTGTCAAAAATGGTCAGATTATGGAAGTTCCGGTTCCTGAAGATACTGTATCTGTTTTTGTTATTACTTTTGGCGGAAGCATATCAAATGAGTTGTTGATAGATGAAATAAACGACACTTTAACGATAACAACGAAGGGCGGCTTTAAGACCGTGAGTTATCCGCATATTGAGACTTGACACCAATATGTGATCAACGGAAAGCGACTGCGAGCTTGATAATATTGATAGTTTGAGGTTTCACACGGCTTTGGGCTTTGAGGAAGCAAATCGGATCGTATGCTTTAGAAAGGAACTGTAGTTTTTATGAAGCATGAAATCATACTTTTGGAACAGAGGTTCAGCATTCTGCACCGCAAGTGACTGAATTATTGAAAGGGCAACGAAACATAAAGAACAAAACCTTGCGATAATATCGCATACGTCAAAGGAGGAAATATGAAATACGGAGATATAACGAACAATAAGGAAATTCAAAAGTATTATGAAAAGGGAAATGCCATACTTGCGGAGCTTGGGTATACCGATCATTCGGTTGCCCATACGACCATGGTGGCAAAGAAGGCCGCGGAGATACTCACCGCTTTCAACTATGATAAGCATGATATCGAGCTTGTGAAGATCGCGGGTTTTCTTCACGACATCGGCAACGTTATAAACCGAAGCCATCATGCGGAGTACGGTGCGCTGCTTGCAAATGAGATCTTAAAGGAGGAGGACTTGTCCATCGCCGACCGTGTTCAGATCGTTTCCGCAATAGCGAATCACGATGAGTCCACCGGCGTGGTGTCCGATCCGATCACCGCTGCGCTCATCATCGCCGATAAAACGGACGTAAGAAGAACGAGAGTCAGGCGTAAGAACCCGATTCATTACGACATACACGACAGGGTAAATCACGCGGTAACGGAAACGAAGCTTGAGTGCATCCCCGAAGAGAAGCTCATAGTGCTTCACTTAACGATCGACGAAAGCTCATGCACCATGTATGAATACTTCGATATTTTCCTGTCGAGAATGACCATGTGCTCCCATGCGGCCAGATTTTTGGGCGCGGAGTTTTCCTTGAGGGTGAACGACCGAAAGGTGCTGTGATTCCTGATTGGGAAAGAGCTCTTGCATCGGAGGATAACTCAAGTGAACAAATGGGATTCTTTACATGAACTTGCGCAAAAGCATCGCTTGGCTCTGACGACCGATAACGCCAAAGCGATACTGGCCGATCCGAAAACGGGAGAGCAAATTGAAGTTTTAGAGGAAAAATACTACCCGAAAAGAGATTCGATCACGGGCACGGAGGACGAAGCTTTCGTTGAATACATCGTTTATTTTTCCACTTAACACGCGCATTTTGAGGATCTTGATGATGCGCTCGAGTATGTTGCGGCGATAATTGCGGACGAGGTGCTGCCCATCGAGTTCTATCTAAACGGAGAAGACTGCTTCGGCGGAGAAATAACACAAGCTGATTTTGAAGAGCTGTCGGACGAGCTGTTAGCTGCTGAATTCGGATATTTCGCTAAGGATCTTTCGCAATTCGAATATGAGATCCATAGCTGGTCGGGACGGTATAATACCGAGCGCAGGCGAGTCGAATAAGGTTGAGCTCGATCAGCTCAAACGGTAAAAAAGGAGCAGACCTATGGATGATTGGCGGTTAAACGGGCAGGAAAAGTATTTACAGGGTGTTACCTTGTATAAGATCGTATTTCCGCAGTTTTGGCTGAAAGCGGTTACGGAAAGAAACTCATTTTACGAGATGATAGCTAATCGGGCACACCGTTTTGCCGAGCAGATGCAGCGTGGAGAAGAATATATCGAAGGCGATGAGATTCAGCACTTCTTTCATGAACATTGCGAGTTTTGCATGGAAAAAGTCACAATGGATAAAGAAGGCGAGTTTTACTGCACGACCGATATGCAGCATTGGGTATGCTCCGAATGCTTCAACGACTTTAAAGAGCGGTTTGGGTGGAATGTAGTACAGAATGAAGGAGAAAGCGGTGAATAAAGCATATCGTTCCTGCTTAACAGTAGCAACATGATCGACATTTACGAATACATAAACAGCCTAATAACCGAGTGCCGCGCCGATTTCGGCGATAGGCTTGTTTACGTTGGCCTACAAGGCAGCTATCTGCGCGGCGAGGCGAACGAAAACAGCGATATAGACATAATGTTTGTTCTCGATTCGCTTTCCGTGGCGGATATGGACAGATATCGCACCATACTTCTCAGGATAGGGCATTTTGAAAAATCCTGCGGCTTTATCTGCGGCAGGGATGAGCTGATGCGCTGGAATCCTTTGGAGGTATGCCAGCTCAAGCACACCACGAAGGATATTCTCGGATCGCTCGATGAGCTTCTGCCGCAGGCCGCGCGGCAAGATGAAGTGAACTACGTTAAATTCAGCCTCGGCAACCTTTACCACGAGCTCTGCCATCGCTATATCCATGCCGAGCGAAGCAAGAATGAGGCGAAGCTGCGGGGGAGCTGCAAGGCGCTGTACTTCCTGATACAGAATCTGCACTACCTTGAGAGCGGCGATTTCGTTCTTAAAAAGAGCGAGCTTATGGAGCGGGTCTCGGGTGCTGATCGCGAGATGCTTGCGATGGCTGAGCTTAAGGATGACTTTGATTTCGACAAGGCGTTTTACTCCGTGTTTAATTGGTGTAAAAAGGCTTTCATTCGCATTGAATCAATCGAATGCAATCATACCGAAGATTAGGAAATACAGAAATGATTGATTTTATAAAATTCAGCAGCAAATATTTCGTTCGAAGCATGGATGAGCGGGATGCCGATCGCATACTCGCACTTTGCCGCGGCAATTCGCTGTTTTATGAATACGCGCAGGCGGAGCCCACTCTTGAGCAGGTGCTCGGCGATCTGCGCATAAGCCCGCCAGGCGTTGATATGCAGGATAAATACTATCTTGGCTTTTTCGATGGTAAAACGCTTGTTGCCGTTATGGATATTATAGACGGCTACCCTGAGCCTTCTATCGCGTTCATCGGCTTTTTTATGGTGGATGCGGCTCTTCAAGGGCGGGGGAATGGAAGCTTCATTATAATGGAAACGGAGGAATATCTGCGCTCGATCGGTAAAACCGCTATCCGCTTAGGCATCGATTCGGACAATCCGCAGTCAAATGCATTTTGGAGAAAAAACGGATTTTTTACGATCGCCGAGGTCGATAATGAGGGGCATACGATACTTTTGGCCGAAAAAAGCTTTGATTGACGGCGCAAATGTGCTATAATGCTATCGGACAGTACGGGTAAATGCAGAACCGATCAGTATGATTGCATTTTTAGGAGGTATAAAATGGGATTTCGTGATTGGCTGAAGGCCAAAAAGAAAAAGCGCAGTCAGGAGCGCATGGAAAAGCTTCGGCAGGAGGAGCAGGCTGAGCGCAGCTTCGCTTTAACAGGCAGCGATTCGGGCTTTGCGGTTGACCCTGCGGATATTGATCCGCCAGAGACCCGCTTTACGGACGAGTACCGCGAGTTCCTCGAAAAGCAAGAGGCTGCGGCGGCGAAGGCCGAAAGGCTTGCGCAGGAGCGCTTGAGCGAGGAGCTCGAAGCCGATGCAGCAAAGGCGGCGGAGGAGGTTCACTGCGCCTGCGAGGAGTGCGCAACGGAGAACAACTGAAATATCGGAGCTGTGCGGAACTGGTTCGCGCAAACCGTTTGCAGCATCAATAGATTAAATGGGAGCGGATTTCCGCTCTCATTTAACTATATTTATAAGCCATTTATCGCTCTTAACGAAGAAGTAACCGAGTGCGCATTTTATAAGCTCTGTCGAGGTAACGATGATATAGAGCGGAATAATGGACATCTGCGTGAATTTGCTCAGCACGTATGCAAGCGGGATGCAGATCAGCCAAACGAAACAACTGTCGAAAAGCATGGTGATCTTAGTCTGCCCGCCCGAGCGCAGCGTGAAATAGCAGGCATGGGTGAAGGCCATAGATGGCATGAACGCGGCCGAGATCCTGAGGAACCTCGATGCGAGCGCGCGCACCTCGTCCGTGGTGTTGTAAAGCCTCGGAATGAAAGGCGAAGCGACAGCAAGCAGGATGCCGAAGAAAAAGCAGGAAAAAACGCTCAGCGCGATTATCTTTCGGTCGGTATCGCGCGCCTCGTCGAGCTTGTTTGCGCCGAGCAGATTGCCAACTATTATGCCGATGGATGAACCGATGGACATAAAAACGATGTTGAAAAGGTTGGATACCGTGCTCGAAATGTTCATCCCCGCGACCACAGCCAGGCCGCGAGTGGAATAACGCTGCTGAAGCGTGGTCATGCCGAGCGACCACAAGGTTTCGTTTATGAGAAGGGGCATCCCCTTGAGGATGATATCCCGAGCAAGCTTCCGCGGCAGGCGCATGGAGCGGTAGAGCCCAGAGAAGAAGGCAAAGCGCAATGTATGCCTGTGCGCCCAAGAAACGATGATCGTAAGCTCCACAAAGCGTGAAACGACAGTTGCTATAGCCGCGCCGCGAACGCCGAGGGCGGGGAAGCCGAGCTTTCCGAATATCAGCAAAAAGTTTAAAAAAAGGTTCAGCGCTACCGCCGTTCCGCTCGCGATCATGGGAACGAAGGTTTCCTTCGCTTCGCGCAGTGATGAGGCATAGCACTGCGCGATCGAGTGCGGAAAAAGTCCGATAAGCATTATAAATAGATATTGCCTGCCGAATTCAAGCGTTGCGGCAAGATCGCCCTCCGAACTGCCTTGGTGAAGGAAAAGCCCGAGCAGGGGCTTTGCGAAGAAGCCGAGCACTATGAGCGATACCGCGGAAACGACGGCGCAGGTCCAAAGCTTGAAGCGCAAAACGTGCCTCATACCGTCCGTATCGCCCTTTCCTGCGTACTGCGCGCCGAAGATGCCGGCGCCCGAAAGTCCGCCGAAAATGGTCAGGTTGAAAACAAAGATAAGCTGATTTGCTATTGCAACGCCGCTCATCTGCTCCGTGCCGAGCCTGCCCACCATTATATTGTCAAGAACCGTAACAAACTGAGTGATGCCGTTCTGAATCACGATCGGTACCACTATTGCGAGCACTGCCCGATAGAAAGCGCGGGTGCCTATAAGTTTTCTTAAAGCCTTGGTCAATGAAAACTCCCTGTGAAAACGCGAATAACGCTTTAATTATACCGATAGCATAACATATCGCCGCGCTTATTGGAAGAAGATTCGAGCGAAATGATGAAATATAATCAAATCAACCGATGCTGTTTGATCCTCCGCAAGCTCGCTCATGACTTCGGCGATCGCAAAGCATTTTAAGTTTTTTTTGAAAAACTGTATACAACGGAAGAAAAATGTGATAACATATACATATCGTTCTATCCGCACCGCAAAGCTCTGCGGCAAGGCGATAAGTTTGTCTACGAAAGGAAGCATGGCTATGAAATGCCCGAATTGCGGAAATCCTATTGAGGGAAACTCTCTGTTCTGCACCAATTGCGGAGGCAGACTCGACAATATCGACACAGCGCCGTCCAATGAAGGAGGCTTAGCCGAAAGTGATGCAGCCGATATTGCGCTCGAGCACGCAGTGCCCCCAGCGCCCGCCGCATCAACCTATGTAAACACGGCTGCGCTCGCGAAGAAGCCGCAGCGTGTTGAGCCGACCGCTCCCGTGCAGAAGAGAAAAAAGAAAAGGGATACGGCTCCGTGCAGACCGCTTTCAACATGGGGCTTTACATGGAGAACGCTTCTGTTTTGCATCCCTGTCGTGAACCTCATCTTCCTCTTCGTTTTTGCGTTTGCGGACGGAATAAATGAAAACAGCCGCTCCTATGCAAGAAGCTGGCTCATCCTGCTCCTTGTTGGAGTTATACTCTTTGTGATCGGTGCCGTACTCTGCTATATCTTCAGAGACAGCATAACCGACTGGTTCGTGCGCTTCTCGGAAAACCTCAGAAGCCTCGCGCAATAACGAAATACTGCCCTTTTTTCGCGCCCGCGTACTGCGGGCGCGTTTCTTTGCATAAACCATATCGCCGAGTCAAAATGCGGGATTGACAGAGCGGCGCAAAAATAGTATCATGATAAACAGCGGCGTATGCGTTCATGATCTGCCGCAATACCGATTGGAGTTATTAAAATGCATCCGTTCATACATGTTTTCGGCCTAAAGATCCCGAGCTACGGTCTTATGATGGCGATCGCCTTCATAACGGCTATCCTGATCAGCTATATAAGGGCCAAAAAGGCGGGGAAGAATCCCGACACAATACTCGATCTTGCGATCGCCGCAATAATACTCGGCCTTGGCAGTGCTTACCTGCTCTATATCTTCGTTACCTATCCATTGAGCGAGATCTGGAACAGCATAAAGAGCGGAAGCTTTGCCGTGTTCAAGGACGGCGGTCTCGTGTTCTACGGCGGAGTTATCGGCGGCGCGCTTGCGGTCATCGGCTACCTCAAGCTCATCAAAAAGGAGCGCGTTTGGGATTATGCCGCAATAATCGTGCCAACCATCCCGCTCGCCCATGCGCTCGGCAGGGTGGGATGCTTCCTCGCCGGATGCTGCTATGGCAAATGCGTTGAAACGCCCATCTCCGTTATCTATGAAAATCCGATCGGCGGCGCACCGGTGGGCGTTCCCGTTTTCCCGATACAGCTCGTTGAAGCCACTTGCAATATCGTGGTTTTCGTGATCCTCATGCTCTACGTTGGCAAAAAGCTGAAGCGGGGCAGCGTTCTGTTTCTCTATATGATACTGTACGGCATCGAACGCTTCGTGCTCGAGTATTTCCGCTACGACGAGATACGCGGCATCTTCCTCAGCCTATCCACCTCGCAGTGGATAAGCATTGCCATGGTGATAATAGGCGTTATCGGCATGGCCTTGACGTATAAAAAAGAAAGCCTCTCTTTAAAGATGCAGAGCATCGAAGGCTGTGATGCAGCTGAGGAAGCGGACGGCGTAAACGAAACCGAAGCCGATGCACCCGAAGCAGCCGAAGATGATGCGAACGAATGATCCTGCTGTTTGAATAAAAAATGCGCCGCGCCCATGAAAGCAGGGGAGCGGCGCTCGCTTTATGTATCAAAAGTGGACAGATTGGCTGCCTCAGTCCTCCTCGCCTGAGCCGAGCGCATACGAGCCAATGGGATTGATGCCGAGTATCTCCTGCGGCTGCTCGCCGTCGCCGGGAAGCTCCTCGACCTTGTTCAGCGCGCGAAGTATCTGCTTGGTGCGCACTCCAACGAGCTTATCAAGATCGGCGTTCGCCTTATCGAGCGCCTTTTTTGTGCTTGCGAGCACGTCGTCGAAGGTTTTGAATTCCTTTTTGATACGCGCAAGGATATCCCAAACCTCGCTCGAGCGCTTCTGTATCGCAAGCGTTCTGAAGCCCATCTGGAGGCTGTTCAAAAGCGCAGCCATGGTAGAAGGGCCCGCAAGGTTTATCCTATACTTGGCCTGAAGCTGCTCGATAAGCCCCATGCGAACGGCCTCCGCGTAAAGCCCTTCAGTGGGAAGAAACATAATGGCGAAATTCGTGGTGCGCGGCGGGTTTATGTATTTGTCGTGGATATCCCTGCCGAATTTCAAAACGGAATCCCGAAGCAGCTTCTTTGCGGCTTCTATAGCCGCCGGATCGCCGGAATCGTAGGCATCGCAAAGCTTAACGTAGATATCCGAAGGGAACTTGCTGTCTATTGGAAGATAAACGGGCGAAGCGCCGTCGTTTGGGAGCTTTATAGCGAACTCAACGCGCTCGTTGCCGCCCTTTCCGGCATCGAAATTGCGCTCGAACTGCTCGGGAGCAAGCACCTCGTCGAGTATTGCGCCAAGCTGTATCTCGCCAAGAGTGCCGCGCGTCTTAACGTTTGACAGCACCTTTTTCAGATCGCCCACGCCGCTTGCAAGCGCCTGCATCTCGCCAAGCCCCTTGTAAACCTCCGTAAGCCGCTCCTCAACGCGCTTGAAGCTTTCGCCGAGCCGCTCGTTCAGTGTTTGCTGAAGCTTTTCGTTCACAACGCCGCGAATAGAATCGAGCTGAGCTTCGTTTGTCTCGCGCATCGATTTGAGTGCAATTTCGATAGAGCGAAGCTGCTCGGTGCAGGAGGTCTCGAAGCTCTTGAAGCGCTGTTCTGCCTTCGTATTCTCGGCAAGCATCTGAGTGCTCATTCCGTCCAGCTTCTCGCCAACGCTTTTGTTCATGCTCTCCTGCTTATAGGTCAGCCCGTCGTTCAGTGCATCCGAGCTCTGCTCCATCAGCTTCGAGAGCGAATCCATGCGCATGGATATGCTTTCGCCAAGAGTGGAGCGCAGCTCGTGCATGTCCCTCGCGCTTTCTCCGGTTGAGGCATCAAGCTTGATGGAGAGGCGCTTTTCCACTCCATCCACGGCTGAATAGAGCTTATCGAGGGAGCCCTCGCCCGCATGCGATTTCTTGAACAGAAGATAGATCAACAGCACGGTTGAAACGGCGAAGGAAAACAGCGCAAGCACGAGCAGGATTATGAACTGATACTTTTCCATGCGGCACCTCCAAATAATAAGAATGATTTTGATATTAGAAAAAAGCCGCGTTAAGCGGCAAAAGTGCTTGCAGGCAGCGCAGCACCGGGAAGCTCGGCATTACGACTGCGCAAATTAGGGAGCCGATCCCCTTGAAGGGGATCAGCCGTTATTACTGTTATTCTTGCGGCGATACAGATAATATTCAAGCGCAGCAAGCAGAACGATCGCGATCAGCGCAATGATGAAGATAATGCGAAGCACCTTCCAAATATTCATAAGCTGCTGACCCTTCTCGCTTATCTGACGGTCGAGGTTGAGATCCACGATCGTGGTGCCGGAATTGCCGCCGGGCTCGGGGGTAGCATTCGGAATGGAAGAGGTAACGTCGATTCGCTGAGCGTTGATATGCGCATCGAAGGTGTGCTCGTTGCCGGAGGGATCGAACGCGGTCAGAATAAACACAAGCTCGCGCGGCTCGTCGATAGTAAGGTCTATATTGAAGGAAACGGGCTCGGTCGAAGCGGCAAGTCCGTGGATCTCGTGAAGCGTGTAGCCAAGCTGCTCTTCACTAAGCACGATATCGGAATATGCAAGCCTGCCGGTGTTTTCAACGGTGAAGGTCAGCCCGATATTGTTGTCGGCATCGAGCTGCTTTCTAACCTCGGCACGGAACTTGAGTCCAAGAAGCGCGGGGTTGATATACGGGCGGACTGTATAGCTCGTGGTGTTGTCGGCAAACTCCTTGCCCTCGTCGTAAGTGCCGTTGATGTAGAACACGACGTTGCGAACGCCATCGGGATCGGGAACAAAATGCTCTATGATCCTGCTTTCGCCGATAGCAAGACTGAAGCCCGAAGCGAGCACGCTGCCAAGATCGTCCTTAACAACAAGACCGCTGAGGTTCTGGCTGCCGTTGTTGGTCAAAAACAGCGTGAAGGAAACGCCCTCGGGAGTTGCTGCGCCAACGTTGACGCTCTTTGTTATCTGAGCGTTGATAAGACCAATGGTCATCTTGGAGACCGTTACGGAAAGAACATTCGAGCTGCCCTCGGGAGTAAAGGTGGCGGTGGGCTTTGAAACAACGCTCGCGCCCCTCATTTTATAGATGAATTTAATCTCTCTGTGTTCACCGGAGCCAAGGGAGAAGGGCTCGGCGATCGCTGCGTTGCCGATGATCTTGTCGTCTGTCAAACGGATATTGGTGAGCCTTCTTGAGCCGGTATTCACGAAGGAATAGGTGAATTCAACCTCCTCATCCGCAGCGGCGTTCGAAACGCTCGCTGTTCTCGAAAGCCTGAGATACGCGGTGTCGGAGCGCTGGATAACAACCGAAAGCTCCTGAGAATAGGTCTGGTTGATCGCGGTGTCGTACCATGAGATGTTGAAGGTGAGCTTCTGTCCGATCATGGATTCGTACACCATCATCTGGGAAGTGAAAACGCCCGTGGTGCCGGGATTAACGTCGCTCGTGTTGAACACGGCGCCGTAGGGATTGGAGATCGAAACATGCGTAAAACGCCCTGCCTGGGGAACGGCGGTAGGACCCGAGGTCACGATGGGATCCGATGTTACGTGCGGAGTTTCGGTCGGCACGATGGGCTCCGGTGTCGGAACGGGAGGCTCGGTTTCGGAAGGCACCGACGTAATGGGAGGACGAGTGCTGATGGGGAAGGGGAAAGACGCGCTCAGCATACGAACGCCGGTTCCGCCGATGCTGTTCATGCCGATGGAGCTGTTGCTGTTGCGAAGCTTGATGGTAATAGTAACGTTTCTGGGACCGGTGATGCGCGAAGGATCGGATTCGATGCTCGCAGAGCCGGAAGTTGATGCCGTTTGCAGAGAAACGGCCGAAGAGACGGAAACAAGGCTCTCACCGGAGCCTTCATCAATAATGAACGGCATGGAACCCTCGCCGACCGCCAAAGCCGAAGCAAGGGCAGGAACGGCGGCCATCATAAGCACCAATACGGCGGCAATTACGGATGTCAGTCTTCTCAGTTTCAATCTAATGCACTCCTTTTTTTCGATTCGCCTGATCGCGCAGTATAGTCCAATGCAAAGCCGAGGATATGATCCGTTAAATCAAACGGCCTGCATTTATCACAATCATATCCACTCTGCATTATACACCATAATTATCCGTTGAGCAAGCGTTTTGAGCGGCTCGGATAATATTTTTCGTTAAAGCACCATCCGTCCATACCTCGATTCGCCGATGCATAGATAGATTCTCCCTCGGAATAAGCTGCAAAGATAACATGCGCAGGAAAGTGAAAAAGTGACTGCGAAGCAATTTCTAATATTCAAACCAATGAAAAGCAGCCCGTTCCGAGAGAACTGCGGAAAGGGCTGCGCTGTTAAGCCTTTTGATTATTTCTCTGTTTTTTCAATGCTGCGGCGAACTGCATTTGCCACGTTTTCGGGGGTAAAGCCGAAATGCGTGTAAACGAGCGAACCGGGTGCGGATGCGCCGAAGCCGTTCATCGAAACGATCTCGCCGTCAAGACCCGTGTAGCGGTGCCAGTAATTGCCGCCGAGCGCCTCAACAGCGACCCTTGCGCGAAGGGCGGAGGGGATAACGCTCTCACGGTACTCGTTGCTCTGCTTTTCAAACAGCTCGCAGCAGGGCATGGATACCACGCGAACGCTCTTTCCTTCGGTTTCAAGCAGCTTCTGAGCCTCGATGGAAAGGGATACCTCGGAGCCGGTAGCAATGATAACGGCATCGAGCGATGAGGGGTTCTTGCCCTCGCTGATGATATATCCACCCTTGAGCGCCTCTCTGCCGCTGCCTGCAAGGCGGGGCAGATTCTGGCGGGAAAGCGCCAGCACTGCGGGAGCATCAAGCTGCATCGCGGCAAGATAGCAGGCAGCCGTCTCCTTGCCGTCCGCCGGTCTGAAAACGAAGGTGTTCGGCGTTGCGCGGAACATTTCGAGCTGCTCGATGGGCTGATGCGTGGGGCCGTCCTCGCCAACGCAGATGCTGTCGTGTGTCATAATGTAAATAACGTTCAGCCCCATGAGTGCGCTGAGCCTTGCCGCGGGCTTGAGATAATCCGCAAACACGAGGAAGCCCGCACAGTAGGGGCGAATGCCGCCATAGAGCGCGATGCCGTTTGAAATGGCCGCCATCGCAAACTCGCGGATGCCGTAATGAACGTTTCTGCCATCGGGGGTCTCGGGACAGAAGTAGGGAATATCCTTGAGCTCGCTCATATTGGTGGGCGCAAGATCCGCGCTGCCGCCAAAAAGATTTTCAATGCGCTCGGCAAGCCTGTTGAGAACGGTGCCGGAGCATACGCGCGTGGCAATGGGCTTGTCCTCAAACTCGAAGAGCGATTCATCGCTCATAACTGCTTCGGGAAGCTTGCCGCCGAGCCAATCTGCGAGCTTGGCGCAAAGCTCGGGGTGCGATGCATGGTAGGCCTCGAGCATAGCATCATATTCGCGAACAGCCTTATCGTTTTCACTCATGAGCTCAGAGATATGCGCCTTGACCTCGCTCGGCACTTCAAACGGAGCGTACTCCCAATCGAGGCTCTTTTTCCAATCGGCTATAACGTCGTCGCCAAGCGGCGCACCGTGGCTCGATGCGGAGCCCTGCTTTGCAGTGCCCTGAGCGATATTGGTGTGAACTATGATGAGCGAGGGATGCGCTTCATCCTGCTTTGCCTCGGCTATAGCGGCGCGGATAGCGTCGATATCCTCGCCGTCGGCAACGTTTAGCACCTGCCAGCCGTAGGCGGTGAAGCGCGCGCTGACATCCTCGGTGAAGGTGGTGTCGGTGCTGCCCTCGATGGTTATTTTATTGCAGTCGTATATCGCGATAAGCTTGCCGAGCTTCATCGTGCCCGCAAAGGATGCCGCTTCCGAAGCAACGCCCTCCATCATGCAGCCGTCGCCGGTGAGGGTGAAGGTGTGGTTGTTGAAAACGGGATAGCCCGCGCGATTGAACACGGCGGCAAGATGTTTTTCGGCGGCGGCCATGCCAACGGCCATTGCAAAGCCCTGACCGAGCGGGCCGGTGGTTGCCTCAACGCCGGGAGTGTGACCGAATTCGGGATGACCGGCGGTCTTGCTCGCAAACTGACGGAAGGACTTGATATCGTCGATCGAAACGTCGTAGCCGAAAAGATGCAGAAGCGCATAGTTGAGCATGGAGGCATGACCCGCGCTGAGGATGAAGCGGTCGCGGCCGAGCCAGTCTGCCTGAGCGGGCTTCTTTTTAAGCTGCTCGAAGATCGCAAGCGCGATGGGAGCAGAGCCGATAGCCATTCCGGGGTGGCCGCTCTTGGCCTTCTGGATGGCATCCGAACATAGGGTTCGGATGGTGTTTACGGTAAGCTTGTCGATATGTTTCATGGTAACTCCAAGGGGCGAATTTTGCGCAAACGTGCATGCCCATAATATAACAGCATAATTATACCGCCGAAAACCGAATAAAACAAGGCAAAATCGATACGGCAAAAATTATATTGCACGGAAATACCCGCTGAAAGTGTTTGCAATGAATATCGAAAGCAGGGTTGGTATCGCCGCTGTAATAAATTGCTGTTCAGCAGTGGATCGAAGGCAAAAGCTTCGCTGACTGAAATCGGTTCTTACTTCTAAAGAATACGGATTTATTTAAAAATTACTAAGTAATAATATGAAAAAAGGATATGCATCCGATGCTTCGACTACAGCATATCCTGCGGGTTGATCTCGATGCCGCGGCAGCTTTCCTCGGGCTTTTCGGCGGCATAGGAATATATCGATTCTATTGCTGCGGCGGTATGCGCGGTTCTTGCAAGCTTAATTATAACGGCGTAACGATACTCGCCGTCCCTTTTTCTTATGGGCGCCGCGCCGGGCATAACGAATATAAGCTCGTTTTCGGCGCCATGCCCGCCGAGTGATGATAGGATCGCCTCGGTAACGCCGGAAGAGAATCTGCCCGAAGCTTCGGCGGCCTCGGCTTCGACCCTTGAAACGAAGAGTGCGCGCACAAAAACCGAGAACGGGGGAAACAGTGTGTGCAGCCTGTCGCCGATCTCGAGGTTATAAAAGCCCTTATAGTCGTGCTTTGTGCAGAGCGAAATGGCTCTATGGTTCGGTGCGTTCGTTTGAATTACGACTCTACCCTCCTTATCGGCCCTGCCTGCGCGCCCCGCCACCTGCGTAAGAAGCTGAAAGGTGCGTTCGTTGCTGCGATAATCGGAGTGGAAGAGTGTTGAATCGGCGAAAACCACGCCAACGAGCGTAACGTTCGGTATGTCAAGCCCCTTGGCGACCATCTGAGTGCCTATAAGCACGTCCGCCTCGCCTCGTGTGAAGCAGTCGAGGATATCGCGGTGTGCGTTTTTGCCCACGGTGGTATCGGTATCCATGCGAAGCGTTCTGATGCTTGGGAAAAGCTCGTGGAGCTGCTCCTCAACCTGCTGCGTCCCCATGCCCGAGAATTTCACAAACTCGCTGCCGCAGCTTGGGCATTTATTCGGAACGAAGGCTGAGGCGCCGCAGTAATGGCATCGAAGCGCGTTGTCGAACTTATGATAAGTCATAGCAACGTCGCAATTATTGCAGGTAAAAACGAAACCGCACGCACGGCACTCAACATGCGATGAGTAGCCGCGCCTGTTTAAAAACAGTATCGCCTGCTCGCCCTTTTCAAGAACGCTTGCGACAGCATCCTTTAAAAGTCCTGAAAAGATGCCGTTGTTGCCCGAAAGGTACTCGCTGCGCATATCGACGACATCAACGCGCGGCATGGTTTCGCCGTTTATGCGCTCCGGCATCTCAATCAGCTTATACTGCCCGCGTTTTGCGCGGTAATAGCTCGTCAGCGACGGCGTTGCGCTGCCGAGAACAAGTCTTGCGCCGGTTATGCGCGCCCTGCGCCTTGCAACCTCGACGGCGGAATACTTGGGCGTTTGCTCGGATTGATAGCTCGGCTCGTGCTCCTCGTCGATGATGATGAGTCCAAGCTCCTCAACGGGCGCAAACACGGCGGAGCGAGCGCCGATAACGACCCTTGCCTTTTTAAATCGTATGCGCCGCCACTCGTCGAAGCGTTCGCCGTCGCTCAAATGGCTGTGGAGCACCGCGACCGTATCACCGAATCGGCTCCTGAATCTGTCCGTAGTCTGAGGCGTGAGCGATATCTCGGGAACGAGCACTATCGCGCCGCGCCCCTTTTCAAGCTCGGCGGCTATCGCCTGCATATATACCTCGGTCTTTCCGCTGCCCGTAACGCCGTGCAGAAGCAGCGTTTCGCCCGCAGAAGCTCCGTTTATCGCATCAAGCGCGGCGGCCTGCGACGGGAGCAGAGGGAGGGGAAGGGAGGGCTTCGGATCGCGCCCCGCGAAGGGATTTCGGAAGGTTTCCCTGCCTGCTTCGATAAGAATGCCTTTTTTAACGAGCGCGGCTATTGCGGAGGCTGCGCCGGGAATGAACGCGCTGATATCCGAAGCGGAGTATTCGGCCTCGGGATGATCGAGAAGCTCGTATACCTCGAGCTGCTTCGGCGCCTTTATGCTGCCGTCCTTTGCGCTTATCGAAGAAATAAAGCTCTCCCTGTTCGCGACGGGGGAGAGGCGAAGCGTGCGCACGGTCTTCTCCTTGATCCTCGAGCCGCGCAGCTTGGCGGGGATCATGCCTCGCAGCGAATCCGCGCGGGTGCAGTGATATGCGGCGCATATCCATTCCGAAAGCCTGAGCTGCTCATCGGTGAGCACCGTATAGGGCTCAAGCGTTCTCAATATCGGCTTGACCTCGTGGGAGGTCTGCTTTTCATCCGAAAACGCAATTATAAAGCCCTCGATCGGCTTGTTTCCGCGACCAAAGGGCACGAGAACACGCTGACCGGGGGCAGCCTTTATTTCCTCGGGCAGAGAGTAGGTAAAAAGCCTGTCCACATTGGTGTTTGAAATATCAACTATCACCCTTGCAAACATTATGCTTCACTCTCTCCAATCGATGCTTTTTGTTTTGATATCGGCTCAGCCGAAGATCATTTTTCCGAGGTCTGATAGTATTCGTTCGGATACTTGAGATCGAGCTCGTCGTTATAGAGCTCTTCCACAGCCTGGGTAACGGGCTTAAGCTCGCTGTGCTGCTTCTTGGCGATGATCTGGCGCGCTCTTCTCGCAACTGCGGTAACGAGCATATAGCGGCAGCCCGCCTTGTTTTCAAGCTCCACGACCGGGGGATGGTTCATCTGATGTTTCATGGGTATACCTCCGAAAATATTAAGCAAATAGTTGGATGAAGAAACTCTGAATCAGGCTTCCTCGGCATTCAGCGTGCGGAAAAGCTCGTCCTTATATTCCTTTCCCGCAAGACGGGATGAGCGAAGGATGCACTCAACGTCCTCAACCGCCAATTCAAGATCGTCGTTCACAACAACGTAGTCGTATTCGTTCACAAGCTTAAGCTCGGTCTTGGCCTCGGCAAAACGACTTTCAATGGCTTCCTCGGTGTCGGTGCCGCGGCCGACGAGGCGGCGGTGCAGCTCGGCGAGGGTCGGCGGAGCTATGAATATCATAACCGCCTCGGGATAGTTCTTTTTAACCACCATTGCGCCCTGAACGTCGATATCAAGAAGAACGCTGATGCCCTGCGCAAGCTTTTCTTCAACAAATTTGCGGGGGGTGCCGTAGTAATTCCTGCCGAAAACCTGCATATACTCGAGGAATTCGCCGTTTTCGATCATCTCTTGGAATTGCTGAACGGTTTTATAGTAGTAGTTCACGCCCTCCTGTTCGCCCTCGCGCATCTCTCGGGTGGTGGCCGAAACCGAGAAGCAAAGATCGTCGTGCTTTTCAAGAAGACGTGCGCCAATCGTGCCCTTTCCAACGCCGGAGGGGCCCGAAAGAACTATGAGATTGCCGGTTTTGTTTACGATGTCGATAAGCATACAAGCCTCCGAAGCATAAATTTTTTAATAAATCATAAGTAAGAACCTTTATCACTCAAGATTCTGCACCTGCTCGCGGAGCTTTTCAAGCTCCGCCTTGCCGTCTATCACAAGAGCGGTTATCGCCTGATCGTTGGCCTTCGAGCCGATGGTGTTGAACTCGCGGTTCATCTCCTGAACGAGAAAATCAAGCTTCCTGCCAACGGGCTCATCGCTTGACAGCAGCTCGAGCGCGCCTTTGAAATGGCTTTCAAGTCGAACGAGCTCCTCGTCAATATTGGCCTTGTCCGCAAAAAGCGCGATCTCGGTCGCAAGGCGCGCGCGATCTATCTCGGTCTCCGAAAGGATGGATTCGATTCTTGTATTGAGCTTCGCGCGATACGCTTCAACGACCAAAGGTGCGCGCTCGGCGATCTTTTCGCGAACGGAAGAAAGCGTTGCGATACGCGCTTCAAGATCACATTTGATGCGCTCACCCTCGAGCTCACGCATCCCGATGAGCTCGGAGCATGCCGTGCGCACGGCCTCGACCATAAGGCCTTTAAGCGCCTCGGGATCGTCGTCCGCATCGTTTATGCTCACAAGATCGGAGATCCTGAGAAGCTTTGAAACGGTGATATCGTTCTGAAGCTCGAATTCGACGGCAAGCTCGCTTGAAGCGGCAAGATATGCCGAGACCAACGCTTTATCAACGCTTATGCTCTTGGCATCGCTTCGGGTATTTCTATAGTATGCGTATGCGTCAACGTGCCCGCGCGAAAGAAGGCGGGAAAGCTCGCCGCGAACCGTATCCTCAAGGAAGGAGAGGGAACGCGGGAACCTGAAGGACAGATCGAGAAAACGGTGATTGACAGCTTTGAGCTCAACGGTCAGCTCCCTTCCGTCTATCGAAAGAGATACTCTGCCGAAGCCCGTCATGCTTTTTATCATTGCGACCTCCGCTGATTCATGTTCGATTTTTGCTATTATAGCATATAGAGCGGCATTTTTAAAGCGTTTTGATACAAATAGCCGAATAAAAACAAAGGAGCGGTGAAACCGCCCCAAGTGTTTTTAATACTTACGCTTTCTTGCAGCCTCAGCCTTCTTTTTGCGCTTTACGCTGGGCTTCTCATAGTGCTCGCGCTTCCTTGCGTCGGCAAGGATGCCGGAACGCGCGCATTTACGCTTCCAACGCTTTATTGCACTTTCCAAAGACTCGTTTTCGCCTACACGGATTTCCATTAAAAATTTCCCCCCTCTCTTTATTCGGGTATAGCATGCGCTCATCCGAAGCGGAAAGAACCATGCAAGTGATAATTATAATGCTTATTGCTTCGCAAGTCAACACCAAAAGGCGATAAAGCAGCGCAAAAATAAAATATACTGCACCGAACAATGCTTGAAAAAGATTTTGACCTATGGTATAATATAATCATTAATTTGGAAGAGGTGCAGTTATGAGCAATACTCCAACTCCGCATATCGCCGCAAATCCCGGTGATTTCGCAAAAACGGTCCTTATGCCGGGAGACCCAAAAAGAGCCAGATTCGTTGCCGAAAACTTCCTTGAGGATCGCGTTCTTGTAAACGACGTTCGCGGCGTTCAGGGCTATACGGGCAGCTATAAGGGCAAGCGCGTTTCCGTTATGGCAAGCGGCATGGGCATTCCGTCCATCGGTATCTATTCATACGAGCTTTTCAACTTCTTCAGAGTTGAAAACATAATCAGAATCGGCTCTGCGGGAGCCATACATCCCGATCTTAAGATTCGCGACGTCGTTATTGGCATGGGTGCCTGCACGAACTCCAACTTTGCCGCGCAGTATGCTCTGCCGGGCACTTTCGCGCCTATCGCGAGCTATGAACTCGTTAAAAAAGCTGCCGAGAGCGCCGAGAAGCTCGGCGTTCGCTACATGGTCGGCAATCTGCTTTCCGCGGATACCTTCTATGATGACTCCGCAAGCCTTGCCTCATGGCAGAAGATGGGCGTTCTTGCTGTTGAAATGGAGAGCGCGGGTCTTTATTGCAATGCGGCGCGCGCCGGCAAAAATGCGCTCTGTATCTGCACCATATCCGACACGCCGTTTTCACCCGGCAACGACTGCACCGCCGAGGAGAGGCAAAATTCTTTTACTAAAATGATGGAAATAGCTCTTGATATCGCCTGATAGATAGCTTGAGTGAACGAACGATCGGCTTGAAGCTGCACCCGTCAAGGAGGGAATGATGTTTTCGATCGGAGATACCGTGTGCTACCCGCTGCACGGTGTGGGCACAATCGAAGCAATTGAAGCGCGTGATGTTCTCGGTAAGACCACCACGTATTATGTTCTGCGCCTTATAAACACCAAGCTGACCGCTATGCTTCCTGTGGACAACGCCGAAGCGGTCGGCTTAAGACGAATAATCACCAAACAAGAGTGCGAGGAGCTTTTCAAGTATTATCGCACCGCTCAGCCCAGCCTTGGCAGCGCAAACTGGAATCAGCGCTATCGCGATAATATGGACAAGCTTCGCACCGGAGACCCGAAAACCGTTGTGGACGTTATGCTCTGCCTCGGCAAGCGAAACAGCATCCGCACGCTCTCATCCGGCGAAAGGAAGATGCTGTCCAATGCAAAGAATATCCTTTGCACCGAGATATCGGTTGTTCTTGAAAAGCCGATCGAGGAGATCGAAGCCATGTTTGATTGATTCTCATTAAATAAACACATTAAACAAAAACGGGGAGCCGCAGAAGTGCGGCTCCTAAGTTTATTGTAAGAGTATTGAGATTTTTGCAGCATCAAGTGAGCTTCAGCTCTCAAAAACCGCTCCTCCGAGTACCTCTCCTATGCTTTCGTTTATCACAAGATCGGCTCTTGAATCATACGGCGTTGCGCTCTTATTTATAAGCACGAGCCTGTCGCCGCGATAATAGTCGATGAGTCCGGCAGCGGGGTAGACCTGCAGCGATGTGCCGCCCACTATCATCATATCCGCACGCATAACGTGCGTAAGAGCACCGTTCAAGCATTCGTGATCGAGCTGCTCTTCATATAAAACAACGTCGGGCTTGATGATGCCTCCGCAGGGGCAGTAGGGGATGCCCTTCGCAGAGCCGACATACTCCGCATCGAAAAACTTATGACATTTCATGCAGTAGTTGCGGTGTATCGAGCCGTGCAGCTCGTAAACCTTCTTGCTTCCGGCCATCTGATGCAGCCCGTCTATATTCTGAGTGATAACTGCTGTCAGCTTGCCGCGCGCTTCAAGCTCCGCAAGCGCAAGATGTGCCTTATTCGGCTTTGCATCGGGCGAAAGCAGAAGCTCCTTATAATATTCGAAGAAGGTCTCGGTCTTGCGCTCAAAGAAAGTGTGCGAAAGCAGCTCCTCGGGCGGATAGCCGTATTTTCTTATCGCTTCGAAGATGCCGTTTGAGCTTCTGAAATCGGGAATGCCGCTTTCGCAGGATACGCCTGCGCCGCCGAGGAAAACTATCCTGCCGCTCTCATCGATCATCCTTTTGAGCATTTCGATCTTTTCGTTCATATCCATAAGCCTGTATTCACCTCGCTGAATCAAATCAGTAAAGCGGACGAACCGCCATGCGAATATTATACCATTTCTTTGCCCGCTTTCCAATCCGAAACACAATGTAAATAAGGAAAAAATACGCAATATATAGTTTGACATAAATGGGTTTCGGGACTATAATTAAAGCATCGAATTCTTTCAATAAAACAGGTATTGGAGGTTAATTATGGTTCTCAAGGAAATGGAGCGCAGCAAGCTCGAAGCATTCTATAGCGATGCGCTCAAGGCATACGAAAACTGCAAATCGCAGGGTCTCAAGCTCGATATGTCCCGCGGCAAGCCCGGCAAAGCACAGCTCGATCTTTCCATGGAGCTTCTCAATATGCATATCGACCCGGAGCAAACCAAGGTAGACGGCGTTGAGGCTCGCAACTATGGCGAGCTGATGGGTCTGCCTGCGGCGCGCAGGCTTTTTGCCGAGCTGCTCGGCGTTAAGTTTGAGCAGGTATTCGCGGGCGGCAGCGCAAGCCTGACCCTTATGTACGACCTCATAGCCAAAGCGTACACAAACGGTCTGCTTCACTCCGAAAAGCCGTGGTCAAAGCTCGATAAGGTTAAGTTCCTCTGCCCTGCTCCGGGATACGACCGCCACTTCACCATCTCATCCTCCTTCGGCATGGAGCTTATCATGATCCCGATGACCGAAGAAGGTCCCGATATGGATCTTGTTGAAAAATACGCCGCAGATCCCGAGGTAAAGGGCATCTGGTGCGTTCCGAAATATTCCAATCCCGATGGCATAACCTATTCCGACGAAACCATCCGCCGCCTTGCCTCCCTCAAGCATGCAGCGCCCGACTTCGTTCTCGTTTGGGACAATGCGTACTGCGTGCATGAGTTCGACGGCGAGTTCGTTCCCTTCAAGAATATCCTCGAGGAATGCGAGAAGGCGGGCAACCCCGATATGGTATTCGAGTTCGCCTCCACCTCCAAGATAACCTTCCCCGGCGCGGGCATCGCATGCTTTGCCTGCTCAGAGGCGAATATGACCTATATGAAAAAGCTGCTGAACGCACAGCTCATCAGCTTCGATAAGATAAATCATCTTCGCCACGTGCTCTTTTTCAAAAACGCGCAGGGCGTTCTTGACCACATGAAAAAGCATGCCGAGATAATGAAGCCAAAGTTCGACATGGTGCTTGAATATCTCGATAAGCAGATCGCACCCCTCGGAATCGCGCACTGGCATAGGCCGAAGGGCGGCTATTTCGTTAGCCTCTTCGTTGAACCCGGCTGCGCAAAGCGCGTGCATCAGCTCTGCAAGGAAGCGGGCGTTGTAATGACCGAGGCGGGCGCGACCTATCCTTATAAGAATGATCCCGACGACAGCAATCTGCGCATAGCGCCCAGCTTCCCGCCGCTCGATGAGCTTGAGAAGGCGATGCAGGTGCTCTGCTGCTGCATCAAGCTTGCCGCCGCCGAAAAGCTCCTTGGCAAATAATAATTTGATAAAACAAAATCGAATATAAATCCCGGAGGAAATACCATGACTAAAATGATGGATGCGCTCGTCAAAACCGAGGCGGGCAAGGGCTTGACCCTTATGCAGATCCCCGTTCCCACTCCCGGAATGGGTGAGGTGCTTATCAAGATTCGCAAAACCGCTATCTGCGGAACGGACGTTCATATATACAACTGGGATAGCTGGAGCGAGCAGCATATCAAGCCCCCGATGGCGGTCGGCCATGAGTATGTGGGCGAGATCGCCGAGCTCGGCGAGGGCGTGAGCGGTCTGCACATCGGTCAACGCGTTTCGGGAGAGGGGCATATCGTTTGCGGTCACTGCCGCAACTGCCGCAGCGGCAACGGTCAGTGGTGTGTACACACCAAGGGCGTGGGCGTGGATCGTCAGGGCGCTTTCGCGGAGTACCTCTGCATCCCCGCATCCAACGTCGTTCCCATGGACGATAACGATATACCGGACGATATAATCTCCTTCTTCGATGCCTATGGCAACGCCACGCACACCGCGCTGATGTTCGATGTGGTGGGTGAGGACGTGCTTATCACCGGCGCCGGCCCCATCGGCATCATGGCGGCGGCTATCTGCCGTCACAACGGCGCAAGGAACGTGCTGATTACGGACGTAAACGAGTATCGTCTCGATCTTGCAAAGAAGATGGGCGCAACTCCCGTAAACGTTGCCAAGGAAAAGCTTGAGGACGTTATGAAAGCCTGCCACGTGAAGGAAGGCTTCGACGTAGGCCTCGAGATGAGCGGCAACGGCCGTGCGCTCAATCAGCTTATCGGCGCTATGCGCAATGGCGGCAAGGTAGCGCTTCTCGGCATCGCCGGCCCCGGCACCGTCGTAGATTGGAACGAGATCATCTTCAAGGGTCTCACCCTTCAGGGCATCTACGGCCGCAAAATGTACGAAACCTGGTACAAGATGGGAGCCATGGTCGAGGCAGGTCTCGATCTTTCGCCCATCGTAACGCACCGCTTCAACTACCGCGATTTTGAAAAGGGCTTTGAGGCGATGAACAGCGGTCAGAGCGGCAAGGTCGTTCTTGATTGGACAAAATAAACTATAAAAATACGAATAAAACAAGGAGCATAATATGAAACAGGCATACGAAATCTTCCGCGGCGAACTCGCCTCCATCAAGGAAGCAGGCACCTATAAGGACGAGCGCATCATCACCACCCCCCAGAAGGCGCGCATCGACACCACCAAGACTCATGGCGTTCTCAATATGTGCGCAAACAACTACCTCGGCCTTTCCAACAACCCCGACATCATCGAGGCTGCCAAGGCCAGCTACGATGAGTGGGGCTTCGGTCTCTCCTCCGTGCGCTTCATCTGCGGCACCCAGCAGATCCACAAGACCCTTGAAAGAAAGATCGCGGACTTCCTCGGCATGGATGACTGCATCCTCTACACCTCCTGCTTCGATGCAAACGGCGGTCTTTTCGAGACCATCCTCGGCGCGGACGATGCCATCATTTCCGACGAGCTCAACCACGCCAGCATCATCGACGGCGTTCGTCTCTGCAAAGCAAAGCGCTTCCGCTATAAGAACAACAATATGGAGGATCTCAAGGCTCAGCTCGAGGCCGCAAAGGATTGCCGCATCAAGCTGATCGCCACCGACGGCGTTTTCTCCATGGATGGATTCATCGCCAACCTGCCCGCTATCTGCGATCTCGCCGATGAATACGGCGCGCTCGTAATGGTGGACGACAGCCATGCGGTCGGCTTCATGGGCGACCACGGCAAGGGCACTCCCGAGTTCTGCGGCGTGATGGATCGCGTGGATATCATCACCGGCACGCTCGGCAAGGCGCTCGGCGGCGCAAGCGGCGGCTACACCGCAGCCCGTCAAGAGATCATCGACCTGCTCAGGCAGAAGTCCCGTCCCTATCTCTTCTCGAATACCCTTGCTCCCGCGATCTGCGCGGCTTCGATCAAGGTTTTCGATATGCTCACCGAATCCACCGCGCTCCGCGACAAGGTGCATGAAAACACCAAGTACTTCCGCGAGCAGCTCGGCAAGCTAGGCTTCGACGTTCCCGAAGGAACCCATCCGATCGTTCCCGTCATGCTTTACGATGCCAAGGTCGCGCAGGAGTTCGCAAAGCGTATGCTCGAAAAGGGCGTATATGTCGTTGGCTTCTTCTATCCAGTCGTGCCGATGGGCAAGGCAAGGATCCGCACCCAGGTTTCCGCAGGCCACTCCAAGGAAGACCTCGATTTCGCAGTAAAATGCTTCAAGGAAGTTAAAGAGGAAATGGGAATCTGAGCCATTCAACCAAACTGATTTCAGCCCCCCTTTCGTTCAAAGCAAACGGAAGGGGGTTTCTTGAAAAAAGTCGATATATAATGCCAAAAACACACTAAAACCACTAAATGCAACCGATGGTTGACACTTTTCAAACGCCGTATTGGTTGCTATGCACCCGTGGGATGCGCTATGATATGGGTGCAAATTAAAGGTCGCTTCCGAGCTTTACGCAAAGAAGCAGGCCGATAAAAAAGGAGTATCAAAAATGAAGCTAAACGAGAAGATAATCATGGCGAGGAAGAAAGCGGGAATGTCCCAGCTCGATCTTGCGGATGCGATGGGCGTATCCCGTCAGTCCGTTTCAAAATGGGAAACGGGCGAAGCAAACCCCGAGATCGGCAAGCTGACGCTGCTTGCAAACACGCTCAATGTTTCCGTGGATTGGCTGCTGTCGGAGTCCGATGAGCCGATTTCCGATCCCTCGGTTGAGAGTGAAACCCGCCGTGATGAGCCTTCAAACGCATATCCCGATTGGGTGGATCATTTGCCGAATAGCATTGGCAGGCTGGTAAAGCGCTTCGGCTGGCTGTACGGGCTTCGTGTAGCCGCAAGCGGATTGGGCTTCCTGCTAATCGGTGCTTTCACAAGATTCTTTACGGTGAATGCTATCAAAAAATCCGCAGATATCGGCAGCACAACATTTGATAGCAACTTTTTCACGGGTATTGCACCTGTGTCGAATGGAGCTCAGGACGAGATTGCCAATACTGCGGCAAATGCGTTTTCGATATTCGCATACGCCGCGCTCGGTATCGGCGCTATCCTGCTCATTGGAGGCATCGTTCTTGCCGTGATGCTCAAACGGTGGGGCGCTAAAGAAGCTAAGGAATAAGCACGACATAATAATATATTTATAAAGGGGCGGCATATCACCGCTCTTTTGTGCTATAATTACTGCATTATTATTAAAAAGAAGGAGGGTCTTTGTATGGAAAAGAAGATCATTCTAAGCGGCATCAAGCCGACGGGTATTCCCACACTTGGCAATTATATAGGGGCTCTCCGCAACTGGCGCGAGATGCAGCAGGACGACAAGTATTGCTATTACATGGTTGCGGATCTGCACGCGCTGACCGTTCGAAACGATCCCAAGGAGCTTCGCGAGCAGACCCGCTCGATGGCGGCGCTGCTCATCGCCTGCGGTATCGATCCCGAGAGGTCGCCTCTGTTCATCCAGAGCCATGTTCATCAGCACGCGGAGCTGAGCTGGCTGCTCGGCTGCACCACCTATATGGGCGAGCTGAACCGCATGACGCAGTTCAAGGATAAATCCCAGAAGCATTCCGATAATATCAATGCGGGTCTTTATACCTATCCCGTGCTCATGGCTTCGGATATCCTTATTTACGGCGCGCACATGGTTCCCGTTGGCGACGATCAGAAGCAGCACGTTGAGCTTGCGCGCAATATCGCGATCCGCTTCAACAACGCCTTCGGCGAAACCTTCATCGTGCCGGAGCCGGTTATGCCCAAATTCGGCGCAAGGATCATGGGTCTTCAGGATCCCGAGCATAAGATGAGCAAGACGGACACGAACCCCAACGGCTATATCTCCATGCTGGACGATCCCGCCGTTATAATGAAGAAGTTTAAGAAGGCCGTCACCGACTGCGAGCCCACAATCGCTTATGCCGAGGGGCGCTACGGCTGCAACAACCTGCTTACCATCTATTGCGCCTGCATCGGCAAGAATATGGATGAAGCCGTAAAGGAATTCGAGGGCGCGGGCTACGGCAAGCTCAAGGTCGCGGTCGCAGAGGCCGTTATCGCCGAGATCGAGCCGATTCAGGCCACCTATAAGCGCTATATGGACGACGAGGCCGAGCTCGACCGCATCGTGAAGAAAGGCGCCGAGCAGGCAGGGGAGAGGGCGCAGATCACGCTCGATAAGGCGTATCGTGCGGTCGGATTAAGATAAATCCTTTTACAAACAGAACATCATCTGAATAACCAAACGGACTTTGGGGCAAGCCTCAAAGTCCGTTTTCTATATAAGCTCTATATAAGCTCACTTCTCGCTCTTAAAAAGACCGATAAATGCGGCGATCAAGCCAATAACTGCGGCGCAAACCGCGATATAGAAGAACCACGGGTTAGCAATATTAATAATGCTGTCGCCGCTATCTGCATACTGCTGAAACTTGAAGCAGAGAAACGAAAAGATAAACTGCATCAATGCAAACTTAAAGTGTTTATTCATAATACTCCCTTATAAAAAGGCTGTACGATAAAACCGCACAGCCCGGTTTAAGTCAAATCAATTACGCAAAGAACTTACCGATGATATCAACGATCTCCGCGCCGATACGCTTCTGCGCCTCAACGGTGCTTGCGCCGATATGGGGGGTGCAGCTCACCATGGGGTGATTGTAGAGCGCATCGTTCTTGGAGGGCTCCTCCGCCCAAACGTCCAGACCTGCGGAGCGAACCTTGCCGCTGTTCAGCGCCTCAAGAAGCGCAGCCTCGTCGATGTTTGCGCCGCGGCTGGTGTTGATGATGTTCACGCCGTCCTTCATTTTGGCGATGGTCTCAGCATTGATGAGGGGCTTGCCGTCGATCGCGGGGGTGTGGATGGAGATGAAGTCGGACTTTGCGAAAAGCTCGTCCATCTCAACGTACTTCATGTTCTCGTTCTCGATGCCTTCAACATGGTAGATGTCGAACGCAAGAACCTTCATGCCGAGCGCCTGAGCCATTCTGCCGAGGCTCTGACCGATGCGGCCGTAGCCGATAACGCCGAGAGTCTTGCCGCCGACCTCGATGCCCTTTGCATAGGCCTTCTTCTCCCACTTGCCTTCGCGCATGGAGTGACCCGCATGGCTGACGAAACGAGCGCAGGAGAGCATGTGCGCAAGCGCAAGCTCCGCAACCGCATCGCTGGAGGCGCGGGGAGTGTTGCGAACCGCAATGCCCTTTTCTTCGGCATACTTGTGGTCGATATTGTCGATGCCAACGCCGCCGCGAATGATGAGCTTGAGCTTGCCGGTCTCAAGAGCTGCATCGATGATGGGCTCGCGAACCTTGGTGGCGCTGCGAACAACGAGAACGTCGAAATTCTTTACCTGCTCTGCGAGCTCTGCGGGCTCGTAGAACTGCTCAACAACTTCGTGGCCCTGTGCCTGAAGCGCGGCCACGGCATTTTTTTCCATACCGTCGGATGCAAGAATACGCATAATAAGTAACTCCTTTAAAAATGTTTTAATTGTTCTGTTTAACAGTGATAGGAGCGGGATACAGAAGCACCCCGCTCCGCGATAGACTTTTTCTTAGCCCTTATAATTTTCCTTCTCGTACTGACGGAGGAAATCAACGAGCGCCACAACGCCTTCCTTGGGCATTGCGTTGTAGGTGGAGGCGCGGAGACCGCCAACGCTCTTGTGTCCCTTGAGGTTGTCGAAGCCTGCCTTCTTGGTGGCTGCAACTACTTCTGCATCGAGCTCTGCGGATTCGGTAACGAAGGGGATGTTCATGAGGGAGCGGAACTCCTTCTCAACGGTGCCCTTGAACATTTTGGACTCGTCGAGGAAGTCGTAAAGAACCTTCGCCTTGTCCTCGTTCATCTTAGCCATAGCCTCGAGACCGCCGATCTTCTTGAGGTACTTGAATACCTGGCCGCAAACGTAGATGCTCCAGCAGTTGGGGGTGTTGTACATGGAGCCGTTGTCAGCATGGGTCTTGTAGCTCATGTAGGTGGGAACGTACTCGGGAAGATCCTCGCGGATGAGGTCCTCGCGCATAATAACGATTACCATACCAGCGGGGCCGATGTTCTTCTGAACGCCGCCGTAGATCACGCCGTAGTCGGACACGTTGCAGGGCTTACTAAGGAACATGGAGCTCTGGTCGGAAACCAAGATCTTGCCCTTGGTGTTCGGCAGCTTCTGGAAGGTGGTGCCGTGGATGGTCTCGTTTTCGCAGATGTAAACGTAGTCCGCATCCTCGCTGATGGGCAGATCGGAGCAATCGGGAATGTAGCTGAAGTTCTTATCCTTGCTGGTTGCAACGAGATTGATCTTGCCGTACTTCTGAGCTTCCTTATAAGCCTTCTGAGACCAGCTGCCGGTAACGATGTAGTCGGCAACGCCGTTCTTCATGAGGTTCATGGGGAGCATTGCGAACTGGAGGGTAGCGCCGCCCTGGATGAACATTACCTTGTAGTTGTCGGGAATGTTCATAAGATCGCGAAGATCCTGCTCGGCCTCGTCGATGATCTGCTGGAAGACCTTGGACCTGTGGCTCATTTCCATTACGCACATGCCGGAGCCTTCGTAGTTGAGAAGGTTGTCGCGGACGCTTTCAAGCACCTCTTCGGGAAGGATGGAGGGGCCTGCGGAGAAGTTGTAAACTCGACCGTATTTCATTGCAAATACTCCTTTGAATTTGGTTTGTATTTTCTTTGGAAGCATTCTTCCATACATGGATTATAACGCTAAAAACAATTTGGTTCAACCTTAAAAACTGTTTTTTGCATATATATTTTTCGGCATACGGTAAACCGGGCGAACAGCAAAAGGAGGAAGCTTCACGAAAGCAAAATGAAACAAGCAGTGCAAGCTCGGCGCACTGCTTGTTTATGAGCTGTAGCTTGGATCGTTTCCATCGCAATTATTCCAGAGTATCAAACGGAACGCTTCTTCCTGCCAAGGCAGATCAGCATTATCGCACTCAGAACAGCCGCAGCGCCGACTGCCGCTACGGAAGCGGTGCCCGTGGGCGGTGACGGGGGAGTTGTGGGCTTGGGCGAAGGACTCTCGGGCGGCATCGGGGTTGGACTGTATTCCGGCGTGGGCGATGGGCTTATGCCGGGAGTGGGCGAAGGCGTGAGCTCCGGCGGGGGCGTGGGTGCCTCGGTGGGCGCGGGAGTGGGCTGCGGCGTGATCGAGCCGGATTTCGGCGAAGCCACAACGCCGTATACCCAAGCGGAATTCTCCTCATCCCAGCTTGGGAGCAGAACGAGGAAGGGCAGGCAGGTGTAGATGCTGCCCGAGGATTCAACGGGGTGCCCAACAACAAGATAGAGTCCCTCATCAAGCGGCGGACTTCCCGTGCCGGGAAATACGACCCTGCCGCTTGCATCGGTGAAGCCTGTTTCCATAGGCGAAACGCCGTGCTCCTCGGCAAAATCGCTCATCGCTTGTGCGAGCGCATCCCAACCAACGTGATCCTCAAAGCCTTCGATCGAAAAATCGCTTGCAAAGGCGGGGGAAAGGGTATAGCCCGCAGATAAATCGAATTCCGCAACGTAATATATATCGAACCTTGCGCCCGAAAGTGCCGTTTCACCGCTGACGAAGCGTATCGTCAGCGAAACGGTTTGTTCCGCGGCGATCGAGCGGAAAACGGGGAGTGCGGCAAGAGCAAGCGCCAGCATGAGTATCGGCACAGGCCGCGTTTTTTTCATTCAAACTCCCCCTTTCATTACGTATTTTCAGTAAATTCAGTTTTTCTTAGGCGTTTCATACGCGCCTGCCGAATTGATTTGCTCGGCCCTGTTCTTGCACTTCTTACGTGCGATAGCTCTTACTAAAACGAGAATGATTATGAGTATCAGCAGGCCGACTGCAACTGCGAGCGCTATGTAGAAAGGCTCGCCGGTCTTTATCTGAGCCTCCTCGACCTTCGCCTTGACCTCCTTCTCGACAGCTTCGGGGGTCTCGATGCGATGACCGCGAACGAGCAGCCTATGGGAGTTCACTCCGTAGGGAGTGCAGGTTACAAGGGTGCAGTAGTCCATCCCGGGTACTATGCCAAGCGCATCAGCCTCATGCGGCAGCACCACGAGCACCTGATCCACCTCGTAGGTCAGCACAACGCCGAGTGTGCTGAGCGTGAAGATATCGCCTTCATGCACCGCATCAAGATAAGTAAAAAGCTTTGCGCTCGGAAGTCCCGTGTGCCCGGAGATAACGCAGTGGGTGTTTTCACCGCCAACGGGCAGCGAGCTTGTTTCCACATGCCCGGCATTGGACTGGAGAGTGCCTTCGTCGGTGCCGTGACAGAGAGGAAGATGGCAGTTTATGCTCGGTATGTCGATATAGGACATCATACCGTTATTGGTAACGTTCAGAACCTCGTAATAATCGAGTTTTTCGCTTTCGGGTGTTTCGATGCCGCGTGTGAGGTTGAAAAGCTGCTCGTTGTAAAGCACGGCCTCATCCCACATTTGCTTGAAGGTTTCGTCATCAAAGCCGTTTATCTTTTCGGCATAATCCACGATCGCGCCCGATTGATGAATGCGGTTATAATAATCGCTCAGGGTGGGGTAGAGTATGAGCGAAAGCCCCGCAAGCAGTATCAAGATTGCAAGAATTGCAAGCACAAACTTTTTCATACATAACCCTCCAAAGCTTTTGCGGGGGAGGGGAGAGCCCTCCCCCACGATGAACAGAGATCACTTGCCGTATCTGAAGTTATTCAACTCTCGGGATGCGGCTTGGTTCATCAAAGCACCCATCAGGACTTTTTGCGTTCACGAGAGAGCATTACGATAACTACCGCAGCGGCCGCAACGAGAACGCCGCCGAGGATGTAGAAGATGTAGGTACCGATACCACCGGTGGAAGGAAGATTGGTGCCGGGGGTATTGGAAACGCGAACGAACTCGGAGAGAGCCAGGAAGAGCTCGGACTCATTGAGACCGATCGCGGTGGCATCGGAGCCGTCCACAACCACCTCGATGGGTTCGGTTAGCATGGTGTAGCCGGCGGGAGCCTCGGTTTCAACGAGGGAGTACGTGCCGTCCGCAAGGCCGCCAAACTCGGCAGCGCCCTCTGCATCGGTCACGGCAACGTATGCATCGGCAACGTCATCGACCCAGATGACCGCGTTGTTCGTATCCTTGGAATAGTACTTGCCATCCGCGTTCATCAACACGAACTTAGCGCCGGGAACCTTGCTCTCGGGAGAGCCGGTCTCGAACTTGTCGATGATGACGGTGGAGGTGTAGTGCTTGGTCATGCTGTCCTTATGGTGCTGGGAGTTCTCATCGCCATAGTCAAGACCCGCGTTGTTCTCGCTGATAACTGCGATCGCGTTCTCGTTTACGGTTGCGGAATAGGTGATGATGATATCCTCGCCCGCAAGGCCTTCCTCGTTCATCTCGATCATGTCGAGGGAGAGATCGAAGCCGCAGAGACGGTCATCGGAAGGATCATCGGGAGTTGCGGGATCGTTTTCGTCGATGTAGTTGTAGCGGATCTGGTTGCCGGTAAGCTCGGCAGCGGGGTCGTAGATGGGGTCGAGGGTGATGGTCTGAGCGCCGATCGTAACGACTACGGAATCGGGAACAAGATCAAGACCGCCGGTGAGATAATCGTTCACAAGGTAGAAGTAGGAAGTCTGATCGGCATCGAGGGCGGGAACCTTGCCGGTGATCCTGAAGTTCAGAGTGTCGCCAACGTTAACGCCGGATTCCTTGCCCCAGTCGCCGTTTTCAAGCTCCACCTCTTTCTCAAAGGGCATGTCGTTCTTATCCTGGATCGCGATCTCAAGATCGAGCACGGTACAAAGGGAAGCAACCTCGCCGGGATCGGGAACCACAAGATAGTAGCCCGGATCGATCTCGCCGGTGGTCATTTTGCCGTTTGCATCCTCTGCAAGGGCGATCTCGGCTGCGCTGTCGGGGATATTAGCCATCGCCCAAGCGGCAAAGTCCGCTGCCTTGAAGTACGGAAGCTTGGTAACGGTGCCGTCGTCGGCAATCTGCAGACCGGCGAGCTCGCCCGCTTCAAGAGCATCGAGAATGGCGGTTTTCCATGGGTCCTCGGCTGTGTAGGTCAAATCGCCGTTATCGTTTTCAACGGTGAAGATCTGATAGGCGGTGTAGGTGGTGCCGTCGGCTGGTTCCATCACGGTGATGGAGCCGGAAGGGGTAGGAGCGGGGGACGCAAGCGCGGGGATCGCAAGAGCGACGGTGAGCAGTGCCGCTATGAATACGGCGATGATTCCGGTTGACTTCTTCATTGGTTTTTCCTCCTAATACTTTTTATTTTATAGTTATTGGTCCTTGGGGTGCAGTTGGTCCTTGAGGTACGGTGGAATCATTATTTCGTCCCATAATGCCTCCTTTTTCGATTTTTTATCTGTATGTAAATCGCGAGAGCCGCGCTCGTGATCAAAAGCGCCGTACCCGTGAGCAGATACATCGTTTCGCCCCATGCGCCGGTATCGGGAAGCCGCCAGTAGGTGTTGGTAAGCTTCACGGTGCCGGAGGCGTGATCCACGGTGTATGCGGAGTTGTAATACTCCGGCGTTGACTCGTGGACGTAATAAACGTAGTACTTTCCGTTTTGACAGAAGCCGTATTCAAGGTCGTCCACCACCCTGCGCCATGTGTCGCTAAGGGGGTCGGCGTCCGCCGCGGTCAGAACTATCGACCTGGTGTCAACTATAGAGCCCCTCAGTGAAGCGGGAACCCATCCGGCGATCACTGCCCGATCGGGAACGGATGCGCCGTATTCAACGGTTTCGATCACCACGCGCAGGCTTTCGGGGCGATGGTGCCGAGCATCGTTGTCATCGTTCCAAACCTTCTGAACGGTGATCTCAATGGGCTCATCCTCGCAGGGGTCCTTCTTTTCGGCGGGCATAGGCACGATGCCGATCGGATTATCCTTAAGCACCGCATCCGCCATGCCGACGAATTTGGAAGCGGATTTGTACGCCTTGAGCTCACGAACTCCCGATGCGCCGCGCTCCTCTGCACCGGCAAGATCGGCGAGCATGGAGATAACTCCGAGGTGCTCCACCTCGTAGCGGTTGAAGCTTTCACCCGAAACGGAGCTTGAATCCTCCTGCGCCGCTGCGATCATGCCGCCCGAGGAGGTGTATGCAGTCAGCTTGCCGGCCTTGGGCGCGCCGATAATGCTGCCTGAGAGATCCTCAGGAAGCATGATAGCCGCTCCGTTCAGCGCGATATCGTTTGCAATATAATAATCGGCCGAATCCGTGTAGCGTGCGGGCGTTCCGTCGTCATAATAGACCTGCTCGCCGCTGCTGAAAGCGCCCTCATTAAGATCGGCATCCGTAACGGAAAAGCCCGAGCCGATGGCAAGCAGCTGCTTGAGGTTGGATATCCTGATCCTGTTGCCGATCAGAAGCTCGCTCCTCGCCTTCTTATCGCTCGAAGCGATTATGGAATTGTTTGCATTAGTGGAATCGATGCGTGAAACAAGCTCTCTGTAGGGGGATTCCGGAATAGCCGCATCGAATAAGCTGCTGTCGTATAGGGAGTTGTAGCGCTCGGCTGTAACGGCAGTAGCAAGATCGGTTGTGACCGCGCAAAACATCGCAAGTGCGAGGAAAGCGGCCGTTAATTTCTTGAACGTACTCATAACAAGTACCCCGCTTTACCGATATTGCTTACCTCTTGCTGTGAAGCAGCAAGACTTATATATGAAATTATACACCTGCATTATTCCGAAAGTCAAGCATCTAATTAAAAATATTGAAAAGTGTACTATTATATATTATAAATAGGTATCTGTCGAGAATATAAAACAAAAACGATAACCGGGACTGATTTATGCTTATTTGCATGCAATTTTATCTGAAAAATTTTTTATATGAGCATTCGATTTTCACAAGGCATACTCATTTTATGATCGGCTAAATGAGCGGCATCACGCCCTTCTGCGCCGCGTTGTTAGGTGCGGAACAAAGAAATCGCCGTTAAAGCTTTGGGGTTGGAATACATGGCGCATTGCTTTTTGATCGGATCGTTCTTTGCTTTTGAAATCGAATAAGCTCCTATCGAGGCCAATTCGATAGGGGCTTAATGATATAAAGCTTGATGCAGAAGCGATTTTTTGATCGAAACTGCCGTGGTATAAAATGCATCAGCTAAGCATCGACACTGCATCGGCGATCGTTTTTTCGAGGGCTTCTCGGCCGTATTTATCAACGGCGGCTTTGTTTTTCTCTCCGTGGGTAAGGTTGCCTGCGCCGCCGATACATCCGCTGATGCAGGCCATGCCTTCGATAAAGTTTGCATCCAGTGCGTTCCTGCTCTTTCTAAGCAGCGCGGCCTTGCATTCCTCGATGCCGTCGCAAACGCAGGCCTTCAGATCAAAGTCATCGAGCCCCTGCTCCTTTATCGCTTGCACGACTGCATCGGAGAGACCGCCGCTTCGTGCGAAGATGCGCCCGAAATAGGATGCGTTGTCGAGCACGCCTTCCTCAAGGGAGGTGAGGTCTATATCCTTGCTGTCAAACAATGCCTGAAGCTCCTCAAAGGTAATCACGGCATCCACAAAGGGCTTTACCTCCTCGAGCCTTGCCTCCGCTTTCTTAGCGGTGCAGGGTCCGATGAAAACTATCCTTGCGCTGTCATCATGCTTTTTGATGTACTTTGCAAGTGCAACCATCGGTGAGGGATTGTGTGAGATATGCTCCGCAAGCTCTGGAAAAGCGGTTTTGACGTATTTTACGAACGCAGGGCAGCATGAGCTGGTCAAAAAGCCCTTTTGTACAAGCTCTCTGGATTCCTCCTGCGCCACTATATCCGCGCCGAGAGCGACCTCGATCGTGGTATAGAAGCCGAGCTCCTTTATTCCCGTGATGATCTGCCCGAGCTTTGCGTAGGTCATCTGACTGCCCACGGCGGGGGCGACAAGCGCATAAACCTTGTACTTGGTGTTGTTCTCGCTGCGCTTGAGCATATCGATAACGTTGATTATGAAGGAACGATCCGATATCGCACCGAAGGGACATTGATACACGCATGCGCCGCAGGCGATGCATTTTTCGTCGTCGATCCTCGCCGCATTGTCATCGTTTATGTCGATGGCCTTTATCTTGCATGCGACCTGGCAGGGGCGCTTGAGGTTGACGATCGCACTGTACGGACAAACCTTTGCACACATGCCGCATTCAACGCATTTTGTTTTATCGATATGTGCCTCGTGCTTATGATTAAAGGAGATAGCGCCTCGCCTGCACGATGCTTCGCAGCGATGCGCAAGGCAGCCCCTGCAGGAAGCAGTGACCTGGTATCCGACTGCGGGGCAGTCATCGCAGGCGATGTCGATGACCTGTATCACGTTGGAGCCGGTGCCGCCGCCCATAGCGAGCTTCACTCGCTCTGCAAGGATGGCCTGCTCCTTGTATACGCAGCAGCGAATCTCAGGAACCTTGCCGGGGGCGATGATCTTGGGTATGTCCATAACACTTTCCATAAGCGTATCGCCCCATGCCCTTCGCGCGACCTCGCGCAGCACCCTGTACTTGAGCTCTTGAACCTTTGTGTCGAACTTATGCATATTGCACCTCAAAAATAGCTTACCTTGATGCGTTTTCCCATCCGCTTGAGCGCCTCGCTCAGCTCCTGTACCAGATTCATTTTAATATTGAAGTTGATGGGAAGATCCGGGTTCTGATGCGCCGGATTCATAGCCCTGCCAACGTAGAAATTGATGTCCGTCGCTTCCTCAAACAGCAGCCTGCATATCTGGCAAGCGCCGTCCTTGCCGATGCTCCATTTTTCATAGAGCCTGTTTTCGCCAACACAGTCCTCGGCATAGCTTATGACCTTGCTCATCGTAACAACGCCCTCGGTCACAAGATCCACGCCCTCAATATGCGCCGTCGGAGGCACGTCGCTGTCCTTGTCGTAGCCGATGCTTACGTCGAGCGGCTTGCCGAGCCAGCCCGCAGCGATCGTGGAGGTAGTTCCGCCGCAGATGATATGCTTGCCCTGCTTGGAGAAGAAAAGGCTCATCATGCGGTCGCAGTCGTCCCTGTTGGACGGGGGGCCGAACAGCAGGTTCATCGGTGCGCGCTTTCTTATGCGGATAACGCAGGCCGTTGCATCGTCACCGGGAAGGCCGCCGTAAAGCTTATAGCATTCATCCACGAGCATTGCGGCAAGCGTTTTCGCGCTGTACCCGATGGGTGCGAGCATCTCAACGAATTTTGCGATGTCCTCGCGCTTCCAGCCGAAGTTGTACGCTTCGCCGATGCCCGCATGGGGGCATCCATCGCTCATAGCGGTAAAGATATCGCCGTCGCGAAGGCGGATGACCGATTTGACGATGGTCTTGCCGCCGATGCTGAGCTCGCTCCTCGGATAATCGTAGACCTTGCCTTCGCGAAGCATTATCACGCTCGGATTGTCGTATTCGATGATCTCGGCAACGCTGTTATGAAGTAGCCTTATGATCGTGAAGGTGGAGTAGGCCACGCCGCGCACCGAGCAAACGGGGAGCGTTTGGGCTATCGTAGAAACACATTCCTCGATCGACAGCCCGTTCGCCATCATGGTTGAGATGATCTTCGAGGTCAGCGTTGAAAGTATACTCGCTTTCACGCCGCTTCCAAGGCCGTCCGCAAGCACGGCAACGGTGGAATCCTCGTCGAACTCGCTTACCTCAACGTGGTCGCCGCAGAGCTGCTCCCCGAAATGATTTATGCTTTTGTAGCCGATATCGGCGCAAAGGTCATTCATTGGAAATCGACTCCTTAAGTTTTGCAAGCGCGATCTTCGTTTCGGCCGCGGTTTCGCCAAGAAGCGATGCTATCTCCTGAACGATGCGCATCTGCTTGTCAACTACGCGGTCGGCAACTTCAACGGTCTGTCGGCTGATATCCTCCTTGCGGCGGCGCTCGGCTTCCTCGTTTGAAACGTCGCGCATAATGCAAAGGAGCATCCTGCCCTCATCGGTCGGAACGACCGTCCGCTCAACGAAGCGATCGTATTCCGCTAGGTACACGCGCTCGTTCGATACGGCGCGCTTGGTTGAAAGCACCTTGGAGAATACCGTGGGATCGAGTATGCGCACAACGCTGTCGCCGAGGATATCCGATGCCGAGCGCAGCGAGACCATTTTGAGAGCGGAGGAGTTTATCTGCTGCACCTCGAGCTTATCGTTTACAACGATTATCGCGTTCGGAGTGTTGTTTACGATGGACGATGAGAAATTTTCCACCCTGTCCTTCAAAAACGGCAGACACATTGATTTTTCGGCCTTGCCCTGATAGATGGCTATCGCCTTGTCGCGGCAGGTGTTGTAGCCGCAGGAGCCGCAGTTGAGCTCGTGCTCGGGCTTGAATTTATCCATCTCGCGAAGGATAGCGCGGATCTCATCCTCGCTCGGAAGCTTCGAGCGCCGCTCGAATGCGTTGTGCTGCTTTTTAAGATAGTGCAGCTTCGGCTGCTCGGTTATGAAATCCTCGCTGCCCGCGTATTTTGCCACGGACATATAGTCGCGAACGGGGCTTCTGTGGTATTTTTCCATCACGGGGCCGCCGATGCAGCTTCCCACGCAAGCGGACATCTCTATAAAGCATTTATTGAGCTTGCCCGTTCTAACGTCGTTCAGCGCCGCGATGCAGTTGTCGATGCCGTCGAGCGCAATATAGGCGTAGTCCTTTGCGGCGCAGTCCATGCTCTTGAGTATGCCGCCGGTGGTAGGGAAGAAGCGCGCCTTGCTGTTTTCATCCGCATCGGAAGATTTCTCGGGCTCTATCCCCGCCGCCTTGAGCATTGCTGTCAGCTCCTCGAAGGTCAGTGCGGCATCCACAAGCCCGTCGCTCTGCTCCGCCTCGTCCTTCTTGGCAACGCAGGGACCGATGAAAACGGTCTTTGCGTTTTTGATGCGGCGCTTTATATCCATCGAATGCGCCTGCATGGGGGAGAGAACGTCCGCAAGATACGGCAGAAGCTCGGGATAATACTTCTCTATCAGCAGGTTTATCGAGTGGCAGCAGGAGGAGATCACGATATCGTGGTTCTCCTCGGCGAGCATTCGATCATACTCGCGCTTGACCTGTGTTGCGCCGATCGCTGTCTCCTCGGCATCGTAAAAGCCGAGCTTTTTGAGCGCATCGCGCATGGACTCTATGCCAATGCCGTCGTAGTTGGCGATGAACGATGGAGCAAGGCTTGCCACAACCGGCTCGCCGCTTTGCAGCATCACCTTGACCTTCTCGGTCTCATCCACTATCTGCTTGGCGTTCTGCGGGCAAACCACGAAGCATTGCCCGCAGAGTATGCATTCCTCGCCGATAATATGCGCCTGCCCCGCCGAGAAGCGGATGGATTTGACGGGGCAGTAGCGGATACATTTATAGCAGTTCTTGCAGTTGGATTTTTTGAGTGTCAAGCATGACCTCATATTACCACCCGCCTTCAGCCGAGCAGCTTGGCCTTCACGTTTGTTTCAAAGAAGTCGTTGACGGTCTCGGGACTGACGGAGAAGAACTCGCCGTCCACCGTGACACATACGCCCTGCTGGCATTTGCCCATGCAGAAGGTGCCGCCGAGCTCGATGCGGCTGCCGAGATCGTTCTCGCGAACGAGGTACTGGAGCTGCTCCACGACCTGCCTGGAGCCCTTGATGTGGCAGGATGAACCGATGCAAACTGTGATCTTCATTTTTATATCCTCCTAAAAATCAGCTGTAATCCGCGATATTTACCCAATCCATCAGGAATTCCTTTTCCTGAGGAACGCCTTTTTCAAGCCTCGCCGCCGCAGCGATCGGCATCCATTTCTGAACGATCTGCTTCGGGGTGTCGCTCTTTTCGCAATAGAGCTCGAGGTATCTCTCAGCCGTTGCGAAATCGCCCTTCATGTAGAACAGCAGATAGGTCTGCGCCGCATCTGCAGCAGGGCAGCCCTTCGCCGCGTGCGACCAGTCGATGATATAGGCTTCGCCGCTATTGGCAATTATGACGTTGGCGGGGTAGAAGTCGCCGTGCAAAAGCTTATCGTCCTTGGGCAGAGAGTTGAGCCTCGTGTGCAGGTCGTAACGAATGGTTGCGTTAAGATCCGTGCCGTCTATGCGCTCGTGCATCCTCTCGCGAAGCCTCGTGAGCGCGGGGCATTTCTTTTCGGATACCTTGAGCTGGATATCCACGAACCTATTTAGGTATTCGTCCTTTTTCTCCTCGTCCTCAAGCATAAGCTGCTCGAGCGTTTTGCCGACGACGTAGTCGGTAACGAGCGTCCACTTGCCGTCGATCGAAACGACCTCGAGAACCTTGGGAACGTTCAGTCCGGTGGCTTCGACCCTTGCCTGATTGAGCGCCGCATCGAGCACCTCCCATTTGGGATGGCTTTCGTTGTACACCTTCAGGCAGCGGTCGCCGTCGCGGTAGATGGTCTTGGTGTTGCGAACTGCGATAACGCGATCGAGATTCATAGCCTTTACCTCCTTATTTCTTGTTGAGGCCGCTCTTGGCCCTTCTGTACGGAGCCTTGAATTCGTCCTTCACGGCAACGGGGAGCTGGCTCTCATCCGGCATTTCGGGTTCAACGAAGCTCCTGCCGTAATAGGCATTCAGATACATCTGCTTTATCTCGCTCATCAGCGGATAACGCGGGTTCGCTCCGGTGCACTGATCGTCGAACGCCTGCTCCACCATATCGTCGAGCCTTGCAAGGAAATCCTTTTCATCGGAGATATATTCTCCGATCTTAGACTTGATTCCGACCTTCGCCTTCAGCTCGTCGAGTCCGGCGATCAGGCTTTCAAGCTTCTCGGCATCACTCGAACCGCCGAATCCGAGATAATCCGCAACCTCGGCATACCTTGCAAGCGTATGCGGATGATCGTACTGCGAGAATGTGCCCATCTTGACGGGCCTCTCCGCCGCATTGAACCTCAGCACCTCGTCGATCATCAGCGCGTTTGCAACGCCGTGCGGCAGGTGGTGGAACGCGCCGAGCTTATGGGCCATAGAGTGGCACACTCCGAGGAAGGCGTTTGCAAAAGCCATGCCCGCCATCGTTGCGGCGTTCGCCATCTTTTCGCGCGCCTCCACGTCGGTCTGTCCGTTTTCATAGGCGCGGGGCAGGTACTCGAATATGGTTTTGAGCGATTTGAGCGCAAGACCGTCGGTATAATCGGTCGCCATGATGGAAGCGTAAGCTTCGAGCGCATGGGTCACTGCATCGATGCCCGATGCTGCGGTCAATCCCTTGGGCGCACTCATGTGGAAATCGGCATCTATTATCGCCATGTTCGGAAGAAGCTCGTAGTCGGCGATCGGGTATTTAACGCCGCTCTTTTCATCGGTGATGACCGCAAAGGGCGTTACCTCGGAGCCTGTTCCCGCGGAGGTGGGGATAGCGATAAAATACGCTTTTTCGCCCATCTTCGGGAAGGTGTAAACGCGCTTTCTTATATCCATGAAGCGCATCGCCATATCCATGAAGTCCGCTTCGGGATGCTCGTACAGAACCCACATGATCTTGCCCGCATCCATAGCCGAGCCGCCGCCGAGGGCGATGATGCAGTCCGGCTTGAAGGAGCGCATCTGCTCCGCGCCGGCCTTGGCGCTTGCAAGAGTCGGATCGGGCGCAACGTCGAAGAAAGTGGTGTGTACGATGCCCATTGAATCGAGCTTATCGGTGATGGGCTTGGTGTAGCCGTTCTGATAGAGGAAGCTGTCGGTCACGATGAACACGCGCTTTTTGCACATAACGGTTTTAAGCTCGTCCAATGCAACGGGCAGACAGCCCTTCTTGATGTAGACCTTTTCGGGAACGCGGAACCAGAGCATATTCTCCCTCCTCTCGGCAACGGTTTTGATATTCAAAAGATGCTTTATTCCAACGTTTTCGCTCACGGAGTTGCCGCCCCAGGAGCCGCAGCCGAGGGTCAGCGAGGGGGCGAGGCGGAAGTTGTAGAGGTCGCCGATGCCGCCGTGGGACGAGGGAGTGTTCACGAGGATGCGGCAGGTCTTCATCCTTGCGGCAAACTCGTTGAGCTTCACCGTTTCGGTTACCTCGTTGAGGTAGATCGAAGCGGTATGGCCGTAGCCGCCGTCCGCAACGAGCTGCTCCGCTTTGGCGAGAGCGTCTTCGAAATCCTTTGCGCGGTACATGGCAAGCACGGGGGAGAGCTTCTCATGGGCGAATTCCTCGGAGATATCCACGCTCTCGACCTCACCGATCAGTATCTTCGTGCCGGCTGGCACCTTAACGCCCGAAAGCTCCGCGATCCTTGCGGCGCTCTGGCCGACGATCCTTGCGTTGAGAGCTCCGTTTATGATGATGGTCTTTCTGACCCTGTTGGTTTCCTCTTTGCTAAGGAAATAGCAGCCGCGTGCAGCGAATTCAGCCTTCACCGCATCGTACAACTTGTCAAGAACGATCACCGACTGCTCCGAAGCGCAGATCATGCCGTTGTCGAAGGTCTTGGAATGGATAATTGAGTTTACCGCAAGCAGTACGTCGGCAGTATCGTCGATGATGGCGGGGGTGTTGCCCGCGCCAACGCCCAGAGCGGGCTTTCCGCTCGAATACGCAGCCTTTACCATGCCGGGGCCGCCGGTCGCAAGGATGATATCGGATTCCTTCATGATGAAGTTCGTCATCTCAAGGCTCGGAACGTCCACCCATGCGATGATGCCCTCTGGCGCGCCCGCCGCAACGGCAGCTTCGAGCACGAGCTTTGCCGCCGCCACTGTAGAATCCTTCGCCCTCGGATGGGGGCTGATGATGATGCCGTTCCTCGTTTTGAGAGCGAGCAGGGTCTTGAAAATGGCGGTGGAGGTCGGGTTCGTGGTGGGGATGACCGCACCGATAACACCGATGGGCTCGGCGATCTTCTTAATGCCGAACTGCTTATCCTCTTCGATAACACCGCAGGTCTTCGCATCCCGATAAGCGTTGTAGATATACTCGGCGGCATAGTGATTCTTTATCACTTTGTCCTCAACTATACCCATGCCTGTCTCCTCAACAGCCATGCGCGCAAGGGGTATCCTCGCTTTATCCGCAGCGGTGGCTGCGGCAAGAAAGATGCTGTCCACTTGCTCCTGGGTGAAGTGTGCAAACTTTCTCTGCGCCTCCCTGACCCGATCGAATGCCGTTTTCAGGCTCTCGACTCCGTCCACAAGCTCATAAGTCCTTTTCTTCATACAACGGTCTCCTTTTTATTTACCGGCGAATTTGGGATGCGTTTTTCGCTTTCCTTCCTCGCCGATCGTTCAAGTGTTTTGTGCGGGCCTTGCTCCTTGCACCCCGCACACATAATGTACACAAAAATCAGATAAAAAGGAATAATCAAAAAGTGAATGCCGATTATAACTGTTGATATAACAACACAGCGCGGATTTTGCGCCGCAAGCCGTTTATGCCGATCGTGTATTTGATCAATATGTTCTAAGGCTGAGCTTACAGCGCCTTCAATGCTAATGCTCGATACAACTTTGCCTGCGGAAGCAAACAGCGGCATTGCCAATGACTCGTGCTGTGATTGGAATGATCGAAATGTTATGGCGTATTGTGCCAGATGATATAGCAAACGGCGCAGGCTTTATACCTTGCGCCGTAAAAAATATTCAGCTTAGTCCGCAGAATGGCTTATACAAGACAAGCCCGCTTTGAATTGGTAAGCTCGGTCAAGAAGCGTTTGTCGAGCTCGGAAAGACTGTATTCGCTGCGTTTAACGAGCATATCCTTATACATTATCCGTGCTTCAACACAGCTTCTTTGAACAAGACCGTATCTGTTGAGCAGCTTCTTGGGTATCGGCGAGACCCACATAAAGGTTTCGGGATTATCCGAGAGCAGATCGAACTGACCGCCGCGCTCAAATAGGAAGATGCGGCGCTCGACCTCATCGGGAAACTCGGTTTTGCGAACAGTTGAAGCGGGCAGCGAGGGCACGTAGGGGTCGCCGTGTGCGATCTCTATGAGCGGATACAGATCTTCAAAGGAGATATCCTCCTTTTCGGCAAGCGGGCAGCGGCGGCTCATTATCAAAACGTATTTGAACTCGGCAACGAGCTCATACGAAAGCCCCTTTTCATCGAGCATATCCTTGAAATATTTATCATAATTTGCCGCATATCTGATTATGCCGAGGCGGTAGCCCGAGGTAACGATATTGTTTATCGCCGTGTTCGAATTGGTTTCCATATAGAAGATCTCGGCAGGATCGCCACCTATCTGCTTGGAAAAATTCACGAAAGCATCGGCAATATAGCTTGCGCGAGGAACGGAGATGGAAAAGCGCTGCTTCTTCGCGCTGCCGTCCTTATACATCCTTTCGATATCGTCCAATTCGCCGAGTATCTTCTCTGCGTAGCGGATAAACCGATCGCCGTCGGGAGTAAGATTCATTCCCTTGCTGGAGCGATCGAATATGGTTATACCGAGGTCGTCCTCAAGCTTCTTAATGGTTCTGCTCAAATTGGGCTGTGCGATGAACAGCTCATCCGCCGCCTTGTTGATGGAACCGAGCCGCGCCACCTCAACGGCGTACCTCATGTGAAGAACGTTCATAAACTACCTCCGGCAAATAAATGCGCTTCGTGCTTTTTTCGTGCTTTCACATATTCATTAGAAGCACTGTATTGGTATTATATCATAATTTACATAACATGGGCAAGATATCAAAAAATCAGCGTATGTCGAATGTTCGAAGCGCAAGCTCCGATCGTTAAAAAGAATTGAGATAAGCATTCGCGCCTATCTCAAATCTCCTTGTCATTATCGTTCGATTATCAAAATCAAACCTGTCGGTTCAATATGGAGTACACAAGCTCCATATCAAGACCTTCGCGAACGGCATCCGCGAGCTTGTCGTACTGAGCCTGTTTATAGGCTTTGGCATCGAATGAAGCGATGCTTTCAAAGCCGATGCCCTTCTTTTTGCAGAGTATTCGCAGCACGGCATCCGCTATGCCGTTTGCATCGAAGAATCCGTGGATATAGCTTCCGTAGACGTTGCCGTTTGAGATCACGGGCGCGTGAGTGTCGCTTCTGCCCATGTGTATCTCATAGCCCTCGTATGCAAGTCCGTTGAGCGGTGAAAGGATACCCTGTATGCCGTCAAGAATGCCGCTCGTCTGCTTCTGCACCTTTTCACCTTCGAATACGGTTTTTATTGGCAAAAGCGCCATGCCGTTTATCGCGTTCATGCCGTTCGCTTCAACATTCATAGGATCTTCAACACTTTCGCCAAGCATTTGATAGCCGCCGCAAATTCCGAAAACGATGGCGTCGCGTGAAGCGGCTTGCTTTATCCGTGCTTCAAGCCCGCTTTCGCGCAGAAAAATAAGGTCGGAGATCGTGCTCTTTGTTCCGGGAATCACGATCATATCGGGGTCTCCAAATTCGGACGGCTTTTCTATATAGCGCACGGAAACGTTTTCATAACGCTCAAACGCGGCAAGATCGGTGAAATTGGATATTCGCGGCAGTTTTATTGCGGCAATATCGATAAGCTTCGCCGTTTTGTTTTTTGAAAAGCGCTCCGAAAGGCTGTCCTCATCATCGATATCAACATGAAGATATGGCACAACACCCGCAACGGGTACGCCGCAGAGCTTTTCGAGCATTAGAAGACCCGGTTCAAGAATCTTTTTATCGCCTCGAAACTTGTTTATCACCGTGCCCTTTATTCGTGCGCGCTCGTCCTCTTCAAGAAGGGCTATCGTGCCGTAGAGCTGCGCAAACACTCCGCCGCGGTCGATATCGCCAACGAGCAGGACGGGCGCATCAACGAGCTTTGCAAGACCCATGTTGACGATATCCTCGCTTTTGAGGTTTATCTCCGCGGGGCTGCCCGCGCCCTCAATAACGATGATATCGTGTTCGGAAGCAAGGGAAGAATACGCTTCCATAACGGCCGGTATAAACTCGCGTTTTCTTCTGTAATACTCCATCGCACGCATATTTCCTATGGGCTTGCCGTTCACGATTATCTGGCTGCCCACGTCGGTGGTCGGCTTCAAAAGTATCGGATTCATACGCACGTCGGGCTCAATGCCCGCCGCCTCGGCCTGCACCACCTGCGCTCTGCCCATCTCAAAGCCGTCCTTTGTGATGAATGAATTGAGAGCCATATTCTGACTTTTAAATGGCGCGGCGCGGAAGCCGTCCTGCTTGAATATGCGGCAGAGCCCCGCGCATAGAAGGCTCTTGCCCGCGTTGGACATCGTGCCCTGTATCATAATGTTTTTAGCCATTCTTCTTTTCCTCTGCTATGATTCTGAGTGCGCAAAGCAGCATTTCGTTTTCATAATCGAGCTTAACGGCGATCCTGTAAAAGCCCTCGTTCAGGCCGTGAAAATTCGAGCAATTCCGAATCTTTATCCCCTTTTTGATAAGCGCACTCTCAAGATCCTGCCACCCCTTGAACAGCAGGAAATTTGTGTTTGAATCGAAAACCTTGAAGCCGAGCCTCTCGATGCCTTCCTTAAGCTTCTGCCGCTCTTTTTTTATATGCTCCCGCGTTTTTTCAAGGAACGTGCTTTCGCTGAGCGCGGCAAGCCCGGCCGACTGCGCAACGGTTGAAACGTTCCAAGGCTGAACGGTGCGAGCCATTCTTTCAAGCAAAGCTGCATCCGAACAGAGCACATAGCCAAGACGAACGCCCGCCATGCCGTAGCTCTTTGTGAAGGCCTTGAGGATGATGAGGTTCGGATGGGAGTCAACAAGCGAAACGAGGCTCTCTCCGGCATCCGAAAGCTCGAGAAAGCATTCGTCCAGAAGCAAACGTATTCCCTTTTCACGGCATAGCCCTGCCGTTTTCTTCAAAAGCTCTGCATCTATCACGCTTCCCGTAGGATTGTTCGGGCTGCATAAGAACACGGTGTCGGGAAGGCTGCTTTCGATTAGCTCGAGCAGCTCCTTCGTAACTGCAAAGCCGTTCTCCTCCTTGAGAGTTAAGCGCACGATGCGCGAATTTTCAAGCGGAAGCGTGTACTCAGAGAAGGTAGGAGCAAGTTCAAGCGCGATCTGCGGCCTTTGCGCGTGTGCAAAGGAATAGATCAGCTCAGCCGCACCCGCTCCAACGAGCACCTGCTCAGCCTTAACCCCATCATGCTCGGCGATCGCTCGAACGAGCCTTCGGCAGTAGGGATCGGGATAGCGATCGAGCGAATCGAGCGAGGCGCGGATCGCAGCCTTAACGCCCTCCGGCATGCCGAACGGATTCGTGTTTGCTGAAAAATCGAGCATCACGCTGCCGCCGTACACGTCGCCGCCATGTGGGTTTTTCGTGTTGTAAAGCATCATTCCTCCTCCCGCACGCCCTGCATCGTGAAGATATAAACGGGGTTTTGAGCCGTCATAAGGTCATAGCCGCCGATGCGCCGCGCCTTTGAAACGTTCAGGCAAACGACCTCGCGCTCGATGAAGCCGAATTCCGTTAAGCATGAATTCAGCTCCGAAACCGTTTCAAGCGATATCGCCGCGGCAACGATGCGTGCATTTTGATTCTTACTTAAAACAAGCTGGATTATCTCCCTCATATTGCCCGAGCTTCCGCCGATAAAGGCATGAGTCGGCGAGGGAAGATCGGCGCAGGCTTCGGGCGCCGAGCCAAGTACCGAAACGACATTCGTAAGCCTTGCCATCTCTGCGTTCAGCCGCGTAAGCTCAGCCGCCTCTGGCTTTTTCTCTATCGCATACACCGTGCCGTCAATGGCTGTGAGCGCCGCCTCAACGGACACCGAGCCCGTGCCCGAGCCAACGTCCCAAACAACGGAATCCGAAAGCAGCCTTAGCTTTGAGAGACACACCGCGCGCACCTCGGATTTTGTCATAGGCACAACGGCATTCTTCTCGTCGTTTCTCATAAACACCGTATCGGGCAGGCCGAAGGCAGAGCTCCTCGGCAACGGATTTTCGATATAAACGGCACTTAGCCTGTCGAAAATGCGGCCTTTTAGCTCAGTCACGCGCCCCGCATTTATGCGCTCATCGGAATGGCCGAGTCTTTCGCCGACGGTAATGCGCAGGTTATCAAGACCTGCATCAGCAAGCATATCGATGAGTCTTCCTGCACCGTTTTCGCCGCCGACAAGCGAAAAAACACGGCGGCTTCTTTCGCATATCGGAACGATGCTCGCCTCGCGCCCGTGCAGGCTCACGGTTTTCACATTCTCGTAGGAAAGATTCGCCCTTGCGCAGAGGTATGAGAGCGAGCTTATGCCGCTCAGCACGGTCACATCGCAAAAATCAAGCAGCGGCAAAAGCTTTTTAGTGCCGCTGAAGAAGCCCGTGTCGCCGCTCATCAGTACTGCAAAGCGAGAATATTCGCCGTGTTCGCGTATAAAAGCGGCGATCCTTTCGGGAGAAACGGCTTCAAACACGGCTTGATGCTTGTGCGCCGACTCAAGCATGCGCTTTGCGCCAATTATGCATTCTGCCGATCTTATAGCTTCCTCCGCTTCAAGCGTCAGGGTAAGACCTGCGCCGCCCATGCCGATACCGATTACGGCAGCCTTCGGCCTGCTTGAAAAGCCGAAGCGCTTTTCAAGCTCTTTGAGCGTTTCGGAATACGAAAAACCCGAAACGCTTTCCTCGGGACGGCCTATGACGATCAGCTTCGCACCCGCCATTCGCGCGGCCTGCGCCTTTTCTTCGAAGCCGCCCGCCTTGCCGCTTTGCTTCGTTACTACGAACGAAGCGTTTACGGCCTTTATCGTTGCCGCATTCATTTCAACGGAAAAAGGCCCCTGCATGGCGATTATATGCGATGGAGCAAGCCCCGCTTCGCGGCAGAGGAGAAGGGAATCCTCCATCGGCAGCACTCGTGCAAAGCAGCGCTCCGAGAAGCCTTCGAGCTTTGAAAATGCCGAAAGTTCCTTTGAACCCGTGGTCAGAAATATGCTGCCCTCCGTGCCGTTCAGATAGGAAACGGCATCGTCAACGCTTGAAAAGCTCTCCTTGCCGCGATCCTCCGCACTCTCCCTTTCAAGGCGCAGATACTCCGTGCAGGTGCGGGAGCAGGCGAGCCTGATATTTTCGGTAACGATCGAAGCGTACGGATGCGTTGCATCTATAACAAGGTCGAATCTCTCACGCTCAAACAGCTCCGTCATCTCGTCCGAGTCCATCCTTTTTGCCGAAGTCTCGATGTTTTTCAGCCCTTCAAGCAGTGCTTCGCCGTAATCTGTGGCAACGCAGGCAAAAACCCTCGCATCCTTGCTTGAAAGAAACTCAACCAGCCTTCGCCCCTCGGTCGTTCCCGCAAAAACACAGATATTTTTCATTCTCAAACCTCTCTGTAGCCCCTCGGGGTCACGATGCTGCCGTTTATCATGCGCGTTTGAGAGTTTCCTATAAACACGGTGCAGAACATATCGGCCGGAAACTCGGCAAGCTCCGAAAGTGTCATAAATGCGTGGTTCTCGCCGGAGCGCCCGATATTTCTTGCAACAGCACACGGACGGCTTCCTGGCAGAACCTTCATCAGTGTTTCGCAGGCTTTTTTGAGATGCTCTGGACGGCCGTGGCTTGCGGGGTTGTAGAGTGCGATGCTCATATCCGCGCCCGCAGCCGCCTCGAGCCGCCGCTCTATGAGCGCCCATTCGGTCAGTCTGTCCGAAAGGCTGATAACGGCGAAATCGTGCGTGAGCGGAGCTCCGAGAAGCGCCGCACCCGAGCAGGCTGCTGTAAGCCCGGGAATGATCTCAATCTCGGGCTCGCTTTTCTCGCCGCGAAGCTCGAGAGCCAGCCCCGCCATGCCGTAGATGCCGCTGTCGCCCGAGCAGATTAGAGCTACTGTTTTTCCTTTAGCGGCCTCGTCCAATGCCATACGGCAGCGCTCGGTCTCCTTCGTCATCGGAGTTGAAAGGAATTTCTTATCCGCATACCGATCACGAACAAGCTCGATATACACGTGATAGCCGATCACCGTATCGGCGCAGCTGAGCGCATTATCAGCGCGAACGGTCATATTTTCATAATTTCCTGGGCCGATGCCCACGATAAACAGTTTTCCCATATTCTTAATGCTTAATTGAAGCTGACCTCCGTATTCTTTAGTCCAACGGCAACGGTAACACCGCTGATGGGCGTTTTATTGACCAAGAGCCTGTCTGCAGCGATCATGGCGGCGCGCTCGCAAACGTTGTCCACCCCCGTTACGCTCTTAACAAATTCGGATTGCGTAAAATCGCCGCTCACTTGCCGCAATTCCTCTGCGGAATAAAAATCGATCTTGAGCCCCTTTTCGCGGCAGAACTCCAGCAGTCCGGCTTCATCGGATTTAATTATGATGCTCGCCGCGCTCTTAACGGCGCGTATATCAAGCCCGTTTTCGTCCATCACGGCTTCAACGGCGGATTCGATCAGTTCCTTCGGCGTGCCCCTGCGGCAGCCTATGCCAAGAAAGAGGCATTTGGGTATCAGTCGCAGCGTTTTTGTGAAGGGCTCCGCCGTTTTATAGCTTACAGCGATGCCGACCTCGCCGCTTGAGCCGAAAATCACGCCGCTCGGAAGCTCGCCCTTAATCGGAAAATCGCTTACGAGCGGGATATCGCCTTCAAGTATAGCCGCACTCACCGCTTTTGCAGCGCTCATATCCGAGAGCGCGAAACCGCGCCGCGCCGCCCATTCATCTGCGGAAAAACGCCCGCGAACGTCCGTGGCGGTGGTGATGACAGGCACGGCGCCTATCGCAGAAGCTATGCTTTTTGCAAGCGTGTTCGCCCCGCCGATATGCCCCGAAAGCAGTGGGATAACAAAGCTTCCCGATTCATCGACCGCTATAACAGCGGGATCGGTGGCCTTATTCTTTATAAAGGGAGCAACAGAGCGCACGGCAATGCCGCAGGAGGAAACGAATATCAGCGCATCGGCTGAGGAGAAAGCTCGTTCATACAGCGATGCCGAGGGCTTTTCAACGGGCATAAAAGCGCCGCACGCATGTTTTTCGGCAGCATAGCAATGCTTTTCGCCATCAAGCGCCGCAGCAATGCGCTCGGCGGTCTCAATTCCCCTTTTGCTGTAAGCAAAGAGATAGGTTTTCATTATCACACCTGCTTTTTATCGCGAAATTCCGTTGAAAAATTCGGGTCGTACAGAAGAGAGCGCATATACTCCTCACCCATGCAGCCGCCGACTATTATAAGTGCGGTTTTTGTTATGCCGCTGTTTTTAACCGTCTCATGCAGAGTGCCGACGGTGCAGCGAAGTATGCGTTCGTCAGCCCACGTGGCCTTATAGACGACGGCGACAGGCGTTGCTTCATCGTAGCCGCCCTCAATAAGCTCCCGCTGAAGCTTCTCCGTAAGTGATGTTGAAAGAAACAGCACCATCGTTGCTCTATGCGAAGCAAGCGAGGCTATGCTCTCCTTCTCGGGCACGGGCGTTTTACCCGCAGCTCGAGTGATTATAACGGTCTGGCTCACGGCGGGCAGAGTGTACTCGGCCTTAAGCGAAGCTGCCGCGCCGCAGAAGGAACTGACTCCGGGGCAAACATCGTATGCTATGCCAAGCTCATCGAGCGCATCGAACTGCTCGCGCACTGCGCCGTAGATCGAGCTGTCGCCCGTATGAAGGCGCACGGTAGTTTTTCCTGCAGCCTCGGCTTTTTTGATGATTTCAAGCACCTCTTCGAGCGTAAGCTTTGAGCTGTCGTGTATCTCGCAGAAGGTCTTGCAGTAGCTCAGAAGCTCCGGATTCACAAGCGAGCCCGCCCAAACAACAACGTCCGCCTGTGCAAGCAGCCTTGCGCCGCGAACCGTGATAAGATCAACCGCACCGCTGCCTGCGCCAACAAAATGAACCATACTATCCCTCCGTTATCAAGCTTAAAAATTCGTCCGCATGCTCGCTTTTTCCAAGCACGCCGTATTCCTTTGAAAACATTATCAGCTCCACATCGAGCCATTCGCCCGCGCGGCATTTCAGATTCTCTTGCGCCTTTTTCGCAAGCGAGGCGAGCGCAGCTCGCTCAAGCTCGGGGCTTGCCTCGCGAAGTATCCGCACAGCCTCGTCGCAGGCGGCGCAGGCGAGCATTTGCTTAACGGTGTCCGTAGTTGCTCCGCAGGCGGCGGCGTGGGCGCAGATTAGTTCCATGCGGCAGTCGCCGTATTTGGAGTGGGTGTTCAGCATGTTTCCGGCAAGCTTGACGAGCTTTCCGATATGCCCGATAAGAAGCGCCCTTTTGAAGCCGAATTCCCTGCATATATCGATCGTATCGCCAATGAAATTGGATGCTTGAACGGCGATATCGGGATCGAGCCCAAGCTCGCTTTTTATGAACTCGGAGCCGTAGTTGCCGGGTGTCAAAAGCACAGTTTCATATCCGAGCGCGCGTTTTTGAGAAAGCTCGGCTCTGATCGTTTCAACGAGCGCCGTCTCACTCATAGGCTCAACTATGCCGGTAGTGCCGAGTATGGAGATGCCGCCGAGTATGCCGAGGCGCGGATTAAAGGTCTTTTTCGCAAGCATGGCGCCCTCGGGAACGGAAATCAACACCTCAATGCCGCTCTTGCAGTCGAAAAGCGCCGCCACTTCTTCAACGTTTTCCTTTATCATCTGCCTCGGAACGGAGTTTATCGCCGCTTCGCCGACCTTTTGATCGAGCCCCGGCATGGTAACTCTGCCAACTCCGTCGCCGCCTTCGATATGAACGCCGGGTTCATCGCAAAGCGATGCTCTTGCGTAGATCAATGCGCCGTGGGTGATATCGGGATCGTCGCCCGCATCTTTCTTTATTGCGCAGGAAACGGAGCTTTCGCCAATAACCGTATCGTGCACGCGAAGAGTCAGCGTTATCCCTTTGGGAGTTTCAAGCGTAACGGTTTTCTTGCGCCTTCCGCTCAAAAGCATGTAGCAGGCGGCCTTTGCGGCAGCTGCAGCACATGAGCCGGTGGTATAGCCGAGGCGCAGTTTTTTGCCGTCCTTTTCTATAATATCGTGAAATACCTTCATCTTGCGATCTGATACAGCAGCGCGTTGACTATCGCTGCCGCAACGTTGCTGCCACCCTTTCTGCCGCAAGCCACGATATGCGCAGCGGCGGAATCAATAATGAGCTCCTTGCTCTCCACAACGTTCACAAAGCCGACGGGAACTCCGATTATGAGCTTCGGCGCTATTCTGCCGCTTTTGATAAGCTCGTCGAGAGTTATCAGCGCGGTTGGAGCGTTGCCTATTGCGAAAATAAGCGGCTTTTCGAGCCTTGCCGCCTTTTCCATGGATACGACCGCCCTCGTCGTTCCGCGCTCCTTGGCCTCTGCCGCCACATCCTCATCGCTCATAAAGCAATGCACCTCGCCGCCGAGCCGGGCAAGTATAGTTTTGTTGATACCCGACTTCGCCATTTGGGTATCGGTAACGACATCGCAGCCGCCTTTCAAGGCTTCAATACCTTTTTGCACCGCATTTTCGGAAAACACAAGGTTTTTAACGTACTCAAAATCGGCGGTCGTATGTATAACGCGCTTGATAACAGCCTCGTTCTCGGGCTGTAGCGTTATGCCGCCCGCCTCGAGTATTTCCGAGATCATCTCAAAGCTGCGCCTTTCTATATCCATCGGCTTTACTATTTCAAACATTGTTTTTCTCCCCGTTTTTTCGTTTTAGGCAGGCATCATAAAAGCTTTTCGCAAAGCCTCTGTTCGCATAGAAATGAAAGTGCGGAAAGCCCGCATACAGCGTTTTTGTTGTATGAACGCAATCCCACCTGCGCCCGTCCGTTTTTTCGGCGGTGAAGCCGCTTCCGCAGTTTTCAGCATCCCAATGATGGAATTCATGCGCAGATATGCCTTCGCCCGCTTTGCAGAGCATATTGTCGCTCTTTGCTGTCAAGCTCACGTATCCGAAGCGCTGCAGCCTGCCGCTGTCGAAGCTGGCTCCGTTTAGTGCGCCAACGGCTGGAAGAGCGCCGATGCGCTCAGTCAGATACATAAAGCCGCCGCATTCTGCAATGGTGGGAAGACCTCCCATAACCGCATTTTTAATACTTTCGCGCATCGAAATGTTTTCCGAAAGCTCGGCTGCATACAGCTCGGGATAGCCGCCGCCGAGATACAGCCCGTGTACTCTGCTTGGAATAGCCGTATCGTAGATGGGGCTGAACGGCACGAGCTCCGCACCCATAGCCGTAAGAAGCGAAAGGCTGTCCTCATAATAGAAGCAGAATGCCCGATCGCGCGCCACGGCTATGCGTACGCACTCGCACTTTTCAATGAAGAGCGGGGTATACTCAAGCTCTGCTGGGCTCCGAGCAAGCTCGATAATGCCGTCAAGATCGATGCTCTTCTCCGCCTGCGAAGCAAGAAGCGCAAGCTTCAGCTTCAGGTCAGTCACCTCATCGGCGGTTATCAGCCCAAGATGGCGGCTTTCGAGCTGCGCATCCTCAAGCTTCGGAAGATATCCGAGGGCGCGTATGCCGAGACTCGATTCTATCTCGGCTTTAAGCGAAGCATACACCCTTTCGGAGCAGTTGTTAAGGATAACGCCCTTAATGCAGCTGTTTTTTACAAAGCTCAAAAAGCCATGTATCTGCGCCAATATCGAAAGCGAAGCGCCCCGAGCGTTTACAACGAGGATGACGGGGGAGCCCGTCAAGCTCGCTATCTCGTATGCGCTCGCCTTGGAGCTTGTCAGCCCAAGGCCGTCATAATAGCCCATCACGCCCTCGATAACGGTGATATCCGCGTTCGCACCATGCTTTACAAGCAGCAGGCGGAGCGTGTTTTCATCGAAAAAGAAGCTGTCCAGATTCGTGCTCGGCGCGCCGATCACGCTTCGGTGAAACATTGGATCGATATAATCCGGTCCGCATTTGGCGGCGGAAACAGCCATGCCGCGATTCTTTAACGCCTGAAGCAGCGCGATCGCAGCGGTAGTCTTGCCGCAGCCCGAGCCCGTGCCCGCGATCAGAACCCTGTTGACCTTTTCTGCTTTTCGTAGTGTGTTAGTCATATTTTCCGTTTATAAGCCCCTTTTCGCGTGCGATACCGAGCAGCCTTTCGTTCGGCTTGTTAAACGCACCTATCGGCGTTCCCGCATCTATAACGCTTTCGCAGCGGAGCATCAGCTCCAGCGCTTTTTCATAACCAACCTCGCTCATCGGCTCGAACGCGGGTGTGATAACCCAGCTTGAAGCAAGGTTTTTCGCCGCAAGAGCATCGACGTCGTTTTCAAAGAGTATGCCGCTTGCAAAAGGAATGCTCTGTCGCTGAAGCCTTCTGAAAACGGGTACGCCGAGCCCCGCGCCCGCAACAACAAAAGCCTTGGGCTTTCCGGCGGCGCTTTCAAGCTCCAAGCTGCCAAATGCGGGATCAAACGAGCCCTTTTCAAGATCGTAAAGCTCCGATATCGAAACGGCGGAAAGCGCCTCATCGGGCATTCCGAATGCGGCGATGCGCTCATCCTTAACGCAAAGTATAAGGTCGGAAGCTTTGAGTGCGAGATCTATTTCGTGAAGGCTCATTATAACGCTCAGCCCCTTTTCCCGCGCAAGTGTTCTCAGCAGCGACAGAAGCTCCAACTTATGCTTGATGTCAAGAAACGCCGTCGGCTCATCGAGCACCAAAAGCTCGGGCTGCTGAGCAAGAGCGCGGGCTATGATTATGCGCTGCTTCTGCCCGTCCGAGAGCGTTGAAAAATCCTTTTCCGCAAAAGATGAAGCGTTCATAAGCTCGAGGCAGGAATCAACGATGAACCGATCCTCAGCCGTTAAGCGCCCTATCATATTCGTATACGGATATCTGCCGAGAGAAACTACTTCGCGTGCGCTGTACAGCTCGGGACGAGTGCGGTCGGTCAGCACAACAGCCTGCTTTTTTGCAAGCTCCTTTGGGCTCATGGCGAAAAGATCGCTCCCGCCAAGCGCAGCTGCGCCGCGTATTCTGGCTATCTGGTGGGAAACGGTCTTCAGTATTGTTGATTTCCCGGAGCCGTTCGGCCCGATAAGAGTCAGTATCCTGCCCCTGCCGAGCGCAATATCTATATCCTCTATAAGCGCTTTTCCGTTGTATCCGACCGAGAGCGAGCTCGTTTCAAAAAATCTTTTCATTTCCTCAGCCCTCCGATCCTCTGCGCCTTGACAGCATCATCAAAATTACTACCGGCGCACCGAAAACGCTTGTAACCGTGCTTATATTCAGCTCTGTAGGAGCAAAAACAGTTCGAGCAATCAGATCGCAGCCAAGGCAGAACACCGCTCCCGCAAGGAAGGCGGCGGGAATTACAAGCGCAGGGCGTGAGCTTTTCAGCAGAGTTCGCGTGATATGCGGAACGGCGATCCCAACGAAGGAGATCGGCCCCGCAAGCGCGGTAACGCAGGCGGAGAGCAGGCTTGAAAGCAGTATCAGCGCAAGGCGAAAGGGCTTCAACCCAATGCCCATGCTCCTTGCGTAGCCCTCACCAAGCGCGTATGCGCCCATCGGCTTTGAAAGAAGAAATGAGGCTGTTACGGCGGGAAGGCATACGAGTGCGGCTGCCTTGACCTGTTCCCAGCCCTTGCCCGAGAAGCTGCCCATAGACCAGTATTTGAGGTTGACTATATCCTGCTCGCTTGCGAAGGTTATTGTCACATCGGTTACGGCGGAGCATATATAGCCCACCATGATGCCCACAACGAGCAAGAGCTCCATGCTTCGCACCTTTTGCGAGAAGAGCAGCACCAGCGCAGTTACGAGGAGCGAGCCGATAAAGGCCGCGGCGATGAGTGAGCCGGGGGAGAGGATCAGCTTTTTTGCAAGGAAGATCATCGTTATGCCCACTACCATCTTTGCGCCGGATGAGATGCCGAGAACAAACGGGCCGGCTATCGGGTTTCGGAAAAAGGCTTGAAGCAGAAAGCCTGAAACCGAGAGCGCGCCGCCGAGCACGCAGGCAAGCAGCATTCGCGGCATGCGGATCGAGAAAAGGATCGTGGCATCGCCGAGCTCCAATGCGCCCGAGGAACTTGAAAACAGCCGCTCCCAAATCAGAGAGAGCACCCTTGAAGCGCTCATGCCGACCGAGCCCACCATCAGGTTCACGGTGAGCATTATCAAAAGAAGAGCCGTTAAAAGCAGCATCACGAGCGCGAAGCGCCGAAGGCCGCCGCGATATGAGATCGGGTTGTTTTTTTCGCCATGGTTCATAAGCAAACAAATAAAACCGCGCAAGCAAAAAGCCTGCGCGGCCGTTTTTCCGCAGCATATTCAATAAACGCCCTCTTCGTTCCCTTCAAAGGCGCACCGAACATCGAGCAGGTCTTCCGGCTTGCGCTTCATCGGATGGGGCGCGCCTTCTCGGGTTTTCCCAATGACCGGCTTTCACCATGCGCCCCGCCTCTGCGCTTACGGCGGCGGTTCCGCCCGGGAATCAAACCCGGTTGTCTATTCTCTCCGAAGGGCAGTTAAGCCCAAGGGAGCACTCGATGCGTTTTTGTCGCCTAATTCTATAATCTTTTTCGAGCTTTGTCAATACCGCGCTTGGATTTATACACTTTGCTTCCAGACTCTCGGAAAAGCATATAAAAATATTAAAAAATATATCACGAATCAATATTGACAAAAACCGCGCGCTGCGATATTCTTTCTAAGAAAACCGAATAAGCATTTGAGTGCGCCGCATCGCCTACGGGTCTGCGGCGAGAATAGGGAATCCGGTGTGAATCCGGAACGGTACCGCCACTGTATGCGTTTAGAGATCCGCCTTTGACGAAAGTCGGTCATTGGGGAAGCCCCGAGAAGGCTGGCGGATCTTGCCTGAGGCGCAAGTCAGGAGACCTGCTTGGATGTGTGTAGCTTCTGATACGCCCACGGTTCTTGGGCGGTGTCGGTTTGTGTTTGCGCATATCCGAGCCGGGCGAAAGCTGCGGCTCTTTTGTTTGCTGTTTTGAAGCTCCCTTTTGCACACATTTGCTCACAAAACCCGAATTCATTCCCCCGATAAAAGGGGTATGAAAATAAAACTTTTCATCTTAGGAGAAAAACAATGAACAAGCTTTTTAAAGCAATCGCTCTCATGCTGGCGGTTCTGACCGTCGGCGTTGCCGCAGCCGCCTGTAAGAAGGCCGTAAAGCCGGTCATTCTCGCCGTTTCATTCGGCACCAGCTACAACGACTCCCGCGAAAAGACCATCGGCGCGATCGAAAAGGCGCTTGAAAAGGAGTATCCCAATTACGAGGTTCGCCGTGCCTTCACCGCCGACACCATCATAAATATACTCAAGGAGCGCGACAATATCGAGGTCGATAACGTTAAGCAGGCCATGGAGCGCCTCGTTGCGGACGGCGTTAAGGACGTTATCATTCAGCCCACTCATATCATGAGCGGCTATGAGTACGACGATGTTGTTAAGGAAGTTAAGGCCTATGAGAGCAAGTTCAATTCTCTCAAGATCGCCAAGACCATGCTGAACGAGGATTCCGATTACGATGCGATGGCTGCTATGATCGAAGCCACCACCAAGGACTATAATGTGGACGGCAGCGCTGTCGTTTACATGGGGCACGGCACCGAGCATGCGGCGAACGAAACCTATGCAAAGCTCCAGCAGAAGCTCACCGCCAAGGGCATGAGCAATTATTTCATCGGCACCGTTGAGGCAGAGCCCTCCGTTGAGGACGTTCTTGAGCTCGTTAAGGCGGGCGGCTACAAGAAGGTCGTTCTCATTCCCTTCATGATCGTTTGCGGCGACCATGCGAATAACGATATGGCGGGCGACGAGGAGGATTCCTGGAAGAGCATCTTCGAGGCAGAGGGTTTCGAGGTGGAATGCGTGCTTCGCGGTCTCGGCGAAAGCTCCGAGGTTCAGTCGCTTGTAGTTAAGCACTGCGGCGAAGCCATCGGCAAATAATCCCTATCTTGATTTCGTTCTCCGCACTTGGGAATCCTGCCTAAGTGCGGAGGTGATCTTAATTTTTGAGAGGAATCATTGAAATGAAACGCTTCCTTGCCCTTTTGCTTGCGCTCGTTTTCGCGCTATGCATCGTTTCCTGCAATAAGAAGGAGCAAACCAAAAAGCTTGCCGAAGGCAGGTATTCTATCGAGGTCGAGTCGAGCTCGTCGATGTTTCGCATCGTGAACTGCGTTTTGAATGTTGAAGGCGAAAAGATGACTGCCGAATTGACCATGAGCGGGCAGGGCTACGGCTTCCTATATATGGGTAAAGGCGAGAATGCGCCCGAAAAGCCCGATGAGCAGAATGCCATTCCCTTTACGCTCGATGAAAACGGCGAAAAGGTATTCACCGTTCCCGTTTCCGCGCTCGACACGGATATCGATTGCGCCGCGTGGAGTATCAAGAAGGAGGAATGGTACGACCGTGTGCTAGTTTTTAAATCGCAGAGCGTTAGAGAGATCAAGGCCTATGCAGACGGCAGCTATACCTGCGAGCTCACTCTTTCGGGCGGAACGGGCAGAGCGAGCATCGAAAGCCCCGCCAAGATAGAGATAAAGGACGGCAAAGCGACTGCGACCGTCGTTTGGTCGAGCAGCCATTATGAATACATGAAGATAGGCGAAGCTCAGTACGATCCCGTGAACGCAGAGGGCAACTCCACCTTTGAGATACCGATTTCGTTTGATACGGATATAGCGGTGTCAGCGCTAACAAACGCAATGAGCGAGCCTCATCTGATCGACTATGTTCTGCGCTTTGACTCCGCCTCGCTCAAGCAAAAATGATGCTAAAAAGATTTGCCGCGCTGCTGCTCGTATTCGCTTTCTGCTGTTCGGCTTTATCCTGCAGCAAGCAGAGCTCCGATAAAGGTCTCGGCAACGGGGAAGAGCCCATACGCTCGATGGAGCTTTCTTTTGCAAAGAACTTCACTGTGGACTACTATGCAAGCGGCTGCAAGCTAATCTCCATCGAAGGCGGAGACAGGTTTCTGACGGTACCCGAGGGCAGCAAAGCGCCAAAGGGCATTGCAAAGGATATCGCGATATTGCAGCAGCCGATAGAGAATATCTATCTTGCCGCAACCGCCGCAATGTGCCTGTTTGACGGACTTGATCGGCTTGATTCGATAAGGCTTTCGGGCACCAAGGCGGACGGCTGGTATATTGAAAACGCCCGCACCGCCATGGAGAACGGCTCGATACTCTACGCCGGCAAATACTCCCAGCCCGATTACGAGCTGATACTCTCCGAAAACTGTCCTCTCGCGATAGAATCGGGCATGATAAGCCATGCTTCGGACGTTCAGACACAGCTTGAAAAGCTTGGTATTGCGGTTTTGATCGACCGCTCGAGCTATGAATCCCATCCCCTTGCTCGCACCGAATGGATAAAGCTCTACGGCGCGCTGCTCGATGAGGAGGAGAAGGCCGAGGAGCTCTTTAAAGAGCAGGTCGAGCTGATGAATGCTGCGGCCGAGCCGAGCGGAAAAAGCGTTGCGTTTTTCCGTATCAGCCCGAACGGATATGCCGTTGCAAGGCGCTCGGGTGACTACGTTAGCCGCATGATCGAGCTTGCGGGCGGAGAATACGCCTTTTCGAGCCTTGGAAACGGCGATTCCGCGCTCTCAACCGTCAACGTTGAAATGGAAACCTTCTTCCAAACCGCGCGTGATGCCGACGTTATTATCTACAACAGCACGATAGGCGGGGAGATAGAATCCCTCGATGAATTCCTTAACCTGAATCCCGTGCTTGCCGAGCTCAAGGCCACTCGAGACGGCGAAGTATGGTGCACCCGCGAAAGCATGTATCAGCAAACGCTGAATATAGGAAGGATGATCGCGGAGATCGGATCGATCCTTTCTGCCTCTCCCAAAGAAAAACTCGATCTCATTTACTTTTTCAGACTTGAACCTTAAGGTTTAAGAATATAGGCAAAAGCGATCGCTTCCGTCATGCGGCAGACTGCGATCGCCGAAGCTCCCGCTGTTAAAAACGGCAAGGCAATGGCGACCAACCTTACCGATTTTTACGGCGGCGGAATCCGTATGGTACCTTCCGTACAAGCCATGTTTGATTTTATGTACGGAGATTGATCCATATCCTCCTGCGGGGCAGTCGGAGCTTTCCACCGACTGCCCCCAATTTAAATCGAAAGAATCGGGGTAAGTATGCTTGCTCTTAAGTGACAGCAAAAACAACCTTGAAAGTGTGTGCAACATGTGTGCAACGTAGCGCCGTTTAAACGATTTCAAGTTAACTCAAGTCAAAATGGAGTTCTTCAAAAAATCCTTATAATCATTGGTTTTTAGTTGCTGTAGACAAAAATAAAACCGGGTTAAGAAAACCCGGAGTTTGGTGGGGATGGAGGGACTCGAACCCCCGACCTCTTCGATGTGAGCGAAGCGCGCTAACCAGCTGAGCCACATCCCCAGTGCGCCTATTATAGCATTATCCGGCGGATAATGCAAGTTTAATTCAAACACGCCTTCAAATATATCAAGTTTGAAAGGGGCAATAAAAGCTGCCGACTGAGAAGCTGCGGATATGCGCAAGTTCGCATGCATAATGAATAATCAAGCGGTGGGCGATATAATGGAATTTATATTTTCGATTTAATGATGGTTTTTAAAAAGCCGTATTGCAAGAAAGCGTTTTTTGTTTTATAATTAGCACCGTACAATAAATAAACATGGAGGCATCCAAATGATCCAGTTTGATCTTATTCGTAAGAACGATCCCGAGCTTTGCGGCTATATGGAGGAGGAGCTTGCACGTCAGCGCAGCCACCTTGAGCTCATCGCATCCGAAAACTTCGTAAGCGAAACCGTTATGGCGGCTATGGGCAGCCATCTCACCAATAAGTACGCCGAGGGTTATCCCGGAAAGCGCTACTATGGCGGCTGCGAGTGCGTTGATAAGGTAGAGGATCTTGCCCGCGAGCGTCTGAAGAAGCTCTTTGGCGCCGAGCATGCAAACGTTCAGCCCCATTCCGGCGCGCAGGCGAACCTTTCCGTTTATTTCTCCCTGCTCGAGCCCGGCGACACCATCCTCGGCATGAACCTCTCCCACGGCGGCCACCTCACCCACGGCAGTCCCGTAAATATGAGCGGCAAATACTTCAACGTCGTTCCCTATGGCGTAAGCGAGGAGGACGAGCAGATCGATTACGACGAGCTTCGCAGGATCGCGCTTGAGTGCAAACCCAAGCTCATCGTTGCGGGCGCAAGCGCATATCCCCGCGCTATCCGCTTCGACCTCATCAGCGAGATCGCCAAGGAAGTCGGCGCGATCTTCATGGTCGATATGGCACACATCGCGGGTCTCGTTGCAGCAGGCCTTCACATGAATCCCGTGCCCTATGCGGACGTTGTTACCTCAACCACCCATAAGACCCTTCGCGGACCCCGCGGCGGCCTCATCCTCTGCAAGGAAGAGTATGCAAAGGCCATCGACAAGGGCATTTTCCCGGGCACTCAGGGCGGCCCCCTCATGCACACCATCGCGGCGAAGGCTGCTTGCTTCTATGAGGCGCTTCAGCCCGAGTTTAAGGAGTATCAGAAGCAGGTCGTTAAGAACGCGGCCGTGCTCGCCGAGGAGCTCCAGAAGGCCGGTCTGCGCATCGTTTCCGGCGGCACCGACAACCACCTCATGCTCGTTGACCTCAATGCCAGCGGCAAGAGCGGCAAGGAGGTTGAGCATCTTCTCGATGCTGCGAACATCACCGTCAATAAGAACACCATCCCCAAGGAGACCCGCAGCCCCTTCGTCACCAGCGGCATCCGCATCGGCACTCCCGCTCTGACCAGCCGCGGCTTCAAGGAGGATGATATGGTGATCATCGCCGGACTCATCGCGAAGATCGTTTTCGAGGGCGAGGATGCTATCGAATACGTGAAGGGTGAGGTCAAAAAGCTTACCGACAAGTATCCGCTCTATCCCGGCAACTGATAAACTAAAGCTCTTTCCGGCGGCATCACGCGATGCCGCCGTTTTTAGTATCGGGGAAAAGGAAAAAGCCGCAGGCAAAAGCGATGCCGGCGGCTTGAAGGGTTTGATTCGGTTTTTAAAGCTTGGTATAGCCGCTCGTGGTGATGAAACCGTCGAGCTTTCTTCCGGCCTTGCAGAGAGGGCAGTTGTCGCTTGAATAATTGTTGTAGCTGCCAAAATCCGAACGCTTGAATACCGTATGAACGGGGATGCCGCCCAACTCATCTATAGCGGAGAAAATGGAGCCTATGCCAACGATGCGCCCGCCGTAGTAGGTAACGCATTCCGCAGCGCGCGCAAGGCTGCGGCCGGTCGATGCTGTGGAAATGAGTATCAGCACGTTGCAGTTGGTAACGAAGGGCTGAATATCGCTCGAGAAGGTGAGCTGGTTATTCGAGTTGATGCTCGGCGTGATAACGTGTATCTCTGCGCCGCTGTTCACGTCGCGCCCGGGTGCGGACAGTTCCTTGGCAAGAAAAGCACCGATATTCTGGGTGTATTCAAGGCAGATCACGGTGTCTATTTGCGTATAGCGAAACTGCTTTGCGAGCATATCGGCGGTCTCTGCGGCCATAGCCGCGTTCGTGCGCACCTCGGTCATGCTGATATAATTGTCAACGTGCGCATGGCTCGTTGCATAATGGCCGGGGTAGATATTGAGCTTTATACGTCTGTTTCCCTTTGCGGGAACGGTTACGGGGTTCATAAGCATAGGAATACCTCCTTAATTTAGCAAAGCTGCTTCTGTAATTTAGCATTATAGCATGTTTGAACGAATAATACAATGTATATTATTCAACTTTTTGCTCCGAATCGAAAAATAATGCTTGCAAACTCCATCGTTATGGCTTATAATACTCTCGTTGCGCCAGACGGGGAGTTAGCGGTGCCCTATACCTGCAATCCGCTGCAGCAGGGTTGGATTCCCGCCCCGAGGCTCACACTTGCGCAGCCGGCTCGGCTGCGATCACGATGACGGTCGGGTCCCGTGCAATCTTCTGCCGTGAACCATGTCAGGTCCTGACGGAAGCAGCATTAAGCGGAACTGAGGGTGTGCCGCGGGTATGCCTGACCCGAGTGAACAGGCCGAGCATCGTGCGGGGGTCGTGAGTCGAAGGGTGGGTGCGCAACTTTTTCTTTTTTGGAGTTTTCGCTTTCAAAGCTGCAAAAGTATTAATTTTTTGTGAATTTTTGTTTTGCTCCGCTTGGTGATTTAACTGAAAATGCTTTAAAATACGATTAAATTCAAACAAAAAAACATTAAAACATGAAATAATTAGATAAAACAGGCGAAAAACATTTTTTCGCTGCCGTATTGTAACCGTATTTATTTATGTTATAATGTATATGTGAGAATATGGCTCATTTGCCAATACGTATTCTGCAAACGGAGTTAATATGATCGTTGTGATACCGGCCTATCAGCCGGATGAAAAGCTGTTGAAGACGGTTACCGATCTTCAAAACAATACGGGATTTCCGATAGTTGTTGTGGATGACGGCAGCTCTGAAAAGTGTGCGCCGGTTTTTGCCGAGCTTGAGAGCCGCGAAGGCGTTACGGTGCTGCACCATGAGGTCAACCGCGGCAAGGGAAGGGCGATGAAGACAGCTTTTGAGCATATCAAGAGCTGCGGCAAATTTGAACCCACGGACGGCATCGTTACCGTTGATGCCGACGGGCAGCATCTCATCCCGGATATAATGCGTGTTTGCGATGCATTCAGGCGGCAGAGAAATGCGCTCATTATAGGCGGGCGCACCTTCACCGGCAAGGTGCCGCTCAGAAGCCGCTTTGGAAACGCGATGACGCGCTTCGTTTTTGCGCTGACCACGGGTGTTCGCGTTCACGACACCCAGACGGGGCTGCGAGCCTTCGGTGTTTCACTCATAGATGAAATGCTCGCTATAAGCGGCGAACGCTATGAATACGAGATAAATCAGCTTCTGACATGCACCAAGAAGAATATCAAGATAGTAGAGCTTGAGATCGAAACGGTCTATCTAAACGATAACGAAAGCTCCCATTTCAACGTGGTGCGCGATTCATGGCGCATCTATAAATCGATCTTCGCCTTCATCGGCTCAAGCTTCTTCTGCTGGCTGCTCGATTACGTGCTGCTGCTCGTTTTAACGGGTCTGTTTTCAAGCATAACGGGCGGCGCGGGCTTCACGATATTCGAGCCCAAGCTCCCCGCGCTCGTAATCGCAAGAACCGTCAGCTCCACGGCAAACTACTTTTTGAACCGCGAGCTTGTTTTCGCTTCCAAGGCGAGGGGCAGCCTCGTTCGTTACTTCGCGCTCGTGATAGTTATGCTGGCGTTCAACTATCTGCTGCTAAGCCTGCTCACCGGCGCAGGGGTACCGCTGTCGATCGCGCAGATACTTTCACAGCTTATCATCTATCCTATAAACTACGTGATCCAGCGTAAATACGTATTCAATGAAAGGAGTTAAGCAACGCGCTTTAAGAACGATGAGAAGTTTTAATGCGAAAAAAATTTTTATAGTTGTGATCGCAGACCTTGTTTGCTTTGCGATCCTGCTGCTCGGCTTTGCATGGTTTCATCATGCCAAGCCCAAGAAGATAACCCCCATGGAAGGCACAAGCTTCATCGGAACGTCGAAGCCGATGCAAACAGCGGTGCCAACGCCCGATGCTTCCGCCGCGGAGAGCACCGACGAGCCCGCGCAGTCCACGCCGAGCGAGACCGCTCCTGCCGTAACAGAGCCCGCCTCGACGGGCGGCGAGGAAACCGCTGAGCCAAGCCAAGCGCCCACCGATGCGCCCTCCGAAGCTCCCACGGCGCTTCCTTCAACGGGGCTTCTTGGCGGCAAATACGCCGATAAGTTTACCGATGGAGAGATCATCTATACCGACAGCGTCTACCGCAGCAGCAGCGTATGTGTCGAGATAACCGAGCATGCGGTCACGGTGGAATACGTTCCCGTGCATTATTTCGTTGCGGATATCTACATAAAGGACATAACGAGCCTGCGCTGCGCCGTTTCGGAATCGAGCAACAATAAGGACAAGGTCAATGAGCTTGCCAACCAAAACGGCGGCATCGTTGCCACAAACGGCGACTATTTCCTTTTCCATTCGAGCGGACTTGCAATACGAAACGGTCAGCTTTGGAGGGACAGCTTGCATCCCGATCAGGACGTTTGCGTTCTATACCAGGACGGCACCATGGAAACCTATCTCAAGGGGCAGGTCGATCTTGAAAGCATCTATGCCAAAGGCCCCTATCATGCTTGGAGCTTCGGGCCCAGGCTTCTTGAGAACGGACAGCCGATGACCCGCTTCAACACCAGCGTTGAAACATGGAATCCGCGCTGCGCGATCGGCTACTATGAGCCGGGGCATTACTGCCTCGTGCTTGTGGACGGCAGGCAGGAGCCCGACTATTCCTACGGCCTCAAGATGGGCGATCTTTCAAAGCTGATGCATGAGCTTGGCTGCCGCGAAGCGTACAATCTCGACGGCGGCATGACCGCAATGATGGCGTACCACGGAGAGATCATCAGCAAGCCCTGCGGCGGCGGCCGACAGAGCTGCGATATCGTCTACGTGGCGGAGCCGCTTAACTGAAACGGAGGGCAAGCATGAAGGGAAACGGTCTTTTCGATTTTTCAAATAAAGTAAGGGTGATAAGGGTGATCCTATCGCATATCACCATGATGCTCGCCGTGCTGGTGCTTGTGCTGTTCGTTATAGACAAGGTGAACAACGCAATGGAGTTTATGACGAGCCAGCTCTCAAGATGGCTTTTTGCTCTGCTTGCGCTGTTCGCACTCATCACCGCCATTCTCAATATCGTCGCGCTTTGGGATAACCCCGATAAGCGCAGAAGGCAGAGAAATCGCAGCTTCCGAAACTGAACGCTGCAAATCAACTGTAAATCCGTTAAAAACGCCCGAGCTCTTTGGGCGTTTTGTGTATTTTATGCTCTTGTTCTTTTTGCGGTCAGCACCGCTCCGAGCGATGCGGCGGCGGAAACGATAAGGCATAGCAGGGCGATCTGAAGTGTAGTAACGCTTCTTTGAATGAGCCGCTCCGAAGAGGCGCTCAACACCGAAATATCGGCAGGGAATAGTGGGAAGATAAGATAACACAGCAGGGCTGCCGATATGCCGTGAATAAGCTTGGCGGAAAGGTATTCGGCTGCTCTAACGGGTGAAACGGCGTTTGCCTGCATGAAGATGCAGATACCGCCAAACGAGAGGACGAAGCAGGTGAGCGAAAGCGCAATTTGGGGCGAGAGCCTTAAGGCGGCGAGCATATCAAGCCCGTTCGTCATTTCAAGCATGCCGACCAAAAGCGATCCGATCGGCGCAGAGAGCGCGCTTATCGGGGGCATGAGTTCCGTTAAGGAAACGAAGAATACGATCGTGCCGCAAAGCTTGAGCATGGTTGTGAGCGCATCCATCAGAGCGGAGGGAAAAACGGATATCATATCCGTGCCCCACTTGCTCGAAGGCAAGGTGCTTTGCTCAAATGCTTGCTTTACGCCGCTTGCCCCTTTCCTAAAGCCGCGTTTAGTTGCTGCATAATAGGCGCAAAAGAGGATGAATGCCGACCCGTAGTGACACAGCATTATCAGAATTGCGGGCAGGGGAGTTTTGAAAGAGAAAAGGCGCGAGCCGACCGTGCCGAGGATGAACACGGGGCTTGCAAGGTTGAAAAGCGCGCAGTACACGCTTCTGTCCGCTGCGCTCATTCCGCCGTTTGGATCATCTGCGCTTCCCATAAGCATCGAACCCGTGGGGTTCCCCGCAAGTGCTCCAAGCATAAACCGCCGAAACAGCCCCCCAAAACCGAGATCGCCGCGTGTATCGAAGAAACCGAGCCGTTTAAGGCAACCGATGCAAACGCAGAAGGGAAAGAGGGCGGGGAATACACCGTGCGCAAACAGCTCCAGACCCTTGATGGCGCCGCGCATGGAGGCATCGCCGAAGAAGGCGAACAGAAAAAGAAGCATAAAGCATAAAACAGTATTAAAACGCCTCATAGGCAGATTCTATGAGGCGATCGCGGGAAATATTATCATAATTGTTCGGAGGGCTTTATACGCTTATCAGCGCATGCGAAAAATCATCGATGCAGGAGCGGTTTTCGGGGAATGCGAGCGCGTGAAGAAGCTGCGCCCTTCGAGAGTGCTCGAGCATCGTCTTTGCGTTTTCGGGCAGCGATCCAATATCAGAAGCCGAGATCACAACGGGAAGCTTCGCTTTTTCCGAAAGCTCGGAGAGCAGGCGCAGCTTTTCCTTTTTTACGCCCAAAACGCGAATATAGAGCGCATCCTCCGCTTCAAATGCAAGCCTTTGCTTTTCAGCGGTAGTGCCTATCAGCGCATAGCAGAGGATTCGCCTAAGCCGCGCAAGCGTATAGCGCTTGGTTTTGACCTTCTCAAGCAGCTCGGAGCAGCTGCTTGATGAAAGCGATGCTCGATATATGGGGTTTTCGAGCCCTTCGGAAACGTCCGCAAGCGCCGCTATTCCGACCGCGCCAATGCCGCGAAGCGTGCCAAGGATGGCGGGGGAGAGGGCTTCCAATTTCGCGGGGAACCGCCCGCGCTCGTGTTCACTCATAATACCTTCAAAAACAGCCTCGGGAACCTGCCCCATAAGCGCACCAAAATTCTCGTCCTCGGCCGCTTTTCGAAGCGCGGAGGCCGAGGCAAAGCCCTTTTCGAGAGACGTGTCGTTATAGCCCGCACCGATGCGCTGCACCGCTACAGGCTCTATATTCGGAGCAAGCCTGCTCAGCTGCCTTGTGTATTCGATAGCGAGCATATCGTTTGGCGCTGAAGGATCGATAATTATACCATGCTTCTTCATCACCTGCGCCGCCGCGCTCGGATAGGAAAGCCCGCTTGAAAGCGCCGCCTTCATTTCCTCTCCGGCCAAATCAAGCCTTGAAGCCCTTCTAAGCGCTTCCATATCGCCGCATTCGCTGCCAAAGGCAAGCGAGCCGATCAGCCCCGTTGCCGCAAGAAGGCGCACTCCGCCGTATGCAAAACGTTCCGCGCAGGCGCAGCAAAGCAGATCGGGCAACTCTATCACCATATCCGCACCGCCGAGAAGCGCAAGCCTCGTGCGCGTAAACTTATCAAGGCAGGCGGGCTCGCCCCTCTGGGTGAAGCTCGCGCTCATGCAAACGATGACGGTTTCGGCTCCGCTCAGCTTCTTTGCGCGCTCGATATGATAGGCATGGCCGTTGTGAAACGGGTTATATTCGGCTATTATCCCGACTGAGTGCATTTTTACCTCGCTCGAAAGATTTTATATTTGCGTTCGGCTGTTATTTGCCGCCTGAATATGTTATAATACAAAAGCATTCAGCCGTCAACCGTTTTTTTCGGGCAAACGGCATGCGGGGCGCTTCGTTCCGCAAAAATCAACACAATCTAAGGAGAAAGAAAATGAAGATTCTCGTCATCAACGCAGGAAGCTCCTCGCTGAAGTATCAGCTCATCGACACCGCCGACAATAAGGTGCTTGCAAAGGGTCTTTGCGAGCGCATCGGCATCAACGATTCCAAGCTCACCTACAAGCCCGCCGGTAAGGACGGCTTCGAGCTCGTTCAGGATATGAAGGATCATACGGATGCGATCAAGCTCGTTCTTGATGCGCTTGTAGATAAGGAACACGGTGTTATCTCCGATATGAGCCAGATCGATGCGGTCGGTCATCGCGTTGTTCACGGCGGCGAGAAGTTCGCAAAGTCCGTTCTTCTGACCGACGAGGTGCTTGAGACCATTGAGAGCCTCAACGACCTTGCTCCTCTTCATAACCCCGCAAACCTCATGGGCATTCGCGCCTGCCGCGCCATCATGCCCAACACCCCCATGGTCGGCGTTTTCGACACCGCATTCCATCAGACCATGCCCGCCGAGGCGTTCATCTATGCGCTTCCCTACGAGGCCTACACCGAGCACATGGTTCGCCGCTACGGCTTCCACGGCACCTCGCATAACTACGTTTCCCTCCGCGCCATCGAGATGCTCGGAAAGCCCGCGGAGGAGACCAAGATCATCACCTGCCACCTCGGCAACGGTTCCTCCGTTGCAGCTATCAAGGGCGGCAAGTGCATCGACACCAGCATGGGTCTCACTCCCCTCGAGGGTCTGCCGATGGGCACCCGCACGGGCGACATCGACCCCGCGATCGTCGGCTATCTTATGAAGAAGCTCGGCCTCGATCTCAAGGAGATGGATGCATATATGAACAAAAAGAGCGGCATGCTCGGTATCAGCGGCGTTTCGAGCGATTTCCGCGATCTCGGCGCTGCGGCGGCGGACGGCAGCAAGAGGGCCGCGCTCGCTCTGGACGTTTTTGCCTATCGTGTCAAGAAATACATCGGCGCTTATGCGGCGGCACTTGACGGCGTTGATGCCATCGTGTTCACCGCAGGCGTTGGCGAGAACGATCGCGGCATGCGCGCTCGCATCCTCGAGGGTCTCGACTACCTCGGCGTTGACGTTGACTTTGAGTACAACGCATCCTGCCCGCGCGGTGAGGAAGTGGTCATCAGCAAGCCCGAGAGCAAGGTCAAGGTCTTCGTGATCCCCACCGATGAGGAGCTCATGATTGCCCGTGATGCGGAGCGCCTTGCCAAATAAGCGCTATAAACGCGTGCTCAAGCATTATATTTTTGATTTTTCATAAAAACTTCTTGACAACGCAGCCTTTGACATATAAAATATCAAAGGTTGCGTTGTGCAATGTTGGATTTGGAGAGCTTTTGTGAAGATAAACGTTGCAACGGAGTTAAAGTCGGCGGGAAGAGCCGTCGGCAGGCATCTTGAGGAGGATTATGCACCGGTCGAACTCGGCGGTCATAAGCTTGTCTTTACGGTGCCCATCGGCGTTGATATCACCTACGTCTACGACGGCGAGGGCTTCAACGCTCAGGGTGTGCTCAGCTCCGAGCTTCTTATGAACTGCACGAAATGCAATTCGGAATTCAGGCAGCCCTTCTCCGTTGAATTTTCGGAGCGATTCATTAAGACTTCGGAAGATGAGGCGGAGGAGCTCGAGTGCTATGCGTTCTCCGGTGAGGTGCTGGAGCTCGATAAGATGGTGCTCGATCTTATAGTTCTCAACGCTCCCGTATACGGGCTCTGCAAGCCCGACTGCAAGGGGCTTTGCCCCCAATGCGGATGCGATTTGAATATCACGCAGTGCGCATGTGTGCCTATTGCGGATGAGGATGAGGAAGAAGAAATCCCACCTTCGCCCTTTGCACAGCTTGCCAAACTGCTCAACAACGAGGAGGAGGTGTAGAAAATGGCAGTACCTAAGAGAAAAACATCGAAAGCAAGGCGTGACAAGCGCAGGGCTAACTGGAAGCTTACCGCTCCCGCTATCGTTGAATGCCCCCAGTGCCACAAGTACAAGCTGGCGCACAGGGTTTGCAGGCATTGCGGTCAGTACGACGGCGAGCAGATCATCAAGATGGACGAAGAAGCGTAATCGCCTTTTCGCTTGATGCAGCTTAATACTACTCGATTTTGCGGGGTGTGCTTTTGTATACCCCTTTTTGTGTTTCTTGGATTTTCAATCCATTAAGAGAAGCGCTCTTCGTTGACGTTGGAGAACGGTTATGGTATAATTACAAATAGCAAATGCTGCAAACAGCATCGAGTGGTTTTTGGGTGTTGGAGGAGAAAAATGACGAAGAATTCGTTTTTTAGAGCGGTTGCATTTGGGCTTTTCGGTTTATTCGCCGCCTCTATTTGTGCGGCCTGTATAATGCCTTCGTGCGACGGCTCTTCGGAGACGTTCGCATCCGAGCAGCCGAAGGTCGAGCTTGGAGCATGGCTTCAAACGGGCATAAAGCGTTTGGGTCAAGATGGAAGTATCACTTCCCGGAATGAATACGAATACGATGAAAACGGAAACGGAACCAAAAGTGTCGCCTTCAGATCGGATGGAAGAATTACTTCCTGGTATGAAGAAGAATATGATGCAAACGGCAACATAATCAAGTATATACATTACGGAATAAACGGAAACATTCAAAGTTGGAATGAATATGAATACCGATTCTTTCCGAATGCGCCGAAAATATTGGAGGATAATAACCCCACTCCATATAGATGAATTTCAGCCCCCGAAGCGATTTCGGGGGCTGATGCATTTCACACAACTCTTATTAAAGCCATCAGATCAGCGCCTTTGCAAACGCTTCCGAATCGAAGGGCTGAAGATCGTCTATGCCTTCGCCAACGCCCACAAAGCGCACGGGCAGGTGCAGCTCGTCGTTCACCGCCACGACCACGCCGCCCTTGGCCGTGCCGTCGAGCTTGGTGAGGATTATGCCGGTAAGTCCGGTATTCTCGCCGAAGACTTTCGCCTGTGCGATGGCGTTCTGACCGGTCGTTGCATCGAGAACAAGCAGCACCTCGACCGCCACGCTCGGAAGCTCACGCTCGATAACGCGGCGAATCTTCGCAAGCTCGCTCATAAGGTTCTTTTTATTATGCAGCCTTCCTGCGGTGTCGCAGATAAGCAGATCGCATTTTCTCGCCTTATACGCTGCGATAGCATCGAATACGACGGCGGCGGGGTCCGCACCCTCGTTGTGCTTGATGATCGGAACGTCCGCACGCTCCGCCCATATCGTCAGCTGCTCTGCGGCTGCTGCGCGGAAGGTGTCGCCCGCGGCAAGAAGCACGTTTCTGCCGTCCTGCTTATACATGGAAGCGAGCTTGCCGATGGAGGTGGTCTTGCCAACGCCGTTTACACCCACGATAAGGATAACTGCGGGCTGTGTGTCGGGAATAAACCCATCCTGATTGCGCATGGTCTCGGCAAGCAGCTCAATCATAACGTCACGAGCTTCGCTGCGCTTTCTGATGCCGTCCGCCTTGAGCCTTGAGCGCAGACCGTCGAGCAGCTTCTCGGTGGTCGCCATGCCCATATCGGAGATTATCATGGCTTCCTCAAGCTCTTCATAGAACTCATCGTCGATCTTCTCCTCGCTTTCAACGAAGAGATTGCCGAAAATATTGTCCCTCGTCTTTTTAAGGCCGTCCTTGAGCTTGGAAAAAAGTCCCTTCCTCTTTTCGGGCTTATCCTCGGCGACTGCTGCGGGTTCGTGTGCAGCGGTTTCGGAGGCGATCTCCTCGGAAACGGAAACGGCGGGGGAAGGAGCATCGTCTTCGTACATCGGCTCAGTTTCGGCTTCCTCTGCGGCAGCCTGAATAAAGCTTTCGGCGCTCTCTTTGCTATACTCAAAAGCTTCCTCGGCAGTATCATGAGCAGCCTGAGTATCTTCCATAACCTCTTCGGTAAAGCCTTCGGCAGTCTCCTGCACCTCTTCAAACGCTTCCTCGGCCTCGCTTGCGATATCCGCTGCAAGCGACTCGGCATCCTCGGCGGATTCGTTCACCTGCTCAAGCGCAGCATTTTGAGCCTCCTTAAGCTCCTCTTCCTTTTTCTTCTTTTTGCGTTTAAAAAAATCCCACATAGTATTGCTCCTTATTGTTTAGTTGAATTTGGCGGAAACGAGCGAGGAAACGCCCTTTTCCTCCATTGAAACACCGTAGAGCGCATCGCAAACAGCCATTGCGCCCTTGCGGTGGGTGATTATGATAAACTGAGTACCCTTGGCATAATCGTCCAGATACGATGCGAAGCGATCCACGTTTGCTTCGTCAAGCGCCGTATCGATCTCGTCGAGTATGCAAAATGCGGCGGGCTTGAGCCTAAGTATTGCAAACAGCAGCGCGATCGCCGTAAGCGCCTGTTCGCCGCCCGAAAGAAGGGTCAAAAGCTGAAGCTTCTTTCCCGGTGGCTGGGCGATGATGTCGATATTGGAGTTCAGCACGTCGTTTTTATCCGAGAGCACGAGCTCGGCTCTGCCGCCGCCGAACAGCTCGCAGAAGGTCTCGGAGAAATTCGTCTGAATTTTAGCAAATTGCTCCACAAACTCCGTTTCCATCGTTGAGGTAAGCTCGCCGATAAGTTCATTGAGATCGGTCTCGGCGTTCCGAAGGTCGGTGCATTGTGCGGAAAGATCCTCGTAACGCTCCTTAACGCTCTTGTAATCCTCGATAGAGGCGGTGTTTACCTCGCCAAGCGCTCTTATTTGCTTTTTCAGCTCATCGCAGCGCGAATGCATCTGGGTGGTGGATATGGTCTTGCGGTAGTCCTGAGCGTTTTCATAAGTCAGTTCATACTCCTCCCAAATGCGGTCAACCATATTCTGAAGGTCGATAGTCAGCTTATTCAGGTTAAGCTCGTTTTTATGAAGCCTTTCCTTTAGCTCGTCTATCGCTGCAAGCGCCTTTTCGCGCCTTGAGCGGGCATCGTCAAGCAAGGTGAGATGCTGTGCGCGCTCGGCTTCAAGCCGCCTCAGCTCATCCGTCAGCTTATCTACCTTTTCCTTCTCAGCGCCTACTGCTGAAGAAACGCTGCCGAGCTTCTCGATAAGCTCTTCTTTTGATGCCTTCGCCCCTTCAATCGAAGCAATAAGCTGCGCCTTTTTCTCGGAGATGGCGATATTTTCGGAATGAAGCCTCGATATTTCGGCATTGGCGGAAGCTTTTTCCTTAGTTGCGGCCATTATCAGCACCTGCAGCTCAGCAACGGCGTTATTGGCCTGCTGAAGCTTGGCTCGCAGCTCCGAAAGCTCCTGAGAAAGCACGCGGATATCGTCGTTTGTGACCTCATTATCGCCCTCGATGCTTTGCTCGGCGTTCTCGGCTTCGGCTCGCTTCAGATCGATGTCGGCAAGCTGATCGTTGATCCTGCCCGTCTCTTCGTCGATGCCGTCGATGCTCTCGGCGTTCTTTTGAACGTATTTCTTCGTGATATCCTCTTTCTCGCGAAGGGATGCGAGAGCGAGTTCGGTTTCGCGAAGCTTCTGATCGAATCCGTCGATGCTTTCTCGGCGTTCTCCAAGTGCTTTTTCAAGCCGCGAAAGCTCCTTTTTGATATCGTTCGAGCTTGCAATGGCGCGCTTGAGCTTTTCGGTAAGCTCGTCGAGCTCTCTTTCGCGCCCAAGCAGGCTGAATTCGCGCTTTTGAACGCTGCCGCCCGTCATACTGCCGCCGGGGTTCAGAATATCGCCATCAAGCGTGGCTATTCTGAATGCGGAGTGGGCGCGCTTGTTTATGGTGATGCCCGTGTCGATATCGCGAACGATGACTGTGCGCCCGAGAAGATTCTCTATAACTCCGCGAAACTCCGAAGAGTATCCGATAAGATCGCTTGCAACGCCGAAGCAGCCGTCCACCTCGATATATCTGCGCTCCTCGCTCGTTAAAAGCCTTGAGCGCATCACGCTGACGGGAAGAAGCGTGGCTCTTCCGTATTCTCTGCGGCGCAGATGCTCGATGACTGCCTTTGCATCCTGCTCGGTGGGAACGATGATATTCTGAAGTGCCGATCCGAGCGCCATTTCAACGGCTTTTTCGTATTTCTCGGGAACGGATATAAGCTCCGCCACAACGCCGTGGATGCGCCTTGAAAGCTCTCCATCGCGCTGCGCATCGTTTAAAAGCTTGCGAACGCTTGCATAGTAGCCCTCATGCGCACGCTTCATCTCGTCCAAAACCTTGCATCTGGAGGCCATCGCGGCAGCGCCGTCCTCAAGCCTGCGAAGCTCAACTGAGGTTGTGCGCACCTGCTGTTCGAGCTCATTCATGAGATTTGCTTCGGCGTTTCTCGATGCACTAAATGCGGCTTTTTCGCCGTTCAGCGCCGTGATGCTCTCGGAGTGAACGCGCAGCTCGCCGTCAAGCTTTTTGCCTTCCGAAACGGCGTTTTCCCGCTCAAACGCAAGCTCGCCGAGCCTTGAAGCGAGCGATTCGCGCATGGCTTCAAGCCTCGAAACACTGCTTCGCGTATCGGCAAGGCGATTCATCGAATCCATCATCGCCTGCTTTTTTGCTTCGAGTGCGGCTTCCTTTTGATTGATCTGAGTATCGAGCGCGGAGAAATCCGAGTTTGCATCCTCAAGCCGCGCTTCGAGCGATCTTGAATCTATATCCATGCCCGAAACGTTTTTTTGAAGTATGCCTATCTGCTCCTCGTTTACGCCGAATCTGCGCTCAATCTCGGCGATCTCGTCCGCAAACTGCCGCGCGTCCTTATCAAGTGCGCCGATGCGCTCATTCAAAAGCTTTTCATCGCCAAGACCCGATTCGACTGCGCCGGAAAGCGTTATGAGCTGCTGCGAAACCTCGCTGATCGATTCGGAAAGCTTTCTTTCGGCGCTTTCCTCGGTGGTGCAGGATGAGCTCAGCGCCTCCTCCTCGGCGATCGCCGAAGTGAGCTCGCCTTGGATCTGCTCGGCATTCTCACTCAAAAGCTTGATGCGCTCGCTGCTGCGGTCATACTGATTCAGGAACAGCCCGAGCTCCATATCGCGCAGCTCCTCGCGCAGCTTAACGAACTCCAACGCCTTTTCGCTCTGCTCTCTAAGCGGCTCAATGCGCTGCTCGAGCTCATAGAGGATATCCTCAAGGCGAACAAGGTTCTTGCTGGTGCTTGCAAGCTTTCTTTCGGCTTCCTCCTTGCGTGTTCGGTAGCGCATTACGCCCGCCGCTTCCTCAAATACGACTCGGCGCTCGTTGGAGCGGTCAGAGAGAATGTCGCTGACGCGGCCCTGACCGATTATCGAATAGCCGTCCTTGCCTATTCCCGTATCGCGGAAAAGCTCCTGAATATCTTTCAGTCGGGATGGGGATTTATTTATGTAGTATTCACTTTCGCCCGACCTAAAGGCACGGCGGGATACCACAACTTCGGTGTACGGCGAAGCAAGCGAGCCGTCGGTGTTGTCGAAATACATCGAAACCTCGCAGTAGGAGAGGGGCTTTCGCTTCTCGGTGCCTCCGAAGATGAAATCCTCGACCTTTTTGCCGCGCAGCGCCCTTGCGCTCTGCTCGCCCAAAACGAAACGGAAGGCATCGGCAATATTGCTCTTGCCGCAGCCGTTCGGCCCGAGTATTCCTGTGATCCCATGCTGAAAGATCAATTCGGTTTTCTTTGCAAAGGATTTGAATCCGCTTATTTCAAGTTTGGTTAGCTGCATTTTTTGTTACTTATCCGCAGTTTCTGTATCGTTTGAAGGAAGGTTAAGCAGTTCTAACGTCGCCTTGGCGGCATTTTGCCCGGCCTCCTGCTTGGTGCCTCCGTTGCCGAAGCCGTAAACGATCCCGCCGATGCTGACCTGCATAGTGAAAACGCGCTTATGGTCGGGCCCGCTTATGCCTATAACTGTGTATTCAAGCTCGCCGCTGTGATGATGCTGTACGTATTCCTGAAGCAGGGTCTTGTAATCCTTGGCGGAAACGCTTTTGACTGCGGCATCTACGCTCGCTTCGGCAAAGGTAAGAACGAAAGCCTTGGCGCTGTCAAGCCCGCCGTCAAGAAACAGCGCACCAATAACCGCCTCAAGTGCATCGGAGAGGATGGAGGGCTTATCCCTGCCGCCGGTGTGCTCCTCGCCGTGACTAAGGCGTATGTATTTGCCAAGGTCGATGCTTTTCGCCGCCTCGTAAAGCGCAGGCTCGTAAACCGTGCGCGAACGGGTGCGCGTCATCATGCCCTCGTTCATGTGGGGATAGTTGAGATAAAGGTATTCGCTTACGCAAAGCTCAAGTACAGCATCGCCGAGAAACTCGAGGCGCTCGTTGTGCGTGCTCGCCCGATTTTCGCCCTTGACGTAAGAAGAGTGGGTGAGCGCAGTGTTTAAAAGCGATGGATCGGTGAAGCTGTAGCTGAGTTTTGTCATAAGCTCGGAGAGTTCACTGAGTCTTTTTTCATTCATAGATAAAATGGAGCATCTCTTTGCTTGATCTTAAAATGCATAAATGCCCACATCGGCGCATGACCGATGCGGGCAGGTCCGTGAGCTTACTTGGATTCGATATAGCGAATAATATCGCCAACGGTTTTGATGGAGGGAAGATCCTCGTCGGGGATCTCGATGCCGTAACGCTCCTCAAGACCCATGACCAGCTCGACAACGTCCAGCGAATCGGCCTTGAGATCGTCGATAAGGCGGGAATCCTCGGTTATCCTTTCCTCGGGGATGTTGAGCTGCTGTGCAATGGCTTTGCGGATCTCTTCAAACATTTTTATAATCTCCTTTCAGATTCGTGCCGTTTTAGAGGCACCTTCCAATTGCATATTCTACAGTATACTTCGCATTCTGTCAATGCGCGGATAGGAAAAACAGGGTTCAATTTTATGGATGAAATTTGGCAGACGACCTTTGAGCCATGCTGCGCAAAAAGCAGCCTTGAGCGGCGGATCAGGAATCCTCCTCGCGCTTGGGCATTGCTTCCACCGCAGCGGCTATCCTCTCGGTTATGCGGCCGAGGGTTAGCATCCTCGCCTGACCGATCGCCGAGAATATCGCGCGCGCATCGCTGCTGCCGTGCGCCTTGATTATGCCGCCGTTTATGCCGAGCATGGGTGCGCCGCCGTATTCGGTGTAATCCAGCTTCTTTTTAAGGGTTCTGAATGCGTTTCTGCAAAATAGAGCGCCGAATTTGGAGCGCTTCCGGCTCATGAGCTCGCCCTTGAGCATCTTAAGCAGAGCTTGCGCAGTGCCCTCAAGGGATTTGAGAACGGTGTTGCCAACGAAGCCGTCACAAACGAGCACATCGAAATCGCCGCTCATAACGTCCCTGCCCTCGCAGTTGCCAACGAAGTTGATGCCGTCAAGCTCCTTCAGAAGACGGTAAGCAGCCTTGGTCAGCTCGTTGCCCTTGCCTTCCTCGGCGCCGTTATTGATGAGCGCAACGCGCGGGGTCTCTATGTCGAGAACGTCTCTCATATATGCGCTGCCCATCAGCGCAAACTGTTCGAGGTACTCCGGCTTGCAGTCAACGTTTGCGCCGCAGTCTATGAGCATAACGGGACCCTTGAGAGTCGGAAGTATCGGAGCAAGCGCGGGGCGCTTGATGCCGGGGATGCGCTTAACTATGAGCGTTGCACCGGCAAGCACGGCGCCGGTGCTGCCTGCAGAGATGAAGCAATCCGCCTTCTTTTCGGCGGTGATCTGAAGCGCCTTTACAAGCGAGCTTTCCTTCTTGCGCTTGATGGCAACCGTGGGCTGCTCCTCGCAGGAGATGATGTCCGGAGCGTGAACTATTTCGACCCTCGAAGCATCGTATTCATGAGATGAAAGCTCCTCACGAATCCTTGCCTCATCGCCGCAAAGGATGAGGCTGAAATCATCATTAAGGCGCATGGCTTCCATGCAGCCGTCAATAACGGCGGTGGGTGAATTGTCTCCGCCGAAAACATCTATAACGAATCTCATCGGTATATCCATGCCGCGGAGCATCCAAGCGATGCACGGCAGCCCTTTCTGATCTCTAATGAACCATTCTCTATTATAGTTCATCAACGGAGGATTTTCAATAATTTTAATCATGCTGAAGAATAATATAAGGTGCGCCTCAAAGCTCGCATAAGCCTTTACGGATTGAACGGCCGAATGATCTGTGTTATAATCATAATGGATAATTATGAACGCGAGGGAGCCGCTTGCGTTCTTCCCATAATACGAGGTGGATGAAAAATGATAAAAAGATTTCTTTTGATACTGCTTGCGATTGCTGCCGCATTTTCCTGCGCATGCTCGGGCAATAATGGCAGCGATGACTCGACCGTTTTCGATCTTTTTATGAACGCCGTTAAAAGCGGCCAGTATGCCGAGGCATATTCCTTCATAAGTGAAAAAACCGCGATAGACAACGCATTATCGCCTTCCTCTTCGAGCGCAAAAACGGTTACTCTCACCGCCTTTGAATCGTTTTGGTCAAAATTCAACGACACGCTGCACGTCACCGATATGGAGTATAAGGTAGTTGAGGACGCGGCTCAGAGCGACTCCAAGCGCAGCATACAGTACAGCGTTCGCTATAAATGCGATGGGATAGACGATCTTGCATACAACTGCGAGATAGGCTTATCCGTTGAAAACGGCGCTTGGAAGCTGCTTTGGGAGCCGAGCTGCGTTATACCCGAGCTTGACTGGGGCGAGAGCGTTGCAAGGGCGCAGCTAAAGGCGCAGCGCGGCGATATATTGACAAAGGACGGCACGGTCATCGCAACGAACGAGCCGCTCGTCACGGTCTACGCCGTGCTTTCCGAGATCGTGGACAACAGCACGCTGATAAAGCGTATCGTTGAGCTGGACGGCGTGAACGGCGATGAGGCGAAGAAACGTGTTTCGGGATACCTTTCAAAAACAGAAAGCCTGCACAGGCTTTGCGAGCCCGAGCTTTCGGAGCTTTATATCCGTCTTGGAGAGCTTCTTGAATTCAGCGAGGAGGAGACCCCGAAGAACGTTTTCAAAAGCGTTATAAACGATTTCATGACGATCAAGCAATTTTCGCCGGAGCAGTCGGATGCGGAAGTGCTCTCAAGGCTTGAAAAGATACCGGGAATCCGAGTCGATATGAAAAATTACGGTTCCACGCGCGTGTATCCCTACGGCTCGCTGATGGCGCACAGCCTCGGCTACGTCGGTCTTGCGAGCGAGGACGAGGTCAAGTCGCTGAATAAAGACCGACCTGCAGAGCACGGTCTGTACACGACCGACAGCACCGTCGGAAAATCCGGAATAGAGCGTCTGTATGAAAAGGAGCTTCGAGGGAAGGACGGCTTTTACTACTATATCAAGCGCGCGGACGGAACCGTTAAAACCACGTTGTTCAGGCATGAGTGCGAGAACGGTCTGGACGTTTGCCTGACCGTTGATTTCGATCTTCAAAAGCGCACCGAGGAGCTTCTCGACGTAGTTATGTTCGGCGAGAACACGGCGGGAGCCGTCATCGTGATGAACCCCGGGACGGGGGAGGTGGATGCGCTTGCTTCGTATCCGACCTACGACCTGAATAAATTCATACTCGGCTTTACCGATGAGGAATACAAAAAGCTGAATGAGCAGGAGAATAAGCCGTTTGTGGACAGAACCGTTCGCGGTCTGTATCCTCCCGGCTCCACCTTCAAGGTATTTACGGCAGCTGCGGCGCTTGACACGGGAACCATGACCGAGGACTATATTTTCACCGGCAGGATCGTGAACGATTATTGGACTCCGACCGGCTACGGCACTTGGATATGGCCGAGGATAAAGCGAACCTCCGTTACGAACAGAACCATGCCGCTCAATATGGCAAACTGCATGCTGCATTCGGACAATATCTATTTTGCAAACGCCGCGCTCAAGGTAGGCGAAGATAAGCTGACCGAGTATCTGAACGGCTTTGGCATGAGCTCTGCGCTTCCCTTTGAGCTGACGAACTCAAGATCGCAGATAATCAGCCCGAACGAGCGCATGAACTATAAGCTTCTTGCGGATACCGGCTATGGACAGGGACAGGTTCTGATAACGCCGCTGCAGCTTGCAACGATGTTTTGTGCGCTCAGAAACAACGGCGACCTTCCGACCCCGAGAATTACGGACAGCATGTATAAAACGAGCGGCGTTTATTCGGATCGCGTGATGAAGAGTGAATACAGCACCTGGCTTGAGGATGCGGTTTCCGAGAACACCATTGAAAAGCTCGATCCGATGCTCGAAGCGGTCGTGGACCCGAGCGGCAGGGGCACGGGACGCTCGCTTCGCGTAACGAACTGCGATGTTGCCGGAAAAACAGGCTCCGCCGAAATAGGAGCAGATAAGTCCCGCATCATCTCCTGGTTTGCAGGCTACAGGCTCAACGTGGAAGAGCAGGATGAAAGGGTCGTGGTGGTCATGCTTGAGGTTCCCGATACGTCCGCATACAGTCTGCTTAAATTCCAGATCGCGCGAGAATTGCTCATGCTCGATGAAACGCCCGATCCGAATGCGGCACCCTCCGATATGAACTGATCGCTCATGCGCCGTGAGCCCGTCTCGGCCTGATACGTTCTCCTGCGCCAAGTGCAAACGATGCCGCAAGGCAGAGCGTGCCGAGAGTGCGTGCATATAATGAAAAGCGCATCACAAACGATGCTGCAAGCAGCGTAAAGCCGAGAACACGGTATTTCCCGACTCCTTTAAAAAGAGCCTCCGCCGATGGCATTTTGAGCCTCGGCGGTCTTTTTTCAGATTGAAGAAGCAGCGCTTCGGTTATTTCCTCCTCGCTTGCTCTGAAACGCTCGAAAAGCGGTGAAACGGCCGTAAAGGAAACGAACTCTATCCGCGGTCTTTCGATCCGCTCGGCGAATTCGCGCACCCTTGACGGCGGCTCGTTCAGCACTATAAGAGCAAGCGATCCCACTTGCTTCGCTTTTATGCCAAACTCACGAACAGCCCTGCAAACGTCGTCCTCATCGATCGAGCAAGCTTTTCTTATCAGCGCATATCCTTTCTCCTCATGATCGGAGTTGAGCCCTTGAATGATACTTTCAAGCTCGGTGCCTTCATCCAGCAGCAGCCGCTTTCGGGCAAGCTCGATTCCCGTTTCAGCTCTTTTAGCATCGGCATGTGAGTCTATGCGCAGTTTCACCGCAATGCACGAAGTAAGAAAAAAACCGAGCCCCGAAGCAACGCCCGCAATCTTCGCTCCGCTTGGGCGAACATGGAACGATCTTGAGATCATGTAGATCGCCAAGCAGATCAAAACCGCGAAGAAGGCTCTGTCCGCCCATTGGGCAAAGCGGCTTCTTCCCTTGAAATAGCTGCGCATATACAGGCTTTTGAGCTTCTTTTCGGCGCTTTTTCTCTCCATGAATACAATTATGAACATTTTTTTGAAATTCCATTCACAAAAAACTCGAAATGATGTATAATATGGATATGAAGATTGGTATTTACGGCGGAACCTTCGATCCGATCCACAACGGACATATTGCGATTGCCAAGGCTGTTAAGGCCGAGCTTGGGCTCGACAGCTTGATTTTTGTTGTTGCCGCCGATCCTCCGCATAAGGATATTTCGGGAAGAACGCCCGCGCTTATCCGCTTAAAGATGGTCGAGCTCGCACTTGAAGATGAGGACGGGCTAAGCGTCTCCGATATTGAGATACAAAGGGGCGGTGTAAGCTACACCGTTGAAACGCTCGAATGCTTTACCCGCCTTCACCCAGGTGCGGAGCTTTACTTCATTCTCGGAGCGGATATGCTCTCGAGCTTCTCAAGCTGGTACAAGCCGGATAGGATCCTTGAGCTTGCCAAGCTTGCGGCCGTTCAGCGCAAAGGACAGATGGCGGATATCGAACAGCTTGCCGCTTCTGTTATGAACACCTTGGGGGGGACGGTCGTTGCAACTGAGGTTTGCGGCGACAATATCTCTTCAACCGAAGTGCGTAAAAGAGTTTTTGATGCGTTGCCAATAAACGGGCTCGTTCCTTCTCGGGTTGAGCTGTTTATCCATAAGAATCTTCTTTACGCTCCCGAGGAGCTGATGACGGTCAAAACCTTGCTCGAAGAGCGGCTCGATGAACCAAGGCTCGAGCACAGCCTGCTCACTGCGCGTGAGGCGGTCATGCTTGCGTATAAGCACGGGTTGAACACCCAAAAAGCGCGTTTGTGCGGACTTGTGCATGACTGCGCGAAGCTTCGCGGGCCTGCGCTTGAAAGCTACATGAAACGGCTTGCCTTTAAGCCAACAAAGGATGAAAGGCAAAATACCTATATGATCCATGCGCGTCTTGGCGCGCTTGCCGCCGAAAGTGAGTATGGCATTACCGATCCAGAGATACTCAATGCCATCAGGCTTCACACGCTCGGCTCTCCCGATATGACACCTTTTGACGAGGTTATCTTCCTTGCAGATAAGCTCGAGCCAAGCCGCGAATACAGGCGGATCGCCCATATACGCGAGCTTGCATACGAGAATCTGGATGCCGCAGTTGCTGCCGTTATACGCAACAACATCGAGTACAACCGTTCGCGCAAAATGCCCGTGCATCCGTCGACCTTTGAAACGCTCAACGCCATCGAGCTGAGAGCGAAAACAGATACATCAAACGAATAAAAACGGAGGAACAGATTTGGATAACATCAACGAAACTCAGGCAACCGTCTCCGAGCTTGAAGCAAGGCTCAGAGAGGAGATCAGGCGCTGCGTAAACGTCATCGGCGAAGCAGGCGCATCCAAGAAGGCAAACGATATCATCGCCGTTCGCGTTGCGGATAAGACCATACTTGCGGACTGGTTCATGTTTATGAGCGGCACTTCCGCGGTGCACGTCAAATCCGTATGTGACGAGGTGGAGGATAAAGCCTCAGATGCAGGCCTTGTGCTTCGCCGCAGGGAGGGCTATAACGACGGAAGATGGATCGTGCTCGACTATGCAAGCATAATCGTGCATATCTTCCATCCCGAGGAGCGCGAATACTATAACGTTGAGCGCCTTTGGGTGGACGAGACCACCGAAACAATCAAGTTCGACAATTAAACAAACCTATCCTGAACGGGCGCAACACTCCGCGCCCGTTTCGATTTGCCGTAAGTTGAGAAGATAGTACTGATTTAAGCATCCGACGGCGTTTATCGTGCAAAATAATCCATTGTTTTTGACTCGAAAAAGTTGTAAAATATTTTATGAAAAATTAGGCGCTGTTCTCAAAAGGAGGAAAATATGTCCAAAACTCTTATTGCGTTCTTTTCAAGGAGCGATGAAAACTATTTCGGATACGAGAAGCGATACGTAACGGTTGGAAACACCGAGATCGCGGCTGAAAAGGCTAAGGCACTCACGGGAGCCGATGTTTTCCGGATAGCAATGAAAAAGCCATATTCCAAGGAATACGATGCCTGCATGAAGGAATCGCGGGAGGACAAGCTAAACAACGCCCGTCCCGAGCTCGTTTCCATGCCCGAGAGCATCGATGCCTACGATACGGTGATACTTGCGTATCCAAACTATTGGAAAACGATGCCTATGGCGGTGTTCACCTTCCTTGAGGCTTTCGATTTTACCGGAAAAACGATACTGCCCCTCTGCACCAACGAGGGCGACGACCTCGGAAGAAGCGAGGAGGATATCAAGCGCACCTGTCCCGGAGCGACCGTTGCAAAGGGCATCTCGCTCTGCGGAACGGGAATAGAGAATTCCGATCCTTTTATCGAACGCTGGCTCAAGGAAAACGGCGTTATCTGAGCGAGGGATAGGGCTCCAAAACGATTGAGATAATGGTTGATAATGGTTTACGAAGTTAAAAACAACACGCTGTACATACGCGAGCTCGATCGCTTCGACCTTGAAAAATGTGCCACCTGCGGACAGGCTTTCCGTTGGACGGAGTGTGAAAAAAACGAGGCGGCGGGGGAGCTCAGCGCCTTTACCTGCGTGATACGCGGCAAGGCCGTTCGCGCCGCGCAAACTCAAGTCTATGTTTCGGTGTTTCCCTGCATGGAGGATGAAGCTTTAAGCTACATCGACTATTTCGATCTTGATCGGGATTATGCCGCCATAGAGGAGATGATCGCCGCCGATCCGCGACTCTCTGTATGCTTGCCGGGAGCTGAGGGCATAAGGGTGTTCAATCAGGAGCCCTTCGAGGCGCTCATATCCTTCATAATCTCCGCAAACAACAACATAAAGCGCATTTCCGGCATCGTTGAAAGGCTTTGCAGGCTTGCGGGAGAAAAGCTCGATTTCATGGGAAGCGAACTATATGCCTTTCCCTCACCGAAAGCTATCGCCGCGCTCTCCGTTGATCAGCTAACCGCTATAGGCGCGGGCTATCGCGCACCGTACATCGTTGAAACCGCACAGCGCATCGCTGAGGGCTATGAGCTTGAAACGCTGCGCGATATGCCGCTCGATAAGGCGCGCAAGGAGCTGCTCTCATTTAAGGGTGTCGGCCCGAAGGTGGCGGACTGCATACTGCTCTTCTCGCTTGGGCATACCGATGCGTTCCCGATCGACGTTTGGATAGACAGAGCCATGAACGAGCTCTTCTTTGACAGCGTGCCGCCAAAGAAGGCGGAGCTGCGCGAAGCCGTTGCGAGCATCGGCAGATATTCGGGCATAATCCAGCAGTACATATTCTTCCATGCGCGCGCCGTTCAGCTCGGCAAGGCGAAGAAGGAAGAAGAAGCCCGCGGAAAGAATGCAGGCTGAGACTGCCGGAATTCCTATAAGACAAAATCGGAATATGCTTAGTAAAAAGGAGAGTTCTATCTTTCGGTTCTCGTACTGTCCCTTGAAGCACTTAGCCCTGAAAGGGCAACCGGCGCAGCTTTCGCAAACGTAATAGCTCTTTTTGACAGGATAGCCGTTATCGGTCTTTGTTTCACTGTCGTATGAGTGGACAAGCTGCTTCCCGTTCGGGCAGGTAAAGCGATCGTTTTCTTCGTCGTACGGCATATTATCTCTGTGGAAAATATTGCTCTTGAATTTCCTTTTTTTCTTTACATCGTGGTCTGAAGGCTTGATGTAAGCGTTTTGGCTGTTGCTTTCAAGATAAGTGTAGTTCTCCTCACTTGCATAGCCCATATCCGCCACGATGTCCCGGAAGCTTCGTTTGAGCCCCGACTTCATCCTCTCAAGAAACGGTATCATCGTCGTGGTATCCGTGGGATTTGGAAACAAGCCCAATCCGACTATGTATTCTCCGCTCACGCCTATTTGGAGATTGTATCCCGGCTTGAGCTGTCCGTTC
>JAFPWD010000039.1 GCA_017395105.1 Clostridia bacterium
AAAGGGCACCTTCAACTGCGTGATCGACAGCATCCGCGTTTACAACCCCCATGCCGAGCAGGTAACCAAGGATCATATCTATGCTCAGCATAATGAAGAGAACCCCCTGTTCACTCAGGTTCGCGACAGGCTCATCAACGCAGCAAGCTTCGGCGGCCCAGCCGATCGCGTAAGCGGCATCGTTTACATCGACGGCTCCAACGGCGATGAAGTTACGATCGAGGACTACATCATCTACGGACCCAAGAACGAGGCGTATCTCAAGCCCGGCAACGGCTTCGCCTTCACCGTTAAGGAGTTCGATAAGAACAGCTCCAGGCTGCATATCAGCGCAAAGTGCCCCAACGGCAAGAGAGTTGCTATGCTCGTCAACGGTCATAAGATCGAGGTAAAAGGCAGCGTTATCAACATTGACTCCGCAACCGAGATGTTCTTCGACGTAACCGACTACATTCCGGCCGACGGCCGAGTTGCGATCACCTGCGCAGTTACGGACGGCGATTCCGATGCGATCCTCTCCGTCGGCAGCATCAAGCTGATCTCCGATGCGCAGCCCACCAGAGGCGGTGATAACGACAGCTTCTACGTGGATCAGGGTCTGATCGACTTTGCAGCCAAGATCATCACAGGTCGGAGCATCGATCGTGGAATTCGCTCCGATAACTCCAAGAAGATCTGCAGCTGACCCCCTTTCCTGCATGAGCTTGCCAGAAGCAGGCATGCATAAGACATTACCTAAATAATCAGCCTTTCTCCGCAGGGCATGCGCTCTGCGGAGAGTTGTTTTTGGCAGATACGCGCTCGCGCAGGAGCGGAATGCAAAGGGGATCGCCCTTGAGCGATCCCTTTCATGCTTCATTATTATATTTGCTTCAACAGCGGATTTTGCTTGCTCCGGCGAGAAAAAATGATATCGACTCATTCACGGTATCGGCGAGCCTTTCAATAATTTGCGCATATCTGCGGGAAGTGGGGCTTCGGCCTCGATCACGTCCCCGCTCAGCGGATGGGTGAAGGAAAGGTGCGCGGAATGCAGCGCGGGGCGGGCTATAAGGCTTCGGTTCTCGGTTCCGTACAGAAAATCACCCGCGAGCGGATGCCCGATATGCGCCGTATGTACCCGTATCTGATGTGTTCTGCCGGTCTCAAGGCGGAATTCAACAGCGGAAAATCCGTTTGCTTCATCAAGAACGCGGTAATTAGTTGCGGCGGGACTGCCGCCTTGGCTCACCTCGCGCTTTATCGCGCTGCTCTCGATCCTTGCGATCGGAAAAGCGAGCCTGCCGCTTTTTTCCTCGAAAATGCCCTCGCATACGCCGATATAGGTTCGCTCAAAGCTTGTGTGCAGCAGCTCGGCGAGCTTTTCGTGCATAAAGCCGCTCTTTGCGATTGCCATAACGCCCGTGGTGCCGCGATCGAGCCTGTTCACAGGATGAAAAAGCCCGATCCTGCCGAAATAGGAGTTCACCGCATCCTCGATCGAAGGCGCCGCATCGTCATAGCGCGAGCCGTGCACCGCAGCGCCTGCGGGCTTGTTTATAATAAGAATATCCTCGTCCTCAAACAGGACGGGAAAGGGCAGGGGAGAGCGCCCGCTTTTTGCGGGGCTTTCGCCAACGGCGGCGGAAACGATATCCCCCGCCTTAACTCGCTCGTTTGTTTTCGCGCGCTCTGCATTCAGAAATATGCCGCCCTCGCGCTTAAGCCGTGCGATAAGCCCGTTTGAAAGCTTGAGCTCACCGCGCAATATGGCAGCAACGCTTCGCCCGCAATCCGCTTGCGTTGCCGTGTGGGAAATAATGCGCATTCAGGCACCCCCTTTCCGAGCTTTGGTTTTATTGCTTCATATCAGATGATACTATAGTTTCGCTCGAAAGGCAAGGGCTCGAGCGCGGGCGAGTGATAAAGCCCATTTTTAAGGGAAACTATAAAAACAGCGCTGCCCATTTCGAGCAGCGCCTGCCGATCGACACTCGCATCAATCGGGATCATAGATGAATTCGAGCACGTTCTCGGGATCGTCCACCACCAGCTCTCCGTTTTCAAAACGCAGGCGGTAATAGGTTACATCGTTGTAATCGACGTAGCCGTCGCCCCATTCGTCGGTCGGGATGAAGCGGGCATAGCGGGCGTAGAGCTTGCCTTCCTCGGAAACGAAGGATATGCTCCGCCAACCGTAGAACACGGTGCCGCTTGCCACACGCACAGCCTTCCCATTTTCATCGGCGCGAAGCACGGTTGTGCGGGTATTGTATTGGCTGCTGTAATAGCCCCATTCCTGAGCCAATATTTCGCAAATGCCGTCATCATCGAGATCGCCGACCGTCAGATTTTCAAAGGCTTCAAATCGCGTGACCTCGAAGCCGCCGATCAGATAGTATTCCTCGCGGAACATCCAGCCGCCGTCGCCCTCGGGCCGCAGGTCAATGATCGCCATATAAAGATCCATTCCGAGCTCATGGAGCCCTTCGGGGCTGCGGTCTATCGCATCGATGAGCTTACCCTTGGGGCAGGAGGTGCTCATAAGCTTCATGGCCTGATCCTCGCCGTAGCTGCCGCCTTGAGCGGGCAGGATGAAGTTGAGACTGCCGGTGGGCTTGGGAACGTTGTCCGCAACGTTGTGATAGTACGCCGATATCCAGCAATCGTCGCGGCGAACGTAGAAATGGTTGCCGTAATCGTTCAGCACCTCGAAGCCGTTTTCCGCGCAAGCATCGAGAAATGCATCGAAGCTCTCGCGCTTTAGATTCTCTGTGCGGTATCGCGTTGCGCCGGGCTCAAACTCCGCCCATTCGGGCAGAAGCGAGCGGATCAGCGCATCCGCTTCGCCAAGGGGTTCCTCGGTGGGCTCGGGCGTGGGAGCTTCAGTTGGCGCTTCGGTCGGCACCTCGGTGGGCGCTTCAGTCGGCGTGGTTGTCGGCATCTCGGTGGGTGCTTCCACGGGCTTCGGGGTTCCGTTCGCGGTCTGTTCACCGTTCGGCTTGCAGGCAAGGAGCGCAGAGGCGCATAGCAGCGCCGCAAGCAGCATCGGGAATGTTCTTTTCATGGTTTTCTCCTTTCTTGACTATCGGTTTCGCATGACATCCGCAACTGTTCACAATAAACTAATTACCCCCATGGTACCCTATCAGCTTCACCCCCGCATCGGTCGTGATATCGAGCACGGGGCAGCCCGTGCAGTCCACGGATGAAAGCCTGTTGTTGCGGCAGTCCACGGAGGAAAGTCGGGCGCAGTAGGTGATATCGAGCTTGCTCAGCCCGTTTCCATGGCATGAGATCTCCTCAAGCGCGCCGCAGCCCGAAACGTTCAGCTCGCTCAGGCTGTTTTGCCTTAAGTCGAGAATTACGAGAGTTGGATTGTTTGAAAGATCAAACTTTCCTGTGAGGGCATTGTTCCCGCAGGCGATCTGAATGAGCGAAGTATTGCTTGAAACGTCGAGGCTTGCAAGTCGGTTTCCGCTGCAGACCAGTTCGGCAAGCGCGGTGCAGGAGGAGATGTTCAGCTCGCTCAGATCGTTGTTTACGCATATAAGCTCCGTGAGCGCGGTGCAGCCCGAAAGCTCGAGCTGTGTAAGCTCGTTTTCCTGACAGTAGAGCATCGTGAGGGCGGTGCAGCCCGAAACGTTCAGCGTTTTGAGTCCCATGCCGGAGCAGTTGAGCCTGCTGAGCGCGGTGCAGCCCGAAACATCGAGCGAATCGAGCTTAACGTCCTGAATATAAAGCGCTTCGAGCGATGAGCAGCCCGAAAGTGCGAGCGAATTAAACGGATTGCCGAAGCAGATCAGCTCCGTAAGCGATGAGCAGCCCGAAAGCTCGAGCTCGGTCAGCTCGTTGTACTTGCAGGCAAGCGAAGCAAGCGCAGCGTTCCCGGAAAGTGCGAGCAAAGGCAGCTTGTTGAAGCTGCAATCGAGCTTTTCAAGCAGGGGACAGCCCGAAAGCTCAAGCTCGGTCAGCTCGTTCCACGAGCAATCCAGCTCCTTGAGAGCGGGACAGGAGGAAAGCTCGAGCCGTGTAAGCGCATTTGTGCCGCACCTGAGGATCGTGAGCGCGGGACAGTCGGTGATATCGAGCGAGTTTATCCCGCACGAGCCGCAGTTGATCTGATCGAGAAGCGGGCAGGAGGAAGCGTTTATCGAATCAAGCTTCGTTTCGGAGCATCCGAGAGATTCAAGCGCGGGGAAGCGCGAAACGTTCAGCTCGCCCACCACCTTTGCCCTATCAAAGCTTATATCGTAAACATGCCGCTCGCCTGCGTATACGACCCAATGGACGACGTAAGGCCCCCATGTTTCGGGCTCGCCCGAAACATATTCCCCGCTAATCTTGGAGCCATTCGTTCTTCCTTCGTCGTCAACGGTGTCGAAAAACGCGGAGAGCATGGCGACCTCGCGCTCGTTGTAGCGGCTTACAAGCTCGATGTCGCCGGGCTCGGCATCCCTCTCGGGCAGGTCGATCGGTTCGATGCGATAGCACATTTCGATATCGTGAAAATGAGTGAGTGTATAGTCGGGCGAGTAGATGATCTTCGAGATAACGAGCTCGCCCTCGGCGGGCATTTCGTATTCTATCTTCAAAATACCGTCGGTGAGGTAATGCACGCTCGCAAGCGCGTTGTAGCCGACGCAGTATTTTTTCGCGGTCTCTGGATGGATCTGCCGAACCTCGAGTATCGCCTGCCTATGCAGCGCGGCAACGGGATCGATCCTTTCAACGGCCTCTATGGGATCGCCGACAGTCAGTCCTTCAAACGCGCTGTGCGGCTGAAGCTTGCCGATAACGATCGGGAAACCCTTGGTAATGTCGATGCCGCCGTTGTCGCGGTCGATAAAAACGTATTCGCGGTAGCCGCGCTCGGAATCGAAGATAAGATACTCCTCTCCGCTTGAAGCGGTTCTCAGAGCATCCGTCGGAAACATGAACGTAAGATAGTCTATCCCGAGGGTGTGCGGCCCCGAATTGCGGTTAGCGCAGCCGTCCTTGCCGAGCTGAGCGCGGGTGTTTTCAAGCAGCAGCTCATAATCGGGGTAGACGGGCACGGCGAGCTTTTCAGGCACGGGTGCCGGGGTATCCGTTGGCGCCGCGCTCGGAGCTTCGGTTGGTGCTCCAGTGGGTGCGGTCGTTGGGGCAAGGGGCTGCTTTTCGCCATCGCCGTCCGTTTCCCTCGGCTTGCTTGCGCCCGTGAAGGTGCAGCCTATCGCTATCGCGGCGGCAACGATCACCGCGGCGAGCATTAGACCCGTCATGCGCGGCTTTTTCGCGATAAGTGCAACGCGTTCCCTGAGGCTGCCCTTGCTTGCGGTCATCGTGGTTGCGGCAAGCAGCAGCCCCGAGGGTCTGCGGCAGGTCAGGCTTATGAGGGTTTTGCCGTATTCGGCGCGCTCGGCCTCGCCTATGCGCGCTATCGCCGCCTCGTCGCAGGCAAGCTCCTGATCGCGCCTTGACAGGCTTGCGGCGAGCCAAACGAGCGGGTTATACCAATGCAGCGCAAGGCAAAGCCCGCGCAGCGCGGAGAAAATATGGTCGAGATGCCGCGCGTGGGTGCGCTCGTGCGCAATAACGTGGCGCAGCCTGCCATCATCCGCCGCCGCTTCGCCCGTTACGTAGATAGCGGGCGAGATGAGCCCGAAAAGGCAGGGCGTTTCGAGCGCATCCGAAACATAGACGGGCAGATCGCAATCTGCATTTTCAAGCCTTCTGCGGCTCTTTTTCAGCTTTTTGGCCGTGCGGATATTGCCCGCGAGGAATGCCGCGAGCACCGCCGCAGCGCCCGCGAGCCAAATGACCGCAAGCGCCTTTTTCAGATCGAACGGAGCGATAGCAGCCTTGCCGCCGCCGTTATCGCCGCTGTTATCGCCGCCCGCCGTGCCGGGAAGGATGGGACTCGGTCTCCCGGTTTCAACCGGCGCGGGAGTGATGCGGCTTTGCGGCCTCGGTGCGCCTGCGATGGGCGCGGCGGCGGGCACGATCGGTTTTGCGCCGCCATCGACCCTTTCGCTTGTGAAAATGCGCACTTCATCGGGAACGGTGTTTAAAACGCTGATCGGGCTTGCGCCGAAGCTTAGCGGCACGAGCAGGCGAACGAGCACCAGCGCCCAGAGTGCGTATTGAAGGCGCAGGCATATCCTGCCGCGCAGCAGACAGCGCAGCGCGATCACGATCAGGATAAGTGCGCATGAGGTGATGATCCATTCAAGCATTTTTTTCGCCCTCCTCCCCGTTCTGCGCCTCAAGCTTGGCTAAAAGCGCATACATTTCGTCTATCTCGCTTTTGGAAAGCCTCTGCTTGCGCGTAAAGGAGCTGAGCATAAGGCTCATGCTGCCGTGATAGATGCGAGCAAGCAGGTTCTCGGTTTCGTTTATGGCGGCCTCGTCGCGGCTGATGAGCGGAATAAAGGCCCTTTTTCCCGAGCCGTCCACCTCGCCCACGGCGGATTTAGCCTCCATGCGCCGCAGCAGGGTAAGCGTTGTGCTGCGGCTCCAGCCACGTGCATTTTCCATGGATTCGCAAACCTCGCGACCCGATGCGGGCGCGCTCTGCCAAAGGCATTCCATGACCTGCCATTCGGCCTCGGTTAGTGTCAGTCTGTTTTTCTCCATTGCGCTCACTCCTTAATTATCGATCGGTTTCGTACTTCCGTTAAAAACGGCAAAAGCCGCCCTATGCGGATAAGCCCTTGCTCAAGCTTGTTTGTTTACAACTGTAAACATATTATATCAATGCTGTTTACGGCTGTCAACAGTTTTTGGGGCAAATTTTATATTATTTTTCGCTCGAAAGCTGTTTTTCCGAGAAATATATAATCAAACCGCCCCGTTTGGGCATTCCATTATCGGCGTATTTATGATACACTATTGCCCGCAGCCCCGTGCGGCTGCCTAATAAAATCTTCGGAGCTGAACTGAATGCGGCGCAGTATGGATGCAAAAACAAGAAGCCTCGTTATGTCCGCGGTTTTTGCGGCGCTTATTTGCGCTTCCACCTTTATAATAAGAATACCCTCGCCCATTCAGGGCTATATCAACCTCGGCGACTGCTTCGTGCTGCTTGCTGCGTGGACTCTGACGAGGAAGCTCGGTGCGCTCTCCGCTGCGGTCGGCTCTGCGCTTGCCGATCTTTTGGCGGGCTATGCGATATTCGCCCCCGCAACCTTCGTTATTAAGGGGCTTGTGGCGCTTACCGCATATCATTGCTTTAAGGCAGTTAAGAAAAAAAACAAAATAAATGCTGCCGCGATCACATCTGCAATCGCGGCGGAATGTGTTATGATATTGGGCTATTTTATTTACGAAAGCTTTCTGTACGGCATAAAGGCGGCCTCGGTAGGCATACCCTTCAATGTGATACAGGGCGCGGTGTGCATACTTCCCGCATGTATTCTGTATGAGCTGATAGGATCAAAGATCGGCTCAAAATGAGCGACCGCTAACACTAATCACTGTTTACTCGGGCAGCTGCCAATCTATCGGCGCTTGCCCGCTTTTTTCAAGAATCTCATTGCATTTTGAAAAGTGACGGCAGCCGAAAAAGCCGTTGTAAGCGGAGAGCGGGCTCGGGTGGACGGTCTCGAGCTTAACGTGGATCGGGTTCGTTATGACCTTCGCCTTCTGCCTCGCGTTTGCGCCCCAAAGCAGGAACACGACCGGCGTTTTTTTATTGTTCAGCTCGGCAATAACGCGGTCGGTGAACTTCTCCCAGCCGCAGCCCTTGTGAGAATTTGCCTGATGTGCGCGAACGGTCAAAACCGCGTTCAGCATCAGCACGCCCTGCTCCGCCCAATGCGTAAGCTCACCGTGCATCGGGGGAATGAAGCCAATGTCCGAAGCAAGCTCCTTGTAGATGTTTTTTAAGGACGGCGGCGGCTCGATGCCGCGCAGAACCGAGAAGCAGAGCCCATGCGCCTGATTTTCGCCGTGGTAGGGGTCCTGCCCAAGAATGACCGCCTTCGTGTTTTCAAACGAGGTGAACTTGAGCGCGTTGAATATGTCGTTCATATTCGGGTAGATCGTGCGAGTGCGGTATTCGCTCACAAGGAAGCGCCGAAGCTCCTTATAGTATTCCTTTTCAAATTCATCCGCAAGGATGCTGTTCCAATCGTTGCCGAGATTGACCATATTCGCCTCCGTTAAGAAAAAATCAACTTAAAGATACATGAAAAACGGGATATTGTCAAGAAGAAATAATATTAATTTCATTATTATGGATACGAGGATTGCATTGCTGTAACGAGTAATAAATGTTCCGCAGCAGCGGCATTATATACTTGCTGCATGGGCGAAGATGCACTATAATAGCAAATGTCTTTGGCATCGTGCATACAGTAGTTGTTTTTGCTATTATGTAAGAGTGGGATAAATATTTTGGTTAGGAGTCAGAAATGAATCATTTGAAAAGAATTTTCAGCGGCAAAACACCGGGGTTTGAAATTTCTGGGTGGTCATTCACGTATGAAAAGTCAGTTGATACGCCCGCTCGCTTCTACACAACAAACGGTTCAGCTCCGGGCGGTGGTGGTGTTACACCAATGCCGGTGTGACGTTCGGATGCTGTTAAACAGCGGACAGATGCCATTCCCGCATGGCACCAATAATGACAGTTCAGGTTGACTATGAACTGCCGGAACAGTTATACAAATATGGGAGGATTTGCTTGTGAAAAAAAACAGTCTTGGAATAGCCTTTTTGCTTTTCGGTGCCGTTGTCGCACTCGGTGCGATCTCGCAAATTATGCTGTTTGCGGTTATTGCATGGATTTCCGGCTTAATCGGACTTCTTCTTGCAATATCGGCTTATTGCTCTAAAGCGGACGGCATGGCAGGCAATGGCGGCAAAGTCGATGATGCCGATAATTGAGGAAGAAAGCTGACTATAAGGTGAAACTCGGCGGTTCGGCAGTTTTTAGTGCAAAAACTTTAGAATTTGACTAAATGGATTCCTTGTGCTATAATAAATCAGTTCAAATCTTTTTCGGAGGATACCAAAATGAAACACATCGTTACTCTTAACGAAAAAACCCTTTGCGAAAGCGCGAAGAATGGCGGCTGCGGCGAATGCCAGACCTCCTGTCAGAGCGCCTGCAAGACCAGCTGCGGCATTGCGAACCAGCAGTGCGAAAACGCCGAGAAGGCGGAGTAAGCCGGCAAGCGGCGCTTGCCGCGCTCAGCTAAATTCGCCCTTTCGGGCGAGCTGAATTGTGCCTTTGCACAGCTAAATTCGCTTCGCGAGCTAAATCGCGCTTTGCGCGGCTCAAAGGGCGAATTTTATTTAGCTGAAAACCTTTGGTTTTCAATTTCGCTGTTTCGCTCCGCGAAACAATTTAGCTGCCGCTGTTGCGGCAATTTAGCTCAAAAGCAAACCCGAGCCGAGAGCCTTGCAGCTCTTGGCTTTGTTTGATATGATGTTTGTTATTATTTGAGATTGTTATGATACATCAATATAAACTCGGCGGACTGAATATGGTAATCGACACCTGCTCGGGAAGCGTTCACGCGGTGGACGAGCTTGCGTATGAGCTGATCGGCGGTTTCGAGGAAAAAAGTCGTGAAGAGCTGGTTTCGGAGCTCTCCGCGCGCTTCGGCGCAGCTAAAAACGAAGTTGAGGAATGTTATAACGATATTGCGGAGCTCAAAGCGGCCGGCAAGCTCTTCGCTCCCGATGATTTCGAGCCGATGGCGGGCGAGCTCAAGGCGCGCACGGCGGGCGTTGTGAAGGCGCTATGCCTTCACGTTGCGCACACCTGCAACCTCAACTGCTCCTATTGCTTCGCAAGCCAGGGCAAATATAGCGGCGAACGCGCTCTTATGAGCTTCGAGGTCGGAAAACGCGCGCTCGATTTTCTTATCGAGAATTCGGGAACGAGGCATAATCTCGAGGTCGATTTCTTCGGCGGCGAACCGCTGATGAATTTTGACGTTGTAAAGCGGCTGACCGAGTACGCCCGAAGCATCGAGAAGCAGCACAACAAGAATTTTCGCTTTACGCTCACCACGAACGGCGTTTTGATCAACGACGACGTGATCGACTTTGCAAACCGCGAGATGAGCAACGTGGTTCTGAGCCTTGACGGGCGCAAGCAGGTGCATGACCGCTTCCGCGTGGACTATGCGGGCAACGGCAGCTTCGATAAAATAGTGCCGAAATTCCAAAAGCTCGTTAGCTCGCGCGGCGGCAAGGGCTACTATATGCGCGGCACGTTCACCCACCATAACCCCGATTTTCTTGAGGATGTGAAGGCGATGCTCGATCTCGGCTTTACCGAGCTTTCGATGGAGCCCGTGGTCTGCGCCGAGGACGATCCGAGTGCGCTGACTAAAGAGGATATCAAGCTGGTCATGCGCCAGTATGAGGAGCTTGCGGAGCTGATGAAATCCCGCCGCGCTGAGGGAAAACCGTTTACATTCTATCATTATATGATCGACCTCACCGGCGGTCCCTGCATCTATAAGCGCATCTCGGGCTGCGGCAGCGGAACGGAGTACATGGCCGTCACCCCGTGGGGCGATCTCTACCCCTGCCACCAGTTCGTGGGCGATGAAAGCTACCGCCTTGGCAGCGTTTTCGAGGGCGTGACGAATACGAGCGTGCGCGATGAATTCGCTTCCTGCAACGTGTATGCGCGCGAGGACTGCCGCGACTGCTGGGCGAAGCTGTACTGCTCGGGCGGCTGCGCGGCAAACGCCTACCACGCCACGGGGAGCATTCGCGGCGTGTATAAGCCCGGCTGCGAGCTTTTCAAAAAGCGCATGGAGTGCGCAATAATGCTTGAAGCCTCAAGGCTTTTGGAGAATATGGAATGAGCAAAACGCCTATCTGCGATTTTGTGGATAACTACGCGAAAAGCGGCACCGTGCGGGCGCACATGCCTGGACATAAGGGCGCCGCTTTTTTGGGCTGCGAGGCTCGGGACATAACCGAAATCTGCGGTGCGGACGAATTATACGGCGCAAGCGGCATAATCAAAAAAAGCGAGCGCATCGCTTCGGAAATTTTCGGAACGGGGGAGACCTATTACTCCACCGAGGGCTCGTCGCTCTGCATTCGCGCCATGCTTTTTCTTGCCCTGATGAATGCGAAAGAGCGGGGGAGCGCGGGCAAAACCGTGCTTGCGGGCAGGAATGCGCATAAAACGCTGATTTCCGCCGCCGCGCTGCTTGATCTCGATATCGAATGGCTCTATCAGAGCGAAAATTCGGAAAGCGGCGCGAATGAAAGCCTTTTGAGCTGCATCATAGATGAAGAAACGCTTGAAAATGCGCTTTCTCGGGCGAACGAAAAGCCGATAGCGGTCTATATCACCTCGCCCGATTATCTCGGGAATATCGCGAATATCGCTGCGCTTGCGGGAATCTGCAAAGCGCACGGCGCTCCGCTGATAGTGGACAACGCCCACGGCGCGTATCTGCGCTTTTTAAAGCCGAACCTGCACCCTATCGCGCTCGGTGCCGATATGTGCTGCGACAGCGCGCATAAGACCCTGCCCTGTATTACGGGGGCGGCGTATCTGCATATAAATACGGAAGCTCCGAAGCTCTTCTCCGAGATGGCGGAGAAGGCGCTTGCGCTCTTTGCCTCCACAAGCCCTTCGTACCTGATTTTGCAGTCGCTCGACGTATTCAACGGGCTTTGCGGCGCAGGCTACGAAAGGCGGCTTGAGTTAGCGGCGCAGCGCATCGAAAAGCTCAAGCAAAAGCTTGAAGGCTTCGGCTATGCGCTCATCGGCAGCGAACGCCTGAAGCTGACCCTTGCGCCGAAAAGCATAGGCTATACGGGGCATGAGCTTGCGGAGTATCTGCGCAAAAACGGTGTGGAATGCGAATTTGCCGATCCCGATTTTACGGTTTTGATGCTCTCGATGCAAACGGGTGAGGCGGGGCTTGAGCAAATCGAAAAAAAACTGCTTTCAATAGAAAAACGCGCTCCAATAGCGCAGAAGCCGCCGCGCCTTGCAAGGCTTGAGCGGGCGCTTTCCGCCCGTGAAGCGGTGCTTGCGCCGCAGGAGCAGGTTGCGCTTGAAAATGCCTCGGGGCGAATACTCGCGCTCGATCACTGCGCCTGCCCGCCCGCCGTGCCGATAGCCATAGCGGGGGAAAGGCTCGATGAAACGGCGATAGAATGTCTGAAATATTACGGAATTTCGGCGGTAAGCGCGGTCAAGAAAGAATTTTACAGGCTCGAAGAGTAAGCGGAGCAAGGCGAATAATATGGAAAACTCGGCTGTTAAAAATAAAAAAGGCGATCTGACGGGCGGCTCCATCGGCAAAAGCCTGCTGTTTTTCTTCCTTCCGATACTTGCGGGAACATGGTTTCAGCAGCTCTACAACGCCGTTGATGCGGCGATAGTCGGGCGCTATGTCGGCCATGAGGCGCTGGCGGCGGTCGGCGGCAGCGCTGCAACGATATTGAACCTGTTCATCGGCTTCTTCGTTGCGCTCTCCACGGGTGCAACGGTGGTCATCTCGCATATCTTCGGCGCAAATAAGGAGGAGGGCGAGCTTGGTAAGGCAACGGGCACGGCGGCGGCGTTCAGCCTGCTGTTCGGCGCATTCGTTGCGGCGATTTGCGTTATCTTCACGCCTCAAATGCTCAAGCTGATGAAAACGCCCGCAGAAACGATGGCGGATGCGGCGAGCTATCTGCGGATATGCTTTGCGGTAACGCCTGCGGTGCTGCTTTTGAATACCGAAAGCGCCCTGCTTCGCGCGGTGGGCGATTCAAAGCGCCCGTTCATCTTTATGGCGATAGCCTGCCTTATCAATATCGCGCTCGATCTGCTTTTCGTTGTGCGCCTCAAAATGGGCGTTAAGGGCGCGGCGCTCGCCACGATCATCTCCCAATGCGTGAACTGCCTGCTTCTTACATTCACGCTTCTTATCACAAAGCAGCCGTACAGACTGAAAATAAAGAATATCGCTCTGCACCGCGATATGCTCAAGCGCATGATGCGCATAGGGCTTCCATCGGGGCTTGAGGCGAGCATGTACAGCGTTTCAAACATGGTGATGCAGGTGGCGGTCAATGCGCTCGGAACGGTCGTGGTGGCATCGTGGTCGCTCGCGGGCAAGCTCGACGGTTTCTATTGGGCGATGGCGCAGGCAACGAACGCGGCGGTGATGAGCTTCGTTGGGCAGAACTACGGCGCGGGACGGCACGACCGTGTGCGCGGCTCGGTCAAAACGGGGCTGAAAATGTTCAGCATAATGACCGTTATAATGAGCGCCCTTATAATCGCGGCTGCGCCCCAAGCGCTGAAGATATTTACCACGGATAAGGACGTTTTATCAACTACTTACACAGTTATTCTGTACTTCGTTCCGTTCTATTTTATCTGGACGGCGATAGAAACCCTCTCGGGAACCCTGCGCGGCTGCGGCGACACCAAGCCCGTGCTTATAACGGGCATAGGAATCTGCTGCTTCCGAGTAATTTGGGTGCTGGTGATGTATCGGCTGTTCCCAACGCTGTTCTGCGTTTCGATCTCATACATCATTTCGTGGAGTCTTACGCTTGCCGCGATGACGGTGTATTATAGGCGAAGGACGAGGCAGGGGGAGACCGCGATGAGCGGAGTTTAGATAATGAATAGTTTAGGAAGAAATGCCGCCGGCATTTCTTTTTTGCAGCCGAACAGGCGTTAAATCAAAATATCGCCCCCGCGAGGGAGGCGATATTTAATTTGCTTTGTTTTCTTCATCAGTCCGCAGCGACTGCACAGCACTATTCCAGCCGCTCCGGAAGATAATAAAGCTTAGTTTTTTTCAGTTTAACTCAGCAAACGGTGGTGCCGGCCTTGCCTGCAAGCGCCTCAACGGCCTTATCCAGCGAGGTGATGATGGCCTTCCTGCCGGGCTTGCTGGCGGCGAACTTGATCGCGGCCTCGACCTTGGGCAGCATGGAGCCGGGAGCGAAGTGGCCTTCCTTGATGTACTGCTCCGCCTCGGGGATGGTGAGGGTGGAGAGCTTCTTCTCGTCGGGCTTGCCGAAGTTGATGCAAACGGTCTCAACGGCGGTCAGTATAACGAGCGCATCCGCGTCGATATCCTCGGCGAGCTTCTCGCTTGCAAGATCCTTGTCGATAACCGCAGCGGTGCCGATAAGGTTGCCCTTTTCATCGCGAACAACAGGGATTCCGCCGCCGCCGACGGTAACGGCGATGAAGCCGCCGTCGATCAGGCACTTAACGGCATCAAGCTCAACGATCTCAACGGGCATGGGGGAGGCAACAACACGGCGCCAGCCGCGGCCTGCATCCTCCTTCATGGTGTAGCCCTTGGTTTCGGCAAGCTGCTTGGCTTCCTCTTCGGAATAGAAGGGGCCGATGGGCTTGGAAGGATTCTTGAACTTGGGGTCGTCCTTATCCACAACAACCTGGGTAACAACGGTCGCAACGCGCTTTTTGTTTCCGCGAGCGCGCAGAACCTTTTCAAGACCCTGCTGGATATGGTAGCCGATATAGCCCTGGCTCATAGCGCCGCAAACGTCGAAGGGCATAGCGGGGGTTTCCTTGGCGGCGTATTCATTCTGAATAACTATGCGGCCAACCTGCGGGCCGTTGCCGTGTGCGAGCACAACGTCATAGCCGCTCTCGATGATGTCGGCAATGTATTCCGAGGTCTTCTCAACTACCTCGAGCTGGCTTTCGGCGGTTGCGGGCTTACCCGCTTCCTGAAGGGCGTTTCCGCCAAGAGCGATAACGATCTTTTTCATTTTTTTCTCCATACTAAAATAAAAATGCGGCGAGCGAGGCGCCAAAGCCAATTATGCCAGTTATTTTCCCGCTTGTCAACAGGGAAAACGGGAAAAAACGCAAATAAAACGGAAAAAAGCGGGAAAAACCCCAAATATATACGGCGGCGCACAGAAAGGCTTGTGCGCCGCCGATAAATGGAGCGTGCTAAGGCTGATTATTCAAACTTTGCAATGCCGGTGAAGTCGTGAACGCTCCATCCGGTGTCATGCCCATAGGAAAGCTCGATTTCCGCTTCTGCCGAGATCAGCTTGCCTTCCGCATCATACCAGCCGAGGAATTTATGACCCTCGATGGGGTGGGCATAGATATTTACGACATAGTAATGCGTGTCCGAATAGGCGTTAATACCAACGCTTCCGCTGCCGTCGGCAGTCAGATCGACGGTAAAAGCAAGACTTTTCGGAGAACCGGGGGCGTTTTCCCCTGTGCTTTGATAATAGCAACGTGAAAAAGAACTCAAATTAAGCCTTGTTATATAATCCGCAATCAGAGATAGATAACCTTCACAAGCAAGGCTTACGTTTATGTCGCTAATGTCGGTTGCATCGTAGCAGTTCCGCGCATCTTCGTTGACAGAGTCAAAAACAAGGGAGTTTATATCGAAGACTCTAAGTGAACTGTATTTATCCAGGTTTATCTTGCCGACAAGCTTTGCTGAAGGCTCATCGAGTCCGTACAAAACGACGGAATACAGCTTGCCCTCATCATTCCAAACAAGACACGATTCCTTTGTATTTATCAAGTCTTCGGGATTTGTTCCCCAAAAGTCCACCTTGCTCGGGTCATAATCCTTAAAGCACTTCTCGCCGTTCTTAACGCCGTTTTCATCTGCAAGCTCGAAGAAGGCAAGCAGGGTGTCGTACTCCCCGCGGTCATAGGGTATGGTTTTGGGGATCGGCTCGTCGGTAGGAGCTTCCGTGGGTTCTTCGGTTGGCGTTTCGGTCGGCACCTCGGTCAATTTCTCGCTCGGCGCGGGCGAAGCGGTGATCTTGGAAGCGGGATCTGCAGTTGGGCTGACCGAGGGTAATCCCTGCTCCTTGCAGGCGGGGAGAGAAAGCGCGAAAAGCGCCGATAAGAGTATTGCGAAAACAGTTTTTTTCATTTACTTTTCTCCTTTCGTGAATGCTTTTTTAGGCATATCTGGTATCAGCGCGTATTCGGACGGCTGTATGCTTGCGGAGCTGCCGTTCTTTATCCATTGAGCATAAAGCGTATGGTTGTTTCCGTTCTGCACAATGGTGTTTGCGGTAATCTTTGTTCCTCCGCTTGATTCGGTGTACCACCCCTTGAATGTATAGCCGGATCGGGTTGGAGTGGGTAGGGTATTATTGTTAAAATACCCGTATTTCAGGCCGGCGGCAATATTGATCATGCTCGTGGACACGACTCCGGGCTTCGCGTTAAAGGTGACCCTTCCCGTAGACACGGGAGATGTGTTAACAGCCTTTAGACGATAGATATTATATGGACGATAGGGATACACGAGGTCATCATCATTTTCACCTGGCTTAAGCTTGATATTCAGAAGATAGTTGAGAGTATTAGAGTCGTTTCCGCTGCTATTCCAATACTTCTTTCTAACTGCGCTCGGCGGGGTTTCCTCCATGGTTTGGATGTATCGGATGCTTCCATCCTGTTCCTTGCATATCGCAGTAACAAGTATCGCATGATTCTCTGCACTTACAAAAGCATCGCCCGGCAAAAGCCTAGCCAAATTGGACATGGTTAAGTACTTTGGGGATGACGTCTTGCCGCCTGCCCCAGCTATGTGTTCACACTCAGGATCGCCATGAAATTGACCGCTTGCATGCTTACTGATGCCCCAAGCATAGCTGACAAAGGCGCTGCAATCAAGCCCGTACAGTGCTCCGTAGCCCTTTCCACGATACCTTGCTGCGGCAAGGTTGAAGGCTGTGCCGGAAGTCTCCATTTCAGCCTTGCAAGCATCGAGTGTTTTTATGCTGTCATAGAACACATATGAATGCTCATATCTCGGCACTTGTTTTCCGTTAACCCAAATTTTGTCGAGACCAAACTTCCCAGGTCTTGAATACGGAAGCCCATAGCTGACATTGTCGGCAAAATACGAATTCGATTGGTTTGTAACCGTCTTGCTGGTATATTTGTCAAATGAAACATTAGGAGTCCAAGTGAAGTTTACAATAGAAGTAGCCTTGTTGATCATCTGCTGCTGGCGTGGATTCGGCTCAATAAACACAGGCTCCCCGCGCGTTTCTTCGCTGCTTGCTACTGCCTCGCCCGTCTTTGTTGTGCGAAATGCGGGTGCGGTTTTCGCTTCCTCCTCGCAGTGCTCGCAGTCATGCCCGTCAAGACTGAGAATATCGTTAACGGGAAGCACGCCGTAAAAATCATACGGAGTCATTATGGAGCAAAGATCACGCGTTGCCTTTGCGCCGCTGCAATAATCGATCAAATCGATCAGGGCAAGCTTATAGCTCATGCTGTCGGCGGTAACGATAAGGCTGTTTTCCTCAACAGAATAATATGTTACCTTGTCCAAAAGCTCGGTGCTTTCAAAGAAAAGGCTTGCGGAAGCGGCACTTCCGGCGGCATAGATATTTCCGCCGTATGTGGGAACAAAGCTGAACACGTCAGCCGGAGCAGTCAGCTTTTCAACAGCGCCGGAGCCGATGTCATAACGGTAAACGGCATTGTCGGCAAGATAGTCGATATGAGCATCGTTCACAACATACATATGGGTGATCTCGGCGGCTCCGGTTTTGAGCATGGTGCGAAGCTCACCGCTCTTGGTGTCATACGAGCAAATAGAGGCTTCGTTGCCGTCAAAGCAAGTAAAGACCAGCTTGTTGTTCAGCACGTTCAGATTATTGCTGTCAAGCTTTGCTGAAACAAGCTTGACATCGTTTTCGCTGGAAACGATGCTTCCATCCTTTATGCGGTAAACGGTATTGCCGATCATGGCTTTACCGTAATCATAAAGAATGTTCTCCGGCTCGCTTCCGAGCTTAAAGCCACCGCGAGTGCTCGAGCGTTCGGGTTCAAGCCTGCCGCATTCTGCGGCAGAGGTGCTGACTTCAGCATCGTCTGCCGAAAAAATCGGTGCGGCTTCAGCCGGCACATAAGCCGACGTTTCAAGGGCGAGCATCATTATCATGACGATGCTCAGGAAAAGAGACAATACTCTTTTGTGTTTCATAAAACACCTCCGTAAACAATTGGTCTGCTGCAAAATAATCAATATAGCGTAAAGCATACCGCATCGCTTGTGGGTTTGGCTCGTGTAAGCCAAATCAGCTTTTGCACATTGATTGCTGCACATGACGGGCAGAAGGCGAATTACGGCAACCGTGATGAATGATTCTTAACACTCTCCTTTCTCCGAATTATTCGCATGCGATTCATTCATGCATATAGCCTTCTTTGCGCTTCCATATATACACAACAATTGAGAAGGGCAAACAGGTTACATTTTTTTGCGATATATTTTTTCAAACCTGTTTTTCGCTCGCGGTCGTGTTCGGTCGCCGACATCATGCTTATCACCGAATCATAATACCATAGGACACGGAGCGGCACAAGATATTCAAGCGCGTTTTGAAAAAATTAATAGTTTTGCCATAATTTTGTTATTATATAAAGGAAAATCCGCTTTAAAGAAAGTAGGAATGCAAAAAACGCTTTTCACGCCATTTTTTGACTTCCTCTATACAAAATCGAATTTTTGAAGTATAATCTATCGGTACAAGGCGAAAACTGCGGCTTTTTGACCGTTCGGTGAAAAAGGGTGTGAGAACGCGGTTCTCAAATAATCAAAATCACATACGAACGGAGAAAAAAGAGAATGAAACAGGTACTCGGATGCATCCGCCGCGCCGATGAGCGCTACGGAATGATACAGGACGGCGATAAGATCTGCGTTGGCGTAAGCGGCGGCAAGGATTCGCTCCTTCTTATGTATGGATTAAAGCTGTATCAGCTGTTTTCCAAGAAGAAATACGACCTTTGCGCGGTCATGCTCGATCTTGGCCTCGTTGAGCAGGACACGAGCGGCATAGAAGCCTTCGCCGAGAAAAACGGCATAGATTTCGAGGTGCGCAAGACGGATATAGGCGACGTGGTTTTCAATATCCGCAAGGAAAAGAACCCCTGCGCGATGTGCGCCAAGATGAGAAGGGGCGCGCTCAATGATATCGCGGTCAGCAAGGGCTGCAACCTCGTTGCGCTCGGGCATAACCGCGAGGACGTGCTCGAAACCTTCCTTTTGAGCCTCTTTTTCGAGGCAAGGCTCAACACCTTCGCGCCTATAACCTATCTTGGAAGAAGCGGCGTAACGGTGATAAGACCGCTCGTTTTCTTCCCCGAAAGGGATGCGCGAGCGGCGGCGAAGCGGCTGGAGCTGCCCGTTATCCCCGCAAACTGCCCCGTTGCGGGAAAGACCAAGCGCGAGGATATGCGCCTGCTGCTTCAGGAGTTCCGCCATATCGTGCCGGATGTGGAGAATAAGCTCATGAAGGCCGTGGTGGATACGCATAAATACGGCATGTGGGATCGCATGAAGCTGCCCCCGCGCATGACCGGCGGCGTTTTCACGGGCATCGAGGGCGACCCCGCGAAGATCCTTAAAACCGGCGGCTATGCCGAGGACTGCAAAAGGTGCAGGCATGCGCATACTGATGAGGAATAAGCGCGAATCATAGTGAATATTGAATAGTGAATATTGAATAGTGAATAGTTGAGGATGAAATTCCTTGCGGAATTTCTTCGAACATTTTTCGGGTGTTAAGAAGGGAGAAGAGGTATGGAAAACAACGGAAGAAACGGCATCAAGGCATGGCAGGTGTTCGTGCTGATGCTTTTGAGTGCGCTGCTATCGGCTGTCGTGGTCGTGGGCGCGCTGATGTCCGGCATGGGCAAATACGGCATAACGGAGCGCGGAGGCGATACCGATGCAACGCTGATCTCGAGGCTTCTTTCCGATATCAAGGACTACTATTATTTTTCCGACAAGGCGCCCGAATCCAAGGAGCTTCTGCGCTCCGCTGCGCATGAGCTGGTTCGCAAGGTCGGCGACCCGTATGCGGAATACTTCACCGTGGACGAATTCGATGATTTCACAAGCTCGATGAACGGCAACTACAAGGGCATCGGAATCCAGGTTTATAAGGAAGAGGGCAAGGGCATCTTCGTAGAGCGCGTTTACGAGGGCTGCCCCGCCGCGATGGCCGGCGTGCTCGATGGCGACATTATCACCAAGGTGGACGGCGTTTCGGTGCTTGATATGGAAGCAGAGCCTGCGATCGATCTTATCGCGGGCGAGGGAGGAACCGACGTTACCCTCACGATAATGCGCGGAAACGAGCTTTTGACGCGCCTTGTGACACGCGGCGACGTGTACGTTAAAAGGGTCTACACCGAGCCCATAGTGGACGGCATCGGCTATATCCGCATCGAATCCTTCACCGGAAAGGCGGCGGAGGAGTTCGATCAGGCGGTGGACGATATGCTGAGCAAGGGCGCGAAGGCGCTTGTGCTCGATATTCGCGACAACCCCGGCGGCGATCTTAACACCGTGGTGAGTATCTGCGACCGCATCCTGCCCGAATGCACTATAACCACACTCGAGGGCAAGCTCGTCGATCCCCCGAAGGTGTATAAGTCCACGGCGGAAAAGAGCATAGATATTCCTTGCGCGGTGCTTATAAACGGCAACTCCGCTTCGGCAAGCGAGATCTTCGCCTCCGCCGTTCGTGACAACGAGGCGGGTACGCTCATAGGCAAGAATACCTATGGCAAGGGCATAGTTCAAACCACCTGGGAGGTGCTCGAGGGCGAGGGCTATCTCAAGCTGACGACCGATGTTTATCTGACCCCAAACGGCGAGATGATCCACGAAAAGGGCGTTGCGCCCGATATCGAGCTAAAGCAGGATGAGGAGCTTGAGCAGTACGGGATCTATTTCATTCGCCGCGATATGAAGGATAGGGATATCCAGATGAATAAGGCCGTGGAGCTTTTAAAGCAGCAGATCGGCTGAGCGAAGACTTAGGTATAAACGGTGGCGGGGTTTCTTCGGAAGCTCCGCTTTTTTTGTTCAAAGAGTGTTGAAAACCCGAAAATTGCGCAAATTTTGCTGCAGTGCTTGAAATTTCGCCCGTTTTAGGGTAGAATGAGGAAAATAATACGGACTTGACCCGAATGCCGCAAGGGGGGCTCCCCCTGCTCCGTTCGGGCTGTTGGCGTAGTAAGCGGTAAATAGTGAATAGTTGAGGGTGAAATTCCTTTGGAATTTCAAAAGATAAAAATAATTGTTTAATTTTTTAAACGGGTTTTGGAAGCGAACCGAAGAATAAAATGAAAAAAACGGAAAGGGAGAAAGGCTATGCTTAAGATCACCGAAATTAAGAAGGAGAATATGCCGACTTCAAGCTGGAGCGGAGGCACGACCACCGAAATAATGATCTATCCCGAGGGCGCGAGCTATGCTGCGCGGGATTTTCTCTTTAGAATAAGCACGGCGAGCGTGGAGCTTGAAGAATCGGATTTCACAAATCTCGATGGCTTTTTCCGCGCGATAGCATCGCTTGAGGGCGAGATGCTGCTTTCGCACGAGCTTCATTGCGGCGAGATCAAAAAGCGGATACTGCCGCTGGACACGGTGCATTTCTTCGATGGCGGCATTCCCACGCATTGCGTTGGAAGAGCGCGCGATCTGAACCTTATGACGAAGCTCGGTAAAGCCGAGGGTGATCTCGTTTTTGCGGAGGACGGCGAAAAGGTGGTGCTTCCGCTTTCAAAGAACGATTTTGCGCTCGTGTATTTCATCGAGAGCGGCAATGCCCGCTTTGCCGAGGCGGATGAGGACGATTATCTCGTGTTCACGGCGGAGGGAAGGTGTGCGCTTTTCACCGTTAAACTGACGGACTGATAGTATGGCAGATGATAAACGAATAATAAACGCCGAGAGAAGCGCGGTTCAAACGGGCTTTGAACCGCTTTTTCGTGCGCTTGAAGGCGCGGAGGAATACCAAAAGCTTGTTGAGGCGCTTGAAAAGGGCAGGGGTCCGGTAAGCGTTTTCGGCCTTGGCGAGGCGCATAGACCCAATATGGCCGCGGCGCTGTATGCGCGCTTCGGCGCACAAACGCTCGTTATCGCCCCTTCCGCGCAGGCGGCGGGCAGGCTTTTTGAGGAGATAAGCGCCTACCATAAAAACGCGCTTCTGTTTCCGATACGCGAAATGCCGCTGAATGCGCGAAGCTACGTGCAGTCGCAGGAGCTGGAGTTTCGGCGGCTGAACGTTTTAACGCGCCTTGCTTCGGGAGAAAACCTGCTCGTTGTGGCGCCGATAGAGGCGCTGATGCAGAGGCTCGCAGAGAAGGAGCGTATAGCTTCCTGCACCCACACGCTGAGCATCGGAATGGAGGTTTCGCCCGATGCGCTCATTCAAAAATTCCTCGATGCGGGCTATATCCGCGAGGAGGTTTGCGAGGGGCGCGGGCAGATCGCGCGGCGCGGCGGCTATATCGATATCTTCCCCGTGACTGCGGAAAATCCGGTTCGCGTTGAGTTTTTCGGGGACGAGATAGACACCATGCGCTTCTTCGACCCCATCACCCAGCGATCCATAGAGAATGCGGATAAGATTTCCGTGCCGAGCGCAACGGAGCTGCCGCTCGATAATAAGATGCGGCAAAAGGGTATAGCGGCGCTTCGGAATAAACCGCATTACGCCGAGGAGACCGAGATACTGCGCGCGGGGGGCACTCCGAAGAACGCGCTGACGCTTCTGCCCGTTTTCGGCGGCGCGGAGGTGACGCTTCTCGACTATTTCAAGGAGGATGCGCTGATTCTGATGGATGAGCCCGCGAGGGTGGAGGAGAGCGCAAGGTTTGCCTTCACGCAGTTCATGGACGGGCTTGGAAGCATCCTCAAAAACGGCGAAGGCCACGAAAAGCAGGCCGAGCTGATCTTCACGCCCACGAGCGTGTTTTCCAGGCTCGATCGCGGGCGCACGGCGATGCTCTTTGCGCTCACAAGGAGCTTTCCGCATATCAGAAGCAAGGCGCTCGTTAAGTTCGACACGCGCCCCGTGCCGCGCTATATCCCGGGTGACAACGCGCTTGCGGACGATATAAACATCTGGAAAAACAAGGGCTTTTCGGTGCTTGTCTACGCGGGCGAGCATGCAAAGCGCACTCAGGATATGCTCCTTGATATGGGAGTTGAGGCGGCTGTGGTTGAAAACCTTTCCCGCGATGCCAAGCCGCGCGAGGTGCTGATAATCGAAAAGAGCCTGCCGAGGGGCTTTGAGTATACTGCGCTCGGCCTTGCCGCAATATCCGAATACGAGCTTTTCGGCGCGGGAGTGCGCCGCGAGAGTCCGAAGGCAAAGAAAAAGCATGCGCTGGATATGGGCGAGCTTGAGGTGGGCGATCTGATCGTTCACGAGGCGCACGGCATAGGCCGCTTCACGGGCGTTAATACGCTGGTTGTGGACGGCAAGACCCGCGATTATATCGAGCTTGCCTACCAGGGCGGCGACAAGCTCTTCATACCCACCGATCAGCTCGACCGCGTTGCAAAATACGTCGGCGGCGAGGTGGAAAAGCAGAAGCTTTCGCGCCTTGGGTCGGGCGAATGGCAAAAGACCGTGGCAAGAACCAGCGCGAGCGTTAAAAAGCTTGCCTTCGACCTTGTGAAGCTCTACGGCGAGAGAGCGCGCAAAAAGGGCTTTCGTTTCTCGCCGGATACGGATTGGCAGCAGAGACTCGAATTGAGCTTCCCGTACCGTGAAACGCCCGATCAGCTCCGCTCGATCGAGGAGATAAAGAAGGACATGGAGTCCGAGCGAATAATGGATCGCCTGCTCTGCGGCGACGTTGGCTACGGCAAAACCGAGGTCGCCCTTCGCGCGGCGTTCAAATGCGCGATGGATGGCAAGCAATGCGCCGTGCTCGTGCCGACCACGATACTTGCGCAGCAGCATTATAACACGCTTTCTTCGCGCTACGAGGGCTTCCCGATAAGGGTGGAGCTGCTGTCGCGCTTCCGCACCGCCAAGGAGGTGCGCGATGTGAAAGCCCAGCTCAAGGCGGGCAATGTGGACGTGCTCGTGGGAACCCATGCGCTGCTTGCAAAGGACGTTGTTTTCAAGGATCTCGGGCTTCTTATAATCGACGAGGAGCAGCGCTTCGGCGTGAATCATAAGGAGCAGATCAAGGAGATCAAGCGAAACGTGGACGTATTAACGCTCTCGGCAACGCCGATACCAAGAACGCTGCACATGAGCATGAGCGGCATACGCGATATGAGCGTTATAGAAACGCCGCCCGAAGCAAGATATCCCGTTCAGACCTATGTTGTTGAGTACTCAGATGCGCTCATTCGCGAGGCGATACTCAAGGAGATCGGGCGCGGCGGGCAGGTCTATATTGTTTACAACAATGTGAAGAATATGGAAACCTTCACGGGAAAGCTTTCCGAGCTCGTGCCCGAAGCGCGGTTCAATTACGCGCACGGTCAGATGAGCGAGAGGCAGCTTGAAAACACGATGCTCGACTTCCTTGAGGGCAAGTTCGACGTGCTCGTTTGCTCAACGATAATCGAAAGCGGCCTCGATATCTCGAATGTGAACACCATGATAGTTGTTGATGCCGACAGATTCGGGCTCTCTCAGCTCTATCAGCTCCGAGGCAGGGTAGGGCGCGGCCAGCGCCTCGGGTATGCGTATCTGACGTTCAGACCGAATACGGTTTTAACCGAGATAGCGGATAAAAGGCTCTCCGCAATACGCGAATTCACGCAGTTCGGCGCGGGCTTCAGAATCGCAATGCGCGATCTTGAGATACGCGGCGCGGGCGACATCCTCGGCGCGGAGCAGCACGGACACATGGCGCAGGTCGGCTACGATCTTTACTGCAAGCTGATCGATATCGCGGTGCGCGAAGCGAGGGGCGAGAAGATCAAGCCCACATTCGACACCGTTATGGAAGTGCCGATCGATGCGAATATTCCGAAGAAATACATCGCGCGTGAAACGGGCAGGATGGAGATGTATAAGCATATCGCCGCGATAACGGATATCGACTCCTTCCGCGATGTGCAGGACGAGCTGATAGACCGCTACGGCGATATTCCGAAATGCGTTCAAAATCTTCTCGACATTGCGCTGTATAAAGCCCGCGCTTCAAGACTCGGAATTCTTACCTTCACCGTTAAAAAGGGCGAAGCGAAGCTCGTTTTCAGCGAAAAAGCGCCGATCGACGGCGCAAAGCTGTTTGAAAACATACGCCGCATCGAGGGCGCAAGCATGCTCGGCGGCGCAAGCGTTTCGATGCTCATAACCAAGAAGCACGCCGAGGAGGAGGCGATGTTCACTATGGCACAGAACGCGGTGAACGTGCTGCTTTCGTGCGTGGAGGACGACGGAGCGGAGCAGTGAATAATAAATGGTGAAGAGTTGATATGGAATATAAAAACATAAGAAAAGCGGAGCAACGCGATGCATTTCGCCTTGCGGAGATAGAGGTTTTCAACTACCGCTTGAACTTTTACCCTATCTTCAAAAGTGACGAATACTATTTTAAAGAGCTTTCGACTCCCGCGCTGACGGGCGAGTATGAAAAAGACGGAGCGCTGATCGAACGCTCATTCGTTTACGATGACGGCGTTGTGAAGGGCTTTATCCGTGTGAAGGGAAGGCATATTGAAAAGCTTTTCGTTGAGCCGGTTTTTCAGCGCTGCGGGATAGGCGAAGCCTTGCTTTCCTTCGCGGTGAACGAGCTCGGTGCAAACGAGCTCTTGGTGCTTGAGAAAAACGAAAAAGCCATTCGCTTCTACGAGCGGCACGGCTTTTATTTGACGGATGAAAAACAGCGTGTGGACGACACGGCGGAATTCCTTATAATGATGAGGCGGCGGAGCTGAATGAAAACGAACAAGCTTATCGAAAATCTAATATCAAGCTTTCCGAATATCGAATTTGCATCGGAGCATTGGCGCATATATGAGGAGTTCGTGCGCAGCCTCATGCACGAAGAGGGCGTGCTTCATCCTCGGGAGTATCGCGATCAGCAGGCCGTAAAGCTCGTTTGCGCGCAGCATCCATTCAGCTTTGAGGAATGTATTAACGACCCAAAGGGCGTTGAACGCAAACAGCGCGAATACACCGCAGAATGGGTGCGGTTTTTGAACGGCGAAAAGCTGCCTCTTCGCGAGGTCGATATTTGCTCGAGCGTGAATCAAAAGGTGTTTGATGCGCTCTGCGCTCAGCAGAACATAGAATCTCTTCGAATCAAATGGCTGAGGTGCGCTCGGATAGATAGGATATCGGGGCTTAAAAAGCTGAAAAAGCTTTATATTGGGCGGGCTTCGTCGCTTGTTGATATTTCTCCGATAGCGAAACTTGAAAGCCTTGAAACGCTTATCCTATGCGAACCGAAAAAAGTATTCGATTTCTCGGCTCTGGGCGAACTGAAAAAGCTGAGGGTGCTGGGTATTTGCGCTTCGCGCACGGAGAATACGACCGTTAAAATCAAAGACACGGATTTCATTTCCCAAATGCCCGCGCTTGAATACGTGGATATCATGGACGTTCGGCTTTGAACAGCTATTCTAAATGAAAAAAAGAAACAGCCCGCTTCGATTATCGCTGCGCCTATCGAAGCGGGAATGAAAAAAAGAAAACGTTGCGGAATAAAGAATTCAGTCGATCTCAGGCTTGCCGGGTCGGCTGTTTGTTCTCGTATGCGGTTGTCAGCGCCGCCGCAAAGTCCTTAAGCTCGGTTTGATCGATCGCGTTTTCAAAGGAAAGCTCATGGAGAACGTTGTCGCTCAAAACGCCCTTAACGAAGATATGCCCCATGCCGTCGCCGGTGAAGCAAATAAACTGCTTTCCGTAGGGCTCGGCTATGCGCGCTTCGCCGCCGAGGGTCTTATAGATTGCGGCAAGCTCGCTTATGAAGATTTTGAACCGCTTATAGTCGATATCAAGCTCGGCTTTGCCCGAATAATCACCGCTTTTGACACTCGCGCGGAGCGTTCCGTTCACGGGCTGCGCGATGTCTTCGTAATAGAAACGGGCGCGAAGGGTCAGGGAGAAGCCGTCCGAGGTGAGAGTGAATTCGCTTTCCTCCTCGAGCGGACGCGCTGCATTATCGGGGGCGTTCACCTTGCACTCAGTTCCGTCGAGCAGCTTTTCCATATAGCGGGGCGCGTATTCGCCGTAGCCGTGCTTGGGGTAGAAACGGTATGCTTCGTGCCATTTTTCCCGGGGCTCGCCGAGATGCACCTTGGAAACCTTTATGCCCGTGTCGAGCATGGCATCCTCGATGGCTTCAAGCAGCGCGCTTCCAATGCCGCTGCGCTTTAACTCCGGCATAACATAAAGCCTGTGAACGAACGCTTCAGCCGTATCATCCACCCTTGAATACCCGCCGCAGCCTATCACCTTGCCGGCGCTGTCGTCAAGCGCAAGGAAAAAGCCGTCGCCGCGATCGAAATAGTATTTGTTTATATCCAAAAGATCCTCGTTGATCCTCGGCGGATGCCCGATTGCCTCCTTTGCGCGAAGAATCATATAGATCATCTCATCCCTATACGATCCTTCAAAGGGGATAATCTTGAAGTGCATAATTATTCTCCAAACTGTGCCGCCGCTTTTTTCAGCATATCGCGTATCGGCAGCTCGTAGGGACAGCGCGTTTCGCAAACGCCGCATTCGATGCACTCGCTCGCCTTGACCTTTAATGTTGCATAGCGCCCCTTCGCCCAATCCTCAAGGCCGTATCTTTCAAGATAGCCCGCAAAGAGGAAAACGTTCGGTATGCTGATGCCCACGGTGCAGGGCGCGCAGTAGTTGCAGCGGCGGCAGAAATTGCCCGTAAGCTCGGAGCGAATCTTATCCACTCTCGCCTGAAGCTCCTCGTCAAGCGGGGAGGGGTCGGCACCGTATTTCGTGTTGGTTTCGATCTCCTCTATGCAGTACATTCCGGGTATGGATACGGTCACAAGCTCGTTTGCCGCGATATAGCGCAGAGCCGCCTCGCCGTCCTCGATCGCGCCGCCCGCAAAGGGCTTCATCGCGACGAAGGCGATGTTCTTTTCACGGCATTTTTCAAGAAGATGCTCGCATTGGCTCTCCACGATATTGTATGGAAACATGATGGTCTCCACCCAGTCAAGCTCGAGTGCGCGCTCAAAAACGGCGAGCGAATGTGCGGTGATGCCGAGATGATCGATCTTTCCCGCTTCCTTTGCTTCCATGAGCGCCTCAAGCGCACCGCCCGGGGCAAGCACGGTATCGAGCTGCTCCATGGTTGGATTATGCACCTGGTAAAGGTCGATGCGGTCGGTGCGAAGGTTATTTAGGCTTATGCCTATATCCTTCTCCATTCCCGCCTTATCGCGCGCCATGCTCTTGGTGGCAAGGATGAACTTATCCCTCCTGCCGTCGATGGCCTCGCCGATGTATTCTTCGCTGACGGTGTAGCCGCGCGCGGTGTCGATATAGTTTACGCCGCATTCAAGGAGCTTATCGAAAAGCGCCCTTGCGCCCTCCTTCTCGATGCGCTGAATGGGGATGCCGCCGAAGCCGACGCGGGAAACGGTCAGATCGGTTTTTCCAAAGGTCACGTATTGCATAAATACCTCCGTGAGTACTGAATAGTGAATAATGAATAGCGAATAGTGAACAGCTTAGCTTGAAATCCCTGCGGAATTTCGGGATCTCCCATCCTGCCTGCTTCCGTGGGAGCACTATTCGCTAAAAAATCAGTTTTTCTTTCTGTTCCATTTGGCGATGATCGCCTCAATATCCTTTAGGAAGCTTTCCTTATCCTTGTTGCTTGCCTCGCCGTAGATATGCGTAAGCGAGCTGAGGCGCTTGGATGCTTCGATGAGCTCCCTCCCGAGATTCTTTGCTTTGATTGCGCCCTTGGAGGCGTAGCCATTGTCCAAGGAGCCGCTCTTTTGCCCGTCCGCATGCTTTTTGGAGGTCTTGATCGGAATGCCCTCGGTGATGCGGATGAATTCGTTTTTGCCTATGTCAAACTCCGTGCCGCTGTACGGTGCGAAGGTCTCATAGCCGAATTCATCGTGAAGAAGCGCGGCGAAGCTTCCGCAAACAGCATCCTCGCCGTGATTGAGAAACACGCGTGTCGGCCTTTCGGTGAAGCCCTTGAGCCAGTTTATAAGCCCGTCCCTGTCCGCATGGCCGCTCGAGCCCTCGAGGAAGGCGATCTCGGCGTGAACGGCAATGCTTTCGCCAAAGAGCTTTATATGCTCCGCACCGTCCAAAAGAAGCCTTCCGAGCGTTCCCTCGGTTTGATAGCCAACGAAGAGCACAGTGCATTCGGACCGCCAGAGGTTGTGCTTGAGGTGGTGGCGTATCCTGCCGCCCTCGCACATGCCGCTTCCCGCGATTATAACCTTCGGGTCCTCGGAAAAATTGAGAGCCTTGGATTCCTCCGCCGAAACGCTCGGCTCAAGCCCCTTGAAATACAGCGGATTTATGCCCTGCCTGAGAAGCTCTGCGGTCTCCTCGTCGAAAAACTCGGGATCGGACTGCAAAAAGATGCTCGTTGCCTCCTCTGCAAGCGGGCTGTCCACCACAACGCGGAAATCTCCGCAGCCCTTTATGCGGTTTTGAAGCTTTGCAAGGCGGATAAGATAGAGTATCTCCTGGGTTCTTCCAACGGCGAAGCTCGGGATCACCACGTTGCCGCCGCGCGCGAGCGTTCGCTCGATGACCTCGGCAAGAAGGCCGACGTGGTCGCAGTCCACAAGCTCGTGAAGGCGGTCGCCGTAGGTGGATTCAAGCATCAGATAATCTGCGCTCGAAACGGGGGAGGGATTCTTCAAAAGGGGTTTGTTTATATTGCCCACGTCCCCGCTGAAAACGAATTTTTTATTTATGCCGCCCTCCGTGAGCCAAACCTCGATTGCGGCGGAGCCGAGAAGATGCCCTATGTCCGTAAAGCGGATCTCAACGCCCTCGGCAATGCGCAGCCTTTCGCCGTAATCCGCGGGGCGAAGAAGCTTTAAAACTGCTTCGGCATCCTTGAGTGTGTAGATAGGCTCGATCATATTGCCGTCCGAACGCTTGCGCTTGCGGTTTTTCCACTCGGCCTCCGATTCCTGAATATGCGCACAGTCGCGCAGCATTATGTCGGTTAAGCCGCAGGTCGCCCTCGTTGCGTATACCCTGCCGCGAAAGCCCTGCTTATGCAGAAGGGGAAGATTGCCCGAATGATCGACGTGCGCGTGGGTCAAAAGCACTGCGCTTATCTCGGATGCATCGACGGGGAGCTTCTGATTCTCGAAAAAATCGCGCCCCTGCTCCATGCCGCAGTCCACGAGCAGCTTTTCGCCGCCGACCTCTATAAGAGTCATGCTGCCCGTTACCTCGCGGGCGGCACCCAAAAAAGTTATCTTCATCGCAGTTCCTCCATGGTTGTGGTTTTATTATAATTCTTTTTACCTAAAACCGCAACGGTTTTTTGCTTTTTTTCACCGCTTTTGCGCATTCCGGCCAAGGTTGAAAAACTCCCGCTGCGGTGGTATACTTAAATATTGTGCCGCGAATGACGGCTCTATGAGCAAAATGCGGCGAAACGGAGAAAAAATGAAGCGTATACTCGGCTGTTTTAAGGAATACAAGGTGCAAACGGTGCTTGCCCCGCTGTTTAAATTCGCGGAGGCGGCGCTCGATCTTTTGGTGCCGCTGGTCATAGCCGCCATCATCGACAGGGGCATAGCGCAGAGGAATACGGGATTCATCCTCTCGCGCGGAGGGCTTCTCGTGCTGTTTGCCGCCGTGGGGCTCGCTTTGGCGCTTACGGCGCAGTTCTTTTCCGCAAAGGCGGCTATCGGCGTTGCCACCACGCTTCGCGCAAGGCTCTTTGATAAAATTCAGCGGCTTTCGTACGCTCGGCTCGACGGGGTCGGCGCTTCGGCGCTTATAACGCGGCTCACGAGCGACGTTGCCACGCTTCAAACCGGCATAAACCTCGCCCTTCGCCTGCTTCTTCGCTCGCCCTTCGTGGTTTTCGGCGCAATGGCGGTCGCCTTCACGATAGACACGCGCTGCGCGCTCATCTTCGCCGCGGTTATCGCGGTGCTTCTCGTTATAGTGTTTTTAATACTGCTCGTTTCGATACCGAGGCATACGCTGGTTCAGCGCGAGCTGGACGGCGTTACCGGCGCGGCGCGCGAGAACCTTTCGGGCGTTCGCGTTATAAGAGCCTTCCTTATGGAAGAGGAGGAAAAGCGCGAGTTTGAAAAAAGGAGCGCGAGGCTCAAGGCGCTTTCGCTCGCCGTTGGCAGGATATCAGCACTTCTGAACCCCGCAACGCTTATTGCCGTCAATATCGCCGTGATCGCGCTTATATGGAGCGGTGCGGTACGCGTGAATATCGGCTCGCTCACGCAGGGGCAGGTCGTGGCGCTCTACAACCTGCTTTCGCAGATACTCGTGGAGCTGATTAAAATGGCAAACTTCATGATAACCGCCGCAAGAGCCGCCGCAAGCGCGAAGCGGATATCAGCAGTGCTCGAAATGGATGAGGGCGAAAAGGGCGGCAGCATCGTTCCCGCTGAAAATGCGCCGCAGGGAGAGGTGGAGTTTAAAAACGTCGGCTTTGAATACGAAAACGCAGGCGCGCCTTCGCTTTTCGATATAAGCTTTAAGGCGAAGCCTGGGCAGACCATTGGCATAATCGGCGGCACGGGCAGCGGCAAATCCACGCTTTCCTACCTCGTTTCGGGCTTCTTTTTCCCAACAAGCGGTGAAATTTTCATCGATGGCGTGAGTATTCGGGAGATGGCCTCGGATGCGCTTCGAAGCCGCATATCGGTCGTTCCTCAAAAGGCGGTTTTGACCGAGGGAACCATCAGATCAAACCTTCTTATGGGCGATCCCGAGGCGGACGAAGCAAGGCTCGTTTCCGCGCTCAAGACCGCGCAGGCATACGATTTCGTGGCGGAGCGCGAAGCTGGGCTCGATGAGCGGGTTTCCCGAGGGGGAAGCAATTTCTCGGGCGGTCAGAAGCAAAGGCTTTCGATAGCGAGGGCGCTCGTTAAAAAAAGCGAGATACTGATACTTGACGACAGCGCATCCGCGCTCGACTACGCCACCGATGCAAGGCTGAGAAATGCGCTTAAAAACACCGAAGAAAAGCGCACGACCTTCATAATTTCGCAGAGGGCGGCATCCATCATGCACGCCGATCTTATAATCGTGCTCGACGACGGGCGCACCGTGGGAATGGGCAGGCATGAGGAGCTTCTTTCCTGCTGCCCGATCTATCGCGAGATCTATGAGATGCAAACGGGAAGGGAGGCGAAGCGGGCATGAAAAATCAAGCGAAGCAAAAGACAAACGCCATGAACGCCGCCTCGCGCGAAACCGTTAAAAAGCTTCTTAAAAGGCTTGCGGGAAGAAAGCTGCTTGCATTTTGTTCGCTGCTTCTCGCGCTCGTTTCGGTCGCGCTCTCGCTGCTCATACCCGTGCTTGTGGGTAAAAGCATCGACTGCATAATAGATAAGGGGCGGGTGGATTTTATTGCGCTAAAGCCCTATCTTCTGTGGATAGGCATAAGCGCCGCGCTTTCGGGTATCGCAAGCTATCTTATGGGGCTTGTGAACAACCGCATAACCTACGGACTGGTCAAGGCTATTCGCGTTGAGGCATTTGCGCATATTCAAAAGATGCCGCTTTCGGAGCTCGATCCGCACCCCGTGGGCGACACGGTCAGCCGCCTTATAAGCGATGCGGATCAGCTTGCGGACGGGCTGCTTCTCGGCTTTTCGCAGCTCTTCACGGGCGTTATAACGATAATCGGAACGCTTTTCTTCATGCTTTCGGTCGATCCGCTGATAACGCTTGCGGTCGTTGCTCTTTCGCCGCTATCGCTTATCGTGGCGCGATTCATCGCCAAGCACAGCTATAAAAGCTTCAAACAGCAGGCCAAAGCAAGGGGCGCGAATACGGCGGTGATCGATGAATACATTGGCGAGCAGAAGCTCGTTCGCGCGTTTTCATACGAGAAAAAGGCGCGGGAGCTCTTCGGAAAATCCAACGCCAAGCTTGAAAAACACGCGGTTAAGGCAACCTTCCTTTCCTCGCTTACGAACCCCTCCACTCGCTTTGTAAACTCCATCATCTATGCGGCGGTTGCGGTGCTCGGTGCGCTCAGCGTAACGGGCGTTATCGGCGGCGCGCTGACAGTGGGCGGGCTTTCGGCGTTTTTGAGCTACGCCAACCAGTACACCAAGCCCTTCAACGAAATTTCGGGCGTGTTCGCGGAGCTTTCGGGCGCGCTCGCTTGTGCGGAGCGGCTGTTTGCGCTGATAGAAGCGCCCGCCGAAATTCCCGATCCCGTGCCTGCGGAAACTCCCGCCGAAGGGGACGAGAGCATGAGATTTGAAAGCGTGGATTTTTCATACGATCCCGAGCGCGAGCTTATAAAGGATTTTTCGCTCGAGGTGGGAAACGGACAGCGCATAGCGATAGTCGGCCCCACGGGATGCGGCAAAACTACGCTTATAAACCTAATCATGCGCTTCTACGACGTGAACTCGGGCAGAATAAGCCTCGGCGGAGTGGAAACGCGCTCTATGACACGCGCGGAGCTTCGCTCGAGATTCGGAATGGTTTTGCAGGATACATGGCTCAAGAGCGGCACGGTGCGCGAAAATATAGCTATGGGCAGGAAAAACGCAACCGATGCGGAGATAATCGCAGCGGCGAAAAGGGCTCATGCGCACGGCTTTATAACAAGGCTTCCGCAGGGCTACGACACTCTTCTCGGCGAATCGGGCGGAACGCTCTCGCAGGGGCAGAAGCAGCTTCTTTGCATAGCCCGCGTGATGCTTTCTGAGCCCCCCGCGCTGATACTTGATGAAGCGACCTCATCCATCGACTCGCGCACCGAGCTTCTGGTTCAGGATGCGTTTGCGGAGCTGATGAAGGGCAGAACCAGCTTCATAGTTGCCCACAGGCTCTCCACCGTGCGCGATGCGGATATGATACTCGTTATGAAAGCGGGAAAGATAATCGAAAAGGGCACGCATAAGGAGCTGCTCGATAAGGGCGGGTTCTATAAGGAATTGTATGAAACACAGTTTGCGCACGAAACGGAAGTATAGGTTTATGAAATACAAAAAACTCCGTATGCATTGACAAACGGAGTTTTTTAATAGTAATAATCAGCGCAATAACGGTTTTAAACCAAGCGACATATTAAGATAGCCGAATTTAACGATAAATGCAAAAACCAGAATAAGAGCAGCAAACTCGATAAGAAAAGCGACCCACTTTTTTGAAACGAGGGGCAACAGTGTATCATGATACTTGCCGAAAAGCATAGGAGTCGCGCCGCCCACTATACAGACAGCAAGGACGCTGTAGGGGAAGGAGCATTTTAGAGAAAGCAACATGAAAAACGCAAAACCGTGGAATGCGGTTTCAAATATGACAATCAGTGCTTTGTATGCGATTTTAGCTATACATTTCATAGACAAACCTATGCAGCAGTTTTAAAGTCATGTATTCAGGCCGTGGTCATATACATTATTAGCCCAAGTGTAAGCATGATCCGCGGGAACCGTAACGAAATCACTATTCCAAATAAATCCTTTCTTCTTGAAGCTCCTATGAAAAGCTGCGGAAAAGACGCAGCATATTTCATACCGGATACATTATACCATAAACAGGAATGATAGTCCATTCCATTTTGTTAATTCTTTGTGACAGTTCATTTGCAGTCGCAGGCTTAGCGCAGGGACAATTCAGCCAAATCAGGCTTCCGCCGAGCTAAGTAAAAAACGCCAAATCGTTCGGCGTTTTTTACTTTTGACCATGTCGCTTTTTATAACACTTTCTTCCTATGCTCCATCTTCATAGCCTGCGATATCGGCTTATAGATAAAGAAGGTGACGAGCGAAATTATAATGCCCTTGAGAATGTTGAACGGCACGACCGCCCATATAACCAGCGAACCCACGCTCGTGATATGCTTGTTGACCGCGGTGCCGAAGGCGATTATCTGCTCCATCGGCATGAACAGCTCGGCGAATTTGGGTATCAGATAGAAGGCGTTGAACGCGCTGCCGAAAACGGTCATGCAGAGCGTTCCCGCGATAAGGCCGATAAGCGCACTCTTGCGGCTTGGATTATAGTGATAGATGATGCTCGCGGGAAGCACGAAGGAGCAGCCGACGATGAAGTTCGCAAAATCGCCCACGAACGCGGTGGTGGTTCCCTTGAGTATGGCATGGATCACGACCTTGATAAATTCGGCGATGACACCGTAAACCGGCCCCATAAAGAATGCGCAGATCATAACGGGGATCTCGCTTACGTCAAGCTTATAGAAGAACGGCGCGAAAAACAGCGGGAATTCAAGCAGCATCAAAACGCCCGCCATGCTTGAAAACAGCGCGGTGTAGGTGATTTTTCTCGTGCGGTCAAGCTTTCTTATCCTGCCCTTGAGCAGAAAGCGCTGAACGAGGTAGGCGGCGAGCGCAATGCCCGCGCTGATCGCAAATGCGGTCAGGATAAAGCCGATATTCTTTCCAATGGTTTGAAAAAGCGTGGGCTTGGGAGTGGGAGCGGCGGTAACTTCCGCATCGGGAGCGCTTTCCGCAATGGCGAAGCTCAGCGAAAACGCAAGCATCAGCGCGGCAAGGAGCATCGGAATGAGGCGATGCAGGGAACGGGTTTTTTTCATACTTTCCTCCGAAAAAAGAAATTCCCGAAAGCGAAAACCGCCTTCGGGTAATACAGGACAAGATAAAACAAATATAAATATTTATTCTCCTTCTTCCATCCGGACTTACGCGCACCGAAAAGGAACGCGCTCACCGTCGGTTCCGGAATTTCACCGGATCGGCGGACAGCTCATAGAACCGACCGTTCGCGGACTTTCACCGCCGGTAGGGATTTTCACCCTGCCCCGAAGTGAGCTTATTATAGCATAGAATGAGAGCAATTGCAAGAGCAAGCGTTTTTTCGCTATCGCTCGGGAAAGCTGCCGCCATCAGCGCCCGAATTCTATTTGCACATCGCCGTTTTCGCCTATCACAAGCCTCATATTCTTGATGAATTTTTGATAGAAGCGATTGCGCTCATCCTCGGAGAACGGTGCTCTTGTGTTTTTCAGCGCCGTGTCGAGCATATCGTTCACGTTCAGCCGCATCGCGCCGTCAATATACGTCCGCATCTCCGCAAGCACGGCTTTTATCTTGATATCCTCGCCGTTGCCGCCGTAGAAGTCGTCGAGGTAGCAATAGAAGATATGCTGCTCCTCAAGCGCCTGCTTCAGGCTGGGGCTGCATTTGCTGTGCTCGATCATAACGAGGAATTTTGCCTGAGGAAGATTGGATACAAGGGGCCAATAGTCGGAGTCGCTTGAAACGAGCACGAACGAATCGGTCTTATTCTCGTAGAATTCGCGGAAAACACGCGCATAGAGCGTTTGGTCGACCAAGGATTTATTGTCCATCAATCTTTCAACGTTCAGATGCTCCACGGGAACGCCGCCAGTGCAGCTTTCAAGCATATTCCACGCGCTCGAGGCATGAACGTCGTCAAACAGGATGATGCTCGATATCTTGTCGGTATAGCGTTTTTCAAGGTTCTTAAACGCCGCGCTCAGGTTGAACGGATCGGAGTTTTCGCAATCGACCACAAGAACTGTTTTGCTGCTTGAGGAAATGAAGTCGTAGATGTTATTCGTTACGTAGCTGCCAACGTTCGACACCATGTTTCGAGCCTTAAACTCGTCGTTGTTAAGCTTATACAGCCAGGTGCAGAACCTGTAGTCGGAGGAAAGGATCAGCCCCTCATCCTGCGCATCCCAATTCATATAGGCGTGGAAGGGCAGATACGAATAGCTGCTGCGGTAGACCGCCAAGGCCGCCATAACGCCGCTGTCGCTCAAGCCGTTCTTCATTATGAAAAGATCCCTGATATAGTCCCAATTCAGCCACATCGGGAAAAAGCTCTTGCAGTTGTTTATTCGGTCGTTTATCAGGCGGTTTATTTCAACAACGTGACTGCTCAGAAAGCGACTCGTTTTTTTAACAAAGTCTATCCCGTCACTTGCAAGCTGCATAACGTATTCATCCGGAATGTATTCGCGTACCGTTCTTATGCCTCTGTGCTCAACCTTGAAAGCATGATTGATCTTACTGAAGTTAATAAATATTGACGTTCGTATCGCGCAAAGGTTTCTTATTATTCTTGCATTCTTATCTTTATTCAGCTTATTGAATACTTCTATATCGAATGATGTGTTTTCTTTTTCAAATAAATGCTTTTTGATACCGAGTAAATAAGCGACCTTTGTTGTGATATCATGAGTGTATTCGCGGTACTCCTTATAATCGTGCACCGTGGAGTCGTGCTCGTTCTGTTCGACCGAAGCGGCATCGGAGCCTGCATCGGGAGCACTGCCCGTTTCGTCTGTAAGTGCAGGCTGTTTGTTTGGTTCATTGAGCATGGTAAAGGCTCTCCTTTCAAGTATTTATTTGGGGGCTGTCCCATTGAGCGTTGCTTAACGCAAGGAGCGGATAGGATCAAGCGCTTTGGCGCCGGCTTCTCCGCCCCGAGCGGCTAAAAACATATTTTCGTATGCGCGGGCAAGAGACCCGGCTCTTGGCTTTTACTGCGGATCGTCCGCATAATTGGTGTATCTCGCTATCTCGGGCACCCACATGACCTTTAGGTTTGCGGTGGCGCCGTTTCGGTGCTTGGCAACGTTGATATACGAGGTGTTGTCCCCGTCCATGGCTTCCTGCGTTTCGGGATAGGTGGCGGGGCGGTAGAGCATCATTATAACGTCCGCATCCTGCTCGATGGAGCCTGATTCGCGAAGGTCGCTCATCAGCGGCGTGTGATCCTTGCGCTTGTCGGGCTCGCGGGAGAGCTGGGAAAGCAGGATTATTACCACGTTCAGCTCCCTTGCGATCATCTTCAGGCCGCGCGTCATCTCGGCAACCTCAAGCACCCTTGAATCGCGCTTGGAGGTGGACTGCATGAGCTGGAGATAGTCGATAACCACTATATCAAGCCCCTGCTGTGCCTGCACTCTGCGGCATTTTGAGCGTATCTCCGCAACGGTCGCGCCCGGAGCATCGTCTATAAGGATGTTCGATTCGCCAACGGTGTTGAAATTGTCCGCAATGCGGAATATCTCCTCCGCCTTGAGGTCGCCCGTGCGGATCTTCTGCATATTGATGCCCGCTTCGCCGGACATTATTCGCATAACTATCTGCTCCTTGGGCATCTCAAGGCTGAATACCATAACCGTTGCCTTCTCGCGGATAGCGGCATGGGCGGCGATGCCGAAGGCGAACGCCGATTTACCCGCCGAGGGTCGACCCGCAACGATAACAAGGTCGCCGCGCTGAAGGCCGCTCGTGAGGTCATCCAGATCCGCAAGGCCTGTGGCGATGCCCGTGCGCCTGCCGCCAAGCTGCATAAGTTCGCCGATCTGCCGATACACGTCCGCATAAACCTCGCCGATGGTGGGAATATGCTCGGCGCTCTTGCGCATGGCGATGTTGTAGATCTGCCTCTCTGCCTCGTCGAGTATCTGCTTGGGATCCTTGTTGCTCTCTATGGCCTCGTGCGCAATCATATTGCCAGTGGCCATGAGCTTTCTTCTGACCGAGTGCGCCTCGACTATATCGATATAGTGCTCTATATTCGATACGCTCGGCGGGGAGAGCGCAAGGTCGATGAGATACCCGTTGCCGCCCACCGCTTCAAGCTTGCCGTCGCGCTCGAGCATATCGGTGAGCGTTGTTAAGTCGATGCTTTTTCCGCTGTCGAAAAGCTTTTTCATTGCGGAAAAGATATCCCTGTGTGCGGCGGAATGGAAATCATCCGCGCTGAGCATTTCAAGCGCCTTTTCCGCGGCGGAGGACGAAGCGGCGGCGGAGCCTATCACGCTTCCGAGAACGGATCTTTCCGCGTCCGTATTATGCGGTATGCGGCTGAGGTTTTCTTCCATAGCTTTTATAATACTCAATGATCGATGGTGAAGCCGAAGCGATCTGCGATTCGGCAAGCGCTTTGAAAAAGCGCGCGAAATACGCCGCGCGGGGCGGCCTGAGCGGCGGAGCGCCCGAAGAAGGGCTTGCGTTTACTCCGCAAGCGGGAGCACCTCCACCTTGAAGGAGGCGTTGGTTTGCTCGAACATGTGCGCGTTCACGGTGTAGATGCCGATCGCCTTGATGGGCTCATCCAGGCCGATGCGCTTTTTATCCACCTCTATATCGAACTGCTCCTTGAGTGCGGCGGCGATCTCCTTGCCGGTTATCGCGCCGAAGAGCCTGCCGTTGTCGCCGCATTTGGCGTACACCTTGACCGAAAGCTTGCTCATATCGGCCGCAAGTGCTTTTGCGTTCTGCCTCTGCACCTCATGGCGGTGCTTGGCGGCGGATTTTTTGATGTTTACTGCATTTATCGTGTCCGAATCGGCGGGCACGGCAAGTCCCTTGGGAATAAGAAAATTCTTGGCATAGCCGTCGCTGACGGAAGCAATATCGCCCGCCTTGCCGCAGCCGTGTACGTCGCTTTTAAGAAGCACCTTCATTTATTCTTCACCTCCGTGGGTATTTTTATCGTTATCGGTCGGTTTTTCGGCGTTATCGCCGGATTTTTCTTCATTGGGCTTTGCTTCATCGCCGCCCTCGGAGCCGCTTTGCGCATCGCTCCCGTCCTCATCCTTATCCTCGAGCACGTGATCGAAGAAGGCGGAGTCCTTCCTGCGCGCTATGATCTGCGGGCCGTTGCCGTCGCCGAAATCGACCACAACGGTGTTGCTTTTCTCGCGGTTCGCCTTTTCAAAGGCCTCCCTTATCAGCCTGTCGGTGCGGATGAGCCTGCGGCGAATGCCGGCGTAAAGGTCGATCGCGCCGAAGAACGCCATGAAATAGGGCGACATTACGGCGGCGAGGATAACGAACAGCCTAACGGGCATCGAAACTGTGCTGCGCCCGCGTGAAGCTATATACATGGCGGTGCCCATGCCGGCAGCGGCAAGCATCGGCATCAGCATTAAAAGGACGGTGTAGAGCACAACGGGCGCGGCGTTGGATTTTACCGCGTATAAAACGATGATCGCGGCTGCGAAAACGGGTATGCCGAGCTTGAGGCTCGAGGGGAGCTGCCATTCGCGGAAGCGCGCCATGGGGCGAATATCGGCGTTTGAAAGCTTGCAGAACAGGCGCGAGAGCACAACGGTGAAGAACGCCGCAGCCTCGGCAAGCAGCACAAGCATTCCGTAGAAGGTGGTGGGTATGGATTCGCGAAGCTCGGCGATATCCTCGATAACGTAGCCCATCGAGCGGTAGTATTCATCGAAATAGCGCAGGCGCTCAAGTATGCCTTCAAACGGCGCTTTGCCCGCAAGAAGCGAGGGCAGGCCGAAGCCGACGTACAGAGCGATCAGCGCGGCGGCGGCGAGCACAAGCGCGATCATGCGGTAGGGCAGCCTGAGCCGGAACGCGGCTACGGTGAAAATAACGGAAAACGAGTACGCGCCCCAGAGCGCATACATCGTGATATCGTTTCCGAGATGCGCGAAGAAGATGCCGAGCATCGTAAAGAGCGCGGCGGCAGCGGCATGGAATATGCCGTGGCGCACGCCGAGATACACCGCGCCCGCTGCGGCGGGAATGAGCAGAACGGTGGAATAAGCTCCGGCGAATGCGCCGAAAAGCCCGATTCCGAGTGCAATAATGAAGCTTTTAAAGGTCAAGGTTTTTTCCATAGTTTTTTCCTCTGCGGAGCTTCGCCGAATGAATGCTTTTCACAAGGCGATATCCCCACTTATATCTATTATATCAATAATCGTAGAGAAGTCAACCGCAAAAGTGGATATGAGCGGATAAGCCGATGAAAAATGCTCTCGGGGGCGCGACTTATGGCTCTTTGCGATGAAAACAGCGCCGAAGCTTATCAAAACGGCGGCAGGGAAGCCCCCGCCGCCATTCTCGCGCTGTTCGTATCAGCCCGCCTTCTTATCCGCACCGTCGGGCTTTTCATCGCCGCCGCGGGTTTCCACGGTATCGCGGTGATAGCTCACGCCGATGTTCCCGTTTATGATACCCGCATTTGCGCTCACCGAGCCGCCGATGTCAAAGGAGGTTTTCGTGGTCTTCTTACCGCCCTTATCCGACTTCTTGGAAGCCTTGTTCGCGCGGCGCGATGCTTCAAGCAGATCGATGCCACGATCTGCAAGGCGCATGGAGCCGTCCTCGGTCGGTCTCTCTATGAAGCCCCAGTTGATAAGGTATCGGAGCGTTTCCTCGCCTTTCTTCGCCATCCTCGCGGGGATAAGGCAAACGTCGATCCCTTTATTGCGCTCGAGGAGGTTTTCGAGGATGAGCGCTGCCTCGCGCCCCGTGCAGGGGGGAAGCTCGGCATCCTCGGAGATATCCCAGCGGCCGTTCCTCTTTTTTGCGGAGGGCATCAGCCCCTCCTTGCAGCGCTCGCGCACCCATTCGGTCTTTTTTCCGTTCTTCTTTGCAAATTCCTTTGTGTTCATATCACAGACCTCCTTGGTTTTCTTTATGTATAAATTATACCATAAAAAACACTGACAATCAAGGGAAAATGATGGGAGTTGAGTACATAAAAATGAACTTATAAACGGAGCAAGAGACTTGACTTTTCGTTATCGGGAGGAACGACGGTTGACAGTCGAGCATCGGCTATGCTAAAATTATCCCGCAGTATTCTTGAAAAACGAAAGGAAGCGGAGCATGGATATCAAGGCAGCGGGGCGGCTCGATCTCAGTGCGTTCAAGGCGCTTCAAAAGGCTCATAAGGGCGCAATGTACTATATTTCGATCATGCTGATCGGTATAGCAGTGGGCGAGTTTCTCTTCGAGCTTATGTTTTTGGGCGTTGCGGAGAGCTTTAGGATCGGTTGGCCGCTTCTCGTGGTTGCGGTCGTGCTCGCGCTACTGATTTTTGCGGCTCCGAGGCTTTCCTACAGGCAGCTCGGCAGGCTCAAGGATGCTGTCAGCGAATATGAGTTCGGCGACGAGGGCTTCAAGGTCGTTTCAAGGCAGGACGGCATGGAAACGAGTGGCCAATACAGCTACGATATGATCGAAAAGGTCGTCGAATTGCCCGAGTACATCTTCATCTATCAAACCAAAAACGCTGCATTCCCCATTGAAAAGGCAACTATTGAGGGCGGCACGGCGGAGGATATAAGGGCGATATTTGCGCCAAGGCTTGGGAAGAAATACATTGTCAGAAAAGGATAAAAGCAATAAGCTTGACAAGCAAAACCACCCCGAGGGCAGATGCGCCCAACAGGGTGGTTTTTGCGTGTTCCGATCGTATTTGCCACTTGAAAAAGCTTTTACGGCCTTCCATAGCCACCGTAGCCGTAGCCGCCCTGATTTATGTAGTCCGATGCTTTTCCAAGAGTAACGCTCAGCTTTTTCTCAACGTATTCATGCCCTTCGAGCACCTGCACCGTAACCTCGACCGTTTCACCGGCCGCGTAGTACTGAAGGCGGTTTTCAAGGTTTGAAAGGCTCGTAACGCGGATGCCGTCGAAATGGGTGATGATGCTCTTGAGCGTTATGCCCGCCGTGGCTGCCGGGCTGTTTGCGCCCATCGAGGTCACGTAAACGCCCTGCGGTATGCCGTAGGAGGCGGAGATGCTCGAGGTGATGTCCTCTCCGCGAACGCCGAGATACGATGCGTTTTCGCTCGAAACCTTCTCGCGCGTGGTGCGGTTCATAAGATCCTCGATTATCGGGGTTGCGGGGGTGATGGCGATGGCGTAGCCCATGCCCTCGACCTCGGTGGAGCTGAATTTTGCGGAGTTTATGCCGATAAGCTCGCCGCTCATATTCAGAAGCGCGCCGCCCGAGTTGCCGGGGTTGATGGCGGCATCGGTCTGGATCATGATCGCATCCGTGGTGTCGATCCGGCGGCCGAGAGCGCTTACTATGCCCGTGGTGACGGACTGGCCGTAGCCGAGCGCGTTGCCTATCGCAACCACCTGACGGCCGACCTTGAGCGTATCGGAATTGCCTATCTTCGCCTGCTTTATCGCGCTCGAGGTGCTCTCTTTAATATCCGAAAGCTTAACGGCGATGACCGCCAGATCGTTGTCGGGATCGGTGCCCTTTGCAACCGCTTCGCACACCTCGTTATCCACAAAGCATACCGAGAGCGTGGTCGCCTTATCCACAACATGATTGTTTGTTACGATAAGAAGCTCGGTTTCGTTTGTTCCGAAGATTATGCCCGTGCCGCTCGATTCAAGCTGCTGCGTTTGGGGCTGCCCCCAGCCGAACAGTCCGAAAAAGCTCTGCACCTCTTGAACGCTGATGTTTGTGATGGATACCATCGCGGGCATTGCGCTCTCGGCTATCGTGCTGACGTCAAGAACCTGAGAGCTTTCGCCGCTCTGCGGATAGGTGATGGTGGAGATGCCGCCGTTTTCGCCCGTTTTGGGGGACGGCGTGTTCGTTTCCTTGGGAGCGGCAGTTGCTTCGATCACCGTTCTGTCCGATTCGGCGGGGGTCTTGCCCTTGAAGAGCGAATTAACGCCGTAAAATGCCGCCGCCGCCGCCGCTCCGAACAGGATGCCGCTCAGCACGAGCGCGCAGAGCCTTCGCGCAAGTCCCGTGCTCTTTTTCTTTTGCGCCCTCACGGGCTCGACGGGATATTCATTATCCGCGCCGTAGTTTTCTTTTTCATACATGGCAGAATGCCTCCTTTATTTTGCTTTACCATTTATTGTACCACAAAATCTTAAATGCGACTTAAAACTTTATGAATTTTTTGTGTCTTTTTTTGCGAAAACGCTGCTCGGGCGAATAAAAAACGAACGGAAGTGCGCCGAAAGCAGAAAAAGAGGAAGAAGGGGAGATAGGGCATTTCAGCCGAATAGAACTCTGTCATCAATACAAACGAACCCGAAATACCGTGCGTATTCCAGGATCTCGCTTTAGGTTTCGGCCGAAAACTGCGCAGCGCATCAAAAGAGATGCATTTAATCGTTGCTTTTAGCCGTATCAATATTTCGTATATGTTCGCGCATAATAAGATTGATATACTGGGAAAGCGAGCGATCATCACGCTCTGCCTCGACACGGATGCGCTCAAGTATGTCTGCATCTATCGTAATGCTGATTTTTTCTTTAAGCGGTTTCATTACTCGCATCACCTCAAGATTATTATAGGATAAAATGCGAAAAAAGATTGACAAGTAGGATAAAGTAGTATAAAATAAGAATCAATCCCACTAAAATGCGGGGTTGATTCAAAGCAGATTAGGAGGAGCAAATGCATGGAAACCATCCACTATGTCACATCGTTGCTAACGTTTTACCTCAAAGGATCGATCCGGAATGAGCAGAATTTCATTAAGTTTACAGAACCGAACACAGTTTTGGGGCTGATACCATTGGGCTCGAAGAAGAAAAACGTTCCGATCAACCAAATATCATCGGTAACCAGCAATTTCAAATTGAAGTTACTAAAACTCTTGTTAGGCGTTGTTGCAGCTATTGCGGGCTTTGCCGCAATGTTCTCTAAGGGCGGCTTTATCGGCGGTCTGATAATACTCATAGTTGCAGTGAACTGGGTTTTGGATGCATTTGAGATTCAGCTTCAGGTCAACATGACTTCGGGTCGCAGCAAGCTTATAGATTTCTTTATCTTCGATAAGAACAAGGCAGAACAGGCTGAAAAGCAGATCAATGCTTTGATTTCAAACCGTCTCGATGATACGAACACACGCGAACAAACCAATCGCATTGTAGATGCTATCGGCAATTTGAAGGGTCAGAATTAATCGTTTTTTCACGCACAATAAATAAGGAGCGCATCCGCCTTAGTGATGCGCTCGCATTGGATAGAAGTCTGCATCAAAATCGGGAATGCAGACTTCGGCTTTATTTGAAATATAATAATTATTTCGTAAGATACGCCATAAGCAGCTTATAGGTATTCTCAAGCCCCTTAATATGGGTGCGCTCATAGCCATGGCTGTTCGCGGTGCCGGGGCCGATGGCGGCATGGCGGATATCGTAGCCCGCAAGCACGCTCGGGTCGCAGTCCGTGCCGTAATGCGGGGTGAAGATATCCATAACGAAGTCCGCGCCCGAAGCCTTCGCCGCCTCGCGCAGCTCGTTCGTCATGCCCCAATGGTAGGGGAAGCGCGAATCCTTGCAGAAGATGGAAACCTTCTTCTCGTCCGAATTCTGATCGGGGCCGGTGGGGGCGATGTCGATGGCAAGGATGTCCTTCACGTCCTCGGGCAGATAGACCGTGCCGTGGCCGATCTCCTCATACATGGCGAAATACGCATAAACCTTGCGGTTCAGCTTTATTCCCTGTTCCTTGATGCGCTTCATAGCCGCAAGCAGCACGGCGGCGCAGGCCTTGTCGTCGATAAAGCGGGATTTGATATAGCCCGATGCGGTGAACTCAAAGCGCGGATAAAGCGCGATCATATCGCCTGTGTCGATGCCGAGCGCAAGGGTGTCGGCGGCCGATTTAACGTCCTCATCGAGCACCACGCAAACGTTCGTGCGGTAGTCGGGAAGCGCCACGCGCAGCTCCTCCTCGGTAACGTGAACGCTGTTCGGAGTGCGGCAGATCGAACCCGTGTAAACCTTGCCGTCGCGCGTGTAGATGCGAACATTCTCCGTTACGCAGTAGAATGGGTACAGACCGCCAACGGCGCATACGTTCAGCGTGCCGTCCGAATTGACGTGGCGCACCATCAGGCCGATGTCGTCCAGATGCGCGGTAACGACAAGCGCTTCGCCCTCGCCGCCGAGGTTTGCTATAACGCCGCCCTTGCGTGTTACCTCGTAGGGAACCTTGATCTCGTCGAGCATCTCGCAGATAAGCGCCTGCACTTCCTCGTACTGACCCGTGGTGCTGTCCTTTTCAAGCAAACGCTCAAAGGAATTCAAGCAGTATTTTTGATCGAAATTGTTCATGGTTTTCTCCTGTGATCTATTGTATTTTCTGCCTTTCGGCTTTTTAGCTGTTCAAGTGTTCGGCGATGGGCGCTATCGCCGCCTCTATCGCGGAAGCTACGTCGTTTATGTTCATGCTTGGCACATTTGCTCCCTTGCTTGCCGCCTGCTCGGGAATGAACGGAACGTGCATAAAGCCGCCGATGGTATTTGGAAATTCGTTTTTCAGCGCATGCAGCACCGAGTACATAAGCTCGTTGCAAACGAAGGTTCCGGCGGTGTTTGAAACCTCGGCGGGTATGCCCCTTTCGCGTATTGCTTCGACCATCTTTTTTATGGGCAGCGAGGAAAAATACGCATCGGGCGCAGAGGGGAATATCGGCTCGTCCGAAGGGGCAAAGCTCGCATTGTCGGCGATTCGCGCATCCATAAGGTTGATCGCCACGCGCTCGGGCGTGATCGCGGCTCTTCCGCCCGCCTGCCCGATGCAGAGCACCGCATCCGGCTTTTCGCACCGTATCGCTTCGATGACAATGCGCGAAGCCGCGCGGAAAACGGTCGGCACGGTCAGCTTGACTATATCAATGCCTCCCACATTGCCAACGAGCGAGACCGCCTTTTGCGCGGGGTTCACTTTTTCGCCGCCGAAGGGATCGAAGGCGGTCAGAAGCAATTTCATATGGGTTCACCTCAATTTTTCAAAAAAGCCGCCGTTTTCAAGCAGCGCGTGAAGCGTTTGCTCGGTCTTCATAGCTGAAAGCGCGGTTTCGACATCATTGAGCGCCGCTTTTCTTTTTTCAAGCGGGATATTCGTTTTCTTCGCGCGTATCGCAAGGTTTTTAGGCGTGTGCGAAAGCTCAACAAACTCCATCACCCTTGAGGAATACCCGAGCGAATAAAGGAGCTTTTGGCGAATGGAATCGGTCATAAGCGCGCAAATGCGCTCCCTTAAAATGCCGCCATCGTCGAAGAGCGGGAACGCCGAAAGCTCGGCGGTTTTATTTAGCTCATGCTGGCAGCAGGGGGAGGAAAGGATGTATTTCGCGCCGAAGCGGACGGCGTTAAAGAGCGCAAAGTCGGTCGCGGTGTCGCAGGCGTGGAGTGAGAGCATAAGGTCGATTTTTCCGCCGTTTTCGCTCGCGTAGTCCGCTATGTCGCCGCAGTAAAAGCTTAGGTTTTTATAACCGTATTTTTTAGATAACTGCGAGCAAAAATCTATAACTTCGCGCTTGAGATCGAGCCCTGTCATAACTACGGGGCGCTTTGCTATCTCGGTGAAATAGTAGTAAACGATGAAGGTAAGATAGCTCTTGCCGCAGCCGAAATCGACTATGCGCAGCGGCGCGGCTTCGGATGCGGGCTCGTCCTTCACAAGCTCGTCTATAAGCTCCATAAAGCGGTTGATCTGGCGGAATTTATCGTTCATGGACTTGATTATCCGCCCGTCCGCATCCATAACGCCCATATCCACGAGCGGGGGTATCACGCCGCGGTTTGAAAGAAGATAGCTCTTTTCGCGGTTTCGTGCGTTCTCAGCTTTGGGCGCAGTTTTTGCGGCGTGCTTTCCCGCCAAAAGCTTGCCCTTCTTGCTTATTTTGGCGGTGAATTCGTATTTTTCGCTCCATGCGTTGAGCTGCGAAAAATCCGAAAAAAGCTCCGCTATGCGGCTCTGCGCATTTTCAAGCGGGATGCGCTCGTGAAATGCCTGTTTCTCGGTAAGCTTCTCGGCAAAGTATTCGCCGCCCGCAAGATTCAGGCTGATGCGCCGAAATTCGCCGCTTTTCGCGCCGCTGAGTATGATCTTATATGCGCCCGAGGAGAGAACCTCGGCTATCAGCTCGTTTATATCTTTCAAATCTTTCAAAGCAAATTCTTTCGTTTGTTCGTTTTACGGCGGTGGTTTTGCAGCTCGAACGCGCCGCAAGCTATAGTTTATCACCATTTCGCGCCGCATACAAGGCGCGGAAGCGGGGGAGGGGCAAAAGATTTTGAGAAAATTTATAAAAACGCTTGAAAAATCAATAGTTTGCGTTATAATGTATAATTGATGGAATATGCAAACAATACAATTGACCCAAAGCCGAACGGCGGAATGGAAACGCAGCTCATGCAGCGCACGCAAGGAGCCTTCCGCAATTCGGGCGATCCCGCGCAGCTTGCGCCGCTCTCACTCGCCTATATCGGCGACACGGTGTACGATCTTTTCGTGCGCACGATGCTGCTTGAGACCACGACCCTGACCGTGCACGGTCTTCACAAGCGCGCCGCGAAGCTCGTTTGCGCCAAGGCGCAGGCGGAAGCATTTCGCGCGATAGAACCGATGCTCGGCGAAAAGGAGCTTGCCGTGTATAAGCGCGGCAGGAATTCGCATATCGGCACCGTTCCCAAGAGCGCTTCGATAATGGATTATCGCACCGCCACGGGGCTTGAGGCGCTGATAGGCTTTCTGTACCTATCGGGCGAAAACGGGCGAATAAACGAAATTATGAGGCTGATCCTTTCGGAAAGCGCCGAATAAAGTATAAACGAAAAACAAGGAGTAAATCATGGCAGACTACACCAACAATTCAAGGCGCTTTGGCGGCAAGGGCGGCTCCGGCCGCGGCGGAAACTTCGGCGGCGGCAGAGGCTACGGCGAAAAGAGCTTCGAGCGCAAGCCCTTCGGCGAGAAAAAGCCCTATGAGGGCAAGCCCCGTTTCGACGGCGAGCGCGGAGCGAGAAGCTTTGAGGGCAAGCCCCGCTTTGACGGTGAACGCCGCTTCGATGCCAAGCCCCGCTTTGAGGGCAAGTCCTTTGGCGAAAGAAAATTCGACGGCAAGCCCCGTTTCGATGGCGAGCGCGGCGGCAGGAGCTACGGTGATAAGCCCCGCTTTGAGGGCAGGCCTCGCTTCGACGGCGAGCACGGCGGCAGAGGCTTTGGCGATAAGCCCCGCTTTGAGGGAAAGCCCCGCTTCGACGGCGAGCGCGGCGGCAGAGGCTATGGTGATAAGCCCCGCTTTGAGGGCAAGCCCCGCTTCGACCGCGAGCGCGGCGGCAGAGGCTATGGCGATAAGCCCCGCTTTGAGGGCAAGCCCCGCTTCGATGGCGAGCGCGGCGGCAGAGGCTATGGCGATAAGCCCCGCTTTGACGGCGAGCGCCGCTTCGAGGGCAAACCGCGCTTTGATGAAAGGCCGCGCTTTGAAAGGCCTGAATTTGTGCAGGAAACCCCGATCGATCCCGAGAATCTGCCGAATATCATCATGGGCAGAAACCCCGTGCGCGAGGCAGTCAAGAGCGGCAGGAGCATCGACCGCATTCTCGTTACCGCGGAGCACGACGGCTCGCTCGGCGAGATCGTGGCTATGGCGCGCGAAAAGAACCTTGTTATCCGCGAGGTGGACAGGCGCAGGCTCGATGAAATTTGCATGCCCTTCGGGCACGATGGCAAGCCGGGCAACCATCAGGGCATAGTTGCGGAAATACCCGGCGTTGAGTACAGTGAGCTTTCGGATATCCTTGCCTACGCCGAGGAAAAGGGCGAAAAGCCCTTCGTTATCCTGCTCGACGGCATCGAGGATCCCCATAACCTCGGCTCCATCATAAGAAGCGCCGAATGCGCGGGCGCACACGGCGTTGTGATACCTAAAAGGCGCTCCGCTCCCGTTACCGCAACCGTGGTAAAGACCTCGGCGGGTGCGGCGGAGCACATGCGCATAGCTCGCGTTGTGAATATCGTTGCCGCGATGGAGCAGCTCAAGGAAGCTGGTCTTTGGATCGCGGGCGCGGATATGGCGGGCGAAAGCATGTATAAAACCGATATGAAGGGCGGCTTTGCGCTCGTTATCGGCGGCGAGGGCGACGGCCTGGGCAAGCTCGTGAAGGAAAAATGCGATTTTCTCGTTTCCATCCCGATCAAGGGCAGCATCGATTCGCTGAATGCGGCGGTCGCGGCGGCGATAATCATGTTTGAAAAGAACAGGCAGGATGCACAGTGAACGAGGAAAAAGCGCGGGAGCTCTTTGAAAAATACGTAAAAAAGCTTCGCATCTCCCCGCAGTGGGACGTGAAGTTAGAGTTCGTGCGCGACGGTGAGTGGCGAAAGACCGGCGATTTCAAGATCGATTGCGATGATAGAAAGGCAATTCTGCTTTTGAACGCCGCAGCGCCAAAGCAGACCAATATCGAGGAAGTGATAGTTCACGAGCTTATGCATATAAAGCTCTATCCGCTCGATCAGGTCACGGAATCACTAATTACCGCTAATTTTGAAGAGGGAACGCCCGCCCGCGATTTTGCATACACGCAGTTCTTCACCGCGCTGGAGCAGACCGTGGAGGAGCTTACAAAATGCTTCCTTCTTGAATTCGGGGAGAACAGGGAGCTTTCGTTCGGGCGGTGTGAAAAGAATCGCTCGTTCAACGATCTTTATGAAGGGCTTAAAAATATCGAATGACCGACAACGGCTCAAAACCGAATTATGAAGCGATGAGCGATGAGGCGCTCTCCGCGCTCGCAAAGCACGGCGATAAGGATGCGGAGCGCCTGCTTATCGTGCGCTTCATGCCCCTTGTTCGCCTGAAAACAAGGCCGTATTTCCTTATCGGCGCGGATAATGCGGACCTTGTTCAGGAGGGCGCGATTGGGCTTTTCGGCGCGATCCGCGATTTTGATAATCAAAGGGGCGTGAGCTTCCGCTCGTATGCCGAGGTTTGCATACAAAACAACATTATCGCCGCCGTCAAACGCTCAACGCGGAAAAAGCATATTCCGCTGAACAGCTATATCTCGCTTGATAAGCCCTTTTCGGAGGACGATGAGGACTCCGCCACCCTTGCGGACAGGCTCGGCGCGGATTCAAAAAGCCCCGAGGAGCTTTTCATAAACCGCGAGGAGGAGCACCTGCTTATAAAGCGAATTTCCGAGAAGCTGACCGATTTTGAAAAAGAGGTTTTATCGCTGTTTTTGGATGGCAAAACCTATAATCAGATAGGCGAAATGACGGGGCGCGGCGCAAAGGCCGCCGATAACGCGCTTCAAAGGGTCAAGAAGAAGGCCGCGGCCATATTGAAGGAAGAAAACGATGAGGAATGAGCTGCCGCGCTCGATCTCGCGGCAAACCTCCATGTATTCCTTTTTTTCGATGAACTCCGAAAGCTCCTTTTCGCGCCATAAGGGGATATGACGCTCCTTTTTGTAGGCGAGAAAATCGAGCCATGCACGCTCCTCACAAAGCAGATCGATAAGACTCATTTTTTGCGCTCAAGCTTTGGTCTTATGATTTAGAATAAGCCGCCGTTATACTTTTTTTGAACGACTACTATCACCGTGATCCCCGCGGCAAGCCCGGTAAACGGCAGCAGCAGCGCCGCGATGCCCGCGCGTTCGCCAATGATAAGCGCGGCAAGCGCTGAAGCAAAGAATGCGGCTGCGATGATGAAAAGCCCGATGGAAAACGCCCTTGCATAGCGCTTTTCATCGCCTTTTTTGATGTTTTTGCGATGGTAGTCGTGAATAAGCCCCGTTTTGCCTCGGAAAATCGCGATCCCAAAGCCGAGCATCTGCGCCGCCGCTATAAGCATTATTATCGCGTACAGTACCATATCGTTTAATAATTATTCTATTTCCTGATGTAAAGCGGCATATCCCATTCGTCCGCGCCGTGCTCGGTGAAGCCAAGGCTTTTCCAGAAGCGCACGGAGGCTTCCTTGATGCTGTTCAGCTCATAATAAACCGCTCCGTCCGCCCTTGTATGCGCTTCAAGCGCCTTGAAGCAGCGCCGCCCCGTGCCGTTTCCGCGAAACTGCGGGAACACCCAGAAGTCAAGGATAAAGCATTTGCCGTCCTCACTTTTGTAGATGCAGTAGCTTACTGCGCCGATGCGTTCGCCGCCCTCGATGAAATAGGCGAAACGCTGTTTATCCTTTTCGCGCAGCATGTGCGCCTTGAGCACGCCGCGATACTCATCGCCCGAGAAGTATTCGATATCCTCTTCATCGTCGATGATCCCGTCGTTGATAAGATACGGAAAATGGATGCTCCAAAACTCATCCAGCCTTTCAACGGGTATCTCCTCCAGCGTTATCGTTTTTCCCTCGTTATTCATAGCTTTTTCTCCATTATTATCTCGTCGCCGTCCGCTTCGCCGGTGTGGGTGAAGCCGAGCTTTTCATACAGCCTTCGCGCCTCGTCGTTGCCCTCGATATAGCAGAGCGTTACGACTTCGAACCTGCCGTCCTCGCGCATCAAATCGAGTATCATTTCGGCGGCCTTCGTGCCGAATCCGCGCCCCTGATACCTTTCATCGATGAAAAGCTGGCTGAAATCGTATGCGCCGCGCCCGTCCTCATCGAAATAATAATAGTACAGCGCCATACCGACGGGCAGGTCGTCATCATAGATAACGAACGCCCGACCGCCGTGCTCGCGGTAGGCGTAGGCGCGGGCGAGCAGAACGGCGGAATTTGCAACGAATCGCTCCTGTTCGGCGCTGACCTTCAGACCGAGCCGCCAATTATTCGGCGTTACGGGGTGCAATTCTATCATATCGTACTCCTAAACAAGCTGTTTGATAATTAAAAAGCGCCGGAATACCGGATCGTACACGGGCAGGCTGCCTGCGAAGCACAAGAAAGCCCGTGCCGGATACGCTGCAGGCGCTATGCATTCTCCGGCGTTGGTGCGGCAGCGGAAAAATACTGCCCTATGGGTATTTTACCATGCGGCGTGGGTGTCGGTCAATGAGTTTGGCAGAGTATCAATGGAAGCTTGATACTGCCTTTGTTCATTTAACAACGGGCTCGTTAAAACTCAAAAGCTACTGCATTTTCGGAAGCATGCAGACTATATCATAGAAACAAACTCAAGAAAAGAGCGCACGCGCGATAATAGGGAGAGCAACTCCTTTTTTAGTTCTTCCAAGTTTATAGTCAAATCCTCTTTTTTATATCTTATGTACAGTTCGTTTGTTAATAAATCCAATGTATAGGGGTGCAGCTCTCGCATCTCACGCAACAGCTTTTTAAGGCTTTCTTCCGTATTTGCATCGATTAGATTAAAACCTCCAACGCCAAGTTTTTCCTTAATGATATCAGCATTGTATTCATCAATATGCTCAATAACATTACGAGCGCGTTTGCTTGAAAGCAGTGGATAATCCCTTTCCGTAAATCGGTAGTTATTCCTATTACATTCTTTACGCTCGCAATATAGTGCCTTAGCCTTTTTTACGCTAATAAAACGACTTGTTATCTGCCCCCACGAATACAGGAGATGATCTGTATAAAAGTGATAATACTGGCATCGGTTTTCCCACTCAAAGCAATCAGCATAATTAGCTAAATGATGAAGTGATGCCAGCGCACTTTGTATTTGAAAGTTCAAATAATAGGCGGATTCAAATTCAAATGATTTACTCGCGCCGTCATCAATATATACGCCTTCGGATACTAATGGCATAGTATTGCTCCTTGTGTATAAGTTCTGTATCGTTTATGTTTTCGCTTCATCATATATAATTGTTTTGCAACTGTTCTCTCGCTTCAAGGAAGCAAGCCGTTTGAACCAGTAGTTGTATCTCCGCATACGGCATTTTGTCAGCGTCAATTACTACCCATTTCTTGGCGAACTCTTGCGCGAAGGCAGATGCTTGTTGTAAGCCCCAGTATTCATTAGAATTTGGATCAATGAATTCACTACGGGTGTTCAAGTATGTAAATATCTTTTCCAATTGATAGTGTCCCATCTGATGCATATGCTCCGGTCGCTCATAGATTAGAGAGAGCGCATTTTCCATTCCTTCGCAGTCTAATGCATCAACACAATCGCACAACTCTGGTATTGCCTGAATAATAGCTTTTCTGTAAGCAGCAACGCTTTGGCTGTTCCGTTCATCGGTTAAGGGGCATTCCAAATGCAATGCCGCTGTCTCAGCAGAGTCTGAATTCTCAAAACGATCATTAAGAATGTTGACTATTTCGTGAAGGATTGCAGAAGGCTCTTGATTACGGTTAACTTTGGTTTTCTTCCATTTCTCATTCACTTCAGCAATCCCGGATTCTGCCCATTTTGTCAACTCGGAAATACTCTCATAGCGTGACTTGACATACTCTTTGAGTGCAGAAAATGATATCGTAACATCCGTTATGCTATCCTCATCTGCGCTGGAGTATATCCGCACGCCTACTGCATCTTTAAAACCGCCAAATGCTCTGAGCGAGTTGCCGACAATTACCCAAGGGCATAAGTGCTGTTCGTTCTTCTGCATGAACGGCCTGTTTTTCTCTCGCCTGTTTGCACTGACTTCATAAGGATGGGCAAATGCCAGTGCCCTTAAGTACTCGAAAAAATCATCGTCTGTCGGGCAAGTATTTTCGGAAAAATACGGCTCATTGTAGCGCATTGCATTTGTAAAAAACTTCTTCTCGCCAATGAATGGCGGTTTTGTATGAAAAATGTTTTCATACAGCTTTATAACACCATCACGAAGAATCGTAGCGTAAACCAAGAAATTGATGAAATCTTCTTCTGACGAAGGAGTGTCATCATACCTGTTTAAATAGCGAATAGAGCTGTCGATGCGATCCATAAAAACACAAATGATGTTGAATTTGTGTTTATATTCTTCGTGATCAGAGAATATCGAAGAAGAATTGATTTTCTCTCTAAAGGAATCAATGACAGAACTGTCCAGAAAACATAGATTTTGCACATCATGCGTTTTCAAACTGTATTACGCCTCCATTTTTTTCGTTCATCAAATGCGACTGAAGAAGATCGCGCAAAACATACTTAAAAGGAATAATGCCGCGCCAAAGCTCGGATTTTTCCGCATCAGGCTCGTCAAACCCGATCTAGACCGTTGGCGTAATCTTGGGCATCCGTCCCTCCGTGTAGTCATCAAGATACGGCGCTTCAGTCCTCCCGAATACGCAGCCTACCGAAGCTAAAATGAACGGAATGATCATAGCAAGCCAAATAGATTTGATTAATAATCGGTTTCGTTTTATCTGCATATCCGCTCCTTTACTCTTGTCTCGTTTCCGAAGATGAACAGTTTCGAAGAAATTCCGAAGGAATTTCAACATCAACGATTCACTATTCACGCTAACTACCATTCAGATGCTCTGCCGTACTGATTCGGCTCGGCCGGAACCTTGTCCCAATAGCCCTTGCCGCCGCGATCCGCACCGCCTGAGCTCTGATGCATGGCGGTGTCAAGACCGATGCATTCGTCCTCGACCGCATCCTCGAGCTTGCCCGCCGCGCCTTCAAGCACATTTTCGGCGGTTGCTATTTCCTTTTTTGCCTGATCGGCGGCTGTTTTTATTGCGCCGAAAAGCTTGTCGAGTATTCCCATGGAGAACACCTCCCTTCTTATATTATATCACATTTGCACGATATTGCAATAAAAAACTCTGCGAAGAAGCAAAGCTCGGCACGATGGATTTTTCAAATGCAAAAAGGCCGCGTTTATTCGTTTGCGGTAAGGGCGTGAGTTGGCGCAAAAAGCATTTGGTTACAATAAAGATCCGATTTGACCGAGCTTGTATGATGAAGAGAGGAAGCCGGGATTTTGCACGAATGAAGAGAAGATGCAAAGGTGCGCCTCATCAGCGCAGCGGCATCATGTCCGAAGGATGCATCACTTGCACGAAAGGGCGAATATAATTGAAAACGGCAAGTTTTACAACTTGCCGTTTTCTGGTGGCGCAGCATCATCCATCGTCGATAATGTGCCGCTATCTGAAGCCGCATTTTCTTCAAAGGCTTTTTCTATTTCATCGAGCGGGATATCCTTTTCCTTCTGCGGAAAAGAACTTGCGTTTACAACGAGCGTGAAGTGATCGTCATAAAGATAGACCGAGTGGACGAAGATATTGATTATCGCTCTGCGCTTTTCGATGTCCGGCAGCGGCATAGTTCGGATGTAATCAAGGTAGGCCATGACCTGCGGCTCAGAGAGATACACTTTGCGGTTGAGTTCTGTCGCAAGTTGTTTTTCAAGCTCCGCTTTCTCCGCTTTGCGCTGCTCAAGTCGCTCGGTGAGCATATCGACCGATTGACCGGTCTCGATCACGCGCCAAAGGTTATCGATCGCGGTCTCTGCTTCGCGCATCGCCTTACGCAATGATTTCACCGTCAGGCTGTCGGGATCCTTTCCGAATTCGGCTGCAACGCATTTGGCGATGAAAGCGATATTATCATCGGTCAACAGATCGAGGCATGCACGGATCACCCTGTCCTCTATCTTCTGCTTGCCGATGACCTTCTTATCGCATTTCCCGCGGCGGGCTTTTTTGCAAGCATAATACGGATAGTATTCGCCCGAACGGCTCGTACCGCCGTAACCCGTCATCATTTCCTTGCAATGACCGCAGAACAGTTTTGTCGTGAGCAGATACTCTCCTTCACCCCGTCTTCGTGCGGGAACATGCAGATTCTTGTCGAGCATATCCTGTACCCTTTCAAAAAGATCATCATCGAGGATCCGCGGCATACCGCCGGGCGTTTCAATGCCGTTATAGATGTATATGCCAAGATAACGGCGGTTTCGGAGCATTTTGCTGAGGCTGTTGTAGGTAAAATCCTTCCCAAGGGAGGTTTTGATCCTTCGCCTCTGCAGGTCCTTAATTATCTCGGCTTTCGTTTGACCTTGCGCGTATCGCTCGAATATCTCACGGACTATAGCCGCTTCTTCCTCGTCGATGCGGAAGGTCTTGTCGGGATTGACCTTGAAGCCCAGCCCGGGATTGGAACCGTTTGAGAGACATTTCTCGGCGTTGATGCCCATACCTCGCTGGATCTTCTGCGAGAGCTCGGGGCTGTTGCACAAGCAAGCAAATTGCGTGCAGCAGCCTCTTTCTTTTCGCGGTATTTGAATTTGATTTGGAAAATTATCTTTCGGTGTGCGGAAATCAGCGGTATTTATAGGGTTGGATTGATTTTTGGGTACGCTTAA
>JAFPWD010000040.1 GCA_017395105.1 Clostridia bacterium
AGTGTACCCAAAAATCAATCCAACCCTATAAATACCGCTGATTTCCGCACACCGAAAGATAATTTTCCAAATCAAACTCAAATACCGCGAAAAGAAAGAGGCTGCTGCACGCAATTTGCTTGCTTGTGCAACAGCCCCTTCATCAACTTACTAATTCAAAGCATACTTTATTGTACTCACGCAAGCCCAAGCGCGACGCGCAAAACCAATATCGCATCTGCAATCGTGATGGAACCGTTTGAGTCCATATCAACAGCGCCGGAGTTCAATCCGCTGCCGTCTATAAGCTGCAGCGCAAGGCGCAGGGTGGTGATGGCATCGGCCGTGGTGACAGTTCCGCTGCCGTCTACATCTCCCGGAATAGCCGAACCATCCGAAAAGCGGGCAATGAATACAGTTTCATCGGTAAGAATAGGCTCCCCATACGCAGAGACATACTCAAAAATCCACTCTTGAGCCGCCGAAAGGAGTTCTCCTGTTTCATTGAACCAGCCAATGAAAGTCGCTCCATCATTGGCTTCAGCAAACGCACATCCCATACTGGTATCCGAGTCTCGCACAGGACCACCGGCAATGAAATATCCAATAGTTCCGTTTCCCTCTGCCACGATAAGATCCTGCGGTAAATCATCGTTATTTTCGAGATGCAAGCTTGTTAGCTTATTATGCTGGCAAGAAATCGATATCAGCTCACGGTTGTTTGAAACATCCAACTCTGTAAGCTCATTGTTATTACAATATAGCTCATTCAACAGACTATTGTTTGAAACATCCAATGCTGTCAGCTTATTCCTTCGCACATCAAGCTGTCTAAGGTTGGTATTCTGAGACAAATTTATAGATGTAAGCTCATTTTCATCGCAGCTCAGTTTACTAAGCGCAGTACAGCCTGCAAGGTTAATCGAAGGGATTCTGTTCCTTTGACATTCTATGGTGTGAAGCGCGCTGCATCCGGAAACGTTAAGCGACACAATGTTGTTGTCTTTACAGCTCAGTTCCCTAAGCGAATGCAGATTTGGCAGATTCAACGAAGTCAAGCCGCAGTCATCACATTCGATCGTTTCAAGAGAAACGCAGTTTGTAAGGTTCAAAGATACATTGATATTGTTAGAGCAATTAAAGAAATTCAGCGCAGAACAACCGCTTGCATTAATTGAATTCAATCTGTTGCCTGCACAGAGCATTGTTTCAAGCTCAGTACAGCCTGAAACATCAAGCGTACCCACAAGATCGTTGCCGGCGGCAAATCCAATCCCGTTAAGTCTGAATTCATTGCCGATATCCTCCCAAACGAAATAACTATTGATACCATATGATCCACCATCAAACACCCATTTATTCCAAGTTTCGGGATCATTCGGATCATAAACATTGCTCAGCTTGTCGCCGTTTTTAACACCGTTTGAATCTGTCTGTTCAAGGAAGCTGACAATTTTATTGCAATCGTATTCATTATAACCCCTAAAACGGGCAATAACTTCCGAACTGTCAGTATAAGCAAGGTCTAATCTATAAACATCCCTGATAAGCTCCCCGTTGGGTTTATACCACCCGAGAAAGGTAGCTCCACCATTAGCCTGAGCAAGCGCAATATGCCAACCGAAAGAAGCCTCATAATCATAGCCTACTGTTCCTGCTCCCTCTGCTCTTATTATTACATAAGGCAAATGCTGATTGTATCTAAGATCGATCTCGGTCAGTTTATTATTCGAGCATTGCATCTCCCTAAGGTTATTACACGAAGACACATCCAGCTCGATTAATCTATTTCCCCTGCAATCCATTCTTCTCAGTTGAACGCAATTTGAAACATTCAGGTGTTCCAACGCATTGTTATAGCAGCGAACATCATCGAGATTTGTAAGTCCCGAGAGGTCAAGTTCCGTTATCATATTGTTATCACTGAAGGTCAGATTGTAAAGAGCGGCACAATCCGAAAGATCCAGCTCGGTCAGTTCGCTTTCGGTGCACGTTAGAGAACGAAGCCTATTGCAGCCGAAAACATACAATTCCGATAACGGAAGGCCGGACTCGCCGCCGCAGTAAAGAGATGATAGATTTATGCAGTTGCTGACATCAATATACGGAATATCATTTTCTCCACAGTTAAGCGTGATAAGGCCAACGCAGCCTTCAAGGTATAGCATGCCAAACAGACCGTAATCAGCAATATCAAGTCTATCCAGATGATAAAGCTCATCACCATTAATTTGAGGATTATAAGACCAATGGATTATATCCGAATCCCATGTTTCAATATCTTCCGGAGCATAAGACGGCATCAGTTTTTTGCCGTTTTTGATACCATCGGCTCCCGAGTTTTCAAGGAAAGCAACGATTCTATAATAATCATGCGAACTATACGAATCCGGTACTTCATATACCGATGCTAATGATCGGCACAACTCTTCTGCTTGAAGGCTTCTGTTCAGCCTTTCGACTTCTGCAATCTTATTTTTCTCGGCGATATTCACTTCCGATTTCACACTCGGCAGCGCCGAAACCGGTATCGCAGCCAGCGCCAAGCACAGAGCGAGCACCGCAGCGAGCGCGGCTTTAAGCTTTTTCTTCATTTATTATTCCTCCTAATAGTTTTTGAAGCATTGTATAATGCAAAAGTTTAAAAACGGGGCCGGCAAGCTTCGCGCAGCCCCGTTTTAATTCAATTAGTCATTTTTCTTTCTGAACACGGTGATTCCAAGGCCGGAAATCGCGCTGATAACACCGAGGCCGATAAGCGCAACAGTACCCGTTGCCGGAGGCGCGGGAACAGGAGCGGGGGTGGGCTCGGCGGGAGCGGGTACGGCGGTGGGCTCAACGGGCGCGGGCTCGGCGGTCGGCTCTACGGGCGCAGGCTCGTCGGTGGGCTCTACGGGTGCGGGCTCGTCGGTGGGCTCTACGGGCGCAGGCTCATCGGTGGGCTCTACGGGCGCGGGCTCATCGGTCGGCTCTACGGGCGCAGGCTCGTCGGTGGGCTCAACCGGCTCGGGAGTGGGTGCGCTTTCGCCGGAGAAGCGGGCGATAACGGTGCCGGTGGGGGGTGCCGGAAAAACCAAAATAATAGACCAAATCTTCCAAATATCCAGCGGAAATAAGCGTGCCGCTTTCGTCAAAGAAGCCCTCAAAGACTTCGCCATCCACCGGATAAGCAGAGATGTATGCTTCATTATCGGGATTATAAACATAGCCGATAATGCCGCCACCCTCGGCATAGATATGGTCGTAACCAAGCAGAGGATTATTGCTGAGATCAAGTTCAGTAAAGCTATTGCCATCGCATGACAGCCACTCAAGCGCAGCATTATGTGCAAGGTCAAGTTCGATAAGGCTGTTGGCATAGCAATACAGTTCGGTTAGCGCAGTATTATGTGTAACATCCAGTTCGATAAGATTGTTGAATCCGCAGTTCAACACGCTCAATGCGGTATTATGCGTTACATCCAGCTCGGTAATGTCGTTGTAGGTGCAGTACAGCTCTGTCAGCTCGGTGCAGCCCGATACGTTCAGTTCAGTAATGCTGTTGTTGGTGCAGTACAGCTCTGTCAGCTCGGTACAGCCCGATACATCCAGACTGCCGTAAAGTTGACGAACATCAGCATATATCTTATGTATTCTCTGCTCGCTGTTTACAGTTGTCCATCTAAAGCAATTTCCCCAGCTCGCTGGATCATTGGGATCGTAATTATCGCTGAGCTTATCGCCGTTCTTAACGCCGTTTTCATCGGTCTGCTCAAGGAAATTCACGCATTTTTCATAGTCATGCGCGTTGTAGCCCTCGGGAACGGTCCAAGTGGGCTGAACGGAGTTGCGATCCTCCGCACGAGTGAGCGCAGGAAGCGCCGAGGAAGTGAGGAGTGCGGCGGCAAGCACAAGCGCAAGCGCCGCAATGAGCTTTGAAAACTTTTTCATTTGTTTTCCTCCCAAAGTGAATTGTTTATTTCCACGCGCCGCTTTCGGCACGCAAAAACCGAACGGTTATCCGTAAATGCGCGGCTTTTCCCTACGCCGAAGCCGCTTCCACAAAAAGCTCGGGGCTAAGATTAAGGGCGATGCATATCTCGCGAAGCTCATCCGCATAAAGCCTGCGCTCGCCGCTCAGCATGGCGGAAAGCTCGGCAAGGCTCATGCCGCAGCGCGCCGCAAGCGCCGAGATATCGATCCCGTTTTCAATTATATAGGCTCGCAGTTTTTCAAAAACTCGCATGATGCGCTCCACAAGTTACAGTTATTCTTGAATACTCTAATATTATCACAGTTTTTCGTGTATGTCAAGGCAAATTTACAGTATTTCTGCTCCGAAACAGTTTTACTTTTTCCCGATTTGGTGTATAATTATCTGCGGCGGAGGTAATTTGCTTTGAGGTATGAGATAGGCAGCAGGATAAAGAAATACCGCGAGCGCGCGGGCTTGAGCCAGCTTGAGCTTGCCGCGCTTTTGGGCGTGTCAAACAGCCGCATCTCCAACTGGGAGCAGGGCTTGAACCGCCCCGATGCGGATATCCTCGCCGCGCTCTGCCGCGCTCTTCGCTGCTCGCCGAGCGAACTTTTGGACGTTCACCTCGCGCCCGGGGAGTATTCCGAAAAGGAAAGAAGGCTTATCGAAGCATACAGGGAGCGGCCGGAGATGCAAAAGGCTGTGGATATTCTGCTTGGACTTGAGAAGAACGGCTGACGGCGGTTCTTCATTTATTTTTGTAAATTTGCGGGAAGCGCCGCGCGGAAGGCGAGCGAAGCGAGAGCGGAAGTGCGGCGCGGGCGCGGCAAACATAAAAAAAGCGCGCCGAGCCTATGAAAACGGCTCGACAAGCGGACAAAAGGACTCGACATGCGGCCGAGGCGGGCGAAATGCGTAAATATATCCGTTTTTTGGCGAAAAAAGCCTTGAAAAAGCTTGATTTAGGATTGACAAATGCTTTTTGCTGAGTTAAAATAAGCAGTACGCCCCCATTCGGGGGGCTTTATTTGAGTTGAAGTTTTGAGAGTACGGCTCCGCTTCTCTCAAGCTTAAAAAATACAAGGAGGCTCTTAAAATGCGCGTCAAGATCACACTCTCATGCAGTGAATGCAAGCAGAGGAACTACAATACCTTCAAGAACAAGAAGAACGATCCCGACAGGATCGAGATGAACAAGTATTGCCGTTTCTGCCGCAAGCACACGCTCCATAAGGAATCCAAGTAAGGAGTTTCATTATGGCTAAGAATGCAGAAAACGCTGTTAAAAAGCAGGAAACCAACTTCTTCGGCAAGGCAGTGAACTGGTTCAAGAACATCGGCACCTACTTCAAGGAAGTGTTCGCCGAGACCAAGAAGCTCACCTGGCCCACCAAGAAGGAACTCATCAACTACACCATCGCGGTCATCGCGTTCGTGGCGTTCATGGCGCTTTTGATCTGGGTTCTCGACCTTATCTTCAGCAACGGTATCTCCCTTCTTGCCAGCATCAAGATCGGCGGCTAATGAGGTTCTCGCATGACGGATGAAGTAAGGACTCATTATGGGGACGATACCCCTTTGGATGCCCGCTGGTATGTTGTCCACACCTACTCCGGCTATGAAAACAAGGTCAAGGAAGACCTTGAAAAGACCGTTGCGAACCGCAACCTTCAGGATCTCATCCTCGAGGTGAAGTATCCCACGGAGCAGGTTACGGAGTTCAAGGAGGGTTCCAAGAAGCCCCGCACGGTGGAGCGCAAGGTGTACCCCGGCTACGTCATGGTCAAGATGATCATGACCGACCGCACCTGGTACGTCGTTCGCAACACCACCGGCGTTACCGGCTTTGTTGGCCCCGGAAGCAAGCCCATCCCCCTCACCGATGAGGAAGTTACCGCGATGGGCGTTGAGCGCATTCAGCTTGAGATGGACGTTGAGATCGGCGAAACCGTTCGCATCATCTCCGGCGCGTTTGCGAATTTCATGGGCGAAGTTACCGCCGTCGATCCCGAGAAGCAGACCGTTACGGTCGTTATCTCGCTGTTCGGCAAGGAAACGCCCTGCGAGCTGGATTTCGTTGAAATTCAGAAGCTTTAACGGAAGCTTAAAACCCGTTTTTTACCCCGTATGTACACCGCTTTGCGGTTTGCATAGTGGGAGGAAGGGCTTTGCCCTTACCGCTCGCACCACATTATATTTAGGAGGAAATTATCATGGCAAAGAAGATTACCGGCTTTGTCAAGCTGCAGATCCCCGCAGGTAAAGCCACCCCTGCACCGCCGGTCGGCCCCGCACTCGGTCAGCACGGCGTAAACATCATGGGCTTCTGCAAGGAGTTCAATGAGCGCACCGCCAAGCAGGCAGGTCTGATCATCCCCGTTGTTATCACGGTTTATCAGGATCGCTCGTTCTCTTTCATCACCAAGACCCCGCCCGCATCCGTTCTTATCAAGAAGGCTTGCGGTATCGAAAAGGGCGCTCCCACCCCCGGCAAGACCAAGGTTGCAAAGATCACCAAGGCACAGGTCAAGGAAATCGCCGAACTCAAGATGCCCGACCTTAACGCGGCAAGCGTAGAGGCTGCCATGAGCATGGTTGCCGGCACCGCGCGCAGCATGGGCGTTGACGTCATCGACTAAGCGAGGTACTTATTATGAAGCATGGAAGAAAGTATAACGAAAAGCTGGCTGTTTACGACAAGCAGAAGCTGTATGATCCCGAAGAGGGCCTCGAGGCCGTTCTTGCGACCGCAAGGGCAAAGTTCGATGAGACCGTTGAAGCTCATATCCGCCTGGGCGTTGACTCCCGCCACGCAGACCAGCAGGTTCGCGGCGCTGTAGTTCTGCCCCACGGCACTGGTAAAACCGTTCGCGTTCTCGTTTTCGCAAAGGGCGACAAGGCTCGCGAAGCTCAGGAAGCGGGCGCCGATTTCGTAGGCGATGAAGATCTGGTTCAGAAGATCCAGAAGGAAAACTGGTTCGGTTTCGATGTTTGCGTTGCAACTCCCGATATGATGGGCGTTGTCGGCCGCATCGGCCGCGTTCTCGGTCCCAAGGGCCTCATGCCCAACCCCAAGAGCGGCACCGTTACCATGGAAGTTGCAAAAGCTATCTCCGACATCAAGGCCGGTAAGGTCGAGTACCGTGTTGACAAGACCAACATCTGCCATTGCCCCGTCGGCAAGGTAAGCTTCGGCAAGGAAAAGCTCGGCGAGAACCTCGCCACTCTTATGGATGCCATCATCAAGGCAAAGCCCGCTGCGGCGAAGGGTACCTACATTAAGAGCCTCGTACTCTCCACCACCATGGGCCCCGGCGTTAAGTTCAACGGAATGAAGTTCTAATCGAACGGCAAAACAGCATAACAGAAAGGCTATCTTGAGGTTTTGAGATAACCTTTTTGTTTTGTTCAAATACTATTATCAGGAGGAAGGCAAAATAAGCCTGTATCACAATGAAAGCAAATATAATCGCACCGGTTATTATAATCACAGCACTTTTGGCCGTTTCCGTTTTTTCAACAGTGAGCTTTATAAACGAAAAGCGTGAGCATGAGCGCGTGATAAGAAGATATGATTCCGAAATTACCGAGGTATGCCGCACCGCTCTCACCGCGATAGAGGATTATAAAAAGGACGGCAGCGACGCCGCTTACGGCTGGCTGACGGCCTCGGTAGGAGCAATGCAGGCGCTGATACATTCAAAGTATTACTTTGATAAGGACGGCTTATTGATCATGAACTTGGAATGTCACAAATGCAGGCGAAATTTGATAGATTATAAGGAGGATAGCGTTAAGCATCTTGATCTTTTAAGCGAAGCCCTCCGCTTTTATATCGATGGCAATGCGGACACGTTCACCTGGCGATTGCAATCATTCAACACGGGCGTGGAACAGGAGCGAATTAAAGAATAATCGGCTGCCATGAAAGGAGCTTTGGTTCAAAAAATGCAGATCAACGTATCTATGAAGAAGACTATTGCAATTATCCTACTTGCATTGCAGCTTATGCTTTGCGCCGCCTGCGGAGGCAGCAAGGTCAAGCTCAACCTGCCCGCCGAATCGGACGTGCTTTGCGCAACCATCACGCATGGCGGCAAAAGCGAAACCATAGAAGCCGGCGAAAAGCTCAACGAGCTGCTTTACGCTCTTGCAAATGTGGACACGAAATCAAAGGAAAGCTATCACGATGCTCCCCAGGGCAAGGATCATATCAAAATCGGTTTTGAACTGACCGGCGGACGAAGCTCGGATTTCTTTTACCTTTATAAGGATGAGGACGGTTTTTTCATCGAGCAGCCCTATCACGGCATTTTTTCGATAGACGAAGCAAAGTATTCCGCTCTATTGAGCTTTGCTTCCGATATATAAATCGATTATCATCTGCGCGAGCTTTATTTAGCAGCGTTTACTTTCCGAAAATCATCCGGAAAACGGAGCAGGCAGTCGCCCGCTCCGTTTCCATTTATCACAGTCATTTTTCCGCACCTTGCCCCCCCGCTTTTCCTTTCGCAGAGCTTATTTATTTCACGGCAATTAGGAATTACTCATTATAGTTCATAAGCAAATTGTGGCAAAATTATTAACGACTTGAAGCCGAGTATATATCAGCTTTGACAATTATCGATGTTTACCTATAATATGAAAACGAGCGCAAGGGCCAGCTACCCGCTGCGCTTATCCAAAACAAGGAGCGATCTTTATGAACATCCACACCTCGCACGAACAGCTCATCGGCAAAACGCCGCTCGTTGAACTCAAAAGAATCGAAAAAGAGCTTGAGCTTAAAGCAAAGCTTATCGTTAAACTTGAAGCCGCTAACCCCGCGGGCTCGGCGAAGGACAGAGCCGCCAAAGCCATGCTCGATGATGCCGAAATGCGCGGCCTTATAAACGCCGATTCGGTGATAATTGAGCCGACCAGCGGGAACACGGGCGTTGCCCTCGCTTCACTCGCCGCTGCAAGGGGGTATCGCCTCATCATTGTTATGCCCGAAACCATGAGCGTTGAGCGAAGAAACCTTATAAAAGCCTACGGCGCGGAGCTCGTTTTGACGGACGGCACACTCGGAATGAAGGGCGCGATCGAAAAGGCGAAGGAGCTGAAAAGCACTATTCCCAATGCGTTTATCCCCGGTCAGTTTGTAAACCCCGCCAATCCCGCCGCTCATTATCAAACCACCGCCCCCGAGATATGGGCGGATACGGACGGCACGGTGGATATCTTCGTTGCCGGAGTTGGCACGGGCGGAACGATCACGGGTGTTGGCGAATATCTTAAAACGATGGACAGCGAAATCAGAATAGTCGCTGTTGAGCCAGCTTCCTCCCCCGTTCTGAGCGGCGGCAAGGCGGGCGCGCACAAGCTTCAGGGCATCGGCGCGGGCTTCGTTCCCGAAATTCTGAACACGTCGGTCATCGACGAGATAATGACCGCCTCGACCGAGGATGCCTTCGCCGCGGCAAGGCTGCTTGCGCGGCGCGAGGGCATACTTGCGGGCATATCCTCCGGCGCGGCGCTTTGGGCGGGCATAGAGCTTGCAGGGCGCGAGGAAAACGCGGGAAAGACCGTGGTCGTGCTGCTGCCCGACACCGGCGAAAGGTATATGTCCACCGCGCTCTATGGCGAGGACTGAACGTAAGCTTTCTAAATTATTTATCTGTAATTCCGATTATAAAGCATAGTAAAATGGATACGCTTTCCCTCATAGAAAAAACCGCGCTTTCGCTCGATACGGACGATGCTTCTGCCGCGCAGGATCGCAATTTCCGCGCCTTTCGCGAGCGAGTCGAACGATACACCGATCTGCTTATCGAAGCCATGTTTCCCAAATACGCCTCGCTCTCTCTTTCAAGAAAGGAGGCGCTTGCTCAGGCATCCGTTCTGATACGCTGCTGCGTTTCCGCCGTAACCGGCGATGAGGAGCGCGCCGAAGCGGTGCTCGAAGCGGTGTTTGCCGCGCTTCCCGCCGTAAAAAAGCTGCTTTTGACCGATCTTGAAGCAGCATACAAGGGCGACCCCGCCGCAACGGGGCTTGATGAGATAATCCTTTGCTACCCCGCCTTCACTGCAATAAGCACCTACCGCCTCGCACATATCCTCTACCTTGAATGCGTACCGCTGCTGCCCCGCCTTATGAGCGAATATGCGCATCGTTTGACGGGCATTGACATCCACCCGGGAGCGACCATCGGCGAAGCGTTCTTCATAGACCACGGCACGGGCGTTGTTATCGGCGAAACCACGAGCATCGGCAAAAACGTTAAGCTCTATCAGCACGTTACCCTCGGCGCAAAGAGCTTCGACGTTGAGCCGGACGGCAGCCTCGTTAAGGGCATTAAGCGCCACCCCGACATCGGTGACCGCGTTGTCATCTACTCCGGCGCAACGGTGCTCGGCGGCAGCACGCATATCGGAAACGACTGCGTTATCGGCGGAAACGTGTGGCTCACCCACTCGGTCGAGGCAGGAAAGATGGTGCTTTCACGCGCCGCCGTGACCGATAAGCCGCTGACGAGGGATCTTTCGATCGGCACGGTTTTTGAAAGCGCGATGCTGTGATAACGAATACGAAAAGCAGAATGCTTCGGCGTTTTGCTTTTTCATTTCCCCGTATTCATCATTTCTTCCGTAAACGCATATAGTTTTTTAAAACGGCGGTGCGCAAGCGGCGTTTGCTTCCGCTTTTCAGATCTCAACTCGCCGCACGGAAGGAGAAAAAATGAAGAGCACACATAAAAATCCGTATCTCGGCATTCTTATAGGGGTCGTCGCTTCGATGCTTTTATCCGTTCTGCTCGTTGCCCTATGCGCTCTGCTGCTTCAAAAGCAGGTGCTCGGCTTTGAAAGCATATACATAGTAAATCCCGTGATAAAATCCGTCTGCGCACTCGCAGCCGCCCTTATCGGCACGGCAAGGCTTGAAAAGCTGCGCTGGCTTTGGGGAGCCGTTTGCGGCGTGGGCTATATCGTGCTGACAACGCTTGGCTTCGGGCTTTTCTCGGGCGAAGTTCACCTCAGCTCCGCAAACCTCGTCGATCTTGCGATGTGCGCCTTTGCGGGGATGATCGGCGGCATAATACGGAGCCTGTCGAAATAGATAATAATTCACAAACAATTAAATAATATAATTTTAAAGTTTTAAAAAACTTTTCACGGCACTATTGAACCGTCCCCCGCTGTTGTAGTATAATTTAAGTTGAATAATTATTTCTGCGCCGCCGAGCGGACTGAGAGCTGCGGCTTAACGCCCGCATCATGTTCGATCAGCGGCAAGCGGAGGGGTTCGATTTGGTGATCTACCGCAAATCCAAATACTATTCCGAGGAAAGGGAGCCTTCCACGGCGCTTTGCGATTCGCTTGGCGTTTCGCCGCTTCTTTTGCGTGCGCTTCACGTTCGCGGAGCGGAAACGCGCGAGCAGATAGAGCGCTTTCTTTCCCCTTCCGTTAAGCATTTCCACGATCCATTCCTTTTGAACGATATGCACAAGGCCGTTGAGCGCATTCGTCTTGCGCTTGACACGGGCGAAAGGATCTGCATCTTCGGTGACTACGACGTGGACGGCATCTGCGCCACCGCGATGCTGACCGACTATTTCCGCTGCATCGGAGCGGACGTTATCTACCATATCCCCTCCCGAACCGAGGAGGGCTACGGCATGAGCGCCGCCGCTATAGACAAGCTCTATTCAAAGGGCGTTGGGCTGATAATAACGGTGGATAACGGCATCTCCGCCGCAAGCGAGATCGACCGCTGCACCGAGCTTGGGATGGACGTTATCGTTACCGATCACCATATCCCGCCCGAGCGCATTCCCGATTGCGTGGCCGTGGTGAGCCACACCGTTCCGGGAAGCAGGTACCCCAATTCGGTGCTCTGCGGCGCAGGAACCGCCTTCAAGCTCGTTCACGCGCTTGCGGGCGCGGATGCCGCTATGAAATACGTTTCGCTTGCGGGGCTCGCCTCGGTTGCGGACGTTGTGCCGCTTATTGATGAAAACCGCATCTTCGTTAAGCTCGGCCTTGAGGCGATAAACGAGGGGCGCTGCTGCTACGGGCTTTCGCGCCTGCTTGGCAGCATCAGCACCGCTAAAAAACCGTACAACACCTGCAATCTCGGCTTTGCCGTTGCGCCCAGACTCAACGCCTCGGGCCGAATGAGCGATGCCTCGCTCTCCGTGGAGCTCTTCCTTTCATCCGATTTTCGCGAAATCGACCGCATGATAAGCGAGCTTAACAGACTGAACGAGCTTCGCCAGAAGGACGAGGCGGGAATCCTTGCGGATGCGCTTTCGATGCTTTCCTCGCGCGACCTTTCGGACACAAGGGCGATAGTGCTCTGCAAAAACGATTGGAACGGCGGCGTTATAGGCATCGCAGCATCAAGGATACTCGAGATGTTCCATAGACCCACGATACTGCTCTGCGAATCCGGCGGAGTTCTCAAGGGCTCGGCAAGATCGATAGACGGCGTGAATATCCACGATGCGCTGCTTGCCGTTAAGGACTGCTTCCTGCGCTTTGGCGGGCATGCAAAGGCCGCCGGCATCACCATGGAGCAGGGCATGCTCGAGGAATTCGACAGGCGGCTCAACGAATACCTTAAAAACACCTTTACGGATGCGGATTTTGCCGCAAGGAAGGATTACGAATTCGAGATTCCGGCCTCTGCGGTCACGACCGAGCTTATCCGCGAGATATCCATGCTTGCGCCCTTCGGCGAGTGCAATCCCTCCCCCGTTTTCCGCTCATCGAACGTTGAGATCGGAAAGATACGGCGCTTTGGCAACGATTCGCAGCACACCAAGTTCGACGTATTATGCCCCTCCGGCTGCCTTGAAGCGGTCTGGTTCGGCTCATCGCCCTATTTCAAGGGGCTGTTGAGCGCCGAAAAGCTCGATCTGCTCTATACACCCACCATAAACACATGGTGCGGCAGCGAGGGCATACAGCTTCGCGTTAAATGGGCTCAGGCTCAGACCCCCGAGAACGCGGCAGCTTACGTTGAAAACGGCATGTGGAATTTCTGCGATGCGTTCGTTGAAAACTCCTGCTATACGCCCGCTCAGTCAGGTTCCCGCGCGATAAAGAGCGCGCCCGGCCTCACCGAGCTCTATTCGAGCAAGCTTTCGGGCGTTATGGCGCTCGCCTTCTCCCCCGAAAGCGCGAAAAAGGCTATCGAGGAGCTGTCCTCCTCCGCGCTGAGCGTGGATATCTGCTTCGGCTGCCCGCCCGAATCCTCGGTTTGCGACAACGTGCTCGTTATCGCTCCGAAGGTATTCCAGCTTCCCGAATTCGGCTACAGCACCGTTGTTGTGCTCGATGCGCCGCATTTCGACGGCGTTATTGAGGCGCTTGAAGCAAGGCTCGCTTCCTCCGAGCTGCTCGCAGCCGAGGGCTATTTGCCCGAGCGCCTGCCCGCATTTGCCTCGGTCGCTTCGCTCTTCAAGCTTGAAAGAGAATATTTGACCGAGTGCTACAGCCTTGCCATGAACAAGCTCTCGAGCTGCTTCTGCTCATTTGAGGAGCTTGCATGCAAGCTCTCCGAGAGCACCGATTCGCCGAAATACTGCGCAAGATTCGCGCTGCGCGTGTTCATCGAGTTGGGCTTTTTGCGCATCAATTCGCGCGGCTCGCTCGAAACCGCCGTGATAGTACCCACCTGCCTTTCAAAAAGCAGGCTCTATTCCGCCGCTGCCGCTTTACAGAGCGCCAAAGCGGATGTATAATATCAATTATTGAAAAAACTCTCCCATGAGGTGAAGGATATGATGAACGAAGAAAGACTCAAAAAAACAGTTCGCGACATTCCCGACTTTCCCACCAAGGGCATCCTTTTCAGGGATATCACGACCCTTGTTAAGGATCCCGAGGCCTACGGCTCGCTGATAGCAACGCTTGCAAACGAGCTTCGCCCCTACGATATCGACATAGTTATCGGCCCCGAAGCCCGCGGCTTCGTTGTGGGTTCGGCGGTTGCTTACGCGCTTCGCGCCGGCTTCGTGCTGGCAAGAAAGCCCGGCAAGCTTCCCTGCGAGGTGAAGCGCCTTGAGTACGGCCTTGAATACGGCAGCGACTGCCTTGAGATACATACCGATGCCATAAAGCCCGGTGCCCGCGTTGCCCTTGTGGACGATCTGCTTGCCACGGGCGGCACGGCGCGCGCGGTGATCGAGCTTGTTCGCAGCATGGGCGCCACGGTCGAAGCTGCGGCCTTTGCCATCGAGCTTTCCGACCTCGGCGGCCGCGAAAAGCTGGACGGTATCCCGGTCATAACCGCGATGACATATTAATACGCTACTCGTATGCCAATAAATAAATGATTTTATTTATTGGCATAACTATTTCATTTTAAGCGTGAGGATTGGGCAATTTACGAGTTCCCTTTGGTATCTCATCCCGAATCGTCCGCTGTTCACTATTCGCTGTTCACTATATAAACGTTTGGAGGTGTGAAGGTTTATGGACAGGCTCATTGCCGCATGCGAAAAGAAATTCCCCCCCGAAAAAACAGAATTGCTGAAGAAGGCCATAGAGTTTGCCAAGGCCGTTCACGCCAATCAGAAGCGTGAATCGCTCGAGCCGTACTACGTTCACCCCGAGGCCGTGGCCATGATACTTGTGGATATGGATATGGATCCCGACACAGTTATAGCGGGGCTTCTTCACGATACCGTTGAGGACGGCATGGACATCAGCATCGAGCAGGTTTCGGCCATGTTCGGCAAGGACATAGCCAAGATGGTGGACGGCGTTACCAAGCTGACCAACACAAACATAACCCGCATGCTTTCCCGAGAGGATCGCCAGGCGGAGAACCTTCGCAAGATGTTCCTTGCGATAGCAAACGATGTTCGCGTGGTTATTATCAAGCTTGCCGACCGCCTGCATAATATGCGCACTCTCGGCTACTGCACCCCCGAAAAGCGTGTCAGGAAGGCGCAGGAAACCATGGATATCTACGCGCCGCTCGCCGAGCGCTTCGGAATGGGCGCAATAAAGGTTGAGCTTGAGGATCTTTCCTTCAGCTACCTTATGCCCGAGGAATGCAGGCATCTTGAATCCCTTATCGGCCCCAAGCAGACCGAGCGTATGTCGCTTCTGAAAACCGCGATGCGCAGGATAGAGACCGAGCTGAGTGCGGCGGGCATCAAATGCGAGGTCAGCGGCAGAAGAAAGCATATCTACAGCATCTATCGCAAGCTGAACAATAAAAAAGTCAGCCTCAACGAGATATACGATCTTGTGGCACTGCGCGTTATTGTGGACAGCATCAAGGACTGCTACGGTGCTCTCGGCATCATCCACTCGATATGGCGCCCCTTCCCAGGAAGGTTCAAGGACTATATCGCCATGCCGAAAACCAATATGTACCGCAGCCTGCACACCACGCTTTTCAGCGATTTCGGAATGCCCTTCGAGGTTCAGATCCGAACGCAGGAGATGCACCGCATGGCGGAATACGGCATCGCGGCGCATTGGATGTATAAGGAAGGGCGCACCAAGCAGGACGATCTTGATAAAAAGCTCGAATGGCTCCATCAGCTCGTCAACTACGCCTCCGATGCAAGCTCCTCCAAGGAATACGTTGAAAACGTTCGCCACGATTTCTTTACCGACTACGTTTTCGTTTTGACCCCGCAGGGCGAGATCTTCGATCTTCCCATGGGCTCCACTCCGATCGACTTTGCCTACCGCATCCACTCGAGGGTGGGCGATCATACGCACCATGCGAAGGTCAACGGCGTTCCCGTCAAGCTCGACTATAAGCTGCGCACGCACGATGTTGTGGAGATAACCACCAGCCCGCAGGCATCGCCGAACCGCGACTGGCTCACCTTCGTTAAAACCTCCCAGGCCAAGAACCGCATCAAGCAGTATTTTAAAAAGGCAAACAGGGAGGAGAATATCGCGCGAGGCAAGGAAATGCTCTCCGAGGCCGCGCGCCGTCAGGGGCATAAACTTTCGGATATCACCAAGCCCGACCACGTCCATGCCGTGCTGACAAAGCTAAACATGAACGAGTTTGACGACGTGCTTGCCGCGATAGGCTACGGCGGACTCTCCACCGGTCAGGTGCTCAGCCGCTTGATGGAGTCCTATCGCAAGGAGCGCAAGGAGCAGGAGCTGGCCGAGAGGCTGGCCTCGGGCGAGAATACCCAAGTCAAGAGCTTTGACGCGCATGGCCGCGCCGTGATAGTCAAGGGCGAGGCAAATATGGTCGTCCGCTTCGCTCAGTGCTGCTCCCCTCTTCCGGGCGACGAGATCTTCGGCTATATAACCCGCGGCAGGGGCGTTTCGATCCACAGCGCCAAATGCCCGAACGCCGCTTCCCTTCTTGCCGACTCCGAGCGCATAATCAGCGTTGAGTGGGCGGATGAAAACAGCACGAAATTCCCCGTTTCCGTCAATATCATCGGCGACGAGCGCCCCGGCCTTATGGCGGAGATAACGATGATGCTGCTGAACCTCGGCATCAACCTGCATAAGCTCAGCGCCAAAACGACCGACGATGGGCGCGGAGTGGAGGTTTCGATGGGCTTTGAGGTCAAGAACGCGGAGCATCTTGCAAGCATTACGCGCAGCCTGATGAAGATAGACGGCGTGCGCGGCGTAACGAGGGCATTGAACTGATGAGAGCCGTTTGCCAAAGAGTGAAGCGCGCAAGCGTTGAAGTTGAAAATAAAACCGTTGGAGCGATCGGCGCGGGGCTGCTCGTTTTCCTCGGCATAGCGCCCGAGGATACCGACGATGATATCGCCTATATCGTTAAAAAATGCACGGGACTGCGCGTTTTTGAGGACGAGGCGGGCAAGATGAATAAAAGCGTTCTGGATATCGGTGGAAGCATCCTGCTCGTTTCACAGTTCACCCTGCACGGCGATGCGCGAAAGGGCTTTCGCCCAAGCTTTTCATCCGCCGCGCCGCCCGATATCGCGATACCGCTCTATGAAAAGTCGATCGCCGCGTTTCGCGGGCAGGTGCGCACCGAAACGGGCATCTTCGGCGCGGAGATGCAGGTCGAGCTTATCAACGACGGCCCCGTTACCATACTTTTGGACAGCGAGCGGCTGTTTTAACACTAAACAAAACTCGGAGAAGAATATGAATATCCTTTGCCTTCCAACGGGGCCTCTCGGCACCAATACATACATAGTTTACAGCGAAAACGGCACCGCGGAGAACCCTGCGAACTGCGTGGTTATCGACCCCGCGGCATCCAAGCCCGTTATAAAAAAGCTGCGCGAAATGAACCTGCGCTGCACCCATATCCTGCTTACCCACGGGCATTTCGACCACACGATGGGCGTTGCCAAGCTCAAGGAGGAGGAAGGCGCACTCGTTTTCATCCATGATGCCGATGCCGGTGCGCTTTCGGGCGGCGAGGCGAGCCTTGCATATATGGCGGGCACTCATGTTGCCCCCTGCGAGGTGGATAAAAGGCTCAAGGACGGCGATACCTTCACCGCAGCGGGGCTCGAATTCAAGGTAGTGTTCACCCCGGGGCACACGCCCGGCGGCGTTTGCTACGTTATCGAGAGCGAAAAGCTCATCTTCTCGGGCGACACCCTCTTCCGCCTGAGCGTTGGGCGCACCGACCTTGCTGGCGGCGACGGGATGCAGCTTTACGAATCCATAGCCTTCCACCTTTTCGCGCTCCCCGGCGACTATCGCGTTTTCCCGGGGCATGAGGATGAAACCACGCTCGAATTCGAGCGCAAGCACAACCCCTTTATGAAGAGCGGCGGCCTCTACTGAGCGCCGCTTCCGCTTTCTTCGTACCCACGCTTTAAACGAGCCCTAAGCCGAGATTTACGAAAATATGAAGCTGCACACTAACCGTGAGGAATTTTATAACGATATCTGCGAGGTCATTCGCCTGTTTACGCCCGTGCCCGAGGTTGAGCTGATAAACGAGCACGGCTTTATTTCCGGCGAAGCGAAGCTCAACGCCCTGCTTTCAAGCGGCGGCGGGTACTCCGCAAGCGCGGAGTATTTCGACGGCGCGTCCGTTTTTTCCTACGCCTACACCCTGCCCGATATCGGCGAATCGGAAGCGGAGCTTACCGAGCGCGGTGCGGCGCTTGAGAAAAAGCGGCTTGAGAAGAGATGCATAAAGATAGCCGCCTTCCGCGCTTTGAAAAAGGCCTTCCCCGAAGCACCCCTCCCCTGGGGGTCGCTTACCGGCATACGCCCAACAAGCCTTCTGCGCGATCTTACCGAGCGCTATGGCGAGGAAGCGGCGCTTAATTTGATGCGCGAGGAATTCGAGGTCAGCGAGGATAAGCTTTCCCTTGCTTCGCGCATAGTCGCCGTGCAGCGCCCCGTTATCGCATCCATACAGAAGAACGACGTGGACGTGTATATCGGCATCCCCTTCTGCCGCACGCGCTGCCTCTACTGCTCGTTCGCCTCGGAGCTGCGCACCAAAAAAACCGATATGCGCGCATATCTCAATGCGCTGAAAAAGGATATTCTGCTTGGAGCGGCGCTTGCAAGGGAGCACGGGCTCAAGGTTCGTGCGGCGTATCTCGGCGGCGGCACTCCAACTGTTTTGACTGAAGCGGAGATGGATGAGCTGCTCGACCATGCTGCGAGCGTATACGGCTTCTCCACCGAAACGGAGCTGACGGTCGAGGCGGGCAGACCCGACACGATAACCGAGGAAAAGCTCCGCGTTTTAAAGAAAAACGGCGTAAACCGCATCTCGATAAATCCGCAAACGATGAACGACCGCACCCTTGCGCTCGTTGGCCGCGACCATAAGGCCGCCGATATACGCGCCTGCTATCATCTTGCGCGCGAGATCGGCTTCGACAGCATAAATATGGATCTTATCGCGGGGCTTCCGATGGAAACGGAGGCGGATATGGAGCGCACGCTGAACGAGGTTTGGAATCTTGCGCCCGACTGCCTGACGGTGCACACGCTTGCGATAAAGCGTTCGAGCCGCCTGCATGAAAAGCTCAACGACTATATGCTTCCCCCCGTTTCCTCGGTCGAAAGGATGACCGCGCTCGGCGAAAAATGCGCGCTCGAGCTCGGGATGCTGCCCTATTATATGTATCGCCAGAAATACATGGCGGGCAATATGGAAAACGTCGGCTACTCCCTGCCCGACAAGGTCTGCCTCTATAATATCGACATGATGGAGGATAGATCAAGCATACTCGCCCACGGCGCAGGAGCGATGAATAAGCGCGTTTTTGATGGAGAAAAACGCATCGAGCGCGTTCCGAATCCCAAGGATATTGCAACGTATATAGAAAAGGTGGAGCGAACGCATGCGGAAAGGAAAAGGCTGTTTAGTGAATAATGAAGATTGAATATTCACTGCTTTGATTGCGATAATCGGGCAAGTGTATCAAGCAATATAACACCGTTTTGTTGCATTTGCCACATCAATTCATCGCTTTCAAGTGATATCATTCGAGCGAAGAATAAATAACGAAAACGGAGGAAAAAGCAATATGTACTGCACAAGGAAGATAACCGACGATCTCGTTTGGCTCGGCGCAAACGACCGCCGTCTCTCGCTCTTCGAGGGCGTTTACAAGGTGCCGCGCGGCGTGAGCTACAATTCCTACCTTCTCACGGATGAAAAAACCGTGCTTTTCGACACGGTGGATTCCGCCGTTTCAGGCCTCTATTTTGAAAACCTCGAGCACGAGCTCGGCGAAAGAAGCCTCGACTATATCGTGGTTCAGCACATGGAGCCCGACCATTCCGCAACGCTCGGCGAGCTTCTTCGCCGCTACCCGAATGCGACCGTGGTTTGCTCCCCCCTTGCCGCCGAGATGATCTCAAACTATTTCGGCGACGTTTCCTCGATCAAATTCATGAAGATCAAGGAGGGCGACAAGCTCAGCACCGGCCGCCACGAGCTGATGTTCATCTGCGCGCGCATGGTGCATTGGCCCGAGGTCATGGTGACTTACGACAGCACCGATAAAATTCTCTTCTCCGCGGATGCGTTCGGCACCTTCGGCGCACTCGACGGCGCGATCTTTGCCGATGAAGTGGATTTTGCTTGCGACTATATGGACGAGGCGCGCAGGTACTACACCAATATAGTGGGCAAATACGGCAACCAGGTGCAGGCGCTTCTCAAGAAGGCGGCAACGGTCGATATCGCCATGGTCTGCCCGCTGCACGGCTTCGTTTGGCGCACTAAATTCAATGAATTTCTCGATAAATACATGCTTTGGAGCACCTACACCCCCGAAGAGAAGGGCGTTATGCTCGCCTATTCCTCGGTCTACGGCAACACCGCGAACGCGGCGGACATCCTTGCAAGCGAGCTCCGTCAGCGCGGCGTGAAGGTCAAGGTTTTCGACGTTTCTGTTTCTTCCGCCGATGAGATCATCGCGGCTTCCTTCCGCTACAGCCATCTGATTTTTGCCGCCACGACCTACAACGCTGGCATCTTCGTTCGCATGGAGGAGGCGCTTCGCGACCTTGCGGAGCACAACATCCAGAACCGCACCGTTGCCTTCATGCAGAACGGCTCATGGGCGCCCACCAGCGGCAAGCTTATGCGCGAGATCCTCGAGCCGATGAAGGATATGACCTTCATTGAGAACCTTGTGGACATCCGCTCCTCCGTACACGGCATCCAGCTCGAGCAGATAAAGGCGCTTGCCGATGCGGTTGCCGAGTCGATGAAGGAGCCCGAGGCCGAAGCTCCCGCCGTGAACGAGAGCATGATCGACAATTCCGCCATGTTCAAGCTTTCCTATGGTCTGTACGTTCTGACCGCCCGTGACGGCGATAAGGACAACGGCTGCATCATAAACACCGCCGTTCAGCTCACAGACAACCCCAAGAGGCTAAATATCGCCGTGAACAAGGCAAACTACACCGAGGAGATGATAAGAAAGACAGGCGCTTTCAATCTCTCCGTGCTCACAGAGAACGTTCCCTTCAAGGTGTTTAAGCATTTCGGTTTCCAAAGCGGCCGCGATACTGATAAATTCGCCGACTGCGCCGCCACCGCACCGCGCAGCGCAAACGGCATAATCTACCTGCCCAAGCACGCCAACGCTTTCATCTCCTGCAAGGTGATCGAGAGCCGCGATTACGGCACTCACACGCTGTTCATCGCGGATATCGTTGAGGCGGGCGTTCTGGATGCGGACGCGCCCTCCGTTACCTACAGCTACTACTTCGAGCACATCAAGCCCAAGCCCGCACCGACTTCGGACAAGAAGGGCTTTGTTTGCAAGATCTGCGGCTATATCCACGAGGGCGACGAGCTGCCCGAGGACTTTATCTGCCCGCTCTGCAAGCATGGCGCGGAGGATTTTGAGCCGCTGAAATGATGGCTTGAAACGCCTGTTATTCAAACCTTATAACGCGACAAGCGGCGGAGCATCGCTCCGCCGCTTGCCTATATGTATTCCTGCTACTGTATGAGAAAATGTCGAAAACTATCGGCTTCAGCCGTTCTTTATCCTTGAGATAAGGTCCTCAACGGTCTTTTTCAGCTCCGTATCTGTGGGAAGCTGGCCGTCGATCTGCTCGCAGGCGTGCATAACGGTTGAATAATGCCTGCCGCCGTAGGTCATTCCGATCTCCTGATAGGAGCTGTCGATAAGCGATCTTGTGAGATACATCGCGATCTGGCGCGGATAGGCGTACTTGCGGTCGCGCCGCGAGGATTCGAGCTCGGCGGGGGTAACGCCGAAGAAATCGCCCACGATGCGCTTTATCAGCTCGCCCGAGATGGAGCGCGTTTCGCTGCCGCTCAAATAGTCGGTCAAAATGCCCTCCACAACGGTGGGCGTAAGGGGCTTGTTGATGAGCTTTGCATACGCCACGGCGCGGTTGAGGCAGCCCTCAAGCTCTCGGATATTGGAGTTGACCCGCTCGGCAATCAGCGCAAGCACGTCATCGGTGATCACAATGCCGTCCTCCGTTGCCTTTCTTCTAAGAATGGCGAGGCGTGTTTCGTAATCCGGGGGCTGCATATCCACGGGCAGACCCCAGCCGAAGCGGCTTCTGAGCCTCTCTTCGAGCACGGGCACATCCTTTGGCGGCTTGTCCGAAGTTATGACTATCTGCTTGCCTGCGGAGTGGAGCACGTTGAAAACGTTGAAAAATTCAAGCTCCGTGGCCTCCCTTCCGCCGATGAACTGGATATCGTCGATAAGAAGCACGTCCAAGCTGCGGTATTTTTCATGCAGGGCGGCGCGATCCTTTTTTTCTATGGACTGAACGAGGTCGTTTGTGAAGTTCTCGCTGGTGGTGTAAAGGATCTTGTAGCTCGGGTGCTCATCCTGTATGTAATGCCCGATCGCATGCATAAGATGCGTTTTGCCAAGACCCACTCCGCCGTAGATGAACAGCGGATTATATGCTTGGGAGGGGTTCTCCGCAACGGCGAGCGCGGCTGCGTAGGCAAAGCTGTTTGACTCACCGCGAACGAAGGTATCGAAGGTGTATTTCGGTATCAGCGAGGGGCAGCAAGCGCGGGGCTTTTCCTGCGCCTTTGCCTCACGGTCATTCTCCTCCTCGAGCGTTACAAAGCGCGCCGAAGCCTCCTCACCCGCCGCCGCGCAAAGGCATTCGTTTACGAGCGTTCCGTAAAAACGGGAGAGCGTGTCGCGATGTATGGCAGTGGGGGCAACAAGCACAAGCGCGCCATCCTCGATGCGCTTGGGCTCAAGCGGTTTTATCCAGTTTTCATAGCTTGCGTCGGTCATTCTGGGCTTTAAAAGCTCCATCGCCGCGGGCCATACTGCGGTAGTAAACAAAACGAGCCTCCTATTCTCTGCTCCGGCCGGCTCATGTGGATCACGGTTTCTTCGGTGCGATATCGATAAAGGGCAAAAAAACGCCCCATGTTTCCGCCGGGTATTTATCATACCAAAAAACCGCCGAATTCGCAAGGCTGAGCAGGGTGTCAATTTTTGTGATTTGTATTATGGAAAACGGGCGGGCACCATATCTTGTGCTTCTTTTTAAAACGCCCAAAAAATATTTTTTTGCTTAAAAATGCGCCGCGGGATATGCTCCGCAAGCTTTCGGCGCAGGCGAACTCGGCAGAGTGCCGAGCAACCGCCCTATCTATTATCATACCATAAAACCGTAATTTTTACAATATCGCACTCATCGTTTTCGGCTTTGTCCAAATTGCCGCTACTCGCGCACCGCACAATATGAAACGGCTGTTTGATCGCCTCTGTCAGTCGCTCAAATACCGCAGCGGCATTGCCGCAGATACAAGGTGCAATTAGCAGCGCAAGCCACAGGTCGCAGATATCAGCCGCTCCGCTCTTTTGTCGCTAATATTCGTACTCAGGCACGGGACACATAGCCTGAAACCTTGATATCAGCTCGTTCAGCGCTTCCGCAAGCTCATCGTCAACAGCGGAAGAATACCTCATATTGATGAGCGCGTTTTGGATTGTTGTTTTCTCAGTTTGAGAAAAAGTGATGTTGTATAGTATCATTAAGCTCTCCTCCAAAAATTACTACAATAAATGAAGCGCCCAATGGACGCTTCTTCAGAAAAGGTATTACACTGTCAGCTCATATTTAGTCTTTAAATCATGATACCTACTAAAAGGTATAAAGCCATCTTTTTGCAATCTTCCAACAACAATGCCTGGAGATAGTCCTTCCTTGTTGGCAAAAGCAATGATGGCACTTTTTGAATAATCTCTCATTCCTGTAAATTCATTGTACGAGGAAGGCGAAATAAGATTGTCGCGAGCAAATACATTCGCCGCATCTTCATCGTCATCCGAAAGATCATCCCATTTGTTCAAATGACCGAGCAGAATATGACCAACCTCGTGGAACAGGCTGAACCAAAACTTATCAGCATCTTTGCCACGAACGGTTAATCCAATTACGATTTTCTTGCCATCATAAAAAGTTGCTCCATGCAGATACGATCCACATAAAAGCGGAAGAAAAACCAAAGCAATTCCACAATCGGCCATCATTGAAACCAACTTGGGACAGAAAACCTCGGGATCATCGACGGTCATTGCTCGAATACTATGCAATGTGGAATCCAGTCCTTTATAGTTAATTGGAGAAACCGGAATATTTCTTGCTTCCAGCTTAGCTTCTTGAGCCCATGCCATTAAAGCATAATCGGACTTGTCTGAAACAGACTGTCTTCTGCAAGCAATTCTTGGGCTAAGTCCTTTTGAAAAAACAGCATCTAAGGTTATTGTCTCAAAAAACTTGCGTAGTGCAATTACTTTTTCTTTTGAATCGCTTGATTGAGGAACCCATCCAAACTGAGCCATTTCTTTATAGGGAAACCTTTTGGAGAGTTCAATATCCTGTTCCATTTCGTTTTCAGCTTCGACTTTTGCCAGTTTCTCGCGATATAATGCTTCCAAATTATTCCAGAATCTTGCAGGAATCCCAAGAACCATTTCGAGCTTATATGCTACTTCTTGGGTAAGCTGAACATCACCATTAATAAGCTTGCTGATGTGCTTTTCAGACATACCCATGCGAGAAGCAAACTCTTTTTGACTCATGCAGCGAGATTCCAACTGCTCTTTTATTGTTTCTCCTGGGGGAGTAGCGATAAAACTCCTACTTCTCGTCATGCTGATAGCCTCCTTCAGTGCATCAATAGAGTTAATGATAGTCATCGATTTCCAATATGATAACTATCTTTACAGTATGCGCTTTCTTCTCAAATATCAACCGTTGGGGATGACACAAATCAACCGCATACTGTCCTTGCCGATTGTGGTGTAATGGATGGCATCTGCCAATACCGTATCTTACCATTTCTTCGATAGAATCAGCGGCTGTTATCTCGCCGATTCTTTGATCGATCTTCTTAGCCATTGCATCACCATAATTCTTAATAGCATAAGATGCATTGGTACACACCTTTTCAATGCGTTTATTCTTATACTCTATTTCCATTAATCACCTCAACTAAGAATTAACCCGCGGGGTTAATTATATTATAACACTATTCGCTTGAAATTGTCAAGTCGTATTTACCCCGCAGGTTAATTCTGTTAATAGCAACTTTAACCGCACACCCAGCAAAAGGATACCGATCAGACATTCGCCATTTCTTGCCCGATGGCAAAAACCATCATTTTTCAGGCAGACCATCAAGGATTTCTCTGTAATAATCGTTCATCTGGCATTAAATCATCTTCATCTCCTTAAAAGTAAGCTTACCGACATACCGACATAGCATAATGCTGTCATAGTTTTTACTGTCCCTCTCCAATGACATATGCTACATTGTAACAAGCTTCTCGCTATGGGAGTATTTTTTGTTTTGGCACTGTATTTAAGTTTTCGACTTCGTCCGCGCCCCTGCCCCGCGCTTCCCCCCGCTTTATCAAGAGCCCTCCGCATTCAGCGGAAGGCTCTTGATATTTAGTTACAGCTTAACAGCCGATGGGCTTATTTGCCGTTCCTTCTCCTGAACAGAACGGTTGCCGCGCCGGAAACGAGCGCAGTGAAGCCGATGCCGGCAAGCGCAGCGGTGCCTGTGGGGGGCACGGGCGCGATGGGATCGCCGGGAGCGGGGGTGGGCTCGGCGGGAGTGGGAGTGGGCTCCTCGGGAGCGGGAGTGGGCTCGGCGGGAGCGGGAGTGGGCTCCTCGGGAGCGGGCTCGGTGTTTTCAACGATCACGATCCTGCCGTCACCGCGGGGATCCTCATAACCCTCAACGATATGGTCGTACATAACGCCGTCCACCTCGCCGCCGGGCATGGTCTGAACGTAGTTGATGAGCACCGCGTTATCGATCATTACGCTGTCGAGAATGATGTTCACATTGTCGGTGCCGAACATTGCAAAGCCGTCGCCCTGGTTCTTGAGCATATAGTTATGGGAAGCAAGGGTGTAGGTCCTCTCAAGATCGAGGGGCTCGTAGCCGCGGGTCTCGGGGTTCTGCACCATAACGTTCTGAACGCGATAGGGGATGCCTGCGGGGCTCTGCCACATCTTGTCGTCGCCAACGATAACGTTTGCGGGCATATCGGTGTGGATCTCATAGGTGAGACCGGAAACCTGAAGGAAGCCGCCGTTTTCATCGGGGCATACGCGGGAGCCCATCTCGAGCGCATCGAGGATCTGCTGACCGGTTACTTCAACAAGGCATGCCTCGTTGCCGAAGGGGTGAACGCTGAGCACGTCGCCAAAGGTGAACTCGCCCGCGTTGAGGTTTGCGCGAACGCCGCCGCCGTTTACAAACGCGATATCTGCGCCAAGAAGGGTTCTATACGCATCGGCGCAGAGGTCGCCGAGGTTGGTCTCCTTGCTGCGAACCGCACGCTCGCCGGTCTCGGGATCGTTCACGGTGAGATCATAGGGGGTGTAGGCGATGACTTCCGCAAGAAGCTCCTCATACTGAGCCTTGATCGCATCGATGAATTCAACGGTTTCGGGATCGGGAACTTCGATTTCGGGAGGCGGATAAATGCCCATCTCCATGCTGCCGTCCTCATAGAACATCAGCGTGCCGACGTTGGCAAGCTTGGTGCCGGTCTGACCGAAGTAAACTTCGTTGCCGTCCGCATCCTCGAGCACCTCGCAGAAAGTGCTGTGGCTGTGACCATCGATGAAGGCATCGATGCCGTGGAGCCTCGGAATGATCTCGGTGCTCATCCAGGGGGAGCTCTGCTCGTCGATACCGCAGTGACCGAGCACGACTACACGCTCCGCGCCCTCGGCCCTTGCCGCATCGATAGCCGCCTGAGCAGCCTCAACAACGCCGTCGCCGGTATTATCCTGGCAGAAGCCGTAGATGTACTCGCCCTCTTCGTTCTGGAAGTAGACGGGGGTGGACTTGGTGATGCTCTCGGGGGTGGAAATGCCGACGAAAGCGACCTTCAGCTCGCCCATCTCAAACATCTTGTAGGTATCAAAAACAGGCTCGGTGGGCGCATCGTTTTCATAGTGCATGAAGTTGGATGCGATATAGGGATAGTTCGCATGCTCAACAAGCTCGAAGAATCTATCCATACCGTAGTCGAACTCATGGTTGCCGGGGATGGCAAGATCATAACCGATGAAGTTCATAATGTCGATGATGTAGCCGCCGCGGCTGAGGGTGCCGACCGGGCCGCCCTGTACGTGGTCGCCCGCATCAACGAGCAGGGTGTGGGTTCCAAGCTCTTGGAAAAGCTTTTTGTAGGTGGAAACCTGTGAATAACCCCAACCGTCCTCAATGCCGCAGTGAACGTCATTTGTGAAAATGACCGCCGCATAGGGGACTTCAAATTCAGGGTCTTCCCCTTCGCCGTCTCGAGTGAAGAAAGGCGCAGCGGAAACGCCGAACGCTGCGAAGAGCATTATGAGCGCGACCGCAAGAGCAAGAATTTTCTTGGACATAATATTCCTCCTGTGTGCTGTTTTGACTTTTCGATAAAAGCCATGCATTTATTGTAACTTAAAATGCGCAAAAATGCAATGCTTGGAGCGGAATATTTGCCTAAATTGAACGCGCCTTTCAAAAACCGCTCCGCTCCATCGCCGCTCTCCGCCTCAAGCACTATCAAAACCCGATGCACGCCTCCCTGCGCATAACAATATATCAATATCTTGTGTTTTTCCTCTTGCTATTCTCGCTCGTTTGTATTATAATACTTTAGTAATCAAACGGGGCATTAGCACAGTTGGTAGCGCGCAACGTTCGCAATGTTGAGGTCAGGGGTTCGACTCCCCTATGCTCCACCATCAAAAGGGTACGAAAAAGATGTACCCGGCAGAAAGCCCGATTTTATCGGGCTTTTTTGCTGCCCAAAGGTCGTTTTTCGAAGTTTCAAAATCGTAGATGAAAAAACGGCGTTTTCCCTTTGAAGATAGATACGAACCCAAGTAACAACCGAATACAGAACAAGAGCGGCAGATAGTAACAGACACTACCTGCCGATTTTTTACCCTCGGAGCCAATCGTTTTGAAAAGAAACGGTTGGCTCTTTTTTTTATTTCACAGACAAGGAGCAAGACAATGATCTTTTCAGATTTACCCCAGCAAAGAGCGTTGGAACGGATGATGACAGCCGTTCCGAGATTTCGGCCCAAAGGAGGCGGAATAATGGTGCTTCACCATTTCGAGTACACGGCAGAGATGTGCGACTGCCGGTACTGCCCATATTACCGCGGAAAAAGAAAATGCACAGCCAGCCAATGCCCCTGCATCGAGGAGCGGATCGTCGCCGGTGCAGCAAGCCGGACTGAGGTTATGGCTGAAACAATGAGAGACATCCACAACGCCGCCTTTCGCAGACGGCTCAATCAATTCATCAATGAAAGTGAGGAGCTCCATATGAACTTCAGAAACGAAAAACACAGGCTTGCCTTTGTTGAGGCAATCCGAAAGCTCGACAGGAAAAACTTCGCCTTGATGTCTGCGCTCTACCTTCTGACCGCCGAGCACAAACTCTGGATGCAGATCAGAAACTATGTGGAACGCAACGAGATCAAGTTCGACCGCTTCAAGCCGAAGGACAGCACCGAGAACGGATATACCCTCCTCTGCTGTGCCAAAGACCTCTACAGACGCCGAAATTAAGGGTACACTGCGCTGTTTTACGAAGGATAAAAGAGCGGCTGGACCTGTATTGTACCGTCACAATGGGTTTCTCTATGTGTACGACAAAGAAGGACATATGGTCATCCTTGGCGTTTCCGGAAGCGGCAAAAGCAGACGCTGTACTATGGCAATGATCAGAGCGTTTATCGAATCCGGTGAGTCTTTCCTTGTCATTGATCCTAAAGGAGAAATATACTATGAGACTGCCGGTGCGATGGGTGACAGATACGATACCCATGTGATCGATTTCAGGCACATTTACAACAGCGAGCACTGGAATCCGCTCAAAGCCCCCTACGAGCTTTTCACCTCCGGAGACATGGCGAAAAAGCAGGTTGCACTTGAGATGATCGATGAGCTTGCGCATTCTCTTTATCCCGTAAGTGATAAAGGCGATCCGTTTTGGCCTGAATCTGCTCGCTCTGTCTTTGTAGCTGTGGTTTTGGCATTGTTCGAACACGCTCCTGCAGATCAGGTTACTATGGCCAGTGTTTATCAGACTATCGCGAAAGGCGAAGAGAGGCTTGGTGCCGGAACTGTGCTTAAAGAGTTCGTGAGCAGCCTTCCTACAAACTCCGTTGCGGCGATGCTCCTTCAGAGCTATGTGAGCACGGCGAGTGATACGCGGGCCGGAATCCGATCCACATTTCTGGAAGGGATCTCCATGTTCGCACGGAGCGAAGGTCTCATTCAGATGCTTGGAACGGATGATCTACACATTAATCAGCTTGACGGCATGAAGAGCACCGGGATTTTCGTAATTCTGCCGGACGAGCGCCCCATCTTCGACCGGCTCGCCGGCATTCTCTGCTCGCAGATCATGTCTCATTATATCCGGCTTGCACAGGACAAGTATGGCGGGAAACTGCCTCTTCGCCTCAATGTCTGCCTAGAGGAACTTGGAAACATCGGTGGGGCTATTTCAACGCTGCCTCATCTGATGAGTGCCGGACGAAGCAGGAACGTCAGAGTTCAGTGTGTGCTTCAAAGCCTCAGTCAGCTCGTTGATATCTACGGCCCGAGCAACGCAACAACTATCCTCAGCAATGCGGATGTCATGGTATAGAAGCCTTGGCGAATCACCCGATCAGCTAAAGGGAACGAATACGTCGAACATCTGCGTATATGCGGCAAAAGGAAGAGCTATTCCAAGACCGATCCCGATGCCACCTTCATGCGGATGAAGGAGGATCACATGAGGAACGGACAGCTCAAGCCGGGATACAATCTCCA
>JAFPWD010000041.1 GCA_017395105.1 Clostridia bacterium
AAAGCCGCTCTTAATTTGATAAAACAGTATAAATCCACAGCCGGCTCCAAAAAAGCTCTGTCCAAAATCATGTTCGATTGCCTCTTGGAGCCTGCGAATATTCTGAAGGTGTTGGGTCAAAACCAAAATTGATTTCCGTGTTTAAAAGCGTTCTCCTCTTGATTTAATTTCGATATACAAGTATAATAAACACGATTTACTTGTGAGGTGGAAATATGAAAAGTGATGTGAATAACGAATCGAAACTCTTTTACAGCCAACTGGCACGGTTTTACCTTGATACAGATCAAGGCTGGGAGGGTGAATATAGAGATCGCTTTATAGAAATGTTAAGGCCACTTTGGGAGAACACTGAGTACAGCTTTAAGAAAAACACTGGTGACAAAGGCAATGGAAACAAAAGAATAACCGAACTTTTTTTAGATGGGCATAGCAGAAGGAAGATGGGAATTGAATACCATAAAACAAAACATGTCAGTGAGAAAATCTGCTGTTGGTTCAATCTGGACTTCTACGAAGAACACTTGCCCCAAAGAGATTTTCCGGTGACGTTGCCAAAAAACAAAACGCAGCCAGTTGGAAGATGGTCTGTTGTGCAGTTTTGGGACGCAATTTGCCTTATTACAGGAAAAACACATTACTGCGTAAACCGGATTGCTCCAATTGATGAGCAGCCTCAAGAAGATTTTGCAGAAGCTGTTGAAAGAATTGATCGAGAAATCATTCAGCTTGATATACAGGGCGAAGAACGTGATGCTCTAGTAAAGATTCGAGTGAATCAAGGTGAATTTAGAAAAAGATTGATGAACAGATATGGAAAATGCTGCCTGTGCGGTGTAGCCGAAACGAGCGTATTAACCGCAAGTCATATCAAACCTTGGTCTCAAAGCGAGCCCTTCGAGAAGCTTGATATTGATAATGGTTTTCTGCTGTGTCCAAATCATGACAAGCTTTTCGATAAAGGACTCATTTCTTTCGATGCTGAGGGAAGGATAATGATATCTGAGCAACTATCAGATACAGATCGGGTGTTTATGAATGCGGATCCTTCTATGCGGATTGCACTTACTGATGAGAACAAAGGGTATTTGGCCTATCATCGAGAAAGAGTCTATAAGGGCTGAATAAGATGCCGTTTAGATAGCGATTGCAAGCTCTGGCTCTATATCCCGCAACCCCCTGTTGCTTGCAAAACCCTCCCTTCAGCATTATAATATACCCATCAAGCACAAGGAGGCATCCGCATGGACACTAAACAGGTTTTATTCGAGCTTCGCACCAAGCACGGGCTTTCGCAGGACGAGCTTGCGGAGAAGGTTTTTGTTACTCGCCAGGCGGTCTCGCGCTGGGAAACGGGCGACACCGTGCCAAGCACCGAAACGCTCAAGCTGCTTTCAAAGCTCTACAACGTTTCAATAAACACCCTGCTCGGTTCGCCGCAAAAGCTTGTCTGCCAATGCTGCGGAATGCCGCTTGATGATGAATTCATCGGCAGGGATGCGGACGGTGCGCTGAACGAAGCTTACTGCAAATGGTGCTATGCGGACGGCACCTATACCTATTCCGATATGGATGAGCTGATAAACGTCTGCATTCCGCACATGGCGCAGCAGGGCTTCACCGAGGAGCAGGCGCGCGCCTATATGAAGGAGATTTTGCCCACGCTCGATTATTGGAAGAGGCATGATGAGCTTTCGGACGGCGGCAAATTCGAGGAGCTCAAAAAACAGCTTATTGACGAAATAAACGCGCTTGGTATCGAGGGCATGCCCAAGCTTGAGGGGCTGAACGCGCTTGTGGGCAGCTATGTCAACCTTGCCTATCCGCTTCCGAGCGGAGCGTGCGTCAAGTTCTTAAACGACGGCACTACCTATCTCGGCAATCAGCTCGAAACCGGGGAGGAGCGCTGCTTCGGAGTGCTTGCAAACGTCGATTTCATTCTCGTTTGCACCTACGGCTGCGAGGGCGCAGAGCCGGAGCTTCTGCTCTATAAGAAAAGATAAGGATTTAGAATTATTCTATGCATTTTTTGATGTAACCGCGCTTTTTCGGCGCGGTTCTCCGCTTTTTTCGGTTGCCTTTTGAGCGAACATTTGTTATAATATATATGAACAAAGAGTGGGGGAGGCAGAAATGAACAAAACTGAAATAATCGAAAAGCTTCGCGCTTTTCCGTATGATAGTTCGCAGTATTGGGTCATAACGGGCGGCGCGATGGTGCTGTACGGCATAAGGGATGAGGCGACCGATATCGATCTCGGCTGCACGAGCGAGATGGCGGACAGGCTCGAATCCGAGGGTTTTCTTCATAAGATAACGCCCGACGGAAACCGTTGGTTCAAGCTCGGCGGAGATATAGAGGTGTTTGAGAATTGGCTCTGCGATAAGGCGGATTCCGTGGAAGGCATCCCCGTGATCTCGCTTTGCGGCCTTCTCGAAATGAAAAAAGGTCTCGGCAGACCCAAGGACAGGGCGGATGCTGAGCTGATAGAAGGCTTTATTGTGAACCGAAAACAGAATGACTGAGCGGCTAAAGCCGCAGATAGAGAAAGGAGAAAACTATGGTAATTCTTATCGCCGGAGCTTCGCATTCGGGCAAGACCGCGTTTGCACAGAAGCTTCTTGAAAAATACAAATACCCGTATCTGTCCATCGACCATCTGAAGATGGGGCTTATCCGCAGCGGCAATACGCACCTTACGCCCGAAAGTGACGATGAAGCGCTGACGGCGTACCTTTGGCCGATAGTGCGCGAGATGGTCAAAACCGCGATCGAGAACGATCAAAACCTCATCGTTGAGGGCTGCTATATCCCGTTCACATGGGCGCAGGACTTCGATGGAGAGTATCTCGGTCAGATCCGCTACTGCTGCCTTGTTCTTAGCCGAGGCTATATCGAAAAGCATTTTGACGATATCGAAAAATACGCCTCGGTGATAGAAAACCGCATCAACGACGAGGGGCTCAGCATGGAGGCCGTGCTTGAGGATAATTTGCGTATGCTCGAGCTTGCAACGCTCCATAATGTGAACTATATCCTTATCGACGTGGAATACGAGATAGACTTCGAGCTTTGAAGCTGCGCGGAGCGGGAAAATGAAAACACATAATCCGTTCGTTAAAAGACGACAATCAAAAAGCCCGTTTGCACGGGCTTTAACTCATTTACGACAGTTTGGTTTTCAAACCTTATTCATTTTTTATTCATTTTATAGATAACGTTCAAGCCCTGCAGCAGCAGATCGCGTTCAAGTATGATATCATGCTTGCAGAGGGGGATGATGTAGGGTGCGGAGCCGCCGGTCGCAATGATGGTGGAGGTGTGCCCAAGCTCCTCGGCCATGCGGTCGATAACGCCGTCCAGCATCGCCGCCGCGCCGTACATAACGCCGCTGCGCATCGCATCCACGGTGTTCTTGGCGATAACGTTGCCCGGCTGGTCGAGGTTGATGCCGGGAAGCTGCGCGGTGCGGCTTGTGAGCGCATCTATCGAGATGCGCGGGCCCGCCATGATAACGCCGCCGAGATACATATTCTTCGGTTCGATGACCTCGATGGTGGTCGCCGTGCCGATGTCGATAAGGATCAGCGGAGCTTGCCTTTTAGCGAGCGCGGCCACCGCGATAACGATACGGTCCGAACCCACCGAAGCGGGGTTGTCCAACCTGATGTCGAGTCCGGTTTTTAGACCGTGTCCAACGACCATCGGAGGCTTCTTGATGATCTTGTAAACACCGTTTCGCACCGCGTTGAAAACGGGCGGCACGACGGAGGATATGATGCAGTCCTCGATGTCCTCGATGCGGCAGCCGAAGGTCTCGAGCATGGATTTTATTTCAACGCCGTACTGATCCGAGGTGCGCGTTTTATCGGTCGCGATGCGGACTTCGCAGATCAGCTCGTCGTCCTTCATGCAGCCGATGGTGATGTTTGTGTTGCCGATGTCTATTGCAAGAAGCATATTTTTCCTCTGTGGTTTATTAAGATTCTTTATTCAGCGGAAGCACTCTCGCACCGTGCAGCGCAGTGCCAACAAGACCCGAGATTATGGTGGAAACCACCATCTCGACCAGCGCATTCACGCCAACAAATGCGATTATGAACAGCAGGAAGCTGCGCCCATCCATGAGCTTCTGAACGTACTCGGTGTGTCCAAACAGCACCACGAGCGCGGTCATGAAAAAGGCGGTGTTAAGGAAGGCGGAGAGGAAGCCCGCAATGAAGCATTCGGGCATCAGCTTGCTTTCGCCCTGCTTTTTGCTGAAATGATTGAGCACCGAAAGAACGATTATTCCAATGCCGACCACCGCCGCAATTATGCCGAAGATGATGAACGCCGTGCCGGGGTGGGCTTCCGAACCCTCGGTGATGCCAGCCGCCTGCGCGAGCCTGTTCTTTTCAAGCCCCGTGCTGAGCACGAGCGCACCCGCCGCAGCGAGGATAACGCCGATTATCGAGCCGAAAACGAGCGTAAGCTTTTTCGCGCTGTGTGCGGCGAAAAGCTTGCGCATCGCATTATAGATAAGACCAACGAGCAAGCCGTCCAGCGCGCGGGGAACGAACCTCTGAACGAAAGCAAGGAAGGGGTTTATTCCGAAAAGCGTTATTCCCATTCCGCTCGGAACGCCGATGCTAAGGCATTGCAAAAAGCTCAAAAGGCCGAAGATCGAGCCGATGATAAGGCCGCCGACAGGACCGAGCGCTATCGCCGCTATCGCTATCGGGATGATATTGAGCGTGATCGAGAGCGGGCCGATAGGGATGGTGCCGAGGGGCGTGAACGAAAACACCATCAGTATCGCCGTCAAAAGCGCAAGGATTGTGAAGGCGCGCATGTTCATTCTGTTTGCTTTTTTCATTTTTTCCTCCTACTGCCGCTCGAACTCGATGCGGCGTATAAATTGAGTGTTCGGCGCATTCGGCTTTTTTGCCCGCTGTCGTTCACTCGGGATAAAACGCGGGCGGCCTTTTCGCCGACTATACAATTATAGTCCTATTTTTTGACTTTTGCAAGTTTTTTACAAGCTTTACGCGCTTTACAAATCCGAGAAATGCGTATATACTTATCATGGAGTAAAAGGCGCAGTTCGCCAACAGCCCAATTATGAATGAAAAACCGACAGCGGGAGGCAGATAATATGCTTAAAGGAAAAACGATACTTCTTGGAGTTACGGGCGGCATCGCCGCATACAAGGCGGCTGCGCTGACGAGCCTTTTGGTGAAGCAGCACGCCACGGTGGAGGTCGTTATGACGAAGAACGCGGCGGAGTTCGTTGCGCCGCTGACCTTCGAGCAGCTCTCGGGCAATCGCGTTTCGATAGACACCTTTGACAGAAACTTCGTTCATAAGGTGGAGCATATCTCGCTTGCAAAGCGTACCGATCTTGTTATCGTTGCGCCCGCAACGGCGAATATCTGCGCCAAATTCGCGCACGGCATTGCGGACGATATGCTTTCAACCACGGTGCTTGCCTGCCGCTGCCCGAAGCTCGTTGCTCCCGCGATGAACACAAATATGTATGAAAACCCCATAACGCAGGCTAATCTCGACATACTGCGCGGCTACGGCTGGAAGGTCATAACCCCCGCTTCGGGCCGCCTTGCGTGCGGCGACGTTGGCGCGGGCAAGCTTCCCGAGCCCGAGGAGCTTCTTTGGCATATCCTTCGCGAGATCGGCATGGAACACGACCTTGAGGGAAAAAAGGTGCTTGTTACCGCCGGTCCGACAAGGGAAAAGATCGACCCCGTTCGCTATATCACCAACCGTTCGAGCGGCAAGATGGGCTGCTCGATCGCAAAGATGGCGATGCTGCGCGGAGCGACCGTTACGCTCGTTGCAGGGCCAATGGAGGTCGCGCCGCCGCCTTTTGTTGAGGTCGTGAATATCGAGAGCGCCGAGGATATGTTTAACGCCGTGACCGAAAGGGCGGGGGAGATGGATATGATCTTCAAGGCCGCCGCCGTTGCGGACTACACGCCCTCGGAATACTTCACTGAAAAGGTCAAGAAAAAGGAAGGCGATATGAGCATACCGCTTTCACGCACCAAGGATATTCTTAAAACGCTCGGCGAAACGCGCCGCGCGGATCAGGTGATCTGCGGATTCTCGATGGAGACCGAAAACCTTATCGAAAACAGCAGCAAGAAGCTTGAAAAGAAAAATGCCGATATGATCTGCGCAAACAATCTCAAAACGAGCGGCGCGGGCTTCGGCACGGATACGAATGTTATCACCGTTATCACGAGGGACGGCATGACGGAGCTTCCGCTTCAATCCAAGGACGATGCGGCGAACGAGATACTGAGTATCGCCGCAGGGATACTCGCGGGCAAAACGAACGGCTGAATGGCAAAACTCAGCCGGGAAAAATACATAGCTTCGCCCATGACCGCAGCCTCCCTTGCCTTTTGGAAGGAGGAAAGCTTCACCGTTCCCGAAGATATGCTCATCGTAAGGGAACACGAATACCGCCGTGCGCTTGATTCGGATAAAAACGCCTTTGAAGGCTTCACGGACGAGCCATACTTCAAGCTTGTTTTCAGAATGGAGGAAAGGCGTATCGAGAAGCCGGAGCTTCCGCGCGGCTATGCGCTTTATAACGGAAGTTTAAAGGATTTCGCGGAGCATATCCGCCTTTGCTATGGAGGAGGCCCCGACGAAGCAGAGCTTGAAAAATACAAACAGCACCCAACGCATGATCCATCGCTTTGGCTGATGCTTGCCGACGAAAAAACGGGCGCTATCGCCGCTTCGGGCATCGCGGAGCTTGATGGGCGCATAGGCGAGGGCATCCTTGAGTGGATACAGGTTTCGCCCGCTGCAAGGCGAAGCGGGCTTGGCAGGTTCATCGTTTCGGAGTTTCTCTGGCGCATACGCGAAAAGGTGGTTTTTGTAACTGTCTCGGGAAAGCTGAACGATGATTCCAACCCGCTTGCGCTGTATAAAAGCTGCGGCTTCGGCGGGATGGCGGTTTGGCATATCCTGCGCCGTTCGCACGAAAATGAATAAAAGGGAAGGGGCTGTTGCACAAGCAAGCAAATTGCGTGCAGCAGCCTCTTTCTTTTCGCGGTATTTGAATTTGATTTGGAAAATTATCTTTCGGTGTGCGGAAATCAGCGGTATTTATAGGGTTGGATTGATTTTTGGGTACGCTTAA
>JAFPWD010000042.1 GCA_017395105.1 Clostridia bacterium
CCAGCGTTCGTCCTGAGCCAGGATCAAACTCTTGAGTTCATATCCTGTTAGTCGTCTCCGACTACTCATTTACTTTATTTCTGCGTCTGTTGTCCTCATCCTCTCGGATGCTTCCACAGACCGCCGGTCGTCTCAAAATTACTTTTTTGCGTGTTATCCGGTCTCTCGACCGAATAACGGTTCTTGGTCTCACTATACGGTTTTCAAGGTGCTGCGCTCTCTGCCCGAGGCTCACTTCCGTGCCCCTCTCGGCGACAGCTTGGCTATTATACCTCTCCCAGCAACAAATGTCAATACCTTTTTCGAAAATAATTTTGTTTTTCTTTCGAACGTCTTTTATGCAAAAAAGCCAATGATTTATTGGCTTTTTTATCGTCTTTTTCGTTTTATTCGGATTTTTCGCGCAAGATATATTTAATTTCGCGTGAGTTTTTTGCGATTTAAACGGATGTTTGCCATCATCTTGACAAAAACGATTCCGCCGAGGGATTGAGGTCAAGATCGCTTCTTTCGCCCTTCTTCATTCGATAATAGCCTTGGCAGGCGATCATCGCGGCATTATCGGTGCAAAAGCGCATATCGGGGCGGCAGAAGCGAAGATTCGCCTTGTCGCATTCCTTTTGCAGACGCTCGCGCAGCACCGAGTTGGCGCTCACGCCTCCGGCGAGGGCAAGGGTTTTCATGTTATACGCAAGCGCCGCCGCAACCGCTTTTTTCGAGAGCGTTTCCACCACGGAATGCTGGAACGATGCCGCAAGATCGGCCCTATTCACGCTTTCGCCCTTCTGCTCGGCATTGTGCATAAGGTTCACCACCGCCGTTTTCACGCCCGAAAAGCTGAAATCGAAATTCGTGGTGTCCGCATTGAACGGCGTGTGCAGCGGATACGCCGAGGAATTGCCCTCACGAGCAAGCTTTTCAACCTCGGGGCCGCCGGGGTACGGCAGACCGAGTGCGCGAGCGACCTTATCGAATGCCTCGCCCGCCGCATCGTCGCGCGTTCTGCCGGCCAGTTCGAACTCATCGTAATCCTTAACGAGCACTATATGGCTATGCCCGCCCGAGGCGATAAGGCACATGAACGGCGGCTCCAAACCTTCGTAGGTCAAATAATTTGCGGCGATATGCCCCTCGATATGGTTCACGCCGAGCATGGGCAGATTTTTCGCCATGGCTATGCCCTTGGCGAAGCTCACGCCGACCAGCAGCGCGCCGATAAGCCCGGGGGAGCTTGTGACCGCCACCGCGCCGATATCATCGAGCGATACGCCCGCGCTTTTTAGCGCCTCGTCCACCACGGCGGTTATGCGCTCCGCGTGGCTTCTTGATGCGATCTCCGGCACAACGCCGCCGTAAAGCCTGTGTATCGGTATCTGCGTGTGAACCGCCATCGACAAAACCTCGCGCCCGCCGCGCAGGATCGCCGCCGCGGTTTCATCGCAGGAGGTTTCTATGCCGAGGGTAAGCGGAGCTTCGGCGTTTATGTATTGCTCAAAGGCAGTTTTTGTTCTTGAAAAATAGTTCATGGTTTTCGTTTGTAGCCGTGATGATCCACCTTTAAACATCGGGATCACAGAAATGATACTTAACATCAGCACGAGTCAAGCCGAAATACTCTGCGGTATAATCCCCGAGAACATACCAGTTTAACACCCCTGTTGTATCCTTGCGTTCCAAATAATACCCGATCAAGGCGTCCTTACCTCCACCTGCAAGCTCAAGCATCTTCGGCAAGAGTTCATCTACCTTGTTTTCAATATATCGGATCCATTCTTCGCCAAATCCTTCATACTCGATAGGTCCGCTGATCCTGCCGCAGTTTAAGCCCAGCTCATAGAATTTAGGATACTCGGAATACCTGTTTATTGACTTTATGCAGTATCCGCGCTCCAAATAGCAATGCCCGCCATATACAGATGACTGTATGCCGAACACTATCATGAAATCGCCCGGTGTATCATAGTAAAAATGAGTATTCCTGCACAGAAAGCCCTTTTTCTTAAAAATAGCTCGAATATGTTTTTGAACCTCATTTTTCGTCATATTTTCCCTCCCTTTTTGATATAAACCCCGCAAACCGCCGCTATCGCCGCCATCGTGCCGCCCGCGAACAGGAATATCCGCAGCACCATATCGAAGAACAGCTCGGCGGGGCAGATTTGTATCATGCGGCTGACGGCGGGATCGAAGGTTGAGCTTTCAAGATCGAGGAAAACGATATGGAACACCGCCCAGAAGGAGTTGAAATCGAGCGCCGCCCACGCGCCGAGCGCGAGAAGGAAGCCCACAACGCCCGCTATCGACCAAAGCGCGGCCTTGGCGGAAAAGCGCAGTATGCTTCTTCTTTCCTCTTTCGTTCTGTGCGCGGCAAGGGCGAGCGCAAGGCTGATTATCGCAAGCGCAAGAACGATGTACCCGGTGACCGTCAGCTTTTTATACAGATTGCGAACGTCCACCATGTGCGCACGCTCGGTTTCATTATACATCTGCATTCGCTCGCCGTGAACGCTAACCTCAACGTCCATCGTGTCCGCATCGCCCTTCATATAATGAACCATCTGCATGAAGGCGGCGATCATGTCGTCGGTGTTCATGCCGGTATAAGAGTTTATATCGAGCTTATCGTACTCCCTTTTGAGCCATGCGCGGTCGCCCGAAGCGATGCTCACGGAAAGAAAAATCAGCATGAGCATTACGAGCGGCAGGGTGAAGCCTATGAGAGCTTTTGAAACGGTTTGAAGCTTTTTCATTGAAGTTTCTTCCCTCTGTTAAACCGCCGCCCAAGCCGAAGAGGGCTCAAGCGGCGGCAAATTATAATTATGGAAGTGATGGGCTGCGAGGTGGAAAACCCGATGGGATTTCAAAATAATGAATAAAATCAGACGAAACGCCCGTGGCGTTTCCACCACAACTATTCACTATTCATTATTCACTATTCACTAATCCATCCTGTCATCTTTCCGACATGATGACCCGCATTATCCTCTCATGCGCCTGATCGAGCTCATACTGAACGTAAGGCATCCAGATATCCTTGGTGGGAACGCCAACGAACCACTTACCCTCGAGCGAGGTGAACACCTTCACCGGGTAGTAGTATTCCTCGGCCACCTTCACCCTGCCGTTTTCGCGCTTGATGCGAATTTCGGTGATGAAGGTGTCGTTTGCCATCTGCCCGTCCATGCTGGAGATGAAGTTGCCCATCGAGTAAACGCAGAGCACCTTTCTGCCGTCCGAAGCGGTGAGCCAAACCGAGGGCTGAACCGCATGGGAATGCGAGCCGATAATAACGTCCACACCCGCGTTCGCCATCTGCTGCGCATGCTGGCGCACCGCCCAGGTGGGCTCGTGCGTATTCTCCGCGCCCCAGTGGTTGTATGCCACCACGAGCTCCGCGCCCGCCGCCTTTGCGGAGGCAACGTCGCGGCGCACCTTCTCCTCAGAGTATTTGTTTATCATGTACGGCCTGTCGGCAACGAGGCTCTCCCTGTAGTTGAAGAACTCGGAATACGAGAGCAGAGCCACCTTGATGCCCTTGACGTTGAGCATTACGAAGCGCTTCTCGGACTCGGAGCGGAACAGACCCGTATGCTTAAAGCCGTAGTTTTCAACGGCGGTGAGCGTTTCCTCTATGCCGAGAACGCCCGCATCGAGGCAATGGTTGTTTGCCATAACGAGCGCATCGAAGCCCGCGTATTTAACACCCATCAGATAGAGCGGCGGGGCGTTGAGATTCGGCATGCCGTTTTCAAACTGATAGAGCTGAGTGGAGTACGGCGAGGAGGGCGAAAGCACGGTTTCAAGATTGCCCACGGCGCAGTCCGCTTTATTTAATATGTAGCGAACGTACTCAAACGAGGGTCTGAAGTCGTATTCAAGGCCGCTGTTCGCCTGACTGAGCGCGCCGCGCTGCTGCATCGAAAGGCACATAAGGTCGCCAACGAACATCATCGAAGCCGTTGCGGAGGACGGAACCAGCGTTGCGGTCGCCTCGGGCTCGGGAGTCGGTGTCAGCACGGGAAGATCGGTCGTTGGCTCCATGGTGGGTTCCTCGGTCGGCTCCTCGGTGGGCTCCTCGGAGCGCTCCTCGGAGAACTCGGGCGTTTGCTCGGGCTCGGGCGTATCGGTCGGCACGGGTGTCGCCGTCGGCACCGGGGTGGGAATGAACGCCGGAGTGGGCGTTTCCACGTCCACAAGGGTGTTTATAAGCTCCTCCTCCTTGCAGGCGAGCACGCAGGCAAGCAGCAGCAAGAGTGCCGCGATGAGCGCGAAAACGCGCAGACGGTTTCCGGCGGGTTTAAGGCTTTTCTTCATATTTTTCTCTCTTTTTTCCATCCTTGCTTAGATCGAAACAATTCGTTTTTTGTTACTGCCGTGCATTCTCCGCCGCCTTTGCCGCGATCAGCGCAGCAAGGCGGACGTTGTTGTACACGAGCGCGATATTCGCTTCAAGGCTCTCACCGTCGGTAAGCTCTGAGATGCGCTTGAGAAGGAACGGGGTTATATCCCTGCCGTCCAGCCTCAGCTTTTCGGCCTCCTTGACGGCGCGCACCGTGGCCTTCTCGATCTTCTCTCCGTCCGGCGCATACTTTTCGGGTATCGGGTTCACGATCACCATGCCGCTCTGCATATCGAGCGCATCCATCGCCTCCACCATGCCCGCAAGTTCCTCCACCGAGTCCGCACGAACGGGCGCTCTGTAGCCGCTGTCGGGAGTGTAGAAGGCGGGAACGCGGTCGGTACGGAACGCGATCACGGGCACGCCCTGCGTTTCGAGGTATTCAAGGGTTCTGCCGATATCGAGTATGCTCTTCGGCCCCGCGCAAACGACCGCAACGGGGGTTCTTCCAAGCTCGTTCATATCGGCGGAGATATCCATTGTGGTCTCCGCGCCGCGGTGAACGCCGCCGATGCCGCCGGTGGCAAAAATCTTGATGCCCGCGCGGTTGGCAATGAACATGGTTCCCGCAACGGTTGTGGCGCCGTCCTCGCCCCTTGCGATAACGGCGGGAATATCCCTTCTGGAAACCTTTTTAACCTCGGTTCCCGCCTTGCCGAGATATTCTATCTGTTCGTCGGTTAAGCCCGCGTGCATAACGCCCTTAATAATGGCGCAGACCGCCGCAATGGCGCCATGCCGCTCGGCAATGCGCTTGCAGGCGAGGGCGGTTTTAACGTTGTCGGGATACGGCATCCCGTGGCAGATAATTGTGCTTTCAAGGGCGATCACGGGCTTGCCCGCAGCGAGCGCCGCCTTGACCTCGGGGGATAAAACCACGTTATAATTAGTGCTCATTCTTTCTCCTTTTCCTTCATTCGCCGCACGGCTCGTTATTTTTCAATATAGAAATCCGCAACGCGCCTTTCGCTTGCGACCTTTTTTATATAGGCCGAAACCTCGGCATGGGGCGGAAAATCGCGGTATGCATGCATATCCTCTATGCTTTTGAATTCGCAAACGAGCGCCATATCGCCGCTCTGCTCGCTTCGCAGCACGTCCTCCCCCACCTCGAGGGAAAGAAGCGTGGGCGCAACGCCGATGAGCGCGCGAAGCTTATCCGCAACGATGCGCATATTTTCTTCGCGTGTCTTGCCTTCAGCCATTTCATGAAAGCGCCAGATAACAAGATGCTTGAGTATTTTCAAAGTTTTATCCTGCCTTTCGCCTTGATCGAGCATATTTTTACATTTATATTATACCACAATATGAAACAGCACTCAACAGCATTTGCACGATTTTGGCAAATTTCGTTTTTTTCGTTTTCAAGCGGCGGTCGAATAGCGCTGCGACAACCCTAATTTGAAAATTTATTAGGTCTTTACAGAATTTTATGGCATTTTACAGCGCTTTTTCTATTGATTTTTATTGTGCATTTGTGTATACTATAAATGGAAGGTGTTTTTATGTTAGGCAACGAGCCAATTATTTGTTATCGTTTACCGTTGAAACAATACTTGTTGCCGTAGCATAAGGTAAAACAAAAAGCTTACGAAAGGAGCATTCACATGTCAGATGCAGCAGTAATCCATGCCGTCTTCGAAGAAATATTTGGAGAAAAGGCGAATTTCTACGAATTTGATGATCGGTTGAAAGCGCAAAAAGCCGTTTTTTTGCTTCACGAACTTGGCGTAACCTGCGGCGACTATTCCTTTAGATGGTATAAGTTCGGGCCGTATTCTCAGCAACTTCAGAATACCCTTCTGGTTGACTATGCTAATGATGAAAACATTACGCTTTCAGAAAAAGGGCTTGATGCGATTCGCAAGGTAAAGGAAATGATTCAAACTCCGCACGATCCTTCTTATTCCCCTGAACAATGGCTTGAAGCTATAGGTTCAATCCGTTATTTAATAGCGTATTGTTATCAACCATCTGCCAAAGACGAGGTTTTAGAAAAGCTTTGTGAGTTTAAACCTTATTTGAGTAATAAGGATTTGAACTTACACGCATACGAAACCCTCGAGAAGTACTTTGACAATTAAGCTCCGATTGTAATATATTGCAAGACTGTATGACTAATAAAATCCGCTTTGTTAATTCCATTCTCGATAATGTACACGGTTTCATCGGTCTAACTAAGGTGGAAAGCGAGATTGAGCGCCTACCGATTTTTAAGAGACTTCAAAATATATCCCAGTTGGGCTTGACGAACCGCATCTTTCCTTGTGCGTTGCACAATCGCTATACCCACTCCTTGGGCGTAATGCATATTGTCGATCAAATGGCAATACAGTTGGGCTTCGATGATGATGAGCGGCAGCTTGTCCGTCTTGCGGGAATGCTCCACGATATAGGGCATTATCCCTTTTCTCATGATGTTGAAAAAGCCTATAAGGATTACCATGAATCTATTTCTGAAAGTGTTGCCGTTGGCCACAACAGCGACAAAAAAGAAAAAAAGCTCTTTTTAAATGGTAGAGACAATCCTTATCATCATGAAGCTATCGGTTCTACTATTATAAGACATAGTGCTGAGATAACGAATATCGTTGCCGAGCACTATGTCAAAGACAATCCTAAATTTGCAGATAAAGATCCTGAATCCGTTGCAAATGCTATTCTAAGAGACATCAGTTATATTATTACGGGAGATATCGGAGAGCCCGATTGGCCTATTTTTTCAGAGTATTTCAGGGAGAAATCCGATATGATGGTTCAGATCATGCATTCCGAGTTGGATGCGGATCGTTTTGACTATTTACTTCGTGATTCAACCTTTTCGGGCACTTCCTATGGTAGCTTCGATTTGAGTGTGTTGATTCGCGAACTCACGTCCACCAAAGATTCCAAATCTGGCAGATATATTGTCGGCATTTTGCCTAGCGGAATAGGCTGCGCTGAACAGTTTCTCTTAAACAGATACTTTGCTTACAGCCAAATAATTCATCACAAAGACACCGCTATACTCGGGTTTGCCTTACAGAGCGCCGTAAAACTGCTGCTTGAATCCGGAAAGGCTATCCCCGGCGTTAGCAAAGGCAAGACTTGTGCTGCCGATATAATATCCGCAGCAAAAAAATACGAGAGCGATCCAGACTCAACGTTTATAAAGTTTACCGATGCTTATCTAATTAACTGTTTCACAGACGATCGTTGCGATGAACAGGCATCTAAGCTTATTCATTGTATAAAGCATTATATGGTGCCTAAAATGGAAGACGAACTCATCAATGTAGGCATTAATAATAATGATGCGACAATGAACACACATCCATTGTTTCAAGAATACCTTGCATCTGAGACAAATCGCGGCTACATCTATCTGCTTAAAGATGTGCCGTTGACAAGTCACAAGTCTCAAGCAGAGTTTGACAATGAAACAAGCGAAATTATCGGGGCTAATGAGGATAGCACTACTAAAGAAAGCCGTCGTTTGGATCGTCTTCTAGATGGACTTGTAGTTATCGACAAAGACAAAGAACCAATACTGCTGATTGATTCCGAGCAATCAATGCTCCGTGATATCTATAAATTGCGTTACCGTGTGGTTAGGAAGTATTCCATACCCAAGCTCTAATATATCGCATAGAATTGTTTGAAAAGTGTATTTTCCGAATGCAGACACCGCAAATTCGATTCGCGGTGTCTGCGCATTTATTTAGTGGAAGTATCCTGCTATCAAGATTACTACACCTTAAACTTTTTGGCAAATTTCGTTTTAGCGCTTTTTGGCGGCAGATGATCGCCCAATTATTCTTTTATTATTTTTATAGCAGAATCGTAAACCAAAAGGCATCCTTGTGCGTTCTATTTAATAGAGTGAGCTTCATGTGTAACTTCGACCTCCAAAACCGTTTATAAGCGCTGCGTGGTGCGAGGACCACGCAGCGAAGGACGAACCCACCTGTTCGCCGGAACGGATAGATGACAAAGCCCGCCGCACGGAATATGCGGCGGGTTTTAGTTTTTGCCAAAATTTCTTCGGCTGATAATGAAAACGAGGAAGAGCTCCGCACGGAATTTCCTCCTCATCGTTTGTTTTCGGCAAAGCCTTAGCGCACGATAAAAGCTGTTCCGTTATGATCCACAGTCACGGTGCTGCCCTCCTCGGGGCTTTCGGCGATTATGAACCTTGCTATCAGGCTTTCGATGCGCCCCTGGATGAAGCGCTTGATCGGCCTTGCGCCGAAGAGCGGATCGGTGCCGTTTTCGAGGATGGCGGTCTTCGCAGCATCGGTCACGGCAAGCTCCAGCCTGCGTTCTCCCATCCTGCGGGCAAGGTCTTTAAGCTGCAGGTCGATTATGCCGCGCATATTCTCATTCGTGAGCGCGCGGAAGTAAACTATCTCATCGAGTCTGTTTATAAACTCGGGGCGGAACTTGGATTTTAGAAGCTTATTTAAAAGCTCCTGCGTTTCGTCCGTCAGCTCGCCCTGCTCCATCTCGGAGAGGATAAGGTCGCTGCCGAGGTTGCTCGTCAGAATGATTATCGTGTTCTTGAAGTCCACGGTGCGCCCCTGGCCGTCGGTTATCCTGCCGTCGTCGAGCACCTGCAAAAGCACGTTCAGCACGTCCGGATGCGCCTTCTCGACCTCATCAAAAAGCAGCACCGCATAAGGCTTTCTGCGCACGGCCTCGGTGAGCTGGCCGCCCTCGTCGTAGCCCACATAGCCCGGAGGTGCGCCGATCAGGCGGGAAACGGAATACTGCTCCATGTACTCGCTCATATCGATTCGCACCATGCTGCGCTCATCATCGAACAGGGCTTCCGCGAGCGCCTTGCAAAGCTCCGTTTTACCAACGCCCGTGGGTCCCATAAACAGGAACGAGCCGATCGGGCGGTTCGGGTTCTGGATGCCCGCGCGGGAGCGGAGAATCGCATCGCAAACGCGGCGCACGGCCTCATCCTGCCCGATTATGCGGCGGTGGAGCTGCTCATCGAGGCGGAGCAGCTTCTTTCTTTCGCTTTCAAGCAGCTTCGAAACGGGGATACCCGTCCACCTCGCCACGATCTTCGCGATCTCCTCGGAGGAAACGTGATCGCGAAGCAGGCTGTTTTCGCGCTCCGCGCCCTTCTTCTCCTCCTCGGCAAGCTCCTTTTGAAGCTTCGGCAGCTCGCCGTACTTGAGCTTGGCGGCAAGATTCAGATCGTATTCGCTCTCTGCACGCTGTATCTCGGCATTGACCTGCTCGATACGCTCGCGGAGCTGCTGCACCTTCCCTATCGCGTTCTTCTCGTTCTCCCATTTTGCCTTCATCTCGTTGAGCTTTTCGCGCTGCCTCGCCAGCTCCTCGCGTATCTCGCCGAGGTGCTCCACGGTATGCGGGTCGGTGTCGTTTTTCAGCGCCTGCTCCTCGATCTCAAGCTGCATGATGCGCCTTGAAATTTCGTCCATCTCGCTCGGCATCGAGTTCATTTCAGTCTTGATAAGAGCGCACGCCTCATCCACAAGGTCAATCGCTTTATCGGGCAGGAAACGGTCGGAGATGTACCTATCGGAAAGCGTGGCGGCGGCGATCAGCGCGCCGTCGTGTATCTTCACGCCATGATAGACCTCGTAGCGCTCCTTCAAGCCGCGCAAAATTGAGATCGTATCCTCCACGCTCGGCTCGGCGACCGTGACAGGCTGAAAACGCCGCTCGAGCGCCGCATCCTTCTCGATGTACTTGCGGTACTCGTCGAGCGTGGTCGCGCCGATACAATGCAACTCGCCGCGCGCCAGCATCGGCTTCAGGATATTGCCCGCATCCATCGCGCCGTCGGTCTTGCCAGCGCCCACGATGGTATGAAGCTCATCGATGAACAGAATAATTTTGCCGTCACTCTGCTTTATTTCGTTCAGAACGGCCTTGAGCCTTTCCTCGAACTCGCCGCGGTACTTCGCGCCCGCGACCAGCGCACCCATATCGAGCGCGAAAAGCTTTCTGTCCTTGAGGTTATCGGGCACGTCGCCGCGCACGATCCTCTGCGCCAGCCCCTCGGCGATGGCGGTCTTGCCCACGCCCGGTTCGCCGATAAGGCAGGGATTATTCTTGGTTTTCCTTGAAAGGATGCGGATAACGCTTCTTATCTCATTATCCCTGCCGATAACGGGGTCGAGCTTCTGCTTGCGCGCAAGCTCGGTCAGATCCTGCCCGTATTTATTCAGCACATCGTAGGTGCTCTCGGGGTTGTCGCTGTTTATGCGGGTGTTGCCGCGCACCTGCCGCAGCACGGTCAGATAGGCGTTTCGCTCAATATTGAACCGCTTGAACAGCGGCTTCAAAACGCCGTCCGCCTTCTCGATGAGGCCGAGCATAAGATGCTCCACGGAAACGTAGCTGTCGCCCATCGCCTTGGCTTCATCCTCGGCGCGATTGAGCGCTGAATTCAACTCCTGCGTGATATAGAGCTGCCCGCCGCTCCCGCCGCCGTAGCTCGCCTGCTTCTTGAGCTCGGCTTCGACAGCGGCGCGGAATGCGTTCATCTCAACGCCCATCGCGGTCAAAAGCTGCGCGTTCAGATCGTCCGCATCGTTCGTCAGCGCGTAAAGGGCGTGTATCTGCCCCACCTGCGTATGCCTGCGCTCCTCGGCAAGTCTCTGCGCCTGATTCAAAGCTTCAAGCGTTTTCTGTGTCATTTTCTCTGCGTTCATATCTATCACCTCACAAAAGGTTATTTTGACGTATTCATCGGAAAGCTATGCTTTCGGCTCGGTTTTCAATATTCTTACCTTCGCATTTCGCCGCGCCGTTGTTAGCACTCTCTATCCTTGAGTGCTAACATTATAACTCTTTCCACGCCATTTGTGTAGATTGTTCACAGCTTTGTTCATGCAAATACACAAGTTTGACACAATTCGCCGCTTTCTTGCGCAAAAAAAGCGGTGCATGGGCTGCACCGCGAGTTTTGGATCGTAATAATCGTTAGGAATGCTTCTGAACCGCATCGTCCACACCGGGGATCGCCGCATCCTTGCCCTTGAGCGCAAGGAATGCAAGCACGAGGAACACGGCGTAGCGCACAACGGTGAGCGCATCGTCGAGGAAGCTTTGGATCCTGATAAGGGTTGAATAGTTGAAGCTGGACTTGAAGATGCCGATGAAGCTGTTTATCGCCTCGAAAACGCCGGGGATGAAAGCGATAACATAGGTCAGCGCGGTGAGGAAAACGTGGATCACGAGCGCCTTGATCGCCGATTTGCGCAGCCATTCGTCGTTCTCACGGATAAGCACGTAGCCTGCCGCGATAACCAACGCCACGGTGTTGCCGAAAAGTCCGAGCAGATACACGATGGCGGCAAGCAGATTGGTCGAGATTCCGAGTTTTGATTTGTTCATTCCTCATACCTTGCAGCGCCCGATACGGAGCGCCGCATCCTTCCCGTTTATTTCGGAGAAAACCTCCGCACATAGTATATCATAGATGAAGAGCCGCCGTCAATACGAAAACGAAGCAATCCGCATTGCTATCATTTTTTCGCGGCAGTTTTCATGCATGGATCAACGCTTTTTCAATTTCACCCTGCCCTTTTTCATACGCCTGTTAAGCATATCCACCCTTCTTAACACATCCGGAGTTTTGCGGAAGGCTTTCTCATGGTAAGACCGCAGATTATCCGCATTCATGATCCTGTTGCCCATTCCGGTATTGCAATGCCTGCATGAAGGAAGATAGTTCTCTATATAATCCGGCTTGTCCAAGTTAAAGCCCTGCGCTTCAAGCCGCTTGATATAGCTCCTTGTGCTGTTATCCGTGTTTTCAAGTTGACTTTTAAATGCCGTGGGCAAGACATGATCGACATCCATATCAAACAGCCGAGGCAGCTTCACGCCGCAATAAACACACGTTGCATCATATGCAGTCCAAAGAGCCTCACGGAAAATACTATCTCCCTTATCCTGCTCATGAAACATATATGGTCTTGGGATAAGCTTGCCCTCCCGTTCCTCAAGGCAGGCGATCGAAAAAATATCATAAACGCCTGCAAGCAGCTCGAAGGGATCGTATTCATCCCCGGTGTGGCTGCCCTCAACGGTCTTTTTATTGTTCCGATATGACTTTATCAGCCTTGCAACGAAGAATTCATCCTCACCCTTAACAATGTACTCCTCGGCGCTTATATTCAGCTCCCGATTTATTGCAAGTATCTCGTCTCTGATATGCGGGAAAAGCTCGCAGGCGGGGCGCATCGGGTTTGAATAGAGCTTGATCCTAAGGGTTTTATCATCATTTTCCATGCGGATAACCGCCTTCAGCTCCCCAAGCACGCCCAGAACCATGCCCTTGCGCCAGCAGGCATTGACCGCCATATCCTTTTTATAACAGCGCACCATCAGCTTATGCACAACGCTGTCCGGAAGGTATTCATATTTAAAAGCATACTCCGCGCGCTCCTGGTATGCATCAAAATTGCCGAGCGCCTCAGGCGGCGAGTTGGGATCGCATAAAACCGGAAAGAAGGTAGTTTTGTCATCCACAATATAGCATAGATCGCGCGAGGCTGCCACATTGATTATGTACGGGCATTCATCCTTTTCATATCTAAGCTCCGGCGCGGTTCGCGTGTACTCAGCGCCTTTCACTTCCTTTGGCGCATCGTTTTTAAGCATCGAAGCGATGGATGAGTTCAGTATCATTCCGTTATTCGAGTGAACACTTCCCTCCTCTATTACCGCATAGAGCGCATTGGTTATCCATATCGGGTCGAGCACCATATACTGCTCAAGCTCCTTGTTATCCTCATCCTTATGATAGCTCAGGCAAACGCCGAGATTATTGAAGAAGGTCAGAAGATCGGAGGCCTCATGCTCCTCTATCCCGTTATTGGCGCAGATTTTTCGGTATTGCGCTTTGGTTATGCACTTTGTGTTTTCCCTGCGAATAACATTGGCGGTGTTTATCCATCGCAGGGGAACCTTCTTTTTGCAGTAGCCCGAAGCATCCACCATGCCTACTATGCTTTCGGTCACAGTCCTGTTAAATTCCTCCGCCTCCGCATCCAAGGCCGAGCAGTAAACGATATCCACTATATTCGGGAAAAACGCCCTAAGCTCCGTTTCATTTACGAAACGCCTGCCGTCCTGATTATCCCAGCAATTTATGTAGAGCAGCACGGGAGCATTGGGCGCGAACGCCGCAACATTGCTCAGCCAAAATTCCGCGCCCTTATCGCCCGCGCTTTCCCTCGTTCTAACCGTTACCACATAGCAGGTATCCTCAGTAAGAAAGCAGCGATGCATCGAATGCTGTATCTCCTGCCCGCCGAAATCCCAGAAATTTATCTTAAAATCCCTGTTATCAGGCTTATGATCGGATATCTTTACGCCGTGGGTAGTTTTTGTATTGTAATCCTTCTTTTCGCCGCGATTCTTGATTCGCTCTATCGTGTGGCTCTTGCCCGAGCCGCCGTCCCCGATGAAGATGACCTTGCATTCGCGCACCTCGGTCAGCCCGTTTTCCGAATAAAGACTCGGTATCAGCTCCGGCGATTCAAGGAAGATGGAGATATTCTGCTCTTCAAGCACGGTATTATGCAGATTGATGCCGCGATAACCCTCCCTTATTTCCTTATCAACAAACGGTAAACCGAGCTCGGTGAGCGATTTGGGGATGCGCTTTAGCTTCAGTCCCGAAAGATCCAATCTATTCAAGCTTGAAAGCCTGCCTATCGTTTCCGGCAGCTCGGTCAGCTCTGTATGTCTGAGATCAAGAAATTCAAGCGCACCAAGCCGCCCTATCGTTTCCGGCAGCTCGGTCAGTTTTGTTCTTTCAAGATCAAGTATTTTAAGCGTGCTAAGATTTCCTATCGTTTCCGGAAGCTCGGTCAGTTTTGTTCTTCTGAGATCAAATATTCTAAGCGTGCTAAGATTTCCTATCGTTTCAGGAAGCTCGGTAAGCTCTGTACCGCTGAGAAAAAGACTTTTAAGCGCACCAAGCCGCCCTATCGTTTCCGGCAGCTCGGTAAGCTCTGTTTCGCTGAGATTAAGGAATTCAAGACTGCCGAGATACCCGACGGAACTTGGTAGTGCGCCGATTTTTACTCCGCTTAAACTAAGGACCGACCGTGTCGAAAGCGCATCACGTTCCTCCGAGTTCGGTTCGTACCCTTTATCGATTCTTCGCAACAGCTTCAATATTTGCCAATCTGTCCACTCGTTAGCCATACTCCGCTCCCTTTCACCTTGTTTTTCGCGCTTTTTCGCACGGTATTATCCATATTATACCTTTTTCGCGCCCCCATGTAAACCCGAAAACCGCCCGGGCATTTTCGGGCGGTCTTCGGCTTTGATATTGAGTTGGACTAATGAAATACAGTATTCTGAGCTGTCGTACGCGCTCAGCTTGGCTCATACGGTGTTACTTCGCCACGTTGGTGATGGTAACGTTGAATTCGCCGTTGCTTGTTGAGCTGTAATTGCCGCTTGCGAGAATGCTTTCGGGGTAGTTGGGGGTCCAGCTGTCAAGATTCAGCCAGTTCTCAACGAGATAGTAGGCGTTTGAATCGAGCACGGGCTTGCCGTTTTGATAGACAACGTTGCCGTTTGCATCCTTGAGGAAAACCCTCGGAAGGAAGGCGTTTTCGGAGCCGTCGTTGGTGTAGGCGGAGGACTTGAAGGTGCCCCTGAAATTATTGGCGCTGCTCAGAATAAGGGTGGAGATCACCTCGTCCTGACTGCCGCTGCCGCGCTTCATGAGCTTTACCTCGAGCTGTGCGCCTGCGGGAGCGCTTACATTGCCGCCGCCCGCATTCTTCCACGCGATGCTGACGTTGATTCTCGCCATCGCCCAGCGGTGACGGAGCTCGAAGCGGAAATTGTTTCCGGAAGTGTTCACAAGATTGTTTTCGGTGAGCAGCCAGCGGGAATCCGCATTCACAACCTTAACGGTGTATTCGATAGGATTGCCGTTTTCATCGAATTTCGGAATATTCGTCCAGCTTGCCTTGTCGTCCCAATTCTTGTTGCCGCCGAAGGGGTTGGAGAAGGTCTGAACGCTGCCCGTGGGCTGACCGTTTGCAAGGAGCTGATAGCTGATGCTGCGGGGGATATGCTTATCCTCGCCGTTGCCCCATTCGGTATTGTTGTCCATGCTGACGAAGCGATTGACGATGCTGAAGTTCAGGTACTCCTGCTGCACGGCAGCGGTGCTGCCGAAGAGCCTTATCTCGGCCGCGCTCATGTACTTGTTTACGTCCGCGCTGCTGCTGCCGTAGGTGGTAACGCCCTCGAGCTTAACGAACTTTGCCATGACGGGAGCCGCGAAGAAAACGGTCTTGAGCGCATTGTCGTTCGACCAGCTGCCGCTTGCGGCAACCGTCCAGCTGCTGCCGTCCATGCTGGTGTAGATCTTATAGCTGTTTACCCTGCCGTTGACCGCCGTCATGCGGGGCTGATACTCATATCTGCTGAGCTGCGCGGGTGCGGCAAGCTCAAGAGTGATGTAGCGCTCCTCAAGAGATGAGGCGTAGCGGTGCCTGGTGTGCCACATGGTGTCGTTGCTGCCGTCGATCGCCTTTTCCCTGCCTTCGCCGTTTTCAAGCTGCTCGGTGGCAACGAACACGCCGCTTACTTCAAGCTGAGCGCTCTGCTCTGCCTCGCTGCGGAACACCCTGATCTCGGCTGCGTTCATATACATGTTGGCTTCGCCGCTGCTGTTGCCGTAGGTGCTAACGCCCTCGAGCTTAACGAACTTCGCCAGAACGGGGCTTGCGAATTCAACCGTCTTGAGCGTGTTGTTGTTCGCCCAATTGCCGCTGCTGACTTCGGTCCATGATTTGCCGTCCGTGCTGACGGAGAGCTTGTACTGGTTTACCCTGCCGTTGCTGCCGCTCATATTGGACTGATACTCATACCTGCCGATATAGGTGGGTTTAATGAGCTCAACGGTGATGTAACGCTCCGATGCGGGCGCCGCATAATGCCATTTGGTGTGCCAAAGCGTGTTTTTGTTGCCGTCAAAGGCCTTTTCCCTCGTTTCGCCGCCCTGCTCGGAAGCGACAGTCACGCGGGTTACGCCGATCTGACAGCTTACGTGACCGAAAAGCCTGATCTCGGCCGCGCTCATATACCTGTTTTCTTCGCCGCTGCTGTTGCCGTGGGTGGTAACGCCCTCGAGCTTAACGAATTTTGCCACAACGGGGTTTTCAAATTCAACTGTCTTGAGCGCGCTGTTGTTCGCCCAATTGCCGCTGCTTACTTCTGTCCAGCTCTGGCCGTCCGAGCTGACGGAGAGCTTATAGCCGTTCACCCTGCCGTTGCTCGCGGTCAAGCGGGGCTGATACTCAAATCGCTTGATGGCCTCATAGGCGTTGAGCTCAATGGTGATGTAACGCTCGGCTGCGGAAGCCTCGTAGCCGTGCCTGGTGTGCCAAATGGTGTTGTTGTTGCCGTCGATGACCTTCGCCCTGTCCTCACCGTTCTGCTCGGAAGCAACGGTCAGTTTGCGAACGCTGAGCTGAACAAAGCCGTCCTTATCGGGGATGTACTCGGGAATGGGCTCGGGGGTGGGCTCGGGCATCGTGCCGATATTGTGGAGCTTCCATGCGCAGTATACGCTCTGCGGAGCATCCGCAATTGCGGGGAAGGGATCGACATCGCTCATTACGATATGATAGGGTTTTGCGGCGGATGCAGGCACGCAATTGCCGTGCTTTCTGACCATGTTATTGTAAGCCTCGGCAACAGTAACGCCCTTCATTATCTCGTTCCAGAAGGTTTTGCCCGAGCTCAGTATGCCCAGGTGGCTTGCTTCCTGAGTATAGCCGTAAACCGCTGCGGCGCCCGCCTCAATAAGCGCTCTGCCGGTGGTTCCGTTGCCGCTCTGCTTCATGCCGTCGCAGGAAGCAAGGTGGATCAGGCAGTTGGAAAGCCTGCTGTCGTCCAGATGATTCTGGATATATCTGCCGTCGATATAAGCATCACTGCCGTTGTAAGCCGCCCATCCCCTTGCATAATCATCACTTGTTAAGCCGCTGGAGGTGGTAAGGCAAACGTAGGTGGTTCCGTTGCCGTAGGAGCCGTGAGTATCGAATATGACCGCGCCCTTGTTCTTCATATGCTCCACTATAGCGGGGCCGGTCGCCTGAGTGGACTGAAGAAGTGTATAGCTTCCTGCGGTTGAATTCGCAACATTCTGAGCAACGTTTTTGAAGTGGCAGATGTTGAACGCTATATCGTGTCCGTAATAGGGGCCAACGAGCAGAACGTCCCTTGAATAGGGGCCGTTGTGTCCTCTTGTTACAACGGGCTCGGAGTTCTTGCCTGCCGTGATGACGACTTCCTCGGTCTGCTTCTCGTCCGAAGCTTTGGCTCGGTTGATCTCGTTGCGCAGACGGTAGTTGTATGCGCAGAGCATGCCGTCAACATTGAAGAAGAAGCCGTCCTCGCTAAAATCGCCGAAGCTGTCCAAGCTTGTGTCCTTGAAGTTCAGCGCGGCCTGATATGCGGCGACGATGACCTCTTTGCGTGAAAGACCTGCCGCGATTGCCTTCGCCTCTGCGGCCTCGATCTGCTGCCAAGCCTTTTCAAGCTTGCTCAGCTGGCGGCGCTCATTCGTTACCGCGCGATAGCCCTCTGCCAGCGACAGAGCAGGGATCGCGGCAACGATCAGCACGATCGCCAGTACGGCTGCGATGAGTTTCCTTGTTTTCATTTTTTTGACCTCCATTGTTTTATAGGTTTTGAACTCGTGAACCGGTAGTATGTTTTTGTGTTAAGAGAGATACAAAAACCATTATGAGTTCATGTGATGGATTTTATCAAACGCAAAATGATTTGTCAAGCATTTTTTCAATATTTATAAGAAAAATTTTTACTATTATTTTTCGTTTTCAGCAAAAACTTTATGCTGAATCGGCAAGGTTTACAAAGTTCATTTTTCCTTTGCAGTTCTCTTGTGTATATTATATTTCCGTTTTTGTCAAAAATAAAGCGGTCGATCGAGCGGCGATTTTCTCATACATCCACCCTTCCGCCGCCGCTCTTCCCTTCCGTTTTTTATCTGCGCTCATATCTACTTCGCCAAAGCGGGCGGATGCTCCATGCCCGCTCCCCGTAGAATTCGATCATCTTCGAGCGATCACGAGCGGATGAAGCCCCGCCGAGGCCGCGCGATATAGTACAATATATCGTCCTTCGCCGTCGTTTTCCCCTCACGACAAACGCATGAATTAAAAAAATATGAACATCCTCTTCCAAAACGATTAGAATTATGTTAACCTAAGAAAAAAGGAAGAGGTGGAGAAAAGTGGAAGAATTATTAGCGTGGATAGAGTTCATTGAAGAGAATGCGGA
>JAFPWD010000043.1 GCA_017395105.1 Clostridia bacterium
CGTTTCAAAGGACTATCTGAATGCTCCCGAAAGGGCTTTTCCCGTGCTTGTGGATCCGACTGTGAATATATACGGAGCAAGCTTAACTTATGATAGCTTTGTGTCGGAAACGAATGCAGCTACAAATTATCAAATGGATCAGCACCTACGCACCGGCAAGGATGCTCCATACGGAGCAAGAAGAACTTATATAAAGTTTGTATTGCCATCGGACATCACTGGCGCCACCATCTCCGATGCATATATCCGAATCAAAAAAAAGAGCGGCACTCCACCCACCGCAAAGGTATGCCGCGTAACGGGTAATTGGAATTCCGCTACCATAAACTGGTTCAAAAAGCCGGGTTATACTGCGTTCAATTCAGGCGCGCTGGCTTTGGTATCAAACGATTGGTACAAGGCAACAGTCACCGCCATCGTTCAGGAATGGGCTAGTGGAACCTCCAATTATGGCTTTATCATTAAGGATAATACCGAGAATAATATTAACCACTGGACTACGTTCTATTCCTCTGATGCGCCGGCCCCAAATAGACCGGAGCTGCATATTATTTATATGCCCGGAGGAACCACGTCGTCTACATATTATATAAACAATAAATATTGGGGTAAATACATTCATAAACTCAGCGCTTCTAACGTTAATACTGTTTCCGGTTTGGTTTCTAATTACGGCAGTTCTATTCGTTGGGTAGCCACCAATATCGGCAATGGAAGGTACACGTTGCATCCGGAAAATGATGCGACAAACTATTTGGTTGATGACACAACCTCGGGAGTACGTTTAAATGCAGTACCAACGACAGATAATATACCCAACAAGTTTTTATGGTCTATCACAACCGTTTCCGGTAACGAGAAGCTAATAAAGAATCTTGGAACCAATAGATATATTAGTCAAAGCAGCTCTTCCTCGGTAACTCCTGTAACCGGTACGGGAACAGCGGGAACCGACTCCTATAAAAAATGTGTTTGGAGAATGGTTGCTTCCAACGATTACAGAGAGTTATCGAATTTCGCTATACCAACAAGAATTACGGTTGATGCCGGTCAAACAAAAACCATATCGTTCAGCAAATCTCCCACTGGTGCAATGTGGTGCGATCCATCCGATTTTAGCTATTCTTTTTCCTCGGGTACATCGGGTGCGGTAAGTATTAACTCGAGCACGGGAAAGATAACCGGTCAAAAATGCGGAATAGCTACTTATACGGTAACGCATAAGGTTACGGGACGGTCAAATACAGTTAAGGTTTATGTGGACAGCTTTACCGAGCGGCTGGCAAACCATTTTGATTTTGCCGACAATGTGGCAACTTTGATAAGAGAGGTATATGACAGGGTGGATACATACTACCCAAATGAATCGGTTTACAAACGCGCTTGGAGATCATCGAGGCTGTTGTCTAGCTTTGTTTACAATAATAGTAATTTTAATGACTTAGCTGGTATCGCAACTCCTTTTTCTAATTTGAAAAACTACTTTACTAAAGTACTTAATTTTACCCCTCTAGAATATGATGATATGCTTACTGCAATTGAAAACAACTATACTTCCTCGATGCCAGATTTCGCCCACGAGCAGTATGCTCTATCAACGCGATTGGCGTATAAACTCGAGTTAGGGATTTTCGGGGAATATCCTCTTGCCCCTACGTCATTGTGGTTGAGCATATTTGATGGTTTAAGCCAAGAAGAAAAATCATATTTCGGAGGTTGGCTCGGAGATGCTACATTTACTGGTGAAAGTGATTTCTATAATAATGATACTACCATATTAGAAAATGATGATTATTGTGCAGATTTGGATGCGGAGAATATATTCAGGATGATTGAAAATGGTCAGGATGTGGATATAGTATCTGCTTACAAGACATACCACTCATTGCTTACAGCGAGCAATACGCGAGCAAAAGTGTTTAAAACCTATGTAGACTACGAATATGTTAAAGAAAAGATATACTACATATTGGTTGTGAAAAATTTACGAATTGAATACTTGTATGCTGTACTTACAGGGAATTCGGGGAAGCAGTATGAAATATTAGATCAGATTAATGATGAAGACTATATTAGAAATGAAATTCGCACCAAATATCCGGATACATACAATTTCCTGAATTCCCTAAGAGATGGGCTTGCCGAATTGCGAAGTTATGAATAGTTTTACTTTCGGATATGCCCGGCACGTGGTAAACAAATGACATACACTTTCTCTTTTGCAAGAAAGTGTATGTTAAGATTTGACGATTACTTATATTAAACGGAGGAAATAAATGAAAAAAGTTTTGTTATTTATTGCCGTTGCAGCAATACTGTTGACCATTGTATCAGGAGCTTTTCATATAAATCGGGAAGCTATGCATAATGAAGCAATGACAGAAGTTCCAAATGACGTCAAAAGATTTTCCGGTATTCATGAAGTCGGCTTGATAATCGTTTTAATAGCTATCGTTGCTTGCGAAATTGGACTTTTTTCGGGTATCGCGCTTCTTTTATCAAAGCACAGAACCCCGCTGAAGGTGGTTTTCGGCATAGTCATCGTTATAATCAGCCTGATATTTTTATTTGGCTTTATCAGATCGTTTTTCGGTTTCTATACCAGATCCCATGAGGAACCCATGGTTGACATGATGTTGTTTGAACGATTACCCGGATTGTCCGTATGAATTTGCACCTAATCCGGAACCCCAAGCTTTTCGGTATACAGAGAACTACGCATTAGAGGAATGAGGAGGATTGAAGTATGAAAAAAACTTTAGCTATCATTGCTGCTGCGGTAATACTTCTTACCGTCTTTGCTTGGGTTCTCTATATTATCGATACAAGTGCAAGCAATCAAGTGGTGGGGACGACGAAGTATGACTGTCTGGGATTGGCTTATGGACTTATTGTCCTTGCATTACTGTTAATTCTTGAAGTCGCACTTTTTGGCGGCATCGCGCTTCTTTTATCGCAGAACAGAACCACGTTGAAGGTGGTTTTAGGTGCAGTCATCGTTATAATCAGCTTAATATTCCTGATCAGCTTGAGCAAATTCTTTTTCAGAATCTAACTCAAACCTGTTTGATGAGCATGATGTTACTCCGATTATCATTGGTTTCCGGATGACTACCGAGTCCGGAAACCAAAGCTTTTAGGCATATAGAGAGCTATATATTGGATAAATAACGGGGATTGAAGCATGAAGAAGGTCTTGTCTATCGTTGCCGTTGCAGCCATAACAGAATCAAATGTGATATAATGCATCCGTTGGGCTGTGCAAACACAGCCCAACGGAAAAACTGAAAGGCAAAAATGCTATAAACGACTGTTCACAAAATGTCCCTATGAAAAGGACGAGAGTCGTCCGAAGCATTTTTCCAAGGGTAAAAGATGTCAGCAACAGTAAAATTCATTCTCGGCAGAAGCGGCAGCGGCAAGACCCGCGCCGTATTTGATGCAATAATCGAGCGGGAAAGGCGCGGCGAGCGCTCGTTTCTGATCGTGCCGGATCGCGCGGCGTTTGAGACCGAGCGAGCTTTGAGCGAGGCGATCGGCGCTTCGATCGGCGGCGCGGGCGGCATGATGCACACCACCGCCTGCTCGTTTACGCGGCTTGCGTACCGCGTGCTTGCGGAAACCGGCGGCGGCAAGGCCTACCTCTCCTCCGAGGGGCGGCTGATGCTGCTTAGGCGCATACTCGATGAAAACAAGGCATCCCTTTCGACCTTTGCGCGGGTCTGCACCCACCGCGGTTTTGCGGAGGAATGTGATGAAATTATTTTAAAATGCAAGCGTTTTTCAATTGAACCGGAGCAGCTTTCCTCTGCGGACGTGCCGGAGCGCCTTAAAAAGAAGCTTGAGGATTTCGCGCTCTGCTACGAAAAGTTGACCGAGCGCATGGCGGAGCGGTATATCGACGGAGAGGATCTTGTGAACTCGCTGATCGAGCGCATTCCGCTTTCAAGCCTCAGGGAAGCGGCCGTGTTTGTGGATGCGCCCGATATGCTGAACGCGCAGATCCTTCGTATAATAGAAAAACTCTTTTACACTGCGCAATCCGTGACCGTGACCTTCCGCGCGGACATTGCCTGCCGCGAAGCAAACGGCGGGCTGTTTCTGCCCGACATCGGCTATTTCGAGCGCCTTTCGGAGCTTGCAGCAGAAGCTGGCTGCACCGTTGATACCTTGCGTATGATGGGAAACAAGCGGCATGCCTCCGCCGCGCTTTCGCACCTTGAAACCGTGCTTTTTGCGCCCTCAGCCGCGAAATTTGCGGGCGATGCAAGGGAGATAGAGCTGCATTCCTCGCAGGACAGGCTTAGCGAGGTGCGCGAAGCGGCTTCGGAGATCATTCGCGCCGTGCGGAGCGGGCTGCGTTTTCGCGATATCGCGGTCGCCGTGAGCGATCTTGCAGCCTACGGTGAGCCGATCCGCCGCATCTTCAAGGCTTCGGGCATCCCCGTTTTCATGGATGCAAAGAGGCGCGTGGCATCGCACCCCGTTTCGGAGCTGATCCTTGCCGCCCTGCGCTGCGCCGAAAAGGGCTTTATGAGCGAGGATTTTATCCGCATTTTAAAGACGGGACTGACCGATTTTTCCGATGAAACGCTTGAAAAGCTCGAAAACCATATCCTCAAATTCGCGCTGATGGGCAAGCGGCTCACTTCAAGCGAGCCGAGCGTTAAAAATGCCGAAGAAATAAAGGATTTTGAAGAGATAGAGCGAGCGCGTATCGCGATAGCGGAGCCCCTTCTCGCGCTCAAGGAGCGCCTTGGAGAGGACGGCAGCAGAGCCGCTTCGACCCGCGTTTTTGCGCTGTATTCCTACCTTTGCGAGATGGGGGTGGCAGATAGGCTCAAGCAGAGCTTCGAGAGCCTGAAAATGAATGCCGAGACCCTCGCTTTTGCGCTTGAAAACCGCCAGATATACGATACCATCATTGAGCTTTTGGATCAGATAAGTGTAATAATCGGCGATGAACCGATCGGACTTTCGCGCTTCTCCTCCGTTGTGAAGGAGGGGCTTGAGGCGTATGAGGTTGGCCTTATCCCGACCACGCTCGATCAGGTGCTCGTTGGCGATGCAAGCTCCATCCATCCGGGCGATGTGAAGCTTTTGCTCGTTCTTGGCGCAAATGAGGGGCGTTTTCCTTCCATGCGTGAGGATAATTCCATAATAAACGACCGTGAGCTCGAGGCGATGCGCGCGGCGGGGCTGAAGGTTTGGGAGAGCACCGCAAGCATGGATGCCGCCGAAAGGCTGCGCACCTATTCGCTTATCTGCCGCGCAGAGGAGCGGCTGTATCTGTCCTACTGCCGCGATGCGCGCTCGGAAGCATCCGCGCCAAGCTCGCTTATACGCCGCATAGGAGAGGCATTCCCGCATTGCCAAAGGTCGGGCGGCGCGATCACCCCCGCGACTGCGCAGAGCGACGAGGCGGCGTTTGAGGCGCTTGCCGAGGGCCTGCGGCGGTTCATCGACACGGGCGAGGACGGCGGTGCGCTTGCCCCGCTCTATGCGCATTTTAACGCGAGCGAGAAGTACGCCCCCGCCCTCAGAGCACTCGAAAAGGCCTATTACAGAGCGGATGCGCTTGCGCCGCTCGGCAGGGAAAAGGCGCTTGAGCTGTACGGAAGCAGCATGATGGGCAGCGTTTCGCGGCTTGAGACCTTCAATAAATGCCCCTATCGCCATCTTTTGCAGTACGGCCTTTCCCTGCGCGAGAGGGAGGAGCATGGAATAAGAAACAACGAGTTCGGAACGCTTATTCACGATGCGCTCGATAAGCTCGTTCATTCCTACATCGAGCTGATGAAGGCCGATCCCGAAAAATGCGAGACCGTGCTTGAAAATTTAACAAAACAGGATGTGGAGGAAAGGCTCGAAGAGCTGCTCCCGCCAATCATCGAGAGCTTTAACAACGGCATACTTCTTGAATCGGCGGCGATGCGCGCAAAGCTCGACAGCATAAAGCGCCAGCTTAGGGATGCGGGCTTTGCGGTGCTTCGCCAGATCGCGGGCGGAAAATTCAGACCCTATGCCACCGAGCTGCGCTTCGGCGGAAGGGGGGACGAGCTTCCCGCGCTGGAGATCGAATCGAGCGGCGGCGCGGTTTTTAAGATTCGCGGCGTGATAGACAGGCTCGATATCTATTCGGAAAAATCGGGGGTTGGAGCGAATTCCAAGGCGAATGAATATTTTCGCATCGTGGATTATAAGACCTATTACTCGCCCTTTGGGTTCACCGATCTTGTGAACGGGCTAAAGGTGCAGCTTCCTCTGTATGCGCTGGCGGTGCGCGCGGCGCTGGAGGCGGAGCGGCGTATGGATGCGGCGGGGATGTATTACCTGCATATCCACGCGCCGGCGGTTGACGAGGAGGAGAAGCGGGACGAGATCGTGCTCAAAAAGCTCAAGCTTTCGGGGCCGACCCTCGCGGATAACGGTGTTATAAACGCCTCGGATGCTGAGATCGGCTCGCGCTCATCGCGATTCATCACGGGTCTGCACCGCACCGATGACGGCTTTGCGGGCAAGCTGCTCGTTACGAGCGCCGAGATGGAAAAAACGCTTGATTTTGCTAAGGCTTCTGCTCAAAAAACGCTGGATGCGATTATGGAGGGCAGGGCGGAGATCAGCCCCTATCGGCACGGCGGCGTGCGCGCATGCAAGAGCTGCCCCTTTGGGAGCGTTTGCGGCTTTGACACCACGGCGGGCGACCATTACCGCAGGATAAGCGCGGTCACGCCGGAGAAATTCTTTGGCAGAAAGGAATAATATGAAGCTTTCGATCTATCAGATAATACTGCTTGCATACCTCTTTGTGATCAATCTGATCGCCTTTATCCTGATGGGCGCGGATAAGAAAAGAGCCGAGAAAAAGCGTTGGCGCATTCCCGAAAAAACGCTGTTTTTGACTGCGATACTCGGCGGCAGCCTCGGCTCTGTGCTCGGAATGCAGGTTTTCAGGCATAAGACGAAGCATTGGTACTTTGCGCTGTTCATGCCGCTGATACTGCTTGCGCATATCGCGCTGATGGTGCTGTGCTTTAAGAAGCTTTAGTGAATAGTTCAGGATGAAATTCCTGCAGAATTTCTTGGATTTTATTCGTCAGAAATAATTTTCGTAAATGAAAAAAGGGCATCCCAAGCGGAGGCCCTTTGGTATTATTCAAATTTGAAAGCTTAAAAGCTTAGTCGTGAGAAGAATTGAGGATGGTAACGTCATCGCCAAGCGCCTGACGGATATTGCTCTGCATCTTCTGTGCGTAGGGACATGGGAAGCAGATATCGCGCCCCTTCTGGATGCAGGTGGAGAAAGCGATGAGCTGTGCGCCCTGCTCAACGAGCTTCTTGGCTCTCAGCACAACGCGATTGCCGGGGCAGCCGCCGCAATTGCAAAAGCCGACAAGATCGATCTCTTCTTCAATGCCCGCAAATGCGCCTGTATGATTCTTAACTGCAAGAAAATCGTCCGTTCCCGGGCAGATATCCTCCGTTTGCATGCATCTGATAATGCCGACTTTCATGGTAAGCTCCTTTCATATAGTGCACCATTTTGGACATTATAACATTATCGATATCAATAATCAATGGCTAACTCGAATATATATGAAACAATTTTGTCTAATATATACGTCTTAACCTTGATCAATCTTCGCGCTCCGCTTTATTCAGCTCCATTGCGCGTTTATATGCTGCATTTTTCGGCATATCCAGCGTTTCGGCGGCGATGCGGGCGGCCGATTTAACTGAAACGCCCTCGCAAAGCAGCGCATTAAGCAGCGCATTAAGCAGCGCATCGAGCATGCCGTTATTTTCGCTTGCTGCCTCCTTTTCCGCCGCACCTATCGCAAGCACGCATTCGCCCTTGGGAGGCTCGGCTGCAAACCTTTTTGCAAGCTCCGCCGCGCTCCCGCGCACGCATTCTTCAAACGCCTTGGTTATCTCCCGAACGAGCGCGCAGGGGCGCTCTTCGGCGCTCCGCCCGCTTTTTTCGATCGCCTCGGCGATATCCGCAAGCGCGGCGCCAACGCGCAGCGGGCTTTCGTAGATAAGCACGGTGTCCGCGCTTTTAGCTATTCGCTCGAGCGCTTCGGCTCTTTCCGCGCCGCTGCGGGGCAGAAATCCGAGAAACAGCAGGCTTTTTGTGGGAAGGCCGCTCATTATCCACGCCGTTGTCATTGCGCTTGCGCCGGGCTGCAGCACGAAGGGCAAGCCCTGTTCAACGAATTTATTGATGAGCTCCGCTCCGGGGTCGGAAACGCCGGGCATGCCCGCATCGCTGACGAAGGCCACGGCATCGCCTGCGCGCACCTCGGCGGCGATGCGCTCGGCGCGGCTCTTTTCGTTGTGCTCATGGCAGCTTTCAAGCGGCTTTTTGATGCCGTAGGCGTTGAGCAGCTTGAGGGTGTTGCGCGTGTCCTCGCAGTAGATACGCTTTACCCGCGAAAGGGTTTCGAGCGTGCGCAGCGTGATATCCCCAAGATTTCCTATCGGCGTTGCGCAAAGATATAGCCCCGGCGCAAGACAGGCCGCTTCATCCGCAGCGGCATCGGCCGCTATGGTTTGCATATTTTTCTTTACTAAATCAATAAGCCTTTTATTCTCCATTATAATACCTCTGCACTTCCTCGGTGTAGCGCCCCGATTCGTCCGCGATTATAAGATCGTTTTCAACGGTAAGGCCGCTCTTTGCGCCGTGCTTGGCTCTTATCAGCGCAAGATAGGGCTTTCTGCCCGCCTTTGTGCGCACGAGGCGCAGGGTTTTAGGCTCAAGCGAATTCGCGCTGAGCGCGCAAAACGCCTCCGAAAGCCGCTCGGCGGGGAAGCAAAGGCTGAAGCTGCCGCCGAATTTCACAAAGCGCCGTGCCGCCTGAGCGAGCGAAAGGATATCCGCATTGCGCTCATGCGTTGCGCCCGCATTTTTGGGCTTGCCGCCGGAGCCGACCCTGAAATACGGCGGATTGCATACCGCGTGATCGAACTTATGCTCAAACGAAAGCTCGGGGGAAAGGTAATCCGCGCAGGTGACATCTATTTTTCCAATGCCGAGCGCGTTTTTTTCGGCTTGCTCGCCCGCAAGCCCGTTTAGAATAAGCGTTCGCTCGAGCCTTTCGCATTGCTCCGAATCGATCTCAACGCCCGTTACCGAAAGCCCCGTTTTTGCGGCAAGAAGCAGGGATATAACGCCCGAGCCCGAGCCCAGATCGATGATGCGCGCAGCCCTTTTCGCGCGAAGGAGCGGGGGAAGCGCGAAATGCGTAAGCAGTATCGAATCCGTTCCGAAGCAGAATGCCGAGGGCGATTGGATGATTCGCAGCCCCTTGTACTGAAGGTCGTCCACGCGCTCGCCGTCGCGCAAAAGCTCGCTGTTATCCGCAAAAAGCCCGCTTTGGGCAGGCTTTTTATCCGTTGCATTTATAGTATTCATCACAGCACTCCCGGGATGAGCCTCAGAAGGAGGTTGGAGTTATACAGGAAGGAGGCGAGCGTGCTGTTTGTTATCATATCCTGGATCTGATCGAAGGGGAGCACCGTCAGCACCACGGGCGTTATCATGAAGATAACGGAAACGTCGATAAGTCCCCTTATGAAGCCCACCGCGCCGCCCGCGATCTGATCGGTCAGCGGTATGCGAAGCTTCGGGAAGCGCACCGAATAATCCAGCCAGCTTATCAGCACGGTGAGGAGTATTCTTGAGATCATATAGATAATAATGAACGAGATTATGTTTATAAAAACGATAACCTTGCTCTCGTTGAAATAATCGCCCAGCGTGGTGATCCCGCGATCCTTGAGCGCCTCCGAAAGGATATTGTCGTGAACGCGCTGCATGAAGGGGAAGGGAAGGTTGCTGCGCTCCATGATCTCGTCTATCTCGGCGTTGGTGAGCGTGGTGATATCCCTGTTCACAAGATCCACGTCGTAGATATCCTCCTTGCCCTCGGTGTAGCTGAGCATGGCGGAATAGAGCGACTGATTGGCAACGATCAGCTTGGCCATCGAGCGCATGAAGATGAGCGCAATGAGCAGCGAAACTATCGTGGCGCCGAGCGCGGCAAGATTCCAGAGGAAACCCTTGTATACGCCCGCGAGCACGAATATCGCAAACACGGCGATTATCGCAAGATTAACAATTTCCATATCAAAAGGCTTTTTCCTTTCAGAAATTCTTTAGAGTGAAGAGTATCGGCTTTCCCTCGGAGAGAAGAAGGAGATTGCTTTCATCGAGCTTTTCGGCAGAGGACGCATCCGTGCCGAGCGGGATGGACGAGGTGATTTCGCCCTTCATATTGCGGATAACGGCGGTGGAATCGCTGAGTGTTACCACCTTGCCCCGCATCAGGAAGCAGGGCGAATCGCCGCCGATGGAGGAAAGCTCCAAAACGCTGTCGTCCGCCGCATCCGCCTCCTTAACGCAGAGAACGCGAAGAGGAGAAGCGCCTTCGCCGCTTCGCGAAAGCAGCAGCATCAGCCTTCCATCCGCACAGGAGCTGTCAATGCAGTCGTAGCCGCGAGCGAGCAGTCGGTACGCTTCGGTATTGGTGGAGCGATCGAAGCGGATAAGGCTGTCCGTTCCGAAAACGAAAACGCTTTTTGCCGTTAAAATAACGTTTTTCGCGATCTCGCCCTGAATGTTCATAACGCCGGTTATGCTCTCGCGCGCAAGATCGAGCGTGGTAACGGTGGTGGAAACGGCGGTGCCGGTCATCACCAGCTCGGACATATACATGGCGGAGCTGTCGCCCCCCTCAAAGCCGAAATCAAGCAGCACGGAGGAGCCGAGCTCGGCAAGATAGCGCCGATCGCCCGCCGAATTATACACCGCAAGCGAATGGGTATTGTCCGCATTCTCTATATAGGCTCCCACATATTTGCCGCCGCATACTATCTTTTTGATAGCGCCCTCGATATTGTGCTCATACGGCGTTCCGACCACCTGCAGCGAGGTTGTGGAATAAACGACCTTTATTTTGTCGCTTCCCGCAACGGCCGCGCCGCTCTGCTCAAGATCAACGGCAAAGCTCTTGGCTTCGTCCGCAATATCGAGATAGGAAAGCTGCCTGTCGCTCGTGTAGAGGAATCCGCCGCCGGTAAAGGCGAATTCATCGGAGGAGGCAAAGGGCAGGCTGCGCTTTGAAGCGGAGGTCTTGCACGATGCGCAGAGCTTCAGAGCGCCGAAGATGAGCCCGGCGATGATAAGCGCAAGCGCACTAAACACTATTATCCTGCGGAGCCTAAGCTCCGCGCGGCGATTATGTTTTCTTCTTTGTTGAGTCATTCTAAGCCGAATTCCGGTTCATTTAGTAAGATTTCGGGCAAACGCCCGATGAGGCGGTCAGGGGCGAAACACCCGAACCGCGTTTTTAACTATCTCGCATACGAGCGGAGTTTTTTCGATCAGCTCGCCGTCGAGCTGAACCGTGTTCTCCCCGTCCGTGCGCACGGTGATGCGCTCTGCACGGGTGTAGATAACCTGCTTTTTATTTATATGCTTTCCCTTAATAAAGCAGGGCAGAAGCGTTATAAGGCGGAAAAATCCGAGATATTTCGCCATGCAGATATCGAAAAGCCCGTCGTCATACTTCGCATCGGGCGCAACGAGCATACCGCCGCCGAAGCGCCTTCCGTTGCAGGCGGTGATTATGAGCGCATCCAGCTCCTGCTCCGCTCCGCCGTCTATGGAGATATGGGCGCGAATCTTGCGCTTATGCAGCACCGCATCCACGATGCCGAGCAGGTAGGGGAGCATACCCGTGCGCCCCTTTTTATGCTTCTCGGTTCGCGCAAGCACGTCCGCATCGAAGCCGAGCCCGCAAACGTTTGTAAATACCCTGCCGTTCGCTTTGCCAAGGTCGGTGGCGCGCGCTTCCCCCGAAAGGATCAGCTCCGCCGCCGCCTCGGGCTCGGTCGGAATGGACAGTGCGCTGGCAAGATCGTTGCCCGTTCCGAAGGGCAGTATTCCGAGCGCCGCGCCCTTTTCGCAAAGCGCCGAAGCAACCTCTCGCACCGTGCCGTCGCCGCCTACTGCAACTATCGTTTTAACGCCCTTTAAAAGCGCATCCGCGGCAAGCTTCTCCGCATGGCCGGGGGACTCGGTGAAAAAGCACTCGAACTTCGCTTTTTTCGCTTCAAAAACTGCCTTTGCGCGCTCAAAATGGGAGATGCACCGACCCGAACCCGCAACGGGGTTCACTATGAAGGCAAGCGCGGGCTTCGCGTTGAGGCTCGCTTCCTCGCCGCCAACTTCGACAGAAGCGGCGAAACGGTTTTCTTTTTCCATGAAAGCACCTCCGGCAAACGCGATGGAGCATACAACTCCAATATTATAATAACGCATTTACAGAGGTTTTGTCAAGCCGAAAGGAATTTTAACGAAAAATGGCGGGGGAGAGGGGAAGGTTGGTTGATGCGGAGCTTGAAAGAAAACAGCCAGAGCGATTGCAGAGGCTGTTTTCTCGAAAACAAATGTTAATTCAATAGTTGAGGGCACAGGGCTTTCGGCAACAGAGCCGATTATCCCCCTGCAACGGTATGATTCTTATAGGTATTCCATGTCGGCTCGTAACTTGGATCCGCTTGATTTCCCCACATATCCCAGCCATCACGATCCCCGCGTGCAAAAAGCTCTATACGGTTTGGCTGGCTGCAAGCCTCGATAACCGGTATAAACTCATCGGGCTTTCTGCTATGCTCGCGCTTTTGAGCTCTAAGCAGGTTAACCTGCGATCGAGCAGGAGATAGTGTACGGTTGGGCATACTGCCCTTCTTTATTCCGAAAAGGAGCAGCTCGGTGACGTTGCGGAAATAAAAGCCCACGCCCCTGCCGTCGGGCAGGCCGTCCTTGCGAACTTTTTCCCAAACAATATTTCCTTTGTATTCAAAGCCCCAAGCATCCATCACGGCTAAACCTTCGGGAAGAAGAGCGTTGGGAATCCAAAGGTATAAATGCGCCTTGGAGTCGGCAATCTCGGGAACGGGGAGCGCCTTGATTTCAGCTAATGTCATGGTTTCGTAGCGTGTCAATCGTTTATGCTCGGGAGCAACCTTGCCGGTGCGGTTTTGAAACTGCCACGGAGGATCGGCATAGATGGTGTTGTATTTTTTACCGTTCGCAAAAGCAAGCAAGCTGCTTGCTGTAGAATCAAAATTACTCATATCCTTCAACACAACCTTTCTTTATTCCCACTGCAAGGATTGGACAGCCGCCGTTGCGCCTGCTTTCGAGACGATATAGCAGCTTCCCCATCCAAGTTGTTGACGCACCGTATTTTGCCATAATACCGATATCCTTGAAGATCTCATTCAATTCTTCGGCTCTGGTGACGATTACTCCCACGTCAATCAAGCCGCAATCAAAATATGTTCTCATTGCGAGCAGATCGCGGTCAAAGGTTTGATCCTTGCTATTCCATTCGAGGTCAAAGGCGACCTTGTTTTTCAGAAAGTCGATATTGTGACCGTCGATATAGCCCTCGATGGTTTCAACCTCAAACGGCTCGTTTGCAAAACGTCCTCTGCGTTGGGCGGCCTGCCGAGGGTATTTCTTCACAATCAGATCTCCTGAAATCCGAATCTCGCGCCACCCGTATGGATACAAAGCATCATCAAACTTCTTGGGAATGGGGGATTCATTTCCTCCGGCTTGAGAAATATCGCTTACTGTCAGTTTAAGCTGCCGGAGCGTTTCTTGGATTTCGCTCCACTCGGAGGGAAAGCTCTCGTGTAGTATTTCCAAAGCGTGTCCATAGTCAAAGAATTCAAACTTTGATTGAATATCGGAATCGATATACTTGTTGACAACCATTCTCAAGCTCCTTCCTTGTTTGAGCATAAATCAAAAAAATTAAACCGCTTTTGCTATGTTTGATTTTATCATACTTGAAGTATCTTTGCAATCCATATTATTGTACGGGAACATTAAAATAAAAGAAAAGAATTTCCGCCGAAAAAACAAAGCAGGCTGCGCGGCTGCGGCACCTCCTGCTTTGCGTTATATGCGTTTATGATATTCTTCAATCACCCGATAAGCTTATTCAGCATCTCGGTAACGCCGTCCAGCCAGTCGCCCTCATAGAGCTCCACAAGGCCGGCATCGGCGGCGGCGGCGAGCTTTCCGTTCATCGGCAGCTTCGCGGTAACGGGGATGAACAGGCGCTTTGCGGTTTCCTCGACCTTGCTTTCGCCGAAGATGGAAGTCTTTTCGCCGCAGCAGGGGCACTCGAAATAGCTCATGTTTTCAACGAGTGCAAGCACGGGAATATCCATCATATTCGCCATATTCACGGCCTTTTCCACTATCATGGAAACGAGCTCCTGCGGCGAGGTGACCACGATTATGCCGTCCACGGGCAGGCTTTGGAAAACGGTAAGCGGAACGTCGCCGGTTCCCGGAGGCATATCCACGAACATGAAGTCCACGTCCTTCCAGATAACATCCGTATAGAACTGCTTTACTGCGCCCGCGATCACGGGGCCGCGCCAGACCACGGGCGTGGTCTCGCTTTCGAGCATGAGATTGACGCTCATAACGTCCACGCCGAGCTTGCTTTGATTGGGCAGAATACCAAGCTCGGTGCCGATAGCCTTATCGTGGATGCCGAAGGATTTGGGGATGGAGGGGCCGGTGATGTCCGCATCGAGTATCGCGGCATGGTAGCCCGCCCTCTGCGCGTTCACCGCAAGAAGGGAGGTGACGAGGCTCTTGCCAACGCCGCCCTTGCCGCTAACCACGGCGATTATCTTCTTTATCGAGCTCTGCTCGTTCGGCTTTTCAAGAAAGCTCGACTTGTCCTGCTTGGAGGGACATTCCGCTCCGCAGGTGTCGCAATTGTGGGTACATTCTTCGCTCATTTTACTTTCCTTTCCGGCTTTTCGCCGCAAGATAAATGGTTCATCGGTTATTATACCCCCAAAGCGGGATTATAGCAAGAGAATACGATGATTTGACCACGGAAATCAATTTTCGCTTGCTATCTCGGTTACATGTCGATTATGTTGCCATGATCCGCGCAATATTTAATGCAACAACATTCTGCTTTAAGCGATTTCGTGTAACTCGATATATGTATTCAATGCAGCTAATTCGGCA
>JAFPWD010000044.1 GCA_017395105.1 Clostridia bacterium
AAGCGTTTTGTAATTGCCCAAGATGCTGAGAAGTTTTTGGATGTCGTTGTGAACGCTTGATCTCAATTAAGTGTCAAGCTGTTGCAAATTGTTTCCCATTCCCGTAAGAGATCGGATATTCCCATTCATGCGTTTGTCGTGGAATTATCGATAGGGCTGTTCCATTTTCTAAAAGAGTATGTTATAATTAAAAGCATTATTTTAATTCTAATGCCGTAAACGCAGTACGGCAAGCTTTTGGAGGTATCACACTTGAGTCTTCTGCTCAGCAAGCTTCTTGCAGGATTTGTGATCGGCGCAGGCGCCATCATACCCGGCCTCAGCGGCGGCATCCTTGCCGTATCGATGGGTCTTTATCAGCCCACTATCGAGGCAGTCACCGGCTTTTTCAAAGCGCCTAAAAAGAACTTCAGGTTTCTTTTTCCGCTCGGAGTCGGCGGCATTATCGGTCTTGTTGTCTTTATGTTTCTTATAAAGCATACCTTTGCAAAGTACCAAACGGAGGTCATTGCGCTGTTCCTTGGTCTTGTTGTCGGCAGTATCCCCAGCTTCTTTAAGGAGGCGAACGACGGCAAGCCTTTCAATAAAACAAATTTAATATTTGCGTTTCTCGGCTTTGCCTTTGCTTTTTCCCTCGTTCTTCTGGACAGCTTTACGGGCGAAGCTCAAACGGCGAGCAGGGAACTTACGCCCATGCTTTCGGCGGTTGCTGGCGCGATAATCATGATGGGTGTCGTGCTTCCCGGTGTCAGCACATCCTTCATACTCATAAATCTTAATATTTACGACAGCTTCCTCAACACCTTCACGAACTTCTTCAGCGATCCCGGCCGCAACATAGTGCTTGCTCTGTTTGCGGGCATCGGTGTGCTCGTTGTCGCCGTGCCGATGCTGTTCCTCGTTCGCAAGGTGCTGCTTAAATACCATTGTCAATCGTTCTATTTCCTGTTCGGCGTGCTTTTGGCAACGCTTGCAGGCTGCGTAATAAAGGAGATACAGCGCAATTCAGGCGGCATAGCTCCTATTCGCATCGTTATTCTTATCGTTCTGCTCGCTCTTGGCGTAGTTGCATCATTCTTTATGGATAAGGCGACACAGAAATTAAAACTTCGCCAGGAGGCCTCGGCAAATTGATTTTACCTGGAGGCGCTGAATGCTGAAAAAGATCCTTGTCAATGAAGAGCTCCATCAATTCGGCGGCAGCGGCGTTGTTCATGCCGCCCGCTCGGAGGGGCTTTGCGGCCGCCTTGCGGATGAGCTTGAGGGAAAGGTTCAGCTGATCTATCTCGATCCGCCCTTCGGCACCGGCGGCGCGTTTGAGTTTAAGGATAAGTCAACCGTATGCGCCTATTCCGATGCTTTGAGCATTCCGCAGCTTACCTCAATGATGAGACCCGTTCTTTCCGCTTGCCACAGGCTTCTGTGCGCAAGCGGTTCTTTATATCTCCACGTTGATTATCGATTGAGCGCAAGGATGCGCATCCTTCTTGACGAGATCTTCGGTGAGGAGAATTTTATGAACGAGATAATCTGGTCGTATCGTTCGGGCGGCAGGTCAACGAGGCATTTCTCAAGGAAACACGACAACATCCTTTTCTATCGTAAATCAAAGAATGTTTATTTCAATATCGAGGCAACGGGAAGCCCGAGAGGGAGCGCTCGAAAAAACCACATGAAGCGCTGTGCCGATGAGGATGGGCAAATCTACTATTCGATCAAAACAGGCGGTAAAGAGTATCGATACTATGAGGACGATCTCGTGTTCCCGTCGGATGTTTGGGATGACGTAGAGCATCTTCATCAGCGTGATCCAGAGCGAACGGGCTTCAACACTCAAAAGCCTCTTGCGCTCTTAAAACGCATAATACTTGCTTCATCCAAGGAGGGCGACACGGTGCTCGACTTCTTTGGAGGCAGCGGAACCACCGCAGAGGCTGCGGCTCTGCTCGGGCGAAGCTTTATTTCGGTGGACTGCGGAGACGCATCCCTGCTTGCCACAAGAAGGCGTTTGATCGAATCAGCGCGCATAAAGGGTTTGTTTGAAACCAGCAAGCCCTTCAGTATACTCTACGATCAGCCCGAGATACGGCAGAAGCTTGAATCCACGTGCTTTGTTCAGGTATCGCAGACTCTTGACGGTCATGAGATCACTTTTAAACACAAGCCCGATTCCTGCTGTGCGTTTGCCGCAGCGGGCAGGCTCGATAGCGGTGTGTTCTATGCCGCTGATTATCTTACGCGGCCTCTTAATGGTGAAAAGCTGTTTTTGCCTGATGGCTTTGCGCTTCATCTTGTGGACAATCTTTGCAGGCAGGGTTTTTTCATTCCCGATCATCGGGCCTGAAAGGCATGCGTTCCCGTTTCGTTATCAAATCAAGCGTAAAGCAAAAAACGCTTCTTACGAAGCGTTTTTCTGGCACCCAGTAGGGGAGTCGAACCCCTGCCGCCGCCGTGAGAGGGCGGTGTCCTAGGCCACTAGACGAACTGGGCAAATCTCGATTGCTTGGTTATTATACACAAAAGAGGGGCAGTTGTCAATAGTTTTTTTGCAAAAAATAATATATGATGAAATTCGATGCAGCTTTGTGCTTTTATGCGATAAGAATGACGATGCTTTTCGGTCAGTTCAGATAAAATAAGTGTCTGTTATATGAATTTGAGAGCAAATATGGTATAATAAGGCTGAACTAAAGTAAAGAACGGAGATTTAGGTGAAAAGATTTTTTAAAGCATTTGTTTCGTTATTGGCGCTTGCATTGATGCTCGGCTCTCTTTTTGCATGCTCGAAAAAGCCTGCCGAAAGCAATGATTCGGTTATAGCCTCCATAGGTGATCGCAAATTAACCCTCGGCTTTTTTAAAAGCGCATTCACCTCCTACGCGGATTATTATTCGCAGATGGGAATGGATCCCTTTGCTTCAAAGAGCGATCTGGAATACTTTCAGGATACGGTGCTGGATGCCGTTGTGAACGATCTTGTCGTGCTGCACCGTGCGGAAGATGAGGGCTTTGCACTGTCGTACGCTCAAATTTCCGAAGCTGAGCAGGCAGCTGAACAAGAACTTGAAGAAATCAAAAGTCAGCTCACGAGTCAGGCGGAGCAGCTTAATGCAAGCGACCCGTCAATGACGGCAGAGCAGCATTTTGAAGGCCTTATCCGCGAGCTTTCCGAATACTATACGGGCATGGCAATGAGCTTTGAGGATTACAGCGCAGAGTATAAAAAGCAAACACTCGATACCGCCATAGTTTCCGCTTATCGCTCGGAGTTTGAAGCGAAGCTGCCCGTCGGCGATTCGGAAGTGCTCGAATGGTATGAAGAGCAGCTTCAATACGATCAAAAAATGTATGCGGAAGACCCCGGAAAGTACATGGAAAATGCCCTTGAGTTTGAGATTCACGGCGAGCAGTATACCGACGTGTATCCTCCGACAGTCATTCCCGAAGGCTATTCGAGAATTTTCGATATAGTGGTTTATCCGGACGGCGAATTGAGCGAGGAGTACGAAAGCCTTATTGAGGAAATGGAAAGTGTGGCAGCTCAATGCTCCGACATGCTGTTTTCTGATGCTTTGAACGGCAAGAGCGATCATGCAGACGAGATCGCGGAGTTCGTTTCCACATACAAGGCGCTCGAAGCCCGTGCAAACGAAATGTATGATGAATACCGCGCATCCGCTGTAAAGAAGATGGATCAGGCATACGCGTGTCTTACGGACGGCGAAAGCTTCCAAGAGGTTATGAAACGCTTCTCGGAGAGAAGCTACAGTGATGCCGAGAACGGAGATATACCTTCGCGGATACTCGAAAACGGAGAGCTAATCTCGATCACACATGATTGCGGTGATAGTGACTGGAGCTCCGTTATAAAGGATATCTACAGCATGACAGCTGTGGGCGAGTATTCCACCGTGTTTTCCGATGACGACGGAAGCCTTCATATCATCATGCGCGGCGAGAACGTGCCCTCGGGCAGCGTGGATGTTGCTTCGATAAAGGATGCGATAATTCGCATAATTCGCGCCGAGAAGAGCGCCTCCGCTTGGAAAAACAAGCTTTCGGAATGGCGAGAGGATCCTGCGCTGCATATCGATATGGATACCGTGCGCAGCATCGGCACCGATAAGCTTCCCAAGGAAGATTAAAGAATAAAAGGAGAAACAGAATGAGACTTGATAAATATTTAAAGGTTTCAAGAATAATCAAGCGCCGCACCGTTGCAAACGAGGCGTGCTCAATGGGGCGTGTCAGTGTAAACGAAAAGGTGGCTAAGCCCTCTACCGATATCAAAGTCGGCGACGTTATCTCGGTTCGCTCGGGGGCAAAGCTCCTTGTTGCAGAGGTGCTTGCCGTCAAGGAAGTCGTTCGCAAGGATGAGGCGGACACCATGTACCGCATCATTTCAGACAGCCTGAACGACCCTTCGGATAAGGGCGATGACTGATTCGGTGAAGCTGATGAACGGATCGACCGACAGAAGCGTTTGCGCGATCCTGCTTGCTGCGGGCTCGTCAACGCGCATGGGCGAAAACAAAATGCTGATGCGCTTTTGTGGAAAAACGCCGATCGAGCTTTGTATGGAAGCCTTTTTTAAGCATGCCGATGAGTTCGTGGTAGTTGTTTCCGACTCAACGCGCAATGAGGCGCTTTCTGCGGCTAAAAGGAGCTTGGCGGATCGCGGCAAGTGCGTAAAGCTTGTAGACGGCGGAAAACGGCGGCAGGACTCCGTTTATAATGCTCTCAAGTCGGCTGCTTCGGATATCGTCGCCATCCACGACTGCGCCCGCTGCTGCGTTTCCGACGAGATCATAGCGAGCAGCATAGCCTCTGCACTTGAAAACGGCTGCGGAGTTGCATCCTGCAAAGTCGTTGACACGCTTCGTTTTGCAGACAGCGGAGAAGTTGTGGATAGGGATGCGCTTTTATGTGCACAAACGCCGCAAAGCTTTTCAAAAAGCGCACTAATCGATGCCTATTCTCAAGTGGATGCCGAGAACACCTATACTGACGATGCGGCGATCTATGCAGCTGCAGGCAATAAGCTTTATTTCACAAAGGGCAGCAGCTTGAATATCAAGCTGACGGGAAGGGAGGACGTTGCGCTCGTGCAGGCGATACTCGGCAATAAGGTTAATGGCGAGAAGAAAAGCTGCGGCTTCGTTCCGCAGTTCAGGATAGGTTTAGGAGAGGACACTCATCGGCTAAAGGAAGGTAGAGCTCTGATACTTGGCGGAGTGCATATTCCCTATGAATACGGTCTTGACGGGCATTCCGACGCGGATGCGCTTGCCCATGCGCTTATCGATGCCGTGCTCGGTGCCTGCGCGCTCGGCGATATAGGCATGCATTTTCCAGACAGCGATACGCGCTACAAGGGTATAAACAGCCTTGAACTCGTTCGCCATACAGCCGCTCTTGTGCGCGAAAGCGGATTCCAAATCGGCAATTTGGATGCAACCGTGACAGCGCAAAAGCCCAAGTTGGGTCCCTTTCGCGATGCTATGCGCGAAAAGCTTGCCGAAGCCTTCGGCATCGATATCCGTAACGTTAGTGTTAAATTCACCACTCCAGAGCACACCGGCCCGGAGGGCAGGGGAGAGAGCATGACCGTTCGCGCTTCGGCACTCGTATTCAAAAGTTAATTAAAATCGAGTCGAATAAACTAAAAAACGATCCCGCCCACTGACGGACGGGATCTTGTTATATGCGGGTTTGTGGATAGGAGCGAATCAAGCCTGCGGCTTGTTTTCGGCAGGACGGCTGCCGTTCTGCTCGCTTGAGCCCTGCTTGCCGGGATGACTGCCATTGAAACGGCGATACTTTTTATTCCGATTCTGCTTCTGAGGAGCAGCTCCTGTTTTTTCTTCGCCCTGTCTTTGCGCCGTTGGTCTGCTCTTTCTCGGATGCTGCTGCGAGAATTTGCCGGACTGCGGCTTCTTTGCTGCATTCCCGGCTGCCGGCTTGGTAGGCTCGGAGTGAGGCTTTTCGCGGATCGTATGCTCCTTTGCTGTTTCGGTATCGGGCGCTTTCTCTTCGGAAGCGGCGTTTATCTCGGCATCTTGCGAAGGCTCGGCTCCATCGCCGGTGTGCTCGCAGCCGCCGCAACCGCAGCCACAGCCGCAGCCGTCACAACCGCTTGCGGAAGTCAGCTCTCGGAAAGGATAGCTGCGAACGTCAAACGTGCCGTCCGGAAGGGTTATCTTAAGTTTGGTGGTCTCGGTGATAACATTGTTTTCAAGCACAATGCCCGGGCCGTCGGGCGTAATAAACTCCTTGCCAACTCCGGGCATCACCTTCTGCATGGATTCATACGCCTCCTGCTCGTAGCGCAGGCAGCACATGAGCTTCCCGCAGATACCCGAGATCTTGAGCGGGTTCAGCGAAAGATTCTGCGTTTTTGCCATTTTGATAGAAACGGGGGTGAACTCGGAAAGGAAGGTATTGCAGCAAACGGGGCGACCGCAGAATCCGAGACCGCCGCATTTTTTAGCTTCATCACGATCGCCGATCTGTCTAAGGTCGATCCTTGCTTTAAAAACGGCAGTAAGATCCTTTAAAAGCTCGCGGAAGTCAACGCGATTATCGGCGGTGAAGTAAAAGGTGAGCTTGGAGCCGTTGAAGGCATACTCGGCATCCACAAGCTTCATGGCAAGGCCGCGCGCTTCAATCTTGGACCTGCAAATAACGAGCGCCTCGTTTTCCTTGGATTGATAATACTGCATCTGCGACAGATCATCATCCGTCGCTATGCGCACAACAGGCTTGAGTTGGGTGGAGAGGCGCGATTCATCCATCTCGGAGGGGTCGCCCGATACCGTGCCGAGCATGTCGCCGTGGGTGGTGCTCACAATGACGTTCATTCCGTCGTGAATATCGAAATCAAGCGCATCAAAATAATAGCATCTGCCGCTGTTTCTGAACTTGACTTTAACAACCTTCTGCATTTCTATTTCAGCCCGCAAAGAAGCGGACTTCCTTTCTTAGAATGTGCGGCATAGCCGCAAAAGAGGGGATAGCACGCCTATCAAGATGGGTAGGCGATCTCTATCATCAAAAGATCGAAGATCCTTGAAAGCTTGATTATGGGGGATATGCGCTGCGCCGCGGATGAAACGGCGGATGCGATGCGCTGCAGCTCGGCATATCCAAGGGATCGTGCCGCGCCGATAGCTTCCGATTCAAAATCGCGGTTGAACAGCTTCAGCGAATGACAGCCGGATTTTTTCAGCATAATGTCGTGACAGGCGGACAGCATGAAAAACAGCGAAGCTCTTGCGCTCTCTGCATCTGAGCCGAGCGCATCGCTTGAATCAAACAGCTTACCGCCGTTTATAACCGAATATAGCGCGGTAATAGCGGTTTTGCGCAGCCTTGCAAAGGCGCCGTCGCCGTATAGCTTGAGCGCCGTGTCGAGAGAGCCTGCACTTTCTTGACACAGCTCCTCGGCTTCACTTTTCATCGCTCCGACCTTTTCAAGCGCAGAGGAAATCTCCACGCTATTGAGCTCGCCGAGTCGAACGGTCATAACGCGCGAGCGAATAGTCGGAAGCACCTGCAGCTCGATGCCCGAAAGCAGGAAATACGTTCCCTCGGGTGGCTCCTCGAGCATCTTCAGCATCGCGTTTATCGATCGCTCGTTTAACAGATGTACGTTTTTGATATAAACAACGCGGTTATCCGTTGAAAAAGTGCGCTTCGTAAGCTCGCTTTTAAGCTCTCTTATACGATCGACCTTTGCGTTGCCGTCAAGTGCGATAAAATCGGGAACTGTTTTTAACATCGGAAGATCGACCTTGCCAAACAGCAGGATGCTTGCGCATTGCTCGATTATTCCTCCGTCTGCATCAACTCCCGCGCCGGTAAAAAGATACCCGTGCATGACCCTTGCGCGGAGCAGCGATCGCTTGAGTTTTTCGGCAAGCTCGCTCATGCTTCGGTTCCGCCAGTCTTCGACCTGCCGCAATTATCGACCATCTGACTGAAGCAGTCAAGAAACTCGCTATCGGGGGCAAACAGCACACGGCAAACGGCGCCGTCCTTTTTGAAGTACAAGCAATGCGCCTTTTCGCTCTTTGTGCATGAGTAATCGGCAGAATGCAGGACCTCGCTTGCGGGAGCCGCTTCGCCGGGCGCGGCCAGCTTGATGATATCATTTTTATCAACAGTAAGAAGGATGTTTCCCTTCGCGCTCACGATGCGCTCGAAAACGATGGTACCCACGGGGTATTGATAATCCTCATGCAGGATCATATCGTCGAAGCGAGGATCGTAAACGGGCTCGGCATCTTTATAAAAGATGGTGTAGCGGTAGCCCACGAGCCTGAGCCTGTAGATAAGATACAGCGTACCGAGCGCGAGCGCGATAAACGCATAGCGCGGAATGCTCGATGAAAAGAGCTTTTCAAGATACAGAACTACTGCGCCAACGGCAAAGAAGCCGACGACGAGCCAAATGAAAAGCATAAGATCGGATTTAGCTGTGCCGCGCGAGCGGTCAACGCTTTGCTGAAACATGGTTCTCTCCAAACCTCGGAGCTAAGTATAAAGCTCGAGAAAAATCAGTTATTGGGCTTGTAACCGTCCTTAAGACCGACCGTGCGATTGAAAACAGGCTTTTCCGCGGTCGTGTCGGGATCGGTGCAGAAATAGCCGATGCGCATGAACTGAAACTTCGAGCCGACCTCTGGGGAGGCGAGGAAGGGTTCAACAAAGCCGTTAAGAATGCGCACCGAATCGGGGTTGAGCTTATCGATGAAGTCGTCGGGGGTAACGGTTTCCTCGGTCATAAGCGGCTCATAGAGCCTGAATTCGGCGGAAACCGCATCGCAAACAGGTACCCAATGTATGGTGCCCTTGACCTTGCGCTCGCACTCGCCCGAGAAGCTCTCGGGATCGTAGGTGCAGCGAACAAGCTTCACGCTGCCGTCCTCGTTCAGCTCATAGCCTGTGCATTTGATAATGAACGCACCCTTGAGGCGCACTTCGCCGTCGGGCTTGAGCCTGAAATACTTTTTGGGCGGCTCGACCATGAAGTCCTCGCGCTCTATATATACTTCGCGGCTAAAGCGCACGGTATGGGTCTTGCCGAAAAGCGGGTCGCCCTCCTCGGCGATCGGCATATCCTCGATCTGAACGTCCACAAACTCGCCCTCTGGGAAGTTTTCGATAACGACCTTGATCGGATCGGTAACGGCCATTGCGCGCACGGAATGCGCATTCAGATCCTCTCGAACGCAGTGCTCGAGCATCGCGGAATCCACGAGTGAATCGGCCTTTGCAACGCCTGCGCGCGCAAGAAAATCCCTGATAGCGGCGGGGGTGTAGCCCCTTCTTCTCATTGCGCAGAGTGTAGGCATCCTCGGATCGTCCCATCCGCTGACGTAGCCACCTTTAACCAGAGAAAGAAGGAAGCGCTTGCTCATGATGGTGTTTGTAAGGTTCAATCTTGCAAACTCGATCTGCCTCGGCTTCGGATCGAAACCGCAGTTATCGATCACCCAGTTGTAGAGCGGACGATGAGCTTCGTATTCAAGAGAACAGAGCGAGTGTGTAACGCCCTCGATCGCATCCTGGATCGGATGAGCAAAATCATACATCGGATAGATGCACCATTTGTCGCCCGTGTGATGATGGCTGCAGTGCAGTATTCGGTAGAGTGCGGGATCACGCATATTGATATTCGGAGAAGCCATGTCGATCTTGGCGCGCAGCGTGCGGCTGCCGTCCTCGAATTCGCCGTTCTTCATGCGTTCGAACAGATCGAGATTCTCCTCAATGCTTCGATCGCGGTAGGGGCTGTTGATGCCCGGCTCGGTCAGCGTGCCGCGGTATTCGCGTATCTGATCCTTGTCGAGATCGCAAACATACGCTTTACCGTCCTTGATGAGCTTTACCGCAAGCTCATAGCAGGTGTCGAAATAATCGCTTCCGAAGCAGAGCTTATCCCAATTGAAGCCCATCCAGCGGATATCCTCTTTGATGGCTTCGACATACTCAACGTCCTCCTTGGCGGGGTTCGTGTCGTCAAAGCGCAGATTGCAGGTGCCGCCGAAGCGCTCTGCGGTAGAAAAATTGATGAATAAAGCCTTCGCGTGGCCGATATGCGGATAACCGTTGGGCTCGGGCGGAAACCGCGTTTTAACGGTCGGGTTCTGCTTGATGTCCTCAACGATGAATTCCTCTATAAAATTGCGCGGTTCAAAGTCTTTTTCCATGGTTCTCAAAGTCCTTTCAATATATAAAACCATCTTTTATTATGCCACAAAAGGCACTGATTTGTCAAGTAAAATCGATTGATCAAAATGCCGATCTAAATTGCAACTTTAACTGTCCAACCCTCAAAAGCGCAGTGGTCAGGCATCCGCCGGTTCTTGCCCGAGGGCAAGAACCGCCATTTTTGCGGACAGACCGTCGAGGATCGCTCTTGGATAATCGTTCATCCAGCGTTGTACCCTCTTTATCTCCTTACGAGTAAGCTTGCCGATATCTGTTCCTTTCGGAATGAATCGGCGTATCAGTTTGTTTGCGTTTTCGTTTGATCCTCTCTCCCATGCACTGTAC
>JAFPWD010000045.1 GCA_017395105.1 Clostridia bacterium
CCAGCGTTCGTCCTGAGCCAGGATCAAACTCTTGAGTTCATATCCTGTTAGTCGTCTCCGACTACTCATTTACTTATTTGTTGCGTCTGTTGTCCTCATCCTCTCGGATGCTTCCACAGACCGCCGGTCGTCTCAAAATTACTTTTTTTGCGTGTTATCCGGTCTCTCGACCGAATAACGGTTCTTGGTCTCACTATACGGTTTTCAAGGTGCTGCGCTCTCGCTTACTCGGCCACTTCCGTGCCCCTCTCGGCGACAGCTTGGCTATTATACCTCTCCGCGCAACAAATGTCAAGTGTTTTTTTGAAAAATCTTTGTTTTTTCTAATTTTCGATTTTTTCTTTTATTTGCTTGAGTTTTTTCGATCATTCGCTCTGTTTTTTCCTGTGTTTCCTCTGTATATTTATTTTTATATTGCACATGATTCCCAATTCTTGCCATATTTCCGCCGATTTGCGCGTTGTTTTTGATTTTGTATCTTTAGTTGATTACGCCCTTGTTATGCTCGTTTCCATACTGTATAATAGAATTGGAGGTGTTGATATGATCTACGGCGCTATCAATAACAAGGGTGAAGAATACTATACCGATATGACCCGCATATTTGAAGCGATAAACGATAAGCAGCGGAACTACAATTGGCTCATCACGGATGCGGTTTGCTACCCCTCGAACCCCGAGACTGCGAGGATGCTCGATATGCCATACTGTTGGCTGAGCGGAGATGAGCTGACAGAGCTTGTGAAAAACGAAGATTTTCAATGGATCTGGGCGGCGTTATCCGGCTTTGATAAAACGATACCGCTTTCGGAAGTATTGAAGTATGAGCTTCCGACTGTCGTGGATTACAGCGGGCATTGGCACCTTCCGCTCTCCATTCAGCACCCTTTGGCTGAGATAGAGATCTTTCCTTGGGACAGCTCCGGAACCATGATCTTCAGCCGCGATAAAAGCATGGTTGATGATTTTCTGAGCTTTTTCCCGTTCAGCAAGAGGATGGAGGATGATCTTACTAATGAATAGGCGCGTTCGTCCGAAGTCAAAACCGCATTCGGAGCTTATTATATGAAAGATCGCTCACTCGCATCCGATCAGCTTGTGCGTATGTACGGCGACTTCGGTATGCCGATAATCGAGCTCGACCCCGCCATCATACCGAAACGCGGGATGCCTTTGGTTGAGTTGCTGCGCCTTACGCACCTTGCCCCCGCAAACACGACGGCGGGCAACCTTATTCGAGCTGGAAGAGTTTTCCTAAACGGCGAAAATGTGCGCCAAGCGAGCGCCGTTGTATCCCTCGCGCTTTTGAAGAAGGGCTCTGTCCTTTCGCTGGGCGGCAGGATAGCAAGATGTGCCGTTATGATGAAGCGCTGAGGTTATATTGCGGCGCATCAGTCACACATTTCAACATAAAACGGGCTTCGAAGATGCTTCCAAAGCCCGTTTGGTTTTTTAATTCTATTTTCAAAGCCCCATCGCGCTGCGCAGTATGGCAACGGCATCCGAAACGCCAACGCTGCCATTTTCATCGATATCGGCGCGTTCGCACTGCTCAGCCGTTAATGCGATCAGCCCCATCGCATGGCGCATGGCAAGTATCGCATCAGCTGCGTTGACACTGCCGTTTGCATCGATATCGCCCGCCTCGGCGCTTTGCTCAGCGGATAGTATCTCGAGCCATTCCGAAACGAGCTCGAAAAGCTCCGTCTCGCTGTCCACCTTGCCTACGATCTGTGCGCGCACGGTGCCGCTGCGATCCACAATCAGAGTTTGTGGAATGCTTGTCAGCCCTTCGGGGCTTGCTGCATTCGCGACGGCGAGAAGCTCGTCGCAGATCAGCATATGGTTCCAGAAATAGCCATTTTCATTAATGAAGTCCACTGCGTCCTGCACTTCGTATGAATGCTCATAATACAACGCGCCCCAAACCTGCACGTCCGCCTCAGGAGTTTCGGAATAGTACTCGTGCAGAGCGAGGAAATGCGGAAGCTCGATCATGCACGGGCCGCACCAACGCTGCCAGAGGTTGATAACGGTTACGGTCGCTTCGCCGAAGATCGAGCCGTCCACGCTCTCGCCGTCGAATCCGACTGAAGTGAAGTCCATAATATTCATGCCAACGCCGTTTCCCTTAACACTCGGGTTTTCGGCTTTGACGGCAAGGGACGATGCAAGCACAAAGAGCGCAAGCATTATCGATAACGTTTTTTTGATGCAGTTCATATTGACCTCCGCGGCTTATAATAGCGGATCATTTCCGTTTTTTGCTCCAATCCGCTTTATCGCTCGATTTAAAATTATAGATGGGCAGAATGCGTTTCTCTATTCGCGCCGTTTCACCGATCGCTTCGATTATGCTTTCGGCATTTTTATACGCCATGGGGCATTCATCGAGAGTGCTTTGATCGACCGAGGTGGTGAAGATGCCCTCCATCGCCTTTTTATACGCCGAAACGGTGAAGCTCGAATTCGCCTCCCCGCGGCTCATCAGTCTGCCAGCGCCGTGCGGTGCGCTCTCGTTCCAATCCTCGTTGCCAAGCCCCGTGCAAATCAGCGCTCCGTCGCGCATATTCAGCGGAATAAGAAGCTTCTCGTTCTTCTTGGCGGAAACAGCGCCCTTTCTTAGGATCATGCGCTCGGTGTCGATATAATTATGGATGGTGGTGAAGCACTCCTTTTCCTTCAGCTTCATGCCCTTGAGGATGACGGACTTCATTATGCGCCTGTTGAGATCGGCAAAGCTCTGCATCAGCGCCATATCGTGCAGATAATCATCCATCGCATCGCCCGTGAGGTATGCAAGCTCGAACGGCACCTCCGACTGCGCCTTTCCGCCAAGAGTTTCATAGGCGAGCTTTTGGTAGTATTCCGCCACCTTCAGCCCCGGATTGCGGCTTCCCGAATGGATTATCAGATAGAGGTTTCCCTCTTCATCCTTATCTATCTCTATAAAATGATTGCCTCCGCCGAGCGAGCCGAGGCTTTCGAGAGCACGGCGAAGATCGATCCTTTCCGCGCAGCGAAGCTCCGCAAGATCGATCTCATCCGCCATCGCATGGGGGTTTTCGCGCACAGAAAAGCCGTGCGGGATATTCTCCCTTATAAATGCATCGAGCTTGGGCAGATTCACCCGACTCTCTTCGAGCAGCACGGTCTCCATGCCGCAGCCTATATCCACGCCCACGAGATTCGGAACGACGGCTTCGCTTATCGTCATCGTGGTGCCTATGGTGCAGCCCTTGCCGGCATGCACATCCGGCATTATTCTTATTTTTGAGCCTTCGGTGAAGCCTTGGTCGCAGAGCGACTTGATCTGCCCCTCGGCCGAGGGCTCGATTTGAGATGCAAACACCTTGGCCTCGGCAAATTTACCCGATATTATCATTATATGATACATTGACCCTTTCTACATATTCCGGTGCTTATCGGCTCCGTGCGCAAAGCGCCTTTTCAGCAGCGAAAGCAATTCAAAATACCGGTAGCCGATGCTCCCGCCGATAACGTTGTTTATAAGATCGTCGGTCTCAAAAACGCCGACATGCATTATTATCTGAGCTATCTCTATCGTCAGCGACAAAAGGCAGCAGGCAAACAGCGCTTTTTTGAACGGGATCCGCTTGCTCCAATTCAGCAAAAAACCGAATGGAACAAAAACGAGAATGTTTGAGATGATCTGTTTTCTGTAAGTGCTTTGACCGAGCCTGAAATATGACGAAAACGGCACTAAGCTTAAGTGAGCGTGCCTTGTGACATGCCTTCGGATTATCGTTTCATAAACTATGAACAGGATGAAGACGAACACCAAAGAAACCTTCAGCCATGATATCTTCGACCTTCGCCTTGAAAGCACGGATACCATATAGGCGGCAAGCGGCACCATTATAAAAACTCCAACAAACAGAGTAAGTATGGAGCTTATTCCCGCACGATCCAGCATGTATGCAATGGGCAGCCTGTAGTATTTGGGAGCTATCAACAACATTATCTTCATCCCCGATCGTCCGACTGCAAACGGTTCATCCCTTCACGGGAGCAAACTCAATCCAAGTCGTAAATATTCCTGTCGGCATCCAGGCCGAGGCTCTCCACGAACTGCCTCTGCCTGAGCCCTTCTTTTTTCAAATCGTTCATTTTTGAAATTGAAATATTCTTGGCTCTTATCTCCTTAAGCTCCTTGCGAAGCGCATGTATCCACGCAAACGGTCGGCAAATCGCATATTTTTGCGCCTTATCCCAGCCGTTCATTCCCTTCTGCTGCAGCCTTGCCAATATTTTGAACGGATTCGTGCTTCTCAGGAAAACCGAGGCAACGTATCCCTCTTTCCCTGCCTTTATGCCGAAATTGCCCTTATCAAAGATATAGTTCAAAAAGCTGTCGCAAACCTCGGGATCGGCATCTGCGCACCAAGTCAGCTGCTTATTGAGCCCAAGATGCATTTGACACATTCGCGTTACTATCTTTGCAAACTTATCAAGACCCACGCTTTGAGTAAGCGGCATGTAGTCCCGCTGCCATGCTTCATCATCGATATTCTTATCCACAAACATCATCCAGTCGAGTATCTGCCTCAAGCCAAGCCCCACGCGCAGATGCTGGTTGATATGGAAAAGCAGAACCACGCCGTTCAGCTTTTCGGGCAGCATCGGAAACTCCATGAATTCGATGCTTCCGTTTACACGCTCATCGATCCCTTTTTCAAATATGCTCAGCAGCTTATCGTTGCTTTCATCCACGATCGGCAGCCTTCTGTGCAGTTCAAACATCACCTTGTATTTAACATATCCCTCATGGTGCTGTTCATTGCTTCCGAGGTCGCCGTCGTGCTCAAAGCCGTTTTGCTCAAGCAGCTTTGCCGTACGCTCAAAGTCGTTCCTTTTAACGAGCAGATCCACGTCCCCCATCATTCTGAGAAGGGGATCGGGGTAATAGACCGCTGCTGCCGCACCTTTTATGATAACAAAATCGATGCCGTTTGCATTCAGCAGCTCGACCAGCTTCTGCTGGGCGCTCATAATGTACAGAACTCTGATCTGATACTCCATGCTCATTTTGCGCCACTCTTCAAAAAGCTTATTGTCCTGCGGCTTATGCTTAATCAGCCAATTATCCGCAAAGCAAAGCACGGTCTGAACGCTCAGCTCCGAAAAAACCTTGGCTATAGTGTTGTCATCGAGCTTATCTGCGCCTTTGTAATGCGTATCAAAGTCCTCGCCGAAGAGGCTCTCCCTGATTATGGCGCAAACTATTTCCCTTATTTTGTCCATCGTATAATCCTCTCACTCAAGGCACGGCTTGTTGCAGTATCCATCCGAGGTCAGCCGCAAGCCGTTACTCGATGAAATCAAACTCCCATTCACCCATGCGCACGATACTTTCCTCGTTTGCGCCCTTTTCGCGCAGCGCATCGATTATGCCCTCTGATTCGAGCATGCGCTGGAATCTTCTCATGCTCTCCTCGTCCTCGGCGTTCGTAGTGTCGAGGATATAGTCCACCGTGCCGCCCGTGACCACAAAAACGTCGTCCTCAATATTTATCTCGAAGCCCCATACGTACTGCGCGGCTGGGATAATGTCGTCCTCCTCAAACTCAAGCGTTTTGGGAAGTGTCTTGAGCATCTTCAAAATGCGGTCGAGCAGCGGCTCAAAGCCCTGCGCCGTTGCCGCAGAAACCGGGAAGATCTCGGCATCGGGGTTGGTTTCGGCAAGCTCCTGTTTAAGAAGCTCGAGCCAGTCCTCCGCGCCCGTTATATCCATTTTGTTTGCCGCGATAAGCTCGGGAAGCTCGGCAAGCTTTTCGCTGTACGCCGTAAGCTCCTGCCTGATCTGCCTGTAATCGGCGATCGGGTCGCGCCCCTCGCAGCCCGAGATATCCAGAACGTGAACGAGCATCCTCGTACGCTCGATATGGCGGAGGAAATCGTGCCCAAGCCCCGCTCCCTCGCTCGCACCCTCGATAAGACCGGGGATATCCGCGAGCACGAAGGTTTCGTCGTAGCGCTTGACAACGCCGAGGTTCGGGGTCAGCGTTGTGAAATGATAGTTTGCTATCTTGGGCTTGGCGCTGGTCACGACCGAGAGTATGGTGGATTTTCCGACGTTCGGGAGACCGACAAGACCCACGTCCGCAATGGTCATTAGCTCGAGCTCGACCTCGTATTCCTTGGTTTTCTGCCCGTTCTGCGCATAGCGCGGGGTCTGCCTTGTGGGCGTTGCAAACCTTGCGTTGCCCTTGCCTCCCCTGCCGCCGCGAAGCACGGTGCGGGTGCGCCCCGGCTTATTCATATCGGCGATTATCTTGCCCGATTCGAGATCGCGAACGCGCGTTCCGACGGGAACTCTTATTATAAGATCCTCGCCGCTCTTGCCGCTCTGCATCTTCGCTCTGCCGTTTTCGCCGTTCTTGGCTCGGAAAAAGCGTGCAAACTTAAAGTCGAGCAGAGTGCTCATATTTTCATCGGCCTCGAAGATAACGCTGCCGCCCTTGCCGCCGTCGCCGCCGTCGGGGCCGCCGTGGGAAACGTATTTTTCGCGATGAAAGCTAACAGCGCCGTCGCCGCCGTTGCCCGATTTTATGACTATTCTTGCTTTATCTACAAACTGCATTAGTTTAACTCCTTATAATATCTGCAAAGTGCATTGAGAGTACACTCCGCACATTTCGGTTTTTGCGACGAGCAGACCCTTCTTCCGTGGAAGATAAGCCAATGGTGCGCTATCGACCACTTATCCTCGGGTATGCGCTCCATGAGCTGAGCCTCGGTTTTTTCGACAGTTTTCGCGTTTGCAAGCCCGATGCGGTTGCTGACTCTGAAAACGTGCGTGTCCACGGCTATCGCGGGAACGTTGAAGGCATTTGAAAGCACAACACTCGCTGTTTTTCTTCCAACGCCCGCAAGTGATTCAAGCCCCTCGCGATCCCCCGGCACCTCGCCGCCGAATTTTTCCACGATATCGCGGCAGGCGGAGAGGATATGCTTTGCTTTCATATTGAAGAAGCCGCAGGGCTTGATGTATTTTCCGAGCTCCTCCTCGGTGAGCTTCGACATTGCCTCAGCCGTTGGATAATCGCGAAAAAGCGCGGGGGTGCATTTATTCACCTGCTTGTCCGTGCATTGGGCGGAAAGAATGGTGGCGATCAGAAGCTCGAAAGGGTTTGTGAAATCAAGCTCCGGCTTTGCATCCGGATGCGCCTTTTTCAGCTCATCGAGCACCTTGTTCACCCATTCTATATCGGGTATTTCGATCGGTTTTTCCATGCGTGTATCCTCCCACGCATATAATGTAACATAAAATAAAGGATTTGTCCATTAAAAATTCATCGCATATTCATCATTTTCAGGATTTGGGCGATATCAGCGCCGCCCTTGCCCATGTTTTGGAGCATCGGAAGAAGCTTCATCATCTGCATAAGCTGCATCATTTGGTTAATATTTCCGCTGTTGCTGCCGCCGGTTCCACCTGCGCCGTTCATCATCTGCATCATTTTTATCATATTCGGATCGAAGCCCATGCTCGGGTTCCGCTGCGTTCCGCCCATGCCGTTCGTATTAAAGCCGCCGTCTTGATAAGAAAAGCCGCTGCCGGAAAACGCGGCGCTCGGCTCGGAAGTGCTTCCCTGCTTTTGCGCATTTGAGCGAATGGGGTTCTCCATACCGAATCGCTCGGCAAGGTTTTTCAGCTCGTACGGCGCAGCAAAGGGCTGCATCGCCGAAAGGAACGCCTTAAGTCCATCCGCGCCCTGCTCCTCGCGTATGCGCCGCGCAAGCATAAGCAGCGGTGAGCGTTCCTCCTGCTTCTTCGCCTCCTCGGGCACGGTCTGCATCGGCCGCGCACTGTTTTTGATGCTGCCCCCGCTCTGCGCTGTTCGCCTCGCATTTCCCCTGTTTCCGACATTTTGAGAAGGATTCGCCATGGCACGCACCGTCCTTTCCGTTTTCGTTTCCATAGCCATATTATTCACCACGGGGAGAAATCGTGCATATAGTATTGCGAACAAAGAATTCGGAGGCGCAATATGGCAAGGAACCTTAAAGCATACAGAAAAAACGATCGAAGCGAAAAGGGCGAGGATCAAATTCACAACGAAGCGCAGACGGGCTCGCCGCAGCTCAGCAGCGAGGATATGGCGAATATCGAAAGCATGATGAACGCATACGGCGGCAAAAGCGAAGCGGAGCTGATGGATGAACTCAAGCGCATGACCGAGCGGCAGAAGAAGGCGGGCTCGTTCGATGCTTCTGCGATGCATAAAACTGCGGAGAGCATAATGCCGATGCTCACAAGCGAGCAGCAGCAAAAGCTGATCGGGATAATGAATATGCTCGGTAAATGATTCTGTTTAAATGCCGCAAGCGCCGCTGCTGCGGCGCTTGCGGGAATGAGCTTTTCTTTATAAGCGCGACTGTTCTCAATCGCCGTAGTTCTCTCTGAAATAATAATCCCAATACCAGCTCGGCCAGTGCTCCTCATTTTGACTGTCGCTTGCACCCGCCGGGTTGTATATTTTGAAAAGCCAGTTTCCCTCGCCGTCCTTTATGCCGGCATATACACCGTTTCCTGAGACGATCTGCCTGTCATTGATCTGCAGCGCGAAATAGTTTCTCGTGAATTTCTCCGGATCCACGTGCAGTTCGTCCTCATCCGGCTCGGGTATCGGGTTCAGGTCCTTATCGTAAAAAGTTCCGTTCTCATCATTGAGAAAGCGCGCCGTGTAGATCGAGCCGAAATAGAGCTCCTCGTCCACGACGAAGCCGCCCGTTGAATACGGTCGAACCCTGCTCATCACAAGCTCGCCATCAAGCGTATAAAGATCTGTTTCACTATAGACCGTATATCCGTTGGAATCCTCATACCTCTCGCTTTCATCGAGATAACGCTCACCGATTATGTATTTCCCGCCGAAAACGCCGCGCACTCTATTAAAGGCGGAAAGATCAATCTCGCCTATACGTTTTCCCTCTTCATCGAGCATAAGGCATTCGCGATAAGCCAGAGTCTGGCCCTCCTCGCCGTAATTTTCCATTGTCGCTCCGTAAACAAGGTAAACGCCGTCCACGTGCAGTATGCCGCCCGCCCAGCCGATCTTGAAAGCCCTTTGAGTGCGCGTGTTTTCTTCGCCATCGACAAAAACGAATTCGGGAGCGTTATCCATCAGAATGGTCTTTTCAAGCCGATCGTCCTTTATATCCGTTATGAAGAAAGAGAAGTCCCGTTCACCGTTCTCATTCAAATACGAACTTTGCGATATTGTTATCGCCATATTGTCAAAGAAACGGTACGGCGGCATCCACTCGCCGCGCTCGATGCTGTAGCCGTAGGGCATGCCGTGCTCTGTGTAGAAAGCAGGATGCTGACTCCAATTGGGTTCTTCGTATTCCGCTGCATTGATCACCGTTACAAGCTCGCCGAATCGGTCGAAAACGTACTTAAGATCGCTCTCGCCTTCGAGAACGAAATATGCAGCCGGCTCATCGAAGAGCGGCCCGTCGATGAGCTTGCCCAATCTTCCCGGTGTCGGAAAAACGAGCGGCGCGGTGGGCTCCGCAGTTGGGGCTTCCGTCGGCGCTGCGGTAGGCTCCGCAGTCGGAGCTTCGGACGGAATCGCCGTAGGCTCCTCTGTCGTGGCTGCGGTCGGCTTTTCCGTTGGAGCGGCGGTGATCTGCGCCGTGGGAGCGGGCGTGTTTTGAGGCTTTACATTTGGCACGCAGGCGGATGAAACAAGAAGTGCAAGCGCACAGATCGCGGATATAGTCTTTTTCATTTTCATAATCTCCCTTAGATAAAAGAATTACAGTTTCCCTTGCTTACCATCGGTCTTCCCTTTGCGAATCGCTCGCAAAATTGGGGTTGTAGATGCGGAAAAGCCAGTTGCCCTCATCGTCCTTTATGCCTACATAAACGCCGCTTTCCACAAAAACTCTGTTCTCCAACTCCAACGGACGGTACAGGCTCGAATACTCGCCCTTTTTCGCATCCGCAGGCAGCTCCCCTATGCGCTCAAGCGCGCTGTTAAATACGCCGCCTTCCCTATCCTTGAGGTAGGATGCGCAGATCATCCAGCCCGCGCCGATCTCCTCGTCCGCCGCAAAGCCGTCCGACACGATGGGTTCTACATTGTCCATCACGAGCTCGCCCGAGAGGGTGTATAGGCTTTTCGCGGTTTGAACGTAATTCACCCCGTCAACATACCATTCCTCCTCGGTAAGCATCCTTTCGCCGATTATGTATTTGCCGCCGAAAACTCCGCGCACCGTGCCGAAGGGGGCGGTGTCCACCTCGCCGAGCCTCGCGCCGTTTTCATCGAACAGCACGGCTTTGGCAGGTCCGGGGCGGTGCGTATACCAATCGGAATCGCTTACGAATTCATAGTATCTCTCGATCACCAGATACTTTCCGTCTATATGAAGTATCCCTCCCGCTTCACCGATGCGGAAGCCCCTCGCCTTTACAAACTCATAGCTTCCAGTGTCGTAATTAAAGCTTTCCAGCTCGATATCCTCCGCTCCGTTCATCAAAGGATGCTCCTCAAGCATCCCCGTCCGAACGTCCGATATAACGAAGCCACGCCACTCCTCGCCGTTTTCCAAAACGCAGTATCCGTCAGATCTCGCAATAAGCGCGAGATCGCCGAACAAGCGGTAATCCGGCAGTTTTTCCCCGCGCTCGATGCTGTAGCCCCAGGGCGCACCGTGCTCGTCGAAGAATCCCCCGCTATCCGGCCAATGATCCTCGTAATCGGTAATGTTGAAGCTTGAAACAAGCTCGCCAAAGCGGTCGTAAACATACTTAAGATCGCCCTCGCCTTCGATAACGAAATACTTTGCGGGTTCGGAAAACAGCTCGCCGCCGATAAGGTTACCGAGCTGAACAGCACCCGGAAAGCTCGGCATCTCGCCCGAATCCGGCGGCGCGGTAGGTCTGATGCGCGGAGTTGCCGTCGGCTCCTCTGTCGGAACTGCCGTCGGCATTTCGGTCGGGGCTGCCGTCGGCTCCTCCGTCGGCTTTTCCGTTGGTGCGGCGGTGATCTGCGCCGTGGGCTCGGGCGTGGTCTGCGGCTTTACGTTTGGAGCGCAGGCGGAAGCAAAAAGCAGCAGCGCCAAAGTAAAGATCAAGCTTTTTTTCATTTCTATCATTTCCCTTTCCGATCGCTGTAAGCTTTCGCTCACCACTCATCATCCGGTTCGGTTTCGGGCTGCGAATCGCTTGCGAGCTTCGGGTTATAGACCTTGAAGACCCAGTTGCCCTCTTCGTCCTTTACGCCTGCGTAAATGCCCTCCTGATCGACTGTGTAGCTGCAGCAGTAGTCTTCATGGAAGATAGAGCTGTATTCGCTCGGCACGATATTAAAATCGCTCAGGTCGGTGCCCTCGGGTACAGTATAGAGCAGGTTGAGCTCGCCGTCAAACACCTCGCCCTGCCTGTTGATGAAGCAATTTGCATAGATAAGCCCTCTGCCGCAGCCGTCCCAATAGTGGAAGCTATCGCTCGGAACCGCCCAACAATCGCGCATAACGCATTCACCGGAAAGCGAATAGAGATCGTATTTTCTATACCACGGCCAATCGCCGTCAAGCTCCAGCGGGTGGGATTCGTCATCGGCTTTAACCAGAAGATAGCGGTCTGCGAACACGCCCTCGATCATATCTATGCCGCCGAAGGGCTCTGGATCGAAATCGCCTATGACTTTCCCGTTTTCATCGAGCATTATCGCCTCGGTGTACGAGACCTGTTCCCCGTTTTCCTCAACATCCCTATCGGCTATCAAAATCAGCTTATCGTCCACGGGAAGTATGCCGGCGCCGAACCCAAACCCTAAGGGCCTGTCAAATTCGATGCGCCTTTCAAGCTTTTTATCCCAAAATGCAGTCCAAACGAAGCCGTAATACTCCGAATATTCGGAATAACCTTCCTCATCATCCCATATTTTTCTGTATTCAAAGAGCCTGTTTGCAAAATCGATGATATCTGCCGGCATCATCTCTCCGCGCTTTATGCAGTAGCCGTAGGGAACGCCGTATTCTCCGTAAATGCCCGCAGAATCTGACCAGCAGTTAAAATCATCGGAAGGGGCGGTAAAGGTCGTTAAAAGCTCGCCGAAGCGATCGTAAACATAGTGGATATCGCTCTCGCCGTCCAGTACGAAATACGCCATGCCCTCGGGCAGCACGGAGCCGCCGTTTACAAGGTTGCCGAGCCTGCCGGGGGTTGGGAAAACGACAGCCGGGGCCGGGGGCGCGGTCGGTTCTGCCGTGGGCGCTCCGCTCGGGTCTTCGCTCGGCGCTGCCGTGGGTGCGGTGGTCGAGCCGTCCGTCGGTTTTTCCGTCGGCGCGGCGGTAAGCTCCGCAGTGGGAGCGGGCGTATTTTGGGGCTTTACATTTGAAACGCAGGCGACTTGGGCAAAAAGCACAAGCGCGCAGATCGCGGCGATGGTCTTTTTCATTATCATGATCTCCCTTCGATAAAAGAATTACTGTTACCCTTGCTTACCATCGGTTTTTCCGTTGAGAATCGCTCGCAAAATTCGGGTTGTAGATGCGGAAAAGCCAGTTTCCCGCATCGTCCTTGATGCCTACGTAAACGCTGCCGATCTCCAGCCTTCTGTTTTCAAGCTCAATGGGGCTGTAGATGCTTCCCGGTCTTTCGGAACGGATCTGTAAATCCGTCGGCTTATCGATTGGATTTAGTTCCTTATCAAAGCATTGACCGTTTTCATCGCTGCAATAGTTTGCGAGCATCACATAGCCGTAGTAATCTTCACTGTCCAGAGCAAACCCGTCGTATTTATGCGGCAAAACGCGGTTTGCCACAAGCTCACCCGAAAGTGTGTAAAGATTCATAACGGTTTTCCCGATGTTTCCGTACTCGTCCTCCGTCCATTCTTCTTCATAGATAGGCTGCTCGCCAATGATGTATTTGCCTCCGAAAACGCCTCGTATCTCACCAAAAACCGAAAAATCGGGGTGTCCGATCATCGCGCCGCTTTCGTCGAGCAGTGTCGCGCCTTTCGTACGCACATCGAACATATCCTTCTCATCGTTGTACCATGTTTCACGCTCAAGTATCAGATACTTGCCGTCGATATGCAGAACCGAGCCTGCCCAACCGAGCTTGTAGGCGCGTATTGTTTCAACCGCATTCTCGTTATCCTCATTATAGCTTCGGACAGTATGCTCGGGAGCATCGTTCATCGAAATTTCGTTTTCATACCTATAATCACTTATCCCGTCAAGAAAGAAGCAAGAATGCCTTTGCCCGTCATCATCATGCCACTCATGCCAAGAGATATTCAACGACATGTCGCCGAAGAGCCATCCTAAAGGCAGCTCCTCGCCGCTCTCGATTCCGCACCCGAACGGCGCTCCATGCTCCCCATAGAATCCCCATGAAGCACCGCTATCCTCGTGGCGCTCCCTGTTCAGAATCGCAACAAGCTCACCAAAGCGGTCGTAAACGTAGTGCATATCGCTTTCACCCGGTATCATGAAATACTTTGCCGGCTCGTCGAACAACGGTCCTCCAATGAGGTTGCCCGTTTTTATCGCGCCCGGAAAGCTCGGCATCTCGCCCGTATCCGGCGGCGCGGTGGGTCTGACGCACGGAGCTGCCGTCGGTTCGTCTGTTGGCGCTTCGGTCGGGACTGCGGTCGGCGCTTCGGTCGGTCTTTGCGTTGGCGTGGCGGTAAGCTCCGCCGTGGGAGCGGGCGTATTTTCGGGGTTTTTCACCGGAGCGCAGGCATTTGCACCAAGCAGGGCAAAAGCGAGCATAAGCGCGGCTGTTTTCTTGTATCTCATTCGTACTCCCTTCGCTGTATAAGCGTTTATAGCTGTAAAAAGCTGTTCTCGGAATAGGCTTTGAGCGCCGAAGCCTCGGCGCTCAATTCAATTATGCTTTATTATAATTACTTGTTGGCGGTTATGCCCTTCATGTAGGGAACGTAGCCGCAGGTGGCAACGAGGGTCTGACCCTCGGCGCTCTCAAGCCAGTCCACGATGGTCTTCGCCATCTCGTTCGGGTTGGTCTTGGGGATGATCGCGTAGAACGGGTTGATGTAGGGATACTCGCCCGCATTGATGGTTTCGTATGTGGGCTCAACGCCGTTGATCGTGATGAACTTGAGGTTCGGCTGATTGTACATATAGCTTGCGTAGTAGAACACGGAGTAGCCGATCGCGTTCGCGCTGCTGTCGTAGGCGGCGATATCGCTGATAACGTCGCTCATGGTGACGGAAACGGTTACCTCCTCCGGGGAAGCCATCTCGGTGCCCTTCATAACAAGGTCGAGCATGAGGGTCTGGCTGCCGCTGAGAACGGGGCGCTGGAACGCCTTGATCTCCTGATCGAGACCGCCGACCTCCTTCCAGTTTGTGATCTCGCCGGTGTAGATGCCCTTGACCTGCTCCTCGGTGAGGCTGTTCACGGGATTATCCTTATTGACGATGAAAACGAGCGCATCGAGCCCGATGGGGCGCATATCGAAGCGATTTTCGGGATCGTACTGCTCCTTGGTGGGCTTGCTCGCCTCGTAAACAAGCAGCATATCCGCCTCGCCCTTATCGAGCGCTTCATAGGAATAGTCGGTGGTGCTTACCTTGCACTTTTCCTCCGCCTCATCCTCGGTGCAGCCGGTAACGAACTGAATAAGGCTCATTGCAAGGGGAATGTTTGCTGTGGAGCCGTCGAAGTGGGGATACTCATCGTATGTGCAGGAGGGGCGCATCACGGGAGGAGCGGGCACCTCGGTCGGCGCATCGGTGGGTTCGCCGCTCGGCTCATCGGTGGGAGCTTCGCTCGGCTCATCGGTGGGTGCATCGGTTGGCGCATCGGTGGGGTTGCCGGTGGGCGCTTCGCTCGTCACTTCGGCGGGAGCGGGCGTGGGATCGGGCTTATCCTTGTTATCGCAGGAAACGATTGCGAAAGCAAGGGTGAGTGCAAGCACAAAAGCAAAAATGCGTTTCATTTTTATTTCCTTTCCGCAAACAGACTTCAGCTTCGCCGTTTGCCATGCGTATTATAGTCTGTGGAAAGCATATATTCAAGTGTTTTTGCAAAAATACATAATTTGTTTATAATTCGCCCCTTAGCCCATCCCAAAAACGGATCTTGGTCTGCGCCTTGAATCGTTTGCGAGCGCGGGGTTGAATATCTTGAAAAGCCATTTCCCCGCCCCGTCCTTAACGCCGACGTAGATGCGTATAGGCTCGGGCGTAGTCTCCCAAAATAGCAGGCTGTATGCGTTCACGCTGTTGTCGCCGATAACGATGCGATCCTCAAGCTCGATGGAGCGGCGCATCCTGTTGTATTCCACGTCGTAAGCATCCGCAGGCGGTGTGCGCATTGGGTTCAGCTCGCTGTCGTACCAGCGATCGAACTCGGTACAGGCATATTCCGCCAATGTAAGCCTGCGTTCAAAAACGGAACCATCGATCACTTCGCCTTCCTTCAGAGTGTAAAACACCGCCGCATCCGCCGGTTCGATATTTTCAAGCAAAACTTCGCCGGAGAGCGAGTAAATCTTGGTTTTGAAATGATCCTCATCCTCGGAGGCGTCGGCGAGATCGATCGCTATGATATGCTTTCCGCCGTAAACGCCGCGAATACGCCCGAACGGCGCGGGGTCGAATTCTCCCGCAGGCTTGCCGTTTTGATCGAGCCAAGTGCAGCGCTCATAGCGAAGCGCCCGCCCATTCTCGGCATTTTCATCGTGATACGCCTCAATAACGAGGTATCTGTTCTCAAACGGCAGAACGCCGCCCTGCGAGCCGATGCTCAGCCCTTGCGACTTCACCTGAACGGTTTTATCGGTATAGCAGTCGATAAACTCGATCAGCTCGCCGTCTACTATATGCAGCATGAGCGGCCCGAAGGTTTGCCAATCGTCCATATTCTGCATGAGCCTGAGCGAGAAATTGCCGACTATGCCGTCCTCGCCGTAGAAGCCCGAATAATAGCCCATGCCCTTGCAGACCGTCACAAACTCGCCCATGCGGTCATAGATATAGTAAAGATCGCCCTCGCCCTTCAAAATGAGATGCTTTGCGGGCTCGGGGAAGATCTCACCGCCAATGAGGTTGCCGAGCCTGCCGCTTGCGGGGAAGGTGGATCGTGTCGGTTCGGCGGGTTTGGCGGTATTTGTTTCACCCCCCTCTTCCCCGTTTTTTGCACAGGAAAGAAGCGCAAGCAGTATTGCCGAAAGTATTATCACTGTAACGGATATTCGTTTCATAATACCCCCATTCATTGATCAAACAAAAACGATTTGCGCTTCGGCTTCGAGTCCGAATCGAGCGCGGGGCTGTAGATCTTGAAAAGCCAGCTGCCCTCCTCATCCATAACGCCCGCGTATATACCTCTATCCGTATGAATGCCCCAAGAAGAATCTGCCCTCCAGCCGCCGATACGAATGCTTACGCCCTCAAGCTCGATGCGCTCGGTTGCCCAATAGATATCGCTCATGGCGTCCTCCCTTGGGAAAGCATCGTATTCAATGCCTTCGCAGTCATACCATCTGCCGTTTTTATAGTAATAATCGCCAAACATTGTAGATGGAAAATCGTTATACCAGCGCACAACGACTTTTTCCTCGATAAGATTTCCCGAAATATCGTACAGATCGTAGAGCACCCAATCATGAGCATCGAAAACGACGTTGTTTTCGTCGTAACAAACGAGATATTTGCCGCCGAGCACGCCCGCGATCGAGTTAAATGGCGCGTTATCTATCTCGCCGATGATCGAGCCGTCCTGATCGATGAGCGTCAGCTTTACTATATCCGGCTCGGCGTATTCAATATCCGCCCTGTTTGAATAGTCCTTGAACACCGCGAGATACTTGTTTTCCACATGAAACAGCGTTCCGCACCGGCCGAGGTCTATGCCGCCGCCCTCGATCATTACCGTTTTTTCGCAGTGCCAGTCGGTTATGCTGACCGCTATCCTGTTTTCATCTTCGCGATCCATGCCGCCAACAAACACATCCGCGCTGCGCCAAACATAGTCTGTCCGGAAATAATCCATCAGCTTAAGGCTGAAATTGCCGCAAACGCCGTATTAGCCATAGAAGCCCGTGAAATCAAAGTGGCTTTGGAAAACTCCGCGCAGCTCGCCCATGCTTGAGTAAACGTAGTGAACTCCGCCGCTGCCGCCGAGCACCAGATATTCGGCGGGCTCGGGGAAGATGCGGCCGCCCGTCAGATTGCCAAGCCTTGCGCTCGAAATGGGGAAGCTGAGCCCTTCCGATGAAAAGTCCTTCGGCGCCGTTGGGCGGGGCTTGGGCGTTACGCGAACGCGCTCGCCCGTTATCGGATCAGTCGCGGGCGCGTAGGTTTCGCTTGGAGTCTTTCCCGTGTCCCTCGCGCAGCAAAGAAGCGGTAGGATAAGCAGAAAGGCAAGCAGGATGCCGATGATTCGTATGCAGTTTTTAATCGTATTTTTTATCATTTTATCACCAATCGGGAGCGTGTTTTTCGGTTCGCTGCGAATCGCTCACGAGGCTCGGATCGTAAATTTTGAAGAGCCAGTTGCCCCCGCGCTTTATTCCGGCGTAGACGCCAGGCGCACCGTAGCCGTGATCCGTAATGAGCCGAAAGCCCGAGACTTTTACCGGATCGGTGGTGATATCTGGATAATAGGAATGATTCGGATACTCTTCGCAAGGCACGAATCGGCCATACCGATCGAGCCTGCACCATGCTTTTTCGCCGACCTTTACGCAGTCGAACGATATGCAATACCAGCCTATGCCCCGCAAAGCTTCTTCATAGTCATGCCAGAACCAACCGTCCGTTACCGGCTCAATATCAGAAATCAGCACTTCACCGTCAAGAGTGACCACCTTGCAGCTAAACTCCGAGTTTTCCCTTATGCTGTCCTCGCAGATAAGATACTTTTCCGCAAGCACGCCTCGGATCACGCCGAAAGGCGCGGGATCGAATTCGCCGACCACCGTTCCCGAATCATCCAGCCATATGCAGCGGCCGTAATCCATTTTGCCCGTTTCCGCATTATACTCCGCTTCAAGAAGCAGGTATTTTCCGTCTATACGAAGAACGCCGCCGTGCTTTCCTAGGCCGAGACCGTTTTGCTTTATAGGTATCGGGTTTTCATAGTATGCATCCATTATCTCAATAAGCTCGCCGTCTTCCAAATGCAGCACGAAATCGGCTACACGGTCATAGTTTTCGATCGAATCCATCAGTTTGAATGAAAATTGGCCGATCATCCCGTATTCGCTGTAAATTCCAACGGGAGATCGATCATAATAGTATCCTCCATCAGCTATGATCTTAATAAGCTCGCCCATGGTATCGTAAACATAGAACAGATCGCCCTCGCCCTTCAGCACGAAGTATTTATACGGCTCCGGCAGGATCGGCCCGCCGATAAGGTTGCCGAGCTGTGGTGGCAGGAACGGATTGGGCGTTGGGGTGGGAATCGGGGTTTCCGTTGGTGCGGTCGTTGGCTCCGGCGTAACCGTTGGCGCGGGTGTATCTGCGGGCGCGGCGGTCACCGTCTCCGTAGGCGCGGCGGTATGCGCCGCTTCGCTCAGATCGGGCGTTTCGGGAACATCAACTGGCGCGCCGCATGAACCGAGCATGAGCAGGATAAGGATTATTGCTATCGGCTTATAGATACTCTTCATTTTCGCCCCTCGCTTTTGTTTACTACGCTGTTATTTTAGTATACAAAAGCCCGAATTGCAAGCAAAACGGACTTTTGTCACAAAAAGTTAATATTCATTTTTAGGCTTATTTTTTGATAAGCCCCACCACAACGTCATCCATAAGCGCCATCACTATCGGCTCGCCCTTTCCTGCGCGCTGATCGATCTTGATTTCCTCTGTATTGAACGGCGTTTCGGTTCCGCTCTTTTGAACGGCGGCAAGCTGCATAGGCACCGTAATATGCATAACGGCGGCGATGCGCGTTCCGTTCGAGCCGTTCTTCTTGAAGCCGAAGCATTGCAGACCCTTGCCGTGCCTGCCTTGGATATCGTGGTCGAAAACGAAGCTTCGCTTCATATAGCCGCGGTCGGTAACGGTCAGAAGCTCTCCCTCGTCGGTGATATGGCTTGCAAAGATGACCCGGTCGGCGGGATCGAGCTTGATGCCCTTCACGCCCGCGCTGGCTCTGCCCATAACGGGCACGGTATCCGCGCTGAAGCGGATGCTCATTGCCTTTTCGGTAACGAGGATGATGCTGTCCTCCTCAAGCGGTTCGGGGATATACTCGACCGAAAGCACCATGTCGCCGTCCTTAACGTTCACGGCGGCGATTCGCTTCGTTCTGGTTATGTATTCCCTCGCCTCGGTCGCTTTGACCATGCCCTGCGCTGTATAGAAAAACATAAGGCCGCGCGCGAAATCATCATCAAATGCGCCGACTATGCGCTCATCCCCCTCCATTTCGACTATCGCAGAGAGGTTGGTGGGCTTTTTATCCGGCTTGGTTTCGGGAATATCGCCAACGTTCAAGGTGATAAGTGCGCCGTGGCTCGTGAACAGCCGCAGGCTCCTTTCGGTGGAGCTTTGGAACACCGCAAGCGGCTTTTCGGCGGCGAGAAGCTCCGGCGTAACGAGCTTGGGCAAAAGCCTTCTTATTCTGTTATCCGAGAGAAGCAGCACCGTTGCGGGCTCGCTTATCGCTTCCTTTGCCTCCTGCTCGACCTCTGCGCCGTCATCGCCGATAAGCTGGGTGCGGCGCTCGGACTTGAACTGCTCGCGGATCGCGGTCAGCTCGTCCACGATCAGCGCATGGAGCTTCTTTTTCGATGCAAGAATATCCTTTAGGCGCTTGATCTGCTTTTTGATGTCGTTGAACTCCCTTTCGATCTCGAGCTGCTCGAGGTTGGTGAGCCTTTGCAGGCGCAGATCGAGTATCGCCTCGGCCTGAAGTTGGGTGAGCTCGAAGCGTTCCATCAAGCCGACCTTCGCTTCCTTGGGCGATTTCGAAGCCCTGATAAGCGCGATCACTTCATCGATATTCAGAAGCGCGATCATCAGGCCTTCGAGGATATGGCTTCTGCGCTCCGCCTGTTCGAGTTCGTTTTGACAGCGCCTTGTTACCACCTCATCCTGATGCTTGATGTAGTAGTCGATCACGTCGGTGAGGCTCAAAAGCTTGGGCTTGCCCTCTGCTATCGCGACCATTATAACGCTGACGGTCTTTTGAAGATCTGAGTATTTGAAGAGCGCATTCAGCACCTTCTGCGGATCGAACTCCTTCTTGACCTCGATAACCGCGCGAACGCCTGTTCTGTCGGACTCATCCCTGATATCGCTGATGCCCGCGAACGCGGATTTGCTCTTCTGCTGAACGAGCGCAAGTATCTTTTCGAGCGCGGAAGCCTTATTGACCTGATACGGGAACTCGGTTATAACGATATTCGTTTTGCCGTTTTTCAGCGGCTCGAAATGCGTTTTTGCGCGGTTGGTGAGCTTGCCGCGCCCCGTTTCGTAAGCGGTGCGGATCTCCGGCGAATCGATAAGATAGCCGCCGGTCGGGAAATCCGGGCAGGGCATTATCTCAAGCAGCTTATCAAGGCTTATCTCGGGATCGTTTATCCTTGCAATGACCGCGTCTATCGCCTCGGTTGGGTTATGCGGAGGTATGGAGGTCGTGAGACCTACGGCGATGCCGTTTGAGCCGTTTATAAGCAGGTTCGGAAGCCTGCCGGGGAGCAGGTCGGGCTCCTTCAAGGTGTCGTCGAAATTGAGGCTGAATTTAACGGTATCACGCTCGATATCGCGAAGCATCTGCATCGCGGCGGGGGTCATCCTCGCTTCGGTGTAGCGCATAGCGGCGGCGGAGTCGCCGTCCATACTTCCGAAATTGCCGTGTCCGTCGACCATGGGAACGCGCATATTGAAATCCTGCGCCATGCGAACCATAGCATCGTACACCGAGCTGTCGCCGTGCGGATGGTATTTGCCGAGGCAGTCACCCACGATGCGCGCGGACTTTCTGTGCGGCTTATCGGGTGAAAGCCCAAGCTCCATCATCGTGTAGAGGATGCGCCTTTGAACGGGCTTTAAGCCGTCCTCAACGCGCGGAAGTGCGCGCTCCAATATAACATGCTCGGCGTAGGGCATCATGGACTGATGCATCACGTCGTCCATACTCTTGATTATGATCGGGAGCTTCGGCTCGCGCGGCTCCTGAATTTGATTTTTCTTTGCCATTTCGCTTTTTCCTCTATCCTTCTTTATCCTGCATTTTACTTACTATCATTCATTATTCATCCTTGCCGCCGCGAGCGCTTGCGACCGCGAGCCCCAGACACATGCCGCAGACCATACCGATCGGCATCCATAGGCCGATATTCTTTGCAGCCGCTCCAACGGTCATTCCGACGGCTATACCGATGCACATACCAAGAGCAAGACCGACAGCCGCATTATTGTCATTCTTCCCGTTTTTGTTCTTGTCGTCCATTGTTTTTCTCCTTCAAAACGATCTTCTTCTATGCTCCGAGAAGCAAAAAGCCTATGATCGGCCCCAAGAATATCGCCGCATACACGAGGCTTATCCACGGCTGATAGTCGATATAGAAGCCCTTGAAGCTCAGGCTCCACGGGTGCTTTATTATCACCCAGCCGAAAAGGTCGAACACGATGCAAATGCCCGCCCAAACTGCGCCGGCGATCAGCGCATCGGAAAAGGTTCTGCCCTCAACGCCGCTCATATAGATAAGGCCGCAGATGCTGAAAATGATTATGTTGTAAAGCGGATGCCAGGGCTTTGTTTTTTCATACCCTTCGCCCATCGAGTTTTCATCCATCGGGCTCATTTTAAGGCAGTAGATATTGAAAACCGTGTGCAGTATGCCTATGAGCGTTACCACAATATAACCGATCCAAAACCACAGCATGGATGATCCGAAGCTTTTCATTTGCTTCCCGCCCCAACTCTTTCCGTCCGCTTCACCAAGAGCGCATGATTGAAGCTCATGCCGAGCTCCTCGATATAGAGCTTCAAAAGCTGCTTATAATGCTTCGTTGCGGCGGTCAGTCCGATAACGTCCACCCTGCCGCGCACGTCATTTTCCGCGAAGCGAAAGAGTGCTCGCGCTATGCCTTGACCGCGAAAAGCCGCCGTTACGAAAAGCTCGTCCAGCTCAAACGCCTTTTCGCCCACGGCGTTATACGAGGTCTTTTCCTCAAGCACCTTGATATGCCCGAGTGCATAGCCGACGGTCTTTCCGTCCGCGCTGGCGATATAGAGCTCCTTATCGAAATATTCGCTCGCATCGTTTGGGTAATAGCCCGCGCAGCTCCCCTCGCTTGCCCATTCGGCGGAAAGCGCGATCAGCTCGGCAAGAAGCGCGGCGTGCTCTGCTGCGTTTTCTTCGGTTATATTGATCTTATTTATCTCAAGCTCCATTTTTCAGCGGTCTTGCCATCAGGTATTCGTTTAAAAGCGTTCCGTCCTTGAGCATTATTGCATTCGGGTGAACGCCCGTTATGCGGAAGCCGAGCTTTTCATACAGAGCACGGGCGCGGTGATTGCCCTCGATGAATTCAAGCTCGAGTTGAATAACGCCCTCGCGTTTTTCGGCGATGGAGATAAGCTCCTCCATCATTCTCGTGCCCATGCCCAAGCCCCAGTATTTTTTGACGTTGCCTATCGCGACCTTGGCGATATGCCTCGTTTTCATACGGGTATTGAACATAAGATTGCAAACGCCCGCTATCTCGCCGTCCACGGTGCAGACGAGCATCAAATCGGTTTCGGAAGCAACTATTCGCTCTATTATCCGCTTTTCGGCTTCGAGTGAATACATTTTGTCGCATTCCTCCGGATAGCGCAGAAGAAAATCCGTTTCGCCCGCTGTTATGCGCAGGTAGTCGAGCATGGCTTCGGCATCCGCCTCGGTGGGAAGGCGCAGCAGCGCTTCCCTGCCGTCGTTCAGTATGAATGTTTTTGTTTCAAATTTCATGCTTGAACCTCCAATCAGCCCCGAAGAAGCCTTATCATTTCCTTGGGATCGGGCGCGGAATACACGGCGTTGCCCGCAACGAGCACGTTTGCGCCGTATTCGCGGCAGAGCTTCGCGGTCTCGGCGTTCACGCCGCCGTCCACCTCGATCTCGACCTTATCCGCAAGATTTCTTTCCTCGAGCATTTTTCTTATAACAGCGATCTTTTTCGCCGCTTCGGGAATGAATTTCTGACCGCCGAAGCCCGGATTCACGGTCATAACAAGGATAAGATCGACCGCTTCAAGCAGGTACTCTATCGCCTCGGGCGGCGTTTGCGGGTTCAAGGAAATGCCCGCCTTCATGCCGAGCGAGCGGATGAGCTGAAGGGTGCGGTGCGCGTGGCGGTCCGCCTCAATATGGATTGTGAGGATATCCGCGCCCGCGTTTTTGAAGTCCTGCACCCATTTTGCGGGGTTATCGACCATCAGATGCGCATCGAAAACGAGGTCGGTGTGGCTTCGCAGCGCCTTGGTCATCGGTGCGCCGAAGGTGATGTTCGGAACGAATGCGCCGTCCATAACGTCCAGATGAACGCAGTCCGCTCCCCAATCCTTGAGCGCATCCACGGCGCTGCCAAGGGAAGCGTAATCTGCGGAAAGTATGCTCGGTGCTATTTTAATCATATCTGTGTTTCCTTCTTTCTATCGCCTCGTTCACAAGGCGAACGTATCTTTCGTATCGGTTTTTATGTATCAGCGCGTTTTCGCCGTTCAGATTCTTTTTAACGCAGCAGCCCGGCTCGGTAACGTGCAAACAGCCGTTGAATCGGCAGTTTACCTCCAACCCGCGCAGCTCCTGGTAAAGCAGCCTTATCTCGGCCTCGTCGAGCTCAAGCGTATCAAGGAAGCTGAACCCGGGCGTATCGAGCACCGCGCCGCCCGTTTCGGGAAGCGGTATCAGCTCCGTGTGCCGCGTGGTGTGCCTGCCGCGCTCGGTCTTTTCACTTAGGCCGCCGACCGCGAGCTTTATGCCCGGGATAAGCGCGTTCAAAAGCGAGGATTTGCCCACGGCGGACTGCCCCGCAAGACATATCACCGCGCCTTGGAGCTTTTCTTTAAGCTCAGTCAGCCCCTCCCCCGTTTCGGCGGAAACCGTGAATAACGGATACTCCGTTTTTTCATATTCCGCTTTTAGAGCTTCAATATCCTCTGCTGCCGCTTCATCGCATTTATTGATAATTATTACGGGCTCGATATTGAATTTTTCGCATAGGAGCAGGAGCTTGTCTATCAAAAGCAGATCGGGCTGCGGACGGCTTGCCGCGATAACGACGAACAGCCTGTCGATATTTGAAACGGCGGGGCGGATCAGCTCGTTTCTTCGCGGAAGTATGCGCACGAGATAGCCCGAAGCCGCCGCTTCGTCCGCCGCGCGCCCGTCCATACGCGATTGCGAGGAATTCAGCTCGATCTCGACCTCATCGCCTATGAGCGGCGTTACGCCCTGCTTGCGAAACAGCCCGCGCGCCTTGCAGACGCAGCTTGAGCCAGCCTGCATGAGCACGGTGTAGAACCCGCCCACGCCCTTTATTATTCTGCCTTGTTTCAGTTCCTTTTCCAAATTATCTCTTTCTCTTTAAGCTTTTTTGTTATTTCGCTTCAAAATTGCAGGAGAGGCGCATAAGCTCCGCATCGTTTGAGTAAACAACGAGCGTATACGCTCCCTGCTCAAGATAGCCCGCACGGAAGGAGATGGTTGCCGCCTCGCTCGATTTCTCGATCTTCTCCTCGCGAAGCAGGAATTCGCCGTTCTCCGAAAGCAGGGTGACCCTAAGCTCGCCGCCCGTTTGGCTTGCGGGGATGGAGAATTCAACGTCCGAAAATGCCTTGATACATTCGGGCGAAAGCGTTACCTCAACGCGGATATTGCCCGGAAGCACCATTCTGCCCGCCGTTGGGAGCTGCGCCATTACCATAAGCTCGGCGCTTGAGCTGCCCTTGCTTTTGCCGAATCTGAAGATGAAATCCTCAAAGCCGTAGATGCGCAGCACGTCCGCTATGCGCTTCGTGGTTTTATACTTTGAAAGATCGGGCATCGGAACGAGCGTGGTCTCCTTGGCGCCGCTTATCTCGATGCTTATGCTCTCATCGCCCTTCACAAGCTCCGTGCCCTCGGGGATGGACTGCCAGAGCACGCTGCCCTCGCTGCTTACGCTCGCATCGAAGCTGATGGCTTCAATTGCGATGCCGTATGCATCCAGCAGCAGCGCGGCATCCTCGAAGCTTTTGCCCACAAGATTCGGCATGCTGACCGTTTCGGTGCCGCTCGATATCCAGACCTCGACCTCCGAGCCTATCTCAAACGCCGTTCCCGCCGCAGGTATCTGCTTGCAAACGGTGCCCGCATCGTATTCCGAATCCGTCATGGTACCGGCAAGCTTGATCTCGAATTCCCTGTTTTGGAGCAGCCTTTTTGCGCTCTGAGCACTCCTGCCGAGCACGTCCGGAACCTTGGAAAGCTTTTTATCGCTGTCTCCGCTCAATAGCTTGAGCCATGAGAAGAACATCGCCGCGATAAGCGCAAGCACGAGCCCAGCAGCGCCGAGGATGAGCCCCGTTTTGAGCTTGGAGCTTCTGTTTTCGTCCTCCTCCACCATTTCGCCGTCGTAACGATTCCGCTCCGCCCTTTTGATGCGCGCAAACCTTCCGTTGGGCTGCTTGAGGGCGCGCAGAACGTCCCTCTTCATTTCTTTTGCGCTGTCGTAGCGCGCGCTTCTGTCCTTCGCGGTCGCCTTCAAAACAACGTCGCTCAAAGCGCGTGAGATCCTCGGATCGATCTCACGCGGTGGCTTTACCGGCTGCTTTATGTGCTGCATCGCGATATTGACCGCAAGATCGCCGTCGAAGGGCGGCTTGCCCGTGAGCATCTCGTGAAGCATGATACCGACCGAGTAAAGATCGCTTTTTTCGGTAACAGCCTCGCCGTTCACCTGCTCGGGCGACATGTACTCCACCGAGCCGATTATTTTGGTGCTGTCGAAGGTGTTCGTTACCCTCTGCCTTGATTTCGCTATGCCGAAATCCGTCAGCTTGATATCCTTATTATTGTTTGAAATAAGTACATTTTGTGGTTTAACGTCCCTATGAACGTAGCCGTTTTCATGGGCGCACGAGAGCGCATCGAGCACCTTGCAGGCGATATAGCAGGCGCGCCTTTGGCTGAGCTGACCCTTGGTTTCAAGCAGATCCTTGAGCGTGTGCCCCTCTACCAGCTCCATAACGAGGTAGTGCCGCCCGTCACAAACGCCGAAATCGTAGGCGCGGACGATATTCGGATGATCGAGCGACAAAACGGCGTTTACCTCTCGCTCGAATCTTCTTATATACTCCCTGTCCTCGCAGAATTCCTTCTTAATAAGCTTTATCGCAACCTCGCGCTGCTCCGCTTCATCGAAGGCACGATAGACCTCGGCCATGCCGCCGTTTGCGATCTCGGCCTCTATTCTGTATCTTTCGGAAAGCAATCTGCCTATCATAGCGCACCTCCCGTGTTTTTCACCAACACAACGGTGATATTGTCGTTCGAGCCGTTTTCAAATGCGGTCTCTGTGAGCCCGTCGCAGGCTTCGAGCAGATCGGCGCTTGATGCGATTATGCTCTCCATCTCCTTGAGCGAAACGCTGCCATGCAGACCGTCGCTGCAAAGCATGATTACATCGCCGCGCTTCCAGCGCACGCTGCCCGTGTCGGCCCTTATGAATCTTGCCGTGCCTACCGCCCTTGTAAGAATGTTTCGCTGCGGATGCACCTCCGCCTGCTGCCGTGTGATAACGCCTGAGCGAACGAGCTCCTCAACAAGCGAATGATCGCGCGTTATAAGCTTCAGCGCTTCGCCGTCGAAATGATACAGCCTGCTGTCGCCAACGTTTGCATAGATGAATCTTTCGGCCTCGATATACGCCATAACAACCGTGGTGCCCATGCCCATGCAGTCGCCTTCCTTATTGGCAATATCGAAGATGCATCTGTTTGCAATCGATATCGCCTGCGAAAGAAACTGCGCGGAAGGCTCCTCACGGCTTGCATCGGCAAAGTCCAAGATGGCCTGTATCGCCTTTCTGCTTGCAATGTCGCCGGCTCTGTGGCCGCCCATTCCGTCTGCAACTATCGCGATTTGTTTTTCGTTTTCATCCGGCACATGAAAGAAATCCTGATTGGACTGTCTTCGGCCTATATCGGTTCTGTGTGCGTATATCATCAGCAGTTCTCCGTGTTGCCTTTATTTTGCGAATTCGTATTTCTTTCGCTTATGCGCCTGTTTCGAAGCTGTCCGCAAGCACCCTCTATGTCCGTTCCGAGCTCGCGGCGCACTGTGGCGGAAATGCCGCGCTTATTTAAATACCCCTCGAAGGAATGTGCATATTCTCTTGAAACGCCGTTGAGCGCGCGCTCTTTGACCGAGTTCAGCGGGATCAGGTTCACATGGCAGTTTATGCCGCGAAGCCTTGAAGAAAGCTCCTTGGCACATTCCTCGGATGAGTTCACCTTATCAACGAGCGCATACTCGAAGATGACCCTTCTGCCCGTTGCATCCGCATAAGCCTTCGCCGCGGGAAGCAGCTCCTCCATGCGCCATTTTGAATTTATGGGCATTAGCCTGTCCCTTATCTCGTTATTCGGTGCATGAAGCGATATACAGAGCGTTATATGCGGCGCATCGTCTATCAGGCTCATTATTCTCGGCACTATACCGCAGGTGGAAAGCGAGATATTGCGCGGGCTTATCCTCAGCCCGTCCTCCGCCGTTGCCCTTCTGAGGAAACGGACTGTATTCTCATAATTGTCGAGCGGCTCGCCGCTGCCCATCATAACGATATTTGTGACCGTACGCTTTCTATCCTCACCGTGCTCGAAGTTTTTCTCGGTTTCGAGCACCTCCGAGAGCATCTCGCCCGCCGTAAGATCGCGCACCCTTCCGTTTAAGGTGGAAGCGCAGAACGCGCAGCCCATCCTGCAGCCCGCCTGAGTGGAGATGCAGAGCGTGTTGCCGTAGCTGTAGCGCATCAAAACGCATTCGACTATATTGCCGTCCTCAAGCTCATAGAGCATCTTGGCGGTATCGTCCTTCTTTGAATACAGCGTTTCGACGAGCTTCACGCCTCCGAACGGTAACGCCGCAAGCTTTTCGCGCAGCCCCTTCGGGATATTGCCCATCTGCTCGGGGCGAACGCCCTTTTTGAGCCAGTCCATTATTTGCGCGGCGCGAAAACGCGGCTCCTTCCACTCCGAAAGAAGCGCTTCGAGCTCCTGTTTTTCTATTGATAAAAGTTCGATCATTTATGGTTCGCTTCCGTTTTTATCAGTCTTGCAATATAAAAGCCATCCATGCCGTCGATATTCGGGAAGAGCTGGATGCCGAGCCTGCCCCGTTTTTCGCTGAACGCTGCATTTTCATTTTCGCCCGCTCCGCCGCCTTCGCCGTTTTCACCGTTCAAAAGCCAAGCAAGGCTCTCCGGCTCAAAATCGGGGCGTTTTTCAAGGAATCGCTCGATATTGCCCTCGTTTTCGCGCCTTGAAACGGTGCAGGTGGAGTACACGAGCGCGCCGCCGTCCTTAACAAAATTTGCGGCGTTCAAAATTATTTTGAGCTGGATATCGGCAAGCTCCGCTATTCCCTCATCGGTGCGCCGAATCAGCGCATCGGGCTTGCCTCCGCCTCCGAGCCCCGAGCAGGGCGCATCGCAGAGCACTATATCGTATTTTTCGCCGCTTTCCTGCGCAGATGAAGCATCAACGGTTTTTAAAACGCAGTTCGTAACGCCGAGCCTATCGAGCGCCGAGCGCATCAGCTCCGTGCGGTGCTCATGCAGCTCCCATGCGGTAACGGAGCCCGTGTTACCCATCAGGCTTGCAAGATACGCGCTCTTTCCTCCGGGAGCGGCGCAGGTATCGAGCACGCTCATGCCCTCGCTCACGCGGCAGGCGCGAACGCACAGCATCGCGCTCTCGCTCTGCACGGCGAGCTTTCCTTCCTTAAATAGGGGCAGCTCCGCGACGTTTATGCCGCCATCGAGCACGAGCGCGTTTTTATCGTATTTTCCAAGAGAAAAGGCTATACCCTGCTCTTCCAGCTCGGCTTTGAGCGCATCGGTCGTGAACGGATACTGTGCGCGCACGGTCAATTCATGCACCCGTGAGCAGAGCATGTCCTGCGCAAAATCGAGTCCGAGAGCATTGACGTATTCGCCCGCAAGTCCCTTTGGGATACCGTAGCGCGCGCTGAGCCTCTCCGCAGGGTCCTTGGGGAGCGGAAAGAGCCTGTTTTCGGCATTATCACGAGCGATTGCGCGAAGCACGCCGTTCACAAAGCCGCAGAGCTTCGCCTTGCCTATATCGCGTGTCAGCTCCGCCGCGCCGTTCACCGCGGCATGATCGGGCGCATCCATGAACAGAAGCTCGGTGATGCCGATTCGCAGAATATTTCTTATGCTGCCCTGCACCCTGCCCTTGGCGTAATGCGCGATAAGATAATCGGCATACGAGGCATTCTCAAGCACCGTATACACAAGAGCGGTCACGCTCGCAGCTCGCCTCGGCTCCGCGCCGTTCAAGGCTTCCTTGAGAGCAAGGTTTGCATAGGCATCGTTTGCGGTCACATCCTTGATGACCTCATACGCAATGCGCCGAACGCCCTTTTCGGTGCTTACCCGCTTTATTTCGTTTTCAAATGCGCCGCTCATGCCTTTTCGGGCGCATCGAACACAACGCCGAGCAGCTTTTTGCCGTTCAGCGCGGCTTTTGCATCCATTCGCTTCGCATTCGGGAACTGAAGCTCCCTTAGCTCGATATAGCCGTCGCCCGTTTTAACGACCAGCCCCTTCTTGGAGCTTGCGATAACGCATTCGCCCATAGCGGCGTTCTCCCCCGCCGCTTTTGCTTCATCAAAGAGCGGCGAAGCCTCGCTCAAGGGCTTGGTTTTGAAGATCTTGATATTATCGCCGCCGCATTTTGCGTAGGCGATCGGCGAAGGATCCATTCCGCGAACGAGGTCGTGTATCCTCTGCGACGGGAGCGCAAAGTCGATCTGCGCCTCGCTCTTTTTGATGGTTTTGCAATGCGTGGCTTCTTCGGCATTCTGCGGCGTGCGCATGAGCGTTCCGTTTTCAAGCGCGGCTATCGTGTCCGCAAGAAGCTCCGCACCGAGCACGGCAAGGCGGGCGTACAGCTCGCCGTAGGTCTCATCCTCGCCTATTTCTACTTCCTTATATAGCAGTATATCTCCCGTGTCCATGCCGATATCGGTCAGCATTGTGGTGCAGCCCGTTACCTTCTCTCCCGCGATTATCGCGCTCTGTATGGGCGATGCGCCGCGATACTTGGGCAGTATGCTGCCGTGAACATTTATGCAGCCGTATTTCGGTACGGAAAGATTCTCCTTTGAAAGAAGCTGGCCGAAAGCCGCCGTTACCATCAGCTCGGGTGCGAAGTCCGAAAGCGCCTTGAGCCCCTCCTCGGAGCGTATCCTTTCAAATTGGTAAACTGGCAGCCCCGCCTCGAGCGCAAACACCTTAACCTCGGGCATGGCGAGGGATTTTCCCCTGCCCTTGGGTCTGTCGGGCTGAGTGAATACCGCTATATCATGCCCGCTTTCAACGAGCATTTTGAGTGCTGGAACGGCGAATTCGGGTGTTCCCAAAAAGGCTATCTTCATTCTTCTCCGTCCTCTTCGCAGTCCTCGTCCGCTTCCTCGGTGAAGCCCTCGGGCGGCTCTGTCACCTTTTCAAGATAAACATGACCGTCGAGATGATCGTTTTCATGCATTACGCAGCGGGCGTGCAGCCCTTCGCATTCGTATTCCATCAGCTCGCCTTCGCGGTTATAGGCTCTGAACACGACTTTATCGGGGCGCACAACGTAGCCCGAGCGGTTTGGGAAGGATAAGCAGCCCTCCATGCCGCCCTGCTCGCCGCTCGTTTCGATTATTTCGGGATTTATCGCCTCGATCAGCCCGTCGCCGCAGTCCATAACGAAGATGCGGCGCAGGATCCCCACCTGGGGCGCGGCAAGACCCACGCCCTCTGCGGCGTACATGGTCTGCGCCATGTCGTCGAGCAGATCGTGGAGCCTTTTATCGAATTTTTCGACGGGTCGAGCCTTTTTATATAAGCAGCTCGCATCGTCCTTGAATATGTTTCTGACTGCCATTTTAGTTTCTCCGATGCTTTTGTTTTTTCGGGCGGCGGAGCATTGTTTTGCTTGATCCGTTCGGGATGCGCTTATACTCACCGCCTAAATATCCATTATAATTATAGCATGGACTGTTGCAGAAGAAAAGTCCCTAAGCGATTTTTCGTTTTTTTGCGGTTTTCGCGCCCCGCCCCTAAGCATCCGCGATCGCCTCCGCGTATTCCGTCGAACTCGAGCCTTGCGCGGTAAGAATGCGCGCATACTCGTTCATTATCGGGCTCGGCCGCTCCTTCCAATCGAAAAGATATCTTCTCATTCCCTCCGCTGCGGCGGTTTCGGCGTTTTCGGCAACCCGCACTTTTATTCTAAGCTCCTTTTCAAAAAGCTCGCCGATGCCGTGCATTTTCGCTCCCCCGCCGATCAGTGTAACGCCCGTATCCACAAGATCCGCACAGGCCTCTGGCGGCAGCAGCCTTATCATATCCGCCGCGAAGGATACGATGCATTTCATTCCGCCGAGCGCAGCGGCGCGTATATCGTCCGCATTCGCATCCACGGCGCGGGGAAGCCCATCGCCCAGTGAGCGCCCATCCACCGTAAAGCCGAGCCGATCGAGGTTCATCTTTATAAGCTCCGCCGTGCGCACCCCGATGCGCACCCTATGCACCGAGGCGAAATAGTTTTGTATCGCCCGCTCGGCTAGCTCGCTTCCGAAACTCTCGCAGCACTCTACTATTATCCCGCCTGCGCATACAGCGGCGCAGCAAATGCTCTGCGCTCCGATATCCACGAGCAGCTTCGCCCTGCTTGATCCAAGCTCCTCGCCCGCCCCGAGCATGCCCATGAGCGAGCGCGACAGGATGCGAGCTCCGCGAAAACCCGCCGCCTCGGCAGCCTTTTCAAACGCGCGCAGTCTTTGAAGCGGCATGGTTCTTGAAAGAGCTATAAAAAGCTCTGTGTTTCGCGGCGATCCCCTTCTTCCGCCGTGCTTTTTCACAAGCTCGGCAAGCAGCTCTGCGAGCAGCCTTGAGTTCGCGCAGCAGCCGTTTTTTATGGGAGCGACCCTTCCGTATTCCGCAAATTCGGCGCATCTTCCAACGGAGCGCACATGCCTTTCGCATGCCGCCATCGAAACAAGCGATGGCTCGCTCACGATGCCGCCGCGCAGCGCCAGCCTTGTGTTTTTTGAGCCGAGATCGACTCCGATGCAAGCTTTAAACATAATAAACCTCCGAAGCACTCATAAAAAAGAGTATTCCGAAGGTCGGTATTAATTCCTTGTTCCCGCTTATGCGCTTCAGCGGAAGCTTCGCGGCAGCACACCAACGCTTTTGAGCATCCGATACGCTCTTGGCAGCGGCAGCCCTATGACGGTGAAATAGTTTCCCTCCACCTTCCGAACGAACATTCCGAAGGGTCCCTGAATGCCGTAGGCACCCGCCTTATCCATCGGTTCGCCCGAGGCAACGTAATTCTCGATCTCCTCCTCGCTCAGCTGCGCAAAGGTAACGCGCGTTATATCGCATTCAACGAGGCGCTTTTCAGCGGTAATGACCGCAACGCCCGTATAGACCTCGTGCGTTTTGCCCGAAAGCTCCACAAGGATGCGCCTCGCATCTTTTTCATCCGAGGGCTTGCCAATTATGCTTCCATTATGGTATACTATGGTGTCTGATCCGAGCACGGCCATGTCGCTCTGCGCGCATGCGCCGCCCTGCTTAAAGCGAGCCGAATCAAGGCGCTCGAACACCTCCGCTGCCTTCGCTTCGGCAAGCTTTGAAACAAAGCTTTTCGGATCGGATTCTGCGATGTGCTCATCCGACCTCGACACCTCTATCTCGAAGTCGTAGCCGCACATTTCAAGCAGCTCGCGCCGCCTCTGCGATGCGCTTGCAAGTATCAGCTTCATTTGCTTGTTCTCCGTGTTTATCAATGCTGTTTTAGGCATGATATCGCTGAGCCGCTGCGGGCTCGGCTCATGCCGATACGGCTATCTTATCAATTTATGCGCTTCAAATCAACAGTTTAATAAAAAAACTAATTTTTTTAATGCTCGGTGGGTAAAAGTGTTGCAAAGTGGGTTTGAGTGTGCTATAATGGGGCCTGAGGATAGTAAAAGTGGGGATTCAGCCCCAATATTGCGCGAAAGGAGGGCACGACATGTTCAAGGGTTCCAGCAGAAACACCGTTGATGCAAAGGGCAGGATCACCGTGCCCGTCCGCTGGCGCAGCGAGCTTTCCGAGAATCTTGTCGTCATGTACGGTTTGAGCAACAGGGCGGATGATAAGTATCTTCAGCTTATGAACCTTGATGTTTTTGAAAAGACCTATGGCGGCATCGCAGGCTCCTCGATGTACGACAGTGCATTCGGCAGAGCCAAGCGATTCATCCTCTCCAATGCAGAGGATGTCAACCTTGACAAGAGCGACCGCCTTTTGATCCCGCAGCATCTCATCAAGTATGCGGGGCTCGGCGGCGAAATAATGCTTTTCGGCGTGGGCGACCATGTTGAGATCTGGGATCCCGAGCGCTACGCGCAGTCCATCGAAGGCTATGGCGTTGTTGAATTCTCCAACGATGCATCGGCCTATGAAAAGCAGCGCGAGTTAAGACCCTCCCCCGTCTCCGACTGAACGCTATGCAGAGCACGTATCACGTTCCGATAATGCTCGGCGAAGCACTCGAGCTTTTAAACCCCGAACGCGGCGGCGTTTTTGTTGACGGCACCCTCGGCGGCGGCGGTCACAGTTCGGGAATACTCTCCCTTCTTCCCGAGGGGAGCAGACTTTTCGGCATCGACCGCGATGACGAAGCTATCGAAGAAGCAGGAAAAAGATTTGGCGATAACTCGAAATTTACTGCCATACACGGTAATTTTTTCGATATGCGCACCCTTCTCGCCCCCTACGGTGTCAACGGCGCGGACGGCATAATGCTCGATCTCGGTGTCAGCTCCCATCAGCTCGATGATGCGAGCCGCGGCTTCTCCTACATGAGCGATGCGAAGCTCGACATGAGAATGGACAGAAGCCAAAATATAAGTGCATTTGACGTCGTAAACACCTACCCAAAGTCGCAGCTGTATGATATAATAAGGTATTATGGGGAGGAGCGTTACGCTTCCCGCATTGCAGATGCGATCGACAGAGAAAGACAAGCCTCTCCCATCGACACGACTACCCGTTTGAGCGAGATAGTGAAGCGCGCAATGCCCGCTGCGGCAAGGCGCGAAAGCCAGCATCCCGCCAAGCGAACCTTCCAGGCAATTCGCATCGAAGTCAACGGCGAACTCTCCGGGCTTGAAGAGGCCATAACGAACGCCGCAAGGTTTTTAAACCCAGGCGGCGTGATAGCGGTGATAACCTTCCATTCGCTCGAGGATCGCATAGTTAAAAGGGTTTTCAAGGCCCTTCAAGATCCCTGCACCTGCCCTCCAAGTGCTCCTATCTGCACCTGCGGCAAGGAAAGGGAGATCGAGATCATCACAAATAAACCGCTCACCGCAGCGGATACTGAGCTTGAGGCCAACCCGAGATCGCGCAGCGCAAAGCTGCGTGCGGCAAGAAAGCTCATTCGATAAATGCTCATAAATTCTTAGGGGGAAGAATAACATGGCTAAGAACACGGAATTAAACGCAGCCGCAAAGGGTAAGGAGCGCATCTATGCTCCCAGCAACGGCTCGCTTGCATACAGAACAGATTACGCATACCGCACCGCACAGCTTGCCCCCGCTCAAAAGCGCAGGCAGCAGAATGCGCAAAGCACCGAAAACCGCAGAAAGGCGGCTCGCAAGAGCCTCTCCCTCCGTGCGTTTTTAAAGCAAAACCGCTTTATGCCCAAGCTTTTCACGGTGGGCTGCGCAGCGGCGGTCGCGGCGGTGGCATTTTACACGGTGATCCGTTTCGCCGGTATCGCCGGTGTTCAGGCAAATATCAACGACTTAAACCGCCAAATCGAAAGCACCCGGAGCTCCATCGAGGGACTTTCATTCAGCGCACAGCCCGTTATAAACGCGGCTGAGTTCGCAGAGGCAGCAGGGCTCGTTCAAGCACAGCCCTGAAAATACGATATTAGCCGCGCCGCCGATCATTCCGTTTAACGATAATGAAAGGATGCTTTTTCCGAGCATAGGCGCGGAAATCGTTTTGCCCAATGAATATCCGATTGATCCCCGGGGGAAACAAGAAACCCCACAAAAAACATAAGCACAGCAGGGCGGAAAGCGCCTTTGATCCCGCGGCATCCTTTAAAAGAAGAGTGCCGTGGTTGCTTCTTATACTGATTTTACCGTTTGTCGTGCTGATCTGCCGCATATTTTACCTTCAGGTGATCCACCGCTCTTCGCTGCTTCAAAAGGCGCAGAGCCAGTGGCGCAGAACCACCCCCATCACCGCTTCGCGCGGCACTATAGTTGACGAAACGGGGCTGGAGCTCGCCGTAAACACCTCGGCATATCAGATCGTCGTTTGGCCGCAGGCGGCGAAGGATTCCGAGAAGCCACGCATAGCGAGCGAGCTTTCCTTGCTTCTCGGCGTTGATGAAGAGAACCTGCTTTCAAAGCTCAAAAGCACCCGCATCAGCGAATACGTTGTGAAGCGGCAGGTGGATAAGAGCGTTGCCGATTCAGTCAAGGAGCTTCGCCTTGGAAACGGCGTTGGCATTCTTTCCGATATTAAGCGCTATTATCCCTACGGCTCCCTGCTCTCGCAGACCATAGGCTTCACCACGGTTGACAGCGTTGGTCAGAGCGGGCTTGAAATGACACTTGACAAATATCTTACCGGCCGCGACGGCAAATACATTGCCGAGACCGACCGCGCCGGAGCCCTTATCCCCGGCAGCGAGGAGGTCTACATCGAGCCAGAGGACGGCAGCAAGGTTCGCCTGACGGTTAATTCCTACTTCCAAAGCTATCTTGAAAACGCGCTCGAGGAGGCCGTTTCCGTAAACAACGCATCAAACGCACAGGGAATAATTCTCGACGTGACCACGGGCGCTATAAAGGCGATATCCACAAAGCCCGATTTTGATTTGAATTCCCCTCCGAGGAGCGATCTTGAGGCGCTCTCGGCGCTCTCGAAAAACAGAGTCGTGACCGATGCATACGAGCCCGGCTCCACCTTCAAAATACTGACCCTTGCGGCTGCGCTCGATTCGGGCAGCACTTCGCTATCTTCAAGCTTCTACTGCAACGGCGGTTACATCGTGAACGGTGAGCGCATAAAGTGTTGGAGGCATGCCGGGCACGGCAGCCAGAGCCTCACAGTGGCCACCGAGAACAGCTGCAACGTTTGCTTCATGCAGCTTGCCCTCTCCATGGGCTCCGAAAAGCTTTACGACTACCTCTATGCCTTCGGACTCGCCCAGAGCACCGGCAGCGGACTTCCCGGCGAATCAAGCGGCATAGTTACAAACAGAAAATACGTTAAGGACAACGATCTTGCGAGGATCGGCTTCGGGCAGAGCATCGCGGTCACACCCATCCAGCTCGCTTCGGCAGTCGCTGCGGCGGTAAACGGCGGCGAGCTGCACACCCCCTACGTGGTGGAGCAGATAGTTTCCCATGACGGCACCGTGCTTTACGAGATGGACACCGCGCCCGTTCGCAGGGTCATCAGCGAGGAGACCTCGCTCAAGGTTCGGCAGATACTCCAATCCGTTGTTGATAACGGCACCGGAAGAAACGCCAAGATCGAAGGCTATGCCGTTGGCGGCAAGACCGGCACGGCGCAGAAATACGATAAATACGGCAGGGTTTCCCAGGGCAGCTATATCTGCTCCTTCATAGGCTTTGCGCCGGCGGATGAACCGCGCTATCTCTGCCTGATACTCGTTGACGAGCCGCACGTCAGCTCCATCTTCGGCAGCACCGTTGCCGCTCCCTACGTTCGCAGAGTGCTTTCGGATATTCTCCAATACGCTAAGGTGCCGAGGAGCGATATAAACAGCGTTTCGGTCGAGCTGCCCAAGCTTGCGGGCATGACGGCGAGCGAAGCCGCTGCGAAGCTTTCCGAGCTTGGACTCTACGGCATTTACGAATGCGACGAGCCCGTTACGCTCCAGGTCCCCGCCGCGGGTCAGAGCGTTCCCTACGGTTCGTCCGTGCTCCTGTATACCGGACACGAGGGCGAAACCGCCGAAGCCGACGAGCCCTACTACGTTGAAATGCCCAATCTTATCGGCATGACTCCGCTTCAGGCCTACGACACACTCAAGCAGCTCGGATTGAATATGAACGCCGAGCCCGCAGATCCCTACGGAGAGGTATATGCGCAGAGCATTTACGCCCGCCAGATGGTGGAATACGGCTCGACCGTAACGGTCTATTTCAAGGCCACCTCGCCCATCGTTACCTCCGCGCCCACTGCGGTGCCCACGGAGGCACCCACGGAGGTGCCTGCAGCGGCAGAGACGAGCGAGCAGCCTCAGCCTTAAACAGCGAAGCTCCCCTTCCCCGCCCCATTTCGGCAGGAAGCGGCAGCATTCATTTCCAATAAACACATCCCGCCTTCGGGGGAAGGAGACAAAAATGCGTATCAGCGCAATGACTGCGAATATAGAACATAAGCTGATCGGAAACGATGCGGAGATCAGCGAGATCGCCTACGACTCAAGAAAGGTCAAGCCGGGCAACCTGTTTTGCTGTATCAACGGCACCCATAAGGACGGGCACGAATATGCCGAAGCCGCCGTCAAGGCTGGCGCTGCGGCGCTGCTCGTTGAAAGGGAGCTCCCGTTCGACGTTCCGCAGATACTCGTTGAAAACTCCCGCGTTGCCATGGCAGAGATAGCCGAAAACTTCTTCGGTCATCCGCTCGACGGCATACCCGTGGTGGGCATAACCGGCACCAACGGCAAGACCACCACCACCTACATGATAAAGGCGATTTGCGAGAAGGTCGGCATGAAGGTGGGACTTATCGGAACCATCCGCAACCTCATCGGCGATCACATCATCCAAACCGAGCTCACCACTCCCGAGAGCGTTGAGCTGCAGCGCGTTTTCCGCATGATGAAGGATGCCGGAGTGGATATAGTTATAATGGAAGCAAGCTCCAGCGCGCTCGATCAGGACAGGGTGCACGGCATAGAGTTCGTGGTTGGCGGCTTCACCAATCTGACTCAGGATCACCTCGACTACCACAAAACCTTCGACAACTATCTCGAGGCAAAAAAGATAATGTTCAGGCGCAGCAAATTCGCCGTTATGAATGCGGACGATATCCACAGCGACATGCTGCTTGCCGGCTTGAACCTCCCCGCGATGCGCTACGGCGTTCGCACCAACACCGCCGATATCCGCGCAACGAATATCGATATTTGCCCCACCTACGTGGAGTTCGACATGATCTGCACCTTGGGAGTGCAGCATATAACGGTTCCCATACCCGGCCTGTTCAACGTTTTCAACGCGATGCTCGCCGCCGGAATCTGCATCAGGCTCGGCATAGGGCTTGATGATATCGCAGCGGGGCTTGCAAGCGTTGTGAGCGTTTCGGGCAGAATGGAAACGCTCCCCACCGAGGGCTTTAACTTCTCCGTCATCCTTGATTTTGCCCATACCCCCGACGGCCTTGAAAACCTGCTCACCTCGGTTCGCGAATTCGCCAAGGCTCGCATCATAACCGTTTTCGGCTGCGGCGGCGACCGCGACAACACCAAGCGCCCAATTATGGGCGAGACGGCGGCAAGGAATTCCGATCTTTGTGTCGTTACCTCCGATAACCCCCGCACCGAGGATCCGATGCGCATAATCCAGATGGTGCTTGAGGGCGTTGAAAGAACGAGCTGCGAGCACGTGGTGATCGAAAACCGGCGCGAAGCGATCAAATACGCGCTCAGCGTTGCCGAGAAGGACGATATAATCGTGCTTGCTGGCAAGGGTCACGAATACTATCAGGATATAAACGGCGTCAAGTACCCGTTCGACGAAAAGGCGATCGTTGCGGAGCTGCTTGAAGAGATGCGCGGCTGAAGCCGAAAACGAGCCTCGGCGCATAGAAGTACCGTTCAATAAACCAATACCCGTTAAGAGAGGTTTTACTCATGCAAAGGATGATCTTCGCTTTTCTCGAAGCGGCAGCGATAACGATGCTCATATCCCCCGCCTTCATTAAGATGCTTCGCCGTTTGAAATACGGTCAGGTGGAGCGCGCGGAGGGCCCCCACGCCAAATCCGCGAAGGAAGGTACCCCTACCATGGGCGGCATCATGTTCATAATCGGCATTATCGCCGCTGTGCTCATCTCAAGCAAGTACAATATCGCGCTTGAATACTCCATCCCCTCGCTGCTTATAATGATAGCGTTCGGGCTTGTGGGCTTCCTCGATGATTTCATCAAGGTCAAGTTCAAGCGTAATCTCGGCTTAAAGGCGTATCAGAAGATAATAGCGCAGTTTTTGCTCGCTTTCATCGTTGCCTTCTACGCCTACAAGAGCGGCAACATCGGCTCCAAGCTTTACAGCCCAATCTTCGGCGAGATCGAGCTCGGCTGGTTCTACATTCCCTTCGTTATGTTCACAGTTATCGCGATCGTGAACAGCGCTAACCTCACCGACGGTCTTGACGGACTGCTTTCGGGAACTACCCTTATCTATTCCCTTGCGATGGGCGCGCTCTTCCTGTATTTTGCGAAAGCGTTCGCCGCTGATTTCATCAGCGACAAGCCCATCCTCACCGCAGCAAGCGACGGCATGCTCAATATGGGCATCTTCGCCTTCGCTGTTGCGGGCGGCTGCCTCGGCTTTTTGAAGAGCAACAGCTACCCCGCCAAGGTCTTTATGGGCGACACCGGTTCGATGGCGCTCGGCGGTGCGATGAGCGCAATGGTCATCTACAGCCGCTCCCCGTTCCTGTTCCTTTTGATGGGCTGCTGCATCGTTGCCTCCGCCGTGAGCGTGGTGCTGCAGGTTGGCTCCTTCAAGCTTCGCCACGGCAAGCGCATCTTCAAGATGGCGCCCCTGCACCATCATTTTGAGCTGCTCGGTCAGCCCGAGACCAAGATAGTTTCCGGCTATATGATAGTTACGGCGATCTGCTGCCTTGCGGCGCTGGCGCTGTTTATGTAAATCAAATAATACCCCTGCCGGTTTTCCGGCGTTACCCCGAAAAAGACCGATCGGGGAAAGCATTTTGACCGCGATTCTTGTTGGCGCTTGGCGCGGTCGAGGCTTGGCAGCGCTGAGGGTTTTGAGAGATAAGCATCGGCACATCCCTCAAGAGTCTCGGTTCCCCGATCGGTTTTTGAAAGACTCTTTTTAAGCGCCCGCATTTTAACAAGGAGGATCTGAAGAATGGAAAGAGCCCCCAAGCAAAACGGAAAAACAGCCCTTATCGTGGGTATGGCGAAGAGCGGTATAGCCTCCGCCAAATTGCTTTATAAAAAGGGTTACAGAATAATAATAAACGATCTCAAGAGCGAGATAGAGGGCATCGACGAGGCGCTTGCCTCCATTCGCTATACCGATCGCCTCGGCGTTGCGCCCGAGGCCTTGCTCGATGAGGCAGATCTTATGATACTCTCCCCCGTTATTCCCATATTCAAGCCCTTCGTCAAGAGCGCGATCGCCAAGGGCATCGAGGTTATCGGAGAGATCGAGCTTGGCTACCGTTACTGCGACCGCAAAACGCGCTTTGTTTGCATCGGCGGAACGAACGGCAAAACCACCACCACCGCGCTCACAGGCAAGATATTCGAAGCGCATCACGCATCCTCGGGCGGCAGAAGCTTCACCCTCGGCAATATCGGCATACCGATAACCGAGCATGCGCTTGAGACCCGAGCAGGCGACACCGTTGTGGCGGAGACCGCCTCGCTCCAGCTTGAGAGCATCGTGGATTTCCATGCAAACGCAGCGGGACTTTTGAACATTACCGAGGATCATCTCAACCGCTTCGGCAGCATGGAGGCCTATATCGCCGCCAAGATGCGCATGTTTGAGAATCAGACCGAGAAAGATTTCGCCGTTCTGAACGCGGACGACCCCATAGTCGCTGCCGCCGAAACGAGGGCGAAAAAGCTGTTCTTCTCCCGTCTTCACGAGGTCGAAAACGGCGCATTCGTAAGGGACGGCATGATCGTTTTCCGTATGGACGGCGAGGAAACGGCGCTCATTCCAGCAAACGAGCTCGGCATCATCGGCGCTCACAACCTCGAAAATGCGCTCTGCGCCGTCTGCCTCTCTCTTTCCATGGGCGTTGCGCCCGAGACCGTGCGCCAAGTGCTTCGTTCCTTCAAGGGCGTTGAGCACCGCATCGAGTACACGAGGGAGTTCATGGGCGTTACCTTCTACAACGATTCCAAGGGCACCAACCCCGAATCCACCGTCAAGGCCGTTGAAGCCATGACCAAGCCCACTGTGCTCATCCTCGGCACCGGCAACTACGATAAAAACAGCGACTATCGCCCCGTTTTCCGCGCCTTCAACGGAAGGATAAAGGCTGTGGTCGTGAACGGCTCGAACACCGAGGCCATATTGAAGGCGGCTGCGGACGAGGGCTATGAGAATATCCACGCCTGCCCAGACGACTTCCGTGAGATCATCTATTCGGCATTCTCCTATGCCGAGCCGGGCGATGCTGTGCTGCTCTCCCCCGCCTGCGCAAGCTGGGGCATGTTTGACAATTTCGAGCAGCGCGGCGAGGTTTTTAAGCAGATCGTAAACGACATGAAGCAGGACGACACTGTTCTTTGATGTCAACGCGCGAGCGAGGCGGTAATGCGCCTCCTTCGTGCATCATAGAATAACAGCAGAACTTCAAAAAGGGAACGGTTTTCCATGGAAAGCAACGTAACACCGATCAAGTTTCGCAACACAGCGAACAGGCGGCGCCGCGATAATGCGGCGCCTTCAAAGCAGGGAATGGATTTTCTGCTTTTTTTCGCCGTTTGCGCTATCTCGCTTTTCGGCATTGTGATGCTGTTTTCGGCAAGCTATTATAAGGCGCTTTCGGAAACCGGCAACGTTATGAGCATAGTTCGCAATCAGATCGGCTACCTTGTTGCGGGCATACTGATAATGTTTTTTGTTTCCCATTTCAACTACAATATCCTGCGAAAGAAGTGGCTGCTGATAACCGCTTATCTCGTCATGCTCGGACTTCTTGCCGCAACGCTCCTATGGGGCCGCACGGTGCTCGGCGCAAGGCGCTGGCTCTATATCGCAGGCATCGGTATGCAGCCTTCGGAGCTTGTTAAATTCATTCTCGTTGTTTGCATGGCCTATTATATAAGCACCTATCCCAAGCGGATAGGCACGCTCAAGGGCTTCAGCTTCCTCATCGCAATGGCGCTGCCGCCCATTGTGCTGATTTACTTCCAGCCCAATATGTCCATGATAATCATTATAGTGGCGCTCACCGCCGTTATGGTATTTTTAGGCGGCGCGCCGTGGAAATATCTCGGCTCGGTTGCCGGTATAGGTGTTGCCGGAATAGGCGTTCTTACGTTCGTTGCCGGCTACAGAACGGACAGAATCACGGCCTGGATCGATCCATGGAAGGATCCCTCCGGCAAGGCGTATCAGGTGATCCAGTCCATGTATGCCTTTGCAAACGGCGGTTTTCTCGGTCAGGGCTTCAACAACAGCCGTCAAAAGCTGCTGTTTCTTCCCGAGATGGAAAACGACTACATCCTCGCCATAATAGCTGAGGAGCTCGGCTTCGTGGGCGTTGCGCTGCTGCTTGCCGCATACGCTTTCGTTATCTACCGCGGCATTAGGATAGCTCTTTCGGTCAAGGACCGCTTTGGCTCCCTCACCGCATTCGGAATAACCTGCGCGATAGCGTTTCAGGTTATTGTAAACGTTGGCGTGGTCACAAACGCCTTCCCTTCCACGGGTCAGTCGCTGCCCTTCATCAGCGCAGGCGGCTCTTCCCTGCTGGTGTTCATGGGGGCTATCGGCGTGCTTTTGAGCATTTCGAGGAATATGAAAACCTCCAAAACGCCTGCTATCAAAGCGACCGACAACTGATGCGCGATGCGCATTTACCAATGAATCAGACGGTGGATCAATACGATGGACAAGCTTAACGATACTCAAAAGAACAGGGAACGCATAAAAAGCGGCATTACAAGCCGCCGCAAGAGCGGCGAGCACATACGCGATCTGCACAAAAAGGGCAGGCGCAATGCATCGTTTCCGTCCGTCGATCCGAGATTTGAGATGGAGCCCATTCTGAACCAAGAGGACGGCGGCTCGAGCGATGCTCAGCCCTCCTCTGCCCTGCCCGAAACCGATGCGGCGAGCAGCACGACCTCAAAACGCGGCTCGAAAAGGGATGGAAGCTCCAAGCACACCAAAAAAGCGCGAAAGCTGGATACCTCCGGCGTTGAGGATGCGCGCGGCATAAGCCACGAGCAGCGCAGGCGCAGGCAGACGAGACGAGATCTTATGAAGGTGCTCTGTGTGCTGCTTTGCATCATTATGCTTTTCGCGGCGGCAGCCCTTATCAAACGCTATACGACCGTTAAAACCATCACCGTTTCGGGCTCGCGGCTGTACGGGGATGCCCAAATTCTGAGCATCGCTGGCATAAGCACCGGCCAAAGCATCTTCAAGATCGATGAAAGCGAGCTGCGCAGCGCCATCGATTCCATACCGAGCGTTCACACCAAATCCATCAGAAAGGTTTATCCAAACAAGATCGAGATACAGGTTGAGGACGTTTTTGCACGCGCATACATCCCCGGTGCGAACGGCAAATACACCGTCATCAGCGCCGATGGCTACGTTTTAAGCATAGTGGACGAGCCCGAAGAAGGGCTGCTTGAGATCCGCGGCCTTGCGGGCTACGGCTTCTCCCCCGCCGCCTATATCGACGACAGCGCCCACAATATCCGCACCGTAGGCGCGCTCAAGCTCATAAAGGCCATCGACGAGCGCGGCTACTCGGACTGCGTTCGCTACATCGACCTCTCGGGAGCGGTCTACACCCGCATCGGCTTGGACTACGGCTACATTGCCGTGCTCGGTGCCGTTACGACTGCGCCCGACTGCATCGATATTGCGATCAGCGCATACGAGCGTTTCCTGCCCGTTTACCCGAACGGCGGCACTATAAACGTTTTCAGCGACTCGAGCATCGTGGACTTCACGCCGAACGCACCGTGATCCGCACCATCTTTATGCAAAAGCCCGACACGGCACCGTGCGGTTCAAAAGCCTATGAAACGAAAAATTTGCGATTTCTTTTAGTTTGTATACCATTTGCTATTGCGCACGGCAAAGCTGCTATGGTATAATGAAAACGTATATGCTTGGCGGTATTCCGCCGTTATGATGCATTGCCCGCGCGAGTTATTTGATTCGTGCGCGGAAACAAACCCACTCCATCGACGGAAGTTTACCAATGAAACGCAGTTTTGTGATCGACATCGGCTCGAGCAAGGTCTCCTTTCTGGATGCCTCGGCTTCGGGCGGAGCACTCGTTATAAACAGGTTCGAGACCTGCCCCTATGCGGGTTACTCCCTCGGCCGCCTGCCGAACGCAGTCTCCCTCTCGGAGGCTGTGGACGAGCTGCTTTCAATGGTTTCCCAAAGATTCGAGCTTCGTGCGCGCACCGTTTCTGTCGGCATTCCTGCTCCGTTCATCGAGAGCTTGTTGACCTTTCACGAGGTAAAAACGCCTTCCGGCAGAGTTACGGAAAACGATCTTGACTACCTGATCGAGTGCGCCGAGGAGGTCGACACACCTTCGGGCTTCGTGCTTATGCACACAACGCCCTATGAATACGCCGTAAACGGGCTTTGCTGCGGCGGTTCGCCCATTGGGCTGCATTCCACCAAGCTTTCCGCCGGCTTTTGCCATGCCTTTGCGGATGAGCGCCTCGTTTCGCTCATTTCGGAGGCCGTGGATTCCGCAGGATGGCGCATGGGCTCGCTTATTTCAAGCCCAATGGCCTGCGCATCATTCACCATTCCGTTCAATGCAAGGCTCAGCGGCGCGGTTTTGATCGACTGCGGCGCATCGCATTGCGACGTTTCCGCCATCAAGGGAAACGCGGTTCTTCGCACTGAGTCCTTCGGTATAGGCGGAGCGCATTTTGCAAACGATATTGCATACGGCTTCGACCTCTCCCCCGCCGTTGCCGATGAGCTGAAGCGCGCATACAGCTTCGGTCTCGACTATTCAAGCTCATCCGAGCCCGTGCGGGTTCTGTCCGACCCATCGCTTTTGATAGATCCCGGCGATCTTCAGCTCATAGTCGAAGCCCGCGCCGATGAATTTGCGGACAGGCTCATCTTTGCGCTCGACTCCTTCAGCGGAGTTATCCCCGCCGGAGCGCCCGTGTATCTTGTTGGCGGCGGTCTGTCGGATATGCGCGGCTGCATCGACTTTCTTTCAAAGCGAACCGGCAGAAGCATCATCGCAAACGCCCCTAAAGCGGGAAGGCTGAGCGGAGTGCGCCATGCGCCCACCCTTTCGCTCGCGCATTTCATGCTGTATGACGGCGATATCGACGAGCGCGGCTACAGCGCTCTTGAGTCGGGAGCGAATCGCGTTCTCGGCGGTGTAAAAGAGTTTTTCAATATGGGCGCCATCGTCCGAAAGAATAAAGAATAATCCATACGAATACTCAAAGGAGGTATTTTACCTATGGCATTTGAAATCGAACTTGATAACGACCGCGGCAACGTTGCCCAGCTCAAGGTCGTCGGCGTCGGCGGCGCGGGCGGCAATGCAGTCAACCGAATGGTTGACTTCGGCGTTCGCGGCGTGGAATTTATCGCCGTCAACACCGACAAGCAGGCGCTGAATACCTCCAACGCCGACGTGCGCATCCAGATCGGCGAAAAGGTCACCAAGGGTCTCGGCGCGGGCTCCAAGCCCGAGGTCGGCAAGGCCGCGGCGGAAGAGAGCATCAAGGATATTGAAGAATCGCTTCGCGGCGCGGATCTCGTTTTCGTTACCGCCGGCATGGGCGGCGGCACCGGCACCGGCGCTGCTCCCATCGTTGCCAAGAAGGCAAAGGATCTCGGCATCCTCACTGTCGGCGTTGTGACCAAGCCCTTCAATTTTGAAGGCCGTCCCCGCATGAAGAATGCGATCGACGGTATCCGCGAGCTTCGCGATGTTGTGGACACCCTTATCGTTATCCCCAACCAGAGGCTGCTTGCCATCGTTGGCAAGGCTCCCGTTGAAGAAGCGCTGCGCACTGCGGACGACGTGCTCCGTCAGGGCGTTCAGGGCATAAGCGACATCATCACCAACCCCACCATGATAAACAGCGACTTTGCGGACGTTCGCACAATCCTTGCCGAAAAGGGCATGGCGCACATGGGCATCGGAACCGCCAAGGGCGACGATCGCTGCGCCGAAGCCGCGCGTCAGGCGGTTGCAAGCCCCCTGCTTGAGACCACCATCGATGGCGCGAAGGGCGTTCTTATCAACATCGTCGGCGACAGCTCCCTCAGCATGCTCGAGATCGACGAAGCGGTTTCCCTCGTTCAGGATGCCGCCGATCCCGATGCAAGCATCATCTTCTCGATGGGCACCGATGAAAGTCTCAGCGACACCGTGCGCGTTACCGTTATCGCAACGGGCTTTGAGTGGCCCGATGAGTTCAACGAGGTTGGCCACCACGTCAACAATCGCGTTTCCGGCATGATCCGCGGCGGCGAGACCGTTCGCCGTGAAGAGCGCAGCGGCCTCGGCATGCGTTCCGAGAATCCCGCACACTCAAGGGGAATTCGCGGAAACGAGTATCAGCACGAGCCTGAGCGCCCCGTTAGGCAGGAGAGAGCCGACAGATTCGAGAACGATTCCGCATACTTCTCCCCCATCGGCGGAAGGCGCGAGGAAGGCTCCTCCATTCAGAACAGGCGCACCATCAGCGACGATCGCCGCACCCTCGGCGATGACAGGCGCGAACAGAACGATCGCGGCGGCCTTGAGATCCCCGCTTTCCTGCGCAGGAATAAGAACAACAGAAACTGAGCCGAGCAAGGCTGTACGGAGCGGCAAAGCCGCTCCGTTTTGATAATAAAGCTGAAAACCATGCCCGAATTCATACATGATAACCAGTCCATATTTTACGAGCTTGTGAATCCAAGCCGGTTCTCCGAGCGCACCCCCATTCTCATGCTGCACGGCAACGGCGAGGATATGGAAATATTCAATGACGTGCTGCTTCTGCTGCTGCAAGCCAAAAGCTTCGTGCTTATGGACTCAAGGCTTCACGGGCAGTCGCACCCGCTTGAAAACGGCAGCAGGCGCTTGAGCTATGAGGCCATTGCATCGGATGCACTTGCGCTCATGGAGCATCTTGGCATAGGCGAATACGACGTTATCGGCTATTCCGACGGCGGTATAGCGGCGCTTATGATGGCGATGCGCTCAAAGAGCATCCGCAGGATCATGACCATCGGCGCGAACACCGACCCGAGCGGGCTTACGCCCCGTTCGCGGCGCGAGATGTCCGCCGCGCATAAGACTGCGCTTGCAGAGGGCGACGAGCACGCGGCGGAGCTTATGCGCCTTATGCTCGAGGAGCCCCATATCACCGATGCGCAGCTTGCCTCAATCATCTGCGAAGCAACGATCGTTCTCGGCAGCCGCGACAGGTTTATATCAAAGAAGCACTCCGAGCGCATAGCCGCGCTCATCCCCCGCGCTTCGCATATCATCATCGAGGGTGCGGGGCACGGCATACCAACCTCCAACGCAAAGGAGCTTGCCGAGCTGATCCGAACCGTTCTTTAAATGCACTCGGTATCTTTACTCTTTTTGCGAAATTTTGCCCCAAATGCTCAACCGTTGCCTACCCCCATGCGTTATATAGTCAGAAGAGGAGCAATGAGGAGCTTCCGATTCATGTATTTCCTTCCTGTTTACTGTTGACAAGAGGCCGCCCGCGGGCGGTCTTTTGTCGTATTAGAGCATTGAAACAGAAGATTGCGGTCTGTTATCTCATATTCGGGAAGAATTTATAAAAATTTTATCAAAAGCCTCAACCAAGAGCAACCCTTCCCCGTTATATTGTCAGAAGAGGAGCAATGAGGAGCTTCCGATTCATGTATTTCCTTCCTGTTTACTGTTGACAAGAGGCCGCCCGCGGGCGGCCTCTTGTCGTTAAAAAACTCTGTGATTTTCGATTATTGGAACTTGTGGATATCTCCGCTCTCTGTTCTTTCGCAGTTTTTCGCATCCTCCTCATAGATTCGCTCTATGCGGCGGCGCTTTCTTGCATCAATAATTCCGTATGCAAGCGCCATCGAGCCGAGGTATACGCCCCAAAGCAGCGGGTAGAGTACGCGGCCGAGATCCTCGGCAAAGGCTATCAAAAAGTAAATCGGGAAAAACGAAAATCCCATGCCAAGCACCCATAATAGGGAGTGCAGCGTTGCATTCATGGCAAATATCTTTCCCTGTATCGGTTTATCATTTTTCATTATCTCCGCCTTTTCCGCGGCGCGTGCCGCAATGCGCTCTTTGCGTTCTTTCATTCTTTTTAGCACCGGATGGAAATAGTAGAATTCGTCGCCGAGCTGCTCCTTCTCCCTGCGCAGTATAGAGGGCAAGCGAACAGCGATATTTACGCCAAACAGAAACAGCAGATACCCGCATACCGCAACGATGAACAGCGGCCCCTCGATGCAGAAAATAAGCGGAACCATGACCACTATACCTATTGCCATCGGAATTGCGATCAAAACCGCTATCAAAACGGGCAATACTGCCTTTATTTTGCCCAGCTTAACTGTGCCGTAGCCGGTGTAGACAAAGAACGCTTTGCGCTCAGCCTTTGGCATGATCGCCTTTTCCGCAATGCGCAGCGCCCTTTGCTCCCTGCGATCCTTAAGCATTTTAAGCCTCGGATGGGAGCTGTAAAACATTTCATCGCCGAAGATAAACCTTTCTTTGCGCCAGACTTCCGGCAGACAGATCGCAATGTAGCTGCACACGAGCAAAGCGAAAAATGCCGCCCACAGAATCGTGAACCACCAACCGAGCTTTTGCGCATTGATCGTTATCAGGGTTGGGATGATTCCCACGGCGACCGTTGCAAACCCCAATTCCAACGTGATCAGAACGGGTCTTTTGACCTTCATCTTGCGCATTTTTACAACGCCATAGCCGGTGTTGACAAAGAACGCTTTGCGCTCAGACTTCGGTACATAGTCCCAATCCGGCGAAATGCCGAAAGCGGAGAGGAAGGCCGCCTTGCGCTCCTCAAATCGGTTCAGACTTGGGTACAGCTCCGCAAGCGCCTTTTTGCCTATCTCGCGCTTTAGCTTTGATGCCTGCGAGTTCAACACGATAAATGCGTATGCCGTGCAAACGGAAACGACGTAGAGCAGTGAAAGCAGAATGAACGGCAGCCCCTGCAGGCTATGCGCATTCATAAAGAGCAGAACCGGCGGGAAGCCGAGAAGCAAGATGGAAAAACCGAGCATCAGCGCCGATACGGTCGGATGCTGCGCGCCGATTTTTCCGCTTTTCACGGGGTAGGTGTTCGCCATGGCTTTCGTCATAATACCACCTTTCTGCGCAGTCGATGCCGCGACCTGTTCGGTTTATTGATTATATCATATCATATTTTATCGGTCAATACTTTTCTTTCATGTATTCCCTTCCTGTTTACTGTTGAGACCGCCCGAGTCCAGTCTACTGAACTGTAGAAGAAGCTTTTCGCCACGAGGACTTTGTTTTCATATGCGCATTTACAAGTCAAGCAATTTTTGTTATAATATAAGCAGGTCGTTTGTCGACCTGTTATATTTTCGCATCCCATAGGAGTTTTTTGATGATTAGACCTATATCAATTGCCATTGTATATGGAGGAAGTCGCGCAGTCCAATATGCCGAAGCCATGAAGTCTCTTATTCTTTCAAGGTGCTCAGAGCTTCCTGTGATTCCATTATTAGTGAACTCTACAACCAGGAATGGTTCTGTTTGGACCATAATAGAAGAAACATTCAAAGATAGTGACTATGCTTTTATCCTTCTTTCGGAAGTTTATAAAGCTTATACGGAAGAAGATAGATTTAACACGCTTTCAATGAGCACTCCGAACCTTATGCTTGAATTCGGATATCTTATTCATAAACTTGGAAAAACCAATATCAAGGTCGTGATGGATTTTGACTATAACAAAATAAAAAGCGGATCATTCGTATTCCCGTCCGACTTGCATGGGGATTTCAGGCATTCTTTACCCGAACTCAGAGATGCAGAGGATACGGATACGATGCAACGTATCCTATCTGGCGTTCTTGACGAAGATTTAAGAAGTTTAAAAAAATTCCATAGTTTGTCTAATATTAATGATATTATGCATCAGAAGGTTGGAATGAATGCGATCTTCAAGCATGAGTCAATGGCCGATTACTCTCTCGAAAAGCAATACTCGCACATATTTAGTGTTTGGTCTTCTGAGCTTAACGAATTCTCCCAAATGCTGACCATTAACTCTAAAGTTAGAAACTACTATGTACTTTCTTTTGTATATAGTAGAGTCTTGTTTTTTGCTGCTTTGCACGAAATTAACATAGGAAGTATTGATGTTGGCAGATTAAAAGTTTCTGAAGAACAGTTTGCTGGCATCACGAATATGCCTGAAGCAACATCTTACAATGCAATTATTGACTATATCGTCGGCAGTTCAAACCCCAACAATAATGCAGTATTCTTTACAAATATTGCGACTAGGCTCAAGACAAGCACTGATATGAGTTTGGGGCTGCCAGATATTATTATAAAGAACTACTTGGGGCTTTGCTACCTGAATGCATCGTTAAGGAGTTCAAACAGAACGCCGCAGGCAGTCGAAATGTGCAATAAAGCATATGAACTATTTGACGAGGTTATCATGCTTGCTGCAAGAGTGTTTGAAGGCACTATTACTGAAACTATTATTCGCTCGTATGCTTATTTTAATAGAGCTAGAGCCGGAAGCTTCCTTGGCAACAGTATTGAAGCCTGGACAAACGATTATAACAATGCCGAAACATACAGGCAACAGCTATCGTCTAACAGTGAGTTTCCGCTGTTTTTGCAAGACTACTACAAGAGAGAAACATATCATTGTATTAATGGCATGATTCATTCTACAATGAACTGGTACGAATACAAAGGATGTACCCCTCCGAACGAAACTGTTGTTTATTTCAAAAAGCGCGAGGAGGATATACTGGATGAGCTTAAGCAATACGAACAAACCGTTGTTGCAGGACAATCGTTTTTTATTAAAGTGAAGGATAATGCGACCAACAATATTGCTAAGCTTCTGACTATATGATTCATACTTTGCACTCTAATTACGGCTTCGCGCCACAAACCCCATTTTTCTTCACTCTAAGAGGCCGCTCGCGGGCGGCCTCTTGTCGTATTCAATGATTTTCTGTTTTTAAGCGCATTTATTCAGCGAACCTTGAGCCCGCTCTCCATCTCGCTCATGGTGGTGAGCGGGGAAAGATGCTCGTCGCCCGCGTCGCTTGCGCAGAGGATCATGCCATGGCTCTCGATGCCCGCCATCACCTTGGGCGCAAGGTTTGCGACCACGACGACGGTTTTGCCGATCAGATCGTCCGTTCCGAAACGGCTCTAAATTGGTGCATGAGTTTTCTCGTTACACCACGCCGCCCTTTTTAAGCTTTTTCATATTCGCATCGCGCACCTTTTTGAGTGCCTGCATACAGATTTCAAAGCCCTGCTCACGGTAGGTGTCGGGCAGTTCCGGCAGCATCTGCTTTTCGATGCTCTTATCCCTTTTGAGGCAGAAGCTTGTGCCGCAGCTTCCCGAGCTTATCAGATTTGCGGCTTTTGAAGCGCCCTCAGCGTCGTTATCGAGAATCGCTTCAACAAGCATTCGATAGGTAAAGCTATAACTGAGAATGCCGTTCTTAAAATGCATTTCGTAGCTCGGAGTGCTCTTGGTAAACTCGCACAGCGATGCTGTATCGGTTACCCGTTCGAGTATGGGCAGAATCAGATACTCCATATATGCGAACGCCTTTTCCGGGCTGTTCAGCGGATCAAAGGTCATTACTCCATCGATTGTTGGCAATCGCGGGTTGAACTCCATCAGACGCGGAAACTCAAACTTTGCGTTTATCCAATACGCGGGCCAATCGTGCATCGGGAAATACTTATCCGACAGCACGAGTGGACAGCAGAGCGTCTGAACACCGAAGAACAGTTCGATTTCGTAGTCGTATCTGACCGTGAATACTATGCTTGCAATAAGCTCCTTCCCCTCCTCTCCGAACACCTTATGCCAGCGAAGCGACGAGCCTCCGAAGCGCTTATAGCCGAGCGAGGTGAGCCTTTCCGAGAAACATTCGTCAAGATACGCGCCGAGCCTTTCCGAAAGTGAGCGCGGTATCGGGTTTGCCTCGAATTCGGCTTGCGGCATTATCCAAAATGTCATCTCAAACAGACCCTCCTCGACAGGGTCGTATGCCGAAATCATCCCCCACGGCATTTCTACGATATCCGCAAGCCGATTCAGACCGTCTGCGGCGGAAGCATATTCGCCCGAAAACAGCTCTTCAAACTGCTTTTCGCTGCATTTCCACTTCTTTTTGCAGGCTGCAAGCCATGCTGCGGCATCAACGCACGCAGGCTCCGAGCCGTTCTTCGGCGTGTTTATGCGCCCCTCGGCATCGCGTCCGTTCACTCCGTCGATAATGCGGCAGACGGCATGATCGCCATCGCAGCGGATATCCAATGCAGGCGCCTTGAATTCGCGCGAAAGGGCGCGGATAAAGGTTTCTGCTATACCATCGTCCGTTTCAATAAGCGGCGAAGTCAGCCCGAACCACTCGCTGTTTTCCGGATGCAGAACGATGCCTACGGGCACGCCCTTGCCCTCCACGCTCTTGGTATAGCCGATATCCTTTGCGGCTTTTTCGATCCATGATTCATAGATTATAGAATTCTTGCCTCTTATAAAGGTTTTTCTGAAGTTCTCGCCCATGTTCGCACTCCGCCATTTCATTTTATCGAAAAAGCTCAACCGTTCCCATTCCAACTTCGTTATATTTTCAGAAGAGGAGCAATGAGGAGCTTCCGATTCATGTATTTCCTTCCTGTTTACTGTTGGCAAGAGGATGCAGAAGGGCGTCCTCTTGCCGTATTCATCGTTTTTTCTGTTTTAAATCACATTTATTCAGCGAACCTTCAGCCCGCTCTCCATCTCGCTCATGGTGGTGAGCGGGGAAAGATGCTCGTCGCCCGCATCGCTTGCGCAGAGGATCATGCCGTGGCTCTCGATGCCCGCCATCACCTTGGGAGCGAGGTTTGCGACCACGACAACGGTTTTGCCGATCAGATCGTCCGTTCCAAACCAATTCTTTATGCCTGAAAGCACGGTGCGCTGTTCGCCGCCGAGATCAAGGGTGAATTTGAGAAGTTTTTTTGACTTCGGCACTTCCTCGCAGGCAACGACCTTCGCAAGGCGCAGATCGAGCTTTGCAAAATCATCGTAGCCTATCTCGGGCAGCTTCTCCACTGCCGCCTCAGCCTGTGCGGGCTTTTCAGCCTGAGCTTCGGGCTTTTCGGGCTTTGCTTCGGGCTTTTCCTCCGCCTTCGGCAGCAGTCCTTCGAGATACTCGAGTTCCTTCTTTATATCTATGCGCGGAAACAGCGCCTCGCCCTTAACTACCTTCGTGCCTGCGGGGAGCAGACCAAACTCGGCGATGGAATCGAAGCTCATAAGCTTTTCGTCCTCAATGCCGAGCTGAGCAAAGATTTTCGGTGAGGTGCGGGTCATGAAGGGCTGAAGGGCAACTGCCACTATCCTCATGCACTCGGCAAGGTTATAGAGCACGGTGCCGAGGCGATCCTTATTCGCTTCGTCCTTAGCGAGCACCCAAGGGGCGGTGATGTCGATATACTTGTTGCAAAGCCTGATGAGCTTGAAGATCTCGCCAAGCGCCTCGTTCGGGTGAACGGCGTTCATCGCAGCCTCGACCTTCTCATAAAGCGCCTTGGCAACGGGCAGGATCGTGTCGTCCTCCTCGGGAACGCAGACCTTGGAAGCGGGAACCTCGCCGCCGAAGTATTTTTCGATCATCGCAACGGTGCGCGAAAGCAGGTTGCCGAGGTCGTTTGCAAGATCGCTGTTGATGCGGGTTATCAGAATCTCGTTATTGAAATTGCCGTCGGTGCCGAACTGGAACTCGGAGAGCAGGAAGTAGCGGATCGCGTCCACGCCGTAGCGCTCCACGAGCTTAACGGGATCGACCACGTTGCCGAAGGATTTGGCCATCCTCTTGCCGTCCAGCACGAGCCAGCCGTGGCCGTAGACCTGCTTGGGAAGGGGCAGATCGAGCGCCATCAGCATGATGGGCCAAACGATCGTATGGAAGCGGATTATCTCCTTGCCCACGATATGCACGCTTGCAGGCCAGAATTTCCTGTACAGCTCATCGTTATCGGAGAGGTAGCCGAGCTTGGAGAGATAGTTGAGAACCGCATCGAACCAAACGTAGATTACGTGCTTTTCATCGAAATCGACGGGAACGCCCCATTTGAAGGTGCTTCTGGATACGCAAAGATCCTCAAGGCCGGGAAGCAGGAAGTTATTGAGCATCTCCTTAGCCCTCGAAGCAGGCTGAATGAAATCGGGATGCTCGTTTATGTATTCTATGAGGCGGGGGGCGTATTTGCTGACGTTCAGAAAATAGCTCTCCTCCTGCACTTCCTCAACGGGCCTGCCGCAATCGGGGCAAACTCCTCCGGATTCCTTGAGCTGGGTGTCCGTCCAGAAGCTTTCGCATGGAGTGCAGTACATTCCCTTATAGCTGCTCTTATAGATATCGCCCTTTTCGTAGAGCTTTTTGAAAACCTTCTGCACGCAAGCGATATGATAGTCGTCCGTGGTGCGAACGAAGCCGTCGTGCGAAATGTCCATCAGCTCCCAAAGGGAATGGAAGCCCTTGACGATATCGTCCACGAACTGCTGCGGCGTTACGCCCGCCTCCTCCGCCTTGCGCTCGATCTTCTGACCGTGCTCGTCTGCGCCTGTGAGGAAATAGACCTCGTGCCCGGTCAGGCGCTTGTAGCGCGCAAGCGCATCGGTGTTGACGGTGCAGTAGGTGTGCCCGATATGCAGATTCGCGCTCGGGTAATAGATGGGCGTGGTAATGTAATACGGTGCTTTCTTGTTTTCCATTTTCTTTTTCCTTTACCTATGCAAGATTTTTTTCGGCTTGGGCGGCTGATTCCCAGGATAACCGCGATAACAAAGCGTAAATTTTGAAGAAATCCCCGTGGAATTTCGACCTCCACTATTCACCCTTCATTATTCACCATTCACTAAAAAACAGCCCCCGCATCCGAACGGACACAGGGGCGTTAATAACGCGGTACCACCCTATTTCCCCGCGAAAAAACGCGGGCTTCATTGAACGCTGTATCGTGCGCACACGCCGAGGCTGAAGCAAAAGCAGTTCACCTCGGGGGCTCGGGAGCCATGTTCAAGCCCTTTCCGCTTCGCCTTGCACCAACCGGCGTATCTCTTGCGGGAGCCTTCGTTTGAATTCTCCCTCGCGGTGGAAGAGCTCTACTCTTTCCTTCATAGCCCGTATTGAATTATACCCCAGTATTTTATTACTATTCTGCGAAATTGTCAAGCGGAAAATACTAAAGCTGTTCTTTCGGAATTTCAGCTCATATCCAAACAATATATCCGTATGCTGCAAATGAAGCTGCTCCGCTTTCAGCCACAATGACAACACAAGCAGGAGCGGCTGCCCGCCGCCTGCTTGTGCTTTATAGCTTGTATTAATCGTATGCAGAAACCACTCGTTTCTCGCATCAGAGCGGCATACCACCGGGATCGCCGGTGTATGCTTCCGGAAAGCTGTTTTCGTATAGGTCTATAAAATACGCAACGTCACAATACAGATCATCGTTTGCTCCCTTAGGATGTGTCGCTAACTGCACGCCAAGAATATACGGTCTGTAGTACTCTTTCGAGATCGGTTTGAGATTGCATTTATTTTTGACCATCTCTATCCCTTCGGCGTAATCAACGATGAACGCTTCCCATGCCTTGTCGGGAGAAACGAACACGGGGAAACCAAGGCTGTTTTTGCCGACCTTATACGCATCGTTTCCCGATGTCAAAAAGCCGCCGCGAAGCGGTGTGCCATCATATTCGCCGACAACACGCGAGTATTCTTCCGGATCGGCAGCCTTCTTACACGCGAATGCAGAAAGCGCCATGATCGCCGCAAGCAATACCGTAATAAGACTCTTAATACTTTTCTTCATAATTTATCCCACCCTATAAACATATAATTCTCCATCAGTGATTATCTCTCTCGCCAAAGCAAACGTGCGCGCTCCAAGACTTGCAACGATTTTTCTTATTTCGTCATTGTACGCATAATTCTCATAGATATCAATGAATTTTGCAAAGCCAACGACATCTGTTTCTGTTGTTGATAGAAGCTGTGCCTTTGCAAACTCTTGCAGCGCTAAATCGTCTATATTTGACGACAACTCTAATCCTTGCATCCTTGCTCTTGCAACAAGACGGTCGATCACGTTCTGATACTTGTCGTACCCATATCTGCGAGCAGTCTCCCTTCCAACAGAATAGACCGAAGCGTATCGAACTTCAAATATGCTATTCAGCCTTGAATCATCAAAGCTTTTTGCGGTCTTGCGCTGCCTTACTGAGAAGTTCGATTTCTTGCTCCATACGCGCGTTTGATGGAAGTTTTAACTCAATGGTTGCGAGTTCATAAACAGTCCGTGTTTTAGGCAGTTCCGTGTTGAGCCAATCGAAAGCAGCAAGCGTCGGAGAGAATGCGCTCATAATCAACATGGTTACTATAATCAGGGAAAGCAACGGTTAAATTAGATTTTCTTTTTACAATGAACCTCCAAAAAATTATTTTCTGCTTATTCATTATAATATCCTATTTTTCACTTGTTGTCAACATATGTTGTTTGCGATTTTTGGAATTGCAAACCGGTTCTTATTCTTTTACATTCGGATTATACGCAGTCCGTTATAAGATCCTTTATGACCTCTCCCGCGAGTATCAGCCCCGCAACGGACGGAACGAAGGCGACCGAGCCGGGGATCGTGCGCCTTGAGCTGCCCTCAGGGATCGCCTCGGTTTTTTCATCGGACCAGAGGTGCGGCGCGGGCTCCTCATCGGACCAAACGACCTTCAGCTTTTTTATTCCGCGCTTTTTGAGCTCTCTTCGCATAACTCGCGCAAGGGGGCAGACGGAGGTTTTATTTATATCCGAAACGCGAAACGCAGTCGGATCGAGCTTGTTTCCCGCGCCCATGGAGCAGATTATCGGCGTTTTAGCGGCGGCGGCAGCCTCAACGAGCATCAGCTTGCCGCTGACGGTGTCGATCGCATCGATGATATAGTCGTACTCCGAAAAATCAAACTCTCCCGCCGTTTCGGGCAGATAGAATATGCGGTGCGCCTTGATGCGGCAATCGGGGTTTATACTTTTCACCCGCTCCGCAGCCACGTCGACCTTGTATTTACCGACCGTATCCTGCAAAGCGATTATTTGCCTGTTGATATTCGAGGGGGCAACGGTGTCGCTGTCGATAAGATCGAGCGCACCAATCCCGCTTCGAGCGAGCGCTTCAACGGCAAAGCCGCCCACCCCGCCCACGCCGAAAACGGCAACGCGGGAGGCAGCGAGCTTTTCTATGCCCTTTTCGCCCAAAAGAAGCGCGGTTCTTGCGAATTCTTCCTTCATATCATCACCATGATTCCGTTTTTACAGCAGATCCTCAAGTATCTGCAAAAATGCCTGCTCGCCGAAGGTGTTCAGCTTAAAAAACATCGCCTGACTGCCGCCGGATGCTATCGCCGAGACCCTTATCGGCGCATCCGCAGCGCCCTGAAACAGAGTCACACTGAGGCTTGCTCTGTTTCCGCCGAGCATACTGTATCTTTCGAAAACGCGAACGCTGCATTTTGCTCCGTTATATGTAAAATCGCTTTTTTCTTCAAGGGAAGCCGTGGCGCTCGAATTGAGTATTCCGTTTTCGATGCGCGAAAGCAGATTGTTGAAGCTTCCTCTCATGGTTTTTTCAAGTTTCGCCATATTTCCCCCTTATTTTAGCGGCCAATCCTCGATAAGCTTTTTCAGCTCGGAAACGATGCTTTCGCTCTTCTCGTTCACAACGTAGAAAACGAAGCGCCCTTTTTCCTCTACTGTCGATTTCAGAATTATATCGTACTGCTCGGGGCTGTAATCGCGCGCAACGTTCGCGGCGCGGTTCAGCCTTTGCTTCAGGACGTTCACAAGTGCCGAGCGATAGCTCTCGTCCGCAAGCTCGAACACGGCGATCTCATCGGCAAGGGTGGCATCCGAAGAAAGACGGATCTCATACGCCTTTATCCTATCGAGGTCTATTCCGAAATAGTCCTCAATATCCTCGCTGTTCGGCTGCTCCATCTTTGGAAAATCCGCAAGCGTCGTTATATGCTTGTAGATATCCGAAGCGGTATTGAGCTTGGTCGTTTCATCGTCTTTTCCGCCGCACGCTGAAAGCGCCATCGCAAAGGCAAGGGCCGTCAAAAAAACAAGAGCGTAAAAAAACGCCGCTCCAAGCTTTGATTTTTTACCGTGTTTCATTACATTTTCTCCTTTTGATTATCCTGCATCGAAAGAGCGATCCGGCTCGGCGCTATCTGAGCTGTCCTCGTCCGTCATGCGCCGAGTATAGTCGCGCTTCATGGAATAGCAGGCATCCTGCGTTACTATAATATGATCGTGCAGCGCGATGCCAAGCGGCGAGAGCAGCTTTTCGAGCATGGCCGTGGTTTCAATATCACGCTGCGAGGGCACGAGCGAGCCCGAGGGGTGATTGTGTGTCAGTATCAGCGCGGATGCATCGCTTGAAAGCGCAGCATCCACTATCCACTTCGGCAGCGCGTTGACCCGATCGTTCAGCCCGTCCGTTTTTACACTTATCTTGGATACGCGGCTCTTTGCATCCAGACATACGAGCGCAACGTTCTCGCGCCGCTCACGAAACAGCAGCTTGTAGCAAACCTCGAGCGCATCGTTCGTGTTCTGAACGACAGCTTCCTTGATCTGTTTTCGATCCATCGCATAGCCCACGTCGCCTATGAGCTTGAGCAGCACCGCGGTGCTCTCCGAAAGCCCCGCCGAGCAGAGCTCGCCGATGCTTGCATAAAGCACGCCCCTTAAGGAGCCGAAGCGGTCGATGAGCCTGTGCGCAAGCGGGTTTACGTCCCTTCGCTTTATGGCATAAAACAGTATCAGCTCGAGGATCTGATGCTCGTGCATCCCCGAAAGATCGCCGCGCTCGATATACGCCCTGCGAACACGCTCGCGGTGGTTTTCGTGGATATAGCCGACCTCTGCGCTCTTTTCTTGCGTTTTCCCCGCTTCGCTCGATTCGGTTGTGCCGTTAGTTTTATTCATAGCTCAAGCCTTGCTCTCAGTTTCCGCGCTTGTTTGCGGCGATGGATATGAATGCGGCTGCATTCCTTTTTAATTCTTCGTATGCTTCATTTTCAATTAGCCGTTTATCAAAGAGCGAGGAGCTTATGCCGAAAGCGCATGCGCCCGCCCTTTTGAAGGCAGCCATGTTTTCAACCGTCACGCCGCCCACCGCCGCGCATTTTATATGCGAAAGCGGCGTAGTCACCGCCGAAAAATACTCCACGCCCAACGCACCCGCGGGAAACACCTTAACGATATCCGCGCCAAACGAATACGCGGCGGCTATCTCCGAAGGTGTCATAGCGCCCGGGATCGATACCATGCCGAGCTGCTTTGTTTCGCGGATGATGGCCTCATCCGTGTTCGGCGAAACTATAAATTCCGCCCCGGCATCATAGGCGAGCTTGAGCTGCTCCTTTGTGAGCACCGTGCCCGCGCCTATAGCGGCATCATTTTTAAAAGCAGCCTTGAGCTTGAGCAGCGACTCGAAGGTTTCTTCCCCCGATGATTTCTGATCGAAGGTGACCTCGACCGCACGAATGCCCGCATCGAGCAGCGCGCCGACTGCATGCAGCAGTTTTTCGCCGTATATGCCCCTTGCTATGGCTATTATTCCGTTTTCCAATATCCTGTTAAGCGTTTTATTCTCCATACTTTCCCCCTCAAAAGCAAAGGTGGATCCTATCAAACGAGCTCTCCGAACCCGTTTTGCCGCAGCGCCTCATACACGGCAATCGCGGCGGAATTGGAAAGATTGAGCGAGCGCAGCGTTTTTCGCATCGGGATGCGCACCGCATCCTCGCTCCTTCTTTTTAGCAGCTCCTCCCCGAGCCCGGCCGTTTCCTTTCCGAAAACGAGAAAATCACCCGGGCGATAGCTTGCCTCGGTATAGCTTCGCTCGGCATGGGTCGAAAAGAGGAAGAAGCGCGAGTTCGGGTATCTTTGCTCAAGCTCCTCAAAGCTGCTATAGTAGTGAATGTCGAGCTCACTCCAGTAATCGAGCCCCGCGCGCTTTAGCTTTTTGTCGTCTATCTTGAAGCCGAGCGGCTCCACAAGATGCAGCGAGCAGCCTGTAACGGCGCAGGTTCTCGAAATATTTCCCGTGTTCTGCGGGATCTGTGGCTCAACAAGAACGATGTTGAACATGGCTTTATCCATCCTCCGAGCCGCCGCAAAAGCGGCGGCTCGAGTATTACTTAGTTATCAGCTTCTCAGCTCGGCATCCAGCTTGAACTTGAGCGCCTTGAGGATCTGGTTCACGGTGCGGTTGATCTCCTCGTCGTTGAGGGTATGATCGTCGCTCCGAAGCTCAAAGCGGAACGCCATGCTCTTCTTGCCGCCCGGGATGCCCTTTTCACCTGGAACACTCGGACGGAACACGTCGAACACGCGCACATTTTCAACGATCGCCGCTGTTTTAGCGCCCGCGATGGCATCGGTTATGTCCTGCGCCTCGGTGCTTTCATCCACGATTATCGCAAGATCGCGCGGAACGAGCGGGAACTTGGGCAGGGGCTTGAACTTGCGCACCGCCTCAAGATGCGAAAGCAGCTTGAAGAAGTCTATCTCCGCGATATATGCCGCCGCTGAAAGCTCGAAGCTCTTGAGCACCTTGGGATGCACACCGCCGAGCTCGCCTACGCGCTCGCCCTCAAGCAGGATATGCGCCTTCTGACCGGGGTGCAGATACTCTCCGCCGCCGCGCTCAAAGCGCAGCTTTTTCGCGCCGAGCACCGAGAAGAGCTGCTCGATTACGCCCTTGAGGGTGTAGAAGCTTTCGTTTGCGCCGGTGCAGACTATCGAAAGCATTCTGCGCTCCTCGGGAAGCTCCGCGTTATTGTTGAAATGAACGTTTCCAAGCTCGAAGAACCTGCCGTGGCCGCTCTTTCTGTTTGCATTCAGGCGAAGCGTGCGCAGCATTCCGCCGATCAGCGTTGTGCGCATAAGGCTCTGATCCTCACCGAAGGGGTTCCTAAGGCGCACGGTTTTGCGCTTTTCATCGCCAGCAGGAAGAAGCAGCGCATCATATTCCTGCGGAGAGGTGAAGTTGTAGTTATACAGCTCCATAAAGCCCATCGCCGCCATCAGATCCTTGACCTCGTCCTCGCGCGCAAAGCTCTCGCCGAGCTTGCCCTGGAAGGTGTCGCCGTTCATCAAAGTGGGCGCGATATTGTCGTAGCCGTAGAGCCTTCCGACCTCCTCGGCTATATCCTGATCCGTTTCAAGGCCGGACTCGATATCCGTTCTGAAATGGGGAACCTCGATCTTGAGCTTTTCGCCCTCTACGATTACGGGAATATTTATGGATTCGAGCAGCTCCGCCATCCTTTCGCCGGAAAGCTCGGTGTTCAGAATAGCGTTCACATGAGCTATATCGGCATACACGATGCGCGGCTCGAGCTTTTCTTCGCAGGTGTCGATGAGCCCGCCGACCACCTTGCCCGCGCCGAGCTCATGCACGAGCTCGATCGCACGCTCTATCGCCTTCTCGGCGTTCACGGGCTCAACGCCCTTGCAAAAGCGCGCGGAGGAATCGGTGGAATGTCGCAGCTTTCTTGTGGTATGCCTGATATTTTCGGGAAGAAACACGGCGCTTTCAAACAGCGTGACCTTCGTATTCTCGGTTATCTCGGAGTTGAGGCCGCCCATAACGCCTGCGATGCCCACGCCCTTGGTGGGATCGGCGATGAGCAGCATATCGTTGGTTACCTCGCGCTCCTTGCCATCGAGCGTGGTTACGGTCTCCCCCGTGCCTGCGTTTCGCACCACGATATGCCCGTCCGTTATGCAGGCAAGGTCGAAGGCATGCATCGGATGACCGTATTCAAGCAGCACGAAGTTCGTTATATCAACGATATTATTTATGGGACGGAGACCCGCAAGCTTGAGCCTGAGCTGCATCCAATGCGGCGAGGGCTCCACCTTGAGATCGGTAACAACCCTTGCAAGATAGCGCGGGCAAAGCTGCGGATTGAACACGTCCACCTCGGCATACTCCGAAGCATCGCCGATGCCCTCGATATGCTTGATCTCGGGCTCGATGAACTTCTGACCGAGTGCGCTCGCCGCCTCGCGGCAAAGGCCGAGGATGCTCTGGCAATCCGTGCGGTTCGGCGTCAGCTCAATATCGAAGATAACATCCTCAAGATCGAGCGCAGTCTCTATCTTATCGCCGTTTTCATATCTTTCATTCAGAATAAGAACGCTGTCGTTGCCCGCGCCGGGGTACTCCGCATCGCCAATGCCGAGCTCCGCACCGCCGCAAAACATGCCTTGGCTCTCAACGCCGCGCATTTTGGTGGGGTGGATCACCATGCCGTCCGCAAGCACAGCGCCGTCGAGCGCAACGGGAACCTGATCCTTTTCTTTAACGTTCTGCGCGTTCGTTACTATGGTTATATTCAGCTTTTGATCGTTTGCATCCCTTTTGCCGATATCCACGCTGCAAACGCGCAGGCGCTCGGCGTTCGGGTGCTGCTCGATCGAATCGATGGTACAGACCACAACGCCCGTTGCCTTCATTTCGGGGATTATCTCCGCAACCTCGAAGCCGCGCAGCAGCATCCTGTTTGCGAATTCCTGATGGGAAACCTTATACTCAACGTGATCCTTGAGCCATTTAAGAGGAAGTTTCATAATTTATCCGTCTCCTTTCCCTTAAATCAGAGCTGGCGCAGGAAGCGCGCATCGCCCTCATAGAGAAGGCGGATATCGTTTATGCCGTACTTGAGGCAGGCAACGCGATCCACACCAACGCCGAACGCCATGCCCTTCCACTCGCGGGGATCGAGCCCGCAGTTTTCGATCTCATGGGGATTGGTCATGCCGCAGCCCATGATCTCCATCCAGCCCGTGCCCTTGCAGGACGAGCAACCCCTGCCGCCGCAGATCGTGCAGCTTATATCCACCTCGGCTGAAGGCTCGGTGAACGGGAAATAGCTGGGGCGAAGCCTTGTTTTAACGCTTTCGCCGAACACCGCCTTAACGAAGGTGTCGATAGTTCCCTTTAAATCGGCAAAGGTCAGATTCCTGTCCACCACAAGCCCCTCCATCTGCATGAAGATGGGGCTGTGGCTCGCATCGGGCTCATCCACGCGGAAGCATCTGCCGGGGATAACGAGGCGGAACGGCGGCTCAAGCGTCATAAGAGCGCGCGCCTCGCAGGCGGAGGTGTGCGTTCTAAGAAGCACCTTATCGTCCACATAGAAGGTATCCTGCATATCCCTCGAAGGATGGTTGAGGGGCAGGTTGAGCTTTGTGAAGTTGTTGTCGTCAAGCTCTATCTCGGGACCCTCGTAGGTGGTGAAGCCAAGGCCTATAAGCGCGTCTCTTATCTGGCGGTAAACAAGCGTCAGCGGGCTTAATTTGCCTGCGGGAACGTCTATAACGCCGGGAAGGGTCACATCTATCGTTTCCGCCTTTATGCGCTCTTCCTCCGCCTTTGCTTCAAGGAGGGCCTTTACTTCGTCGAATGCGGCAGTAAGGCTCTGCTTTACTTCGTTTGCCTCCTTGCCCATAGCCGCTCTTTCATCGGGCGAAAGCTTGCTCATGCCACGCAGTATGCCTGTCAGAGCGCCGTTTCTGCCCAAAATGTTTACGTTCAATTCGGTGAGCTCCGCTTCGGTCTCGATGCTTTCGAGCCTTTTCAGCGCCTCTTCACGAATTTTTGCAAGTTCTTCAAGCATTTTCGTTTCTCCTTGCTTTGATTATAAATACAGGCGCCCATCCCAAAGGGACGAGCGCGCCTATCTCGTGGTACCACCCTGATTCGCGCTTCCCGCTTTTGTGCCGCAAAAAGCGGCTTAAAAACCTGAAACGCCTTTATGAGCTGTATCGGGCTCGCCCGGCTTCAACTACGCACCGAGAAAGAGGTTCAAACGAATTCTAACACAACTCGGCTTCACCGAAACGGCTCGGGAGGGAACTTTGTGAGCCTTATCTGCAAGCCGCTCCCAGCAATACGGCTCTCTCTTCAGCAGTTCGGGCTCTTTTTCTCCGTCAACGCCAATATTATGAAATCAGTTTATCACTTTTATGCACTAATGTCAATATCGCAAAAGGGCTTTTTCGCGTATTGTATTTCGCATATCCCGTTATCAAAGCCGGTTTTCCCTCGCGCGATATCCCGTTTTATCATCCACAAGATTGCCGATCTCTCCCCCGCTCACAAGCGCGGCAAGATTCCTTGCGGCAATCGCGATTATGCGGTCGTGCGTTTGCTTGAGGTGATAGAAGCCCGAGATATGGGGCGTAACGAGGCAGTTTTTGCATTTCCAAAGCGGATGCTCCGCAGGAAGCGGCTCGGGGTCGGTCACATCCACGCCCGCCATGATAAGCCCCTCATTCAGCACCTTCACAAGTGCATCGGTATCTATCGCGCTGCCGCGCCCAACATTCAAAAGTATCGCGCCCTTCTTCATCTCGCGAAGGCGGCTTTCATTCATGAGCCCCTTGCTTTCATTCGATTGCGGAAGCGCAAGCGCGACCACGTCCGCCGTGCCGAGAAGCGCATCGAGCGTATCGAGCGTATGAAGCTCATCCACATATTCGGGCTTATCGTGGAGCGTTCTGCGAATTCCGATGGTGTACGCGCCGAGCGCCTTGCATTTTTTCGCAAACTCGCCGCCTATATCTCCAAGACCCACGACCAGCACCCTTGCGCCCTCAACGCTCGTTACGCTGCCCTCATCTCGCCAAGCGTTTTCGAGCTGATTATCCCTATAAAGATGAAGCTTTTTCATAAGCATCAGCATATTGCCGAGCATGTGCTCGCTTATCGCAAGGCCGTATGCGCCGCTCGCATTTGCAACAAGAACGCCCTCGAGCACCTTTCCCTTATAGTTATCCGAGCCCGCCATGCCGAGCTGAACGAAGCGAAGGAGTTTACATTCTGAGAACCTGTCGGGCGGCAGATTGCCGATGATGGCCTCCGCATCTTTGATATTTTCCGAAGAATAATCGCCCTCGGCGTAAACGAATTCACCGCTCGGGCAGGCGGTTTCAAGAAGCTGCCTGTGCTTTTTATCGGTCGGCAAAGCAACGAGTATTTTCATATTGGTTATTTTCCCCTTTCAATGCGCATTTTAAGCGTTTATCCAGATAATATTTTACCGTTTTTTATTCGATTGTCAACTAATCCGCATGAAATTCGCCGTTAAACCGCATATTAGCGGATATATTTCGTCATGGGGGGTTGAAAAATGCCGCAAACAATGATAAAATCTCCGCTGAAGTTGCGTGGAACGCCCAAAAAGCCTGTGTTATACATATTCGGGCTTTTTTCTTTGGCTTTTTTCAGTTGTTTGCTGCAAATAACCGCGCGGAAATACTCTATATTCCATCAGGAGGAATACCTATGTCGTTCAATTTCAAAGCAGGATTTAAAACGCTTTGGCAGAAGCTTGATATCAAGCCGAAAACGCTTGCCGTTGACCTTATTTATGACGTGATCGGCTGCGTGCTGTACGGCTTCGGCGTTGTCAATTTCGCGGAAGCATCCAATTTCGCTCCCGGCGGCGTTACGGGTCTTGCGATGTTTTTGAAGCATTATACGGGCTTGGATATCGGTCTTGGCACCGTTCTTATCAATATTCCCATCGTCATTCTTTGCTTCAAAGCGCTCGGCTTCAAATTCTTCCTGCGCTCGGCAAAAACGATCGTGATCTCCGCTATCATAGTTGATAATCTTATGGAGCTGCTGCCCAAGTACGACAGCAATCCGCTTCTTGCGGCTATCTTCGGCGGTATCCTCGCCGGCGCCGGTCTTGCCCTTATCTATATGAGGGATTCCTCCACCGGCGGTTCGGACTTCGTTATCCTTGCGCTCAGAAGAAAGAATCCCCAGCTCTCGGTTGGAACGATATCGCTTGCCGTTGACGGCTTGATAATTCTTCTCAACTTCATTGCATACAAGACCGTTGATGCCGTTCTCTACGGCTTCATCATGACCATCACCTACAGCATGATCATCGATAAGATCATGTACGGCAACGACTCAAGAAAGCTTCTGACCATCATCACCACGAAGGGGCAGGGCATAAGCGACCGCATCATGCAGGATATCGACCGCGGCGTTACCATCATGAACGGCAAGGGCGCGTACACCGGCGCGGACAAGAGCGTTTTGATCTGCGCGTGCAGCAAGACCGAGGTCTTTAAGATCAAGCGCATCGCGCATGAGGTGGACGATCAGTCCTTCACGATGGTAAGCTCCATCGATGCCGCCTACGGCTACGGCTTCAAGAATCCCAATGCGGATAACTGAGGCGAATTGAAAACAAACAGCACTTTAAGGGGCTGTTGCATTAAGCCCCAATAAAACAAGACCGGGCGATCCGCAAGGGTTGCCCGGTTTGCTGCTTTCATGTATAATTAGTTTAGCGAAAAAAACAGACAGAAAGCAGGGATATTGTACAATGAAAGCACGCGGAA
>JAFPWD010000046.1 GCA_017395105.1 Clostridia bacterium
GCCTGCGGCAGATGAAATCGCTTTGCGATGAAATGCGCCTGCGGCGCGTGGACGGATTTTATTTCACCTTCGGCAGAGCCGAAGATTTCGCCACGGGCGCAAGCCCGTGATCTCACCGCGCCGAAGGGCGCGATTTCATTATTGAAAAACGTTTGCTTTTCCGCTATACTCTATATTGAGGTGATATTGATGGCAACAAACAAACTTCTTGATCTAACAATGGATTTTGCGGTGAATATGATCAACTTCTGCGATTCCGTAAAGGGGCATCGCTCGCTTGTGAATCAGCTTGAACGCTCCGCAACAAGCATTGGCGCTAATGTTCGCGAGGCTAATTACGCTCAAAGCAGAGCGGATTTCATCGCCAAGTTTCAAATAGCACTCAAGGAATGCTATGAAACGGAATATTGGCTTGAATTGTTCGTGCGAGCGGGAATCGCGGATGAAACGGCGGTTAAAAACCTGTTGCACGATTGCGGAAGCATACGCCGCCTGCTCATCTCCTCCCTCAACACCGCCAAGGCCAAGCATTCCGAACAATGCTCCCAATAAGCTGAAGGAGCGATACCAATGATCTTAACAATAGTGTTTCAAGCGTTTCTCCTCCTCTGGTTCCTCGGCTGCACCGTTTCCTATCGCACGCGCCGCTTCATTCTTGTGGAAGGCGTTGGCGTAAAGAGCGCAGAGTTTTTCATGCTGATCGTTTACGCGCTTGCGCTCGTTCTCTTCCACGCCTTTTCATGGGGCAGGTGGGTGCTTCTCGGGGTGCTTGCCGCATGGCTTATCGTGCAGTTCTTCTGCCATTGGCGCTATACAATCTTCGGCGCGAGTGAGAAAAAGCTTCGGGGTTACAACGAATGTTTTCGCGGCACTCTGCGCATCTTCAAAGCGAGCGAAACGCGGCTCGTTCCCGATCTTTACCATATTGTACTGCACGCGCTTATAATTGTGAACATTGTTTCCTGTATTATAAAATGAACGATAAACCGAACCGCAATAAAAGAAAAACCTTCCCAAAAACGCTTCCGCTTCACGGCGGGGCGGTGCTTTCGCGCTTCAATTTCAAAAAGCTGAATGAATATCTGCACATCGAGATAACGAACGAGCAAAGCAAAATGATCGAGAGTCAGCCGATACGAACGCTTTTTCGCAAGCTGCCGTCGCTCGGCTGCGGCAAGCTGTATCTGATCGAGCTGGGCGGCAAGGTGCGCGGCTATATCGGGCTTTGGGCGAATCCGAGGATAGGGAAATTCAATATTGCGCCGCTGATAATCGATAAAAACGCGCAGGGGCGTGGGCTTGGCAGAGCCGCGCTTGAGGGCGCTTTGAAAATGCTTTTTGACTCGGGCGCTTCCCGCGTTGCGCTTGCCGTGCATCCCGAAAATGCGAACGCGATACGCCTATATGAAAGCTTGGGCTTTAAGTTCACCGGCGGAAAATGGGGGAACGATCGCGTGATGCGGATGGAATTCGGGAATGAGACTTGCCTTCGGCAATGATGAGCGCTTTCAGCGCATGATGCTCGCCTGCGGCGAATGAGGCGTGCCTTTCGGCACATTGCGGTCGAAACGCCGAGCGGCGTTTCTATTTTGTATAACGCTTTGTTATGTCACCCCGCCGCACTTCCGCCTCGCTGCGTAAATCGAAAAATGCGAAGCAAGCCGAAGCATTTTTCGCAAGGGAAAAGCTTCCGCGCGGCGGGATGAAAGGAGCTTGCTTGATTGTAGGCCGCATCGAAGACAAAGCCGAGTATTCGCTTGAAACCTCGTAAATCGACTGCCAAAAGCACTCTCCTTGAGGAGAGGGGGGACCGCCGAAGGCGGTGGGTGAGGTGGACACCTGCACAAATCCCGAAAGGGATTTGAATCAAATTATAAAAAGCGAGATTGCTTTGCAAACACTTGCAGGAACTAAAAGGATAGAACGCCGTGCGCGGCGTTCATGAGGTCTCCACCTCATCCGTCTTCGCGCCGCGCTGCGCCGCCTCAGCCACCTTCCCCTCAATGGGAAGGCTTTCGGTGAACGGCAAAAACTAAAAAGAGAAACGGCTTGCGCTTCTCCTTCGCATCACATATTCACTTCCGTTTTTTCCGTTCGGCAAACGAGATAATCAAGGCTAACGCCATAGTATTCGGCCAAAATTATAAGCAATCTCAACGGAATTTCGCGCTCGCCGCGCTCATATTTGGAATAGAGCGACTGATCGCACATAAGCATTTCGGCAACCTGCTGCTGTGTCAGGTCGCTGTCCTCTCGCAGATCGCGTATCCGCAGCTTCATAGTCATCACCTCAGAGAAAATCAATCGGTGCTATGCTCGTTTTCGCGCCTGAACTCCGCAATATCCTCCAGCTTGCAGTTCAGTATGCGGCAAAGAAGATCGAGCGTATAGGTGTTCACGTTTTCATTTTTGCGCAGACGGTCAAGCTGTCCCGTACTGAAATTGAACTCCTTTATAAGCCTGTATTGAGATATCCCCTTTGCCTTCATGGTTGCCCATAACCTGTCAAAAACTATCATACATTGCCTCCTTTTCGCTATGGATACAATGTACTGCCATGCCGCACTATTGACAATTGCCCATATACGGGCTATAATAGAGTGCACGGAATAAATGCGCGAAATCATTATTAAAAAGAGGTGGAAGAAAAGAAAAGGGATAGCGGCGGGCTATGTGTTCAGCTCCGGTTTTTCGGTTCGCAATAGGATATAGTCAACGCTGACATTATAAAAATCCGCAAGCTTAACGAGCATTTCATCGGTAAGCGGCTGGGTTTCGGTTTCGATATAGCTGTATTTGCGCTGGGTAATGCCTATGCGCGCGGCAAGCTCGGCTTGGGTAAGGTCGGCATCCTCGCGAAGATCCCTTATTCTGCTCTTCATAGGCACACCTCCCTTGAAAGATAAATTCCTAATTTAATAAATATAGCATAGATACAATCCGTCTATTGACTTTTAGATAAATTCTATCTATAATAATTATGCGTAGGATCATACGCAATGATACACTTTACATCAAAAAGGGGGAAATATGGATAATCAGCGATTGATTCAGTATCTTAAAAATGTTCTTGAACTAGAAAAACAGGTCTATCTGCAGAAACAGGCACTTTATCAGCTTGATAGACGGATAAATGATTTGGGACACGCGGGAAATGTGAAGGAACCCTATCATCATAGTTTGGACTTTGAGGACATTGCGAAGAAGGCTGCATTTTTGTTAATTGGGGCGATTCCATTAGGCTCTGTTATTGCTATTATTGCATTATGCTTTGGTCGGATAGACTCCTACAAGTGGATACTGCCGATTGCGGGCGCTATTGCAGTACTGGGATTATTGATAGTAGCGATATGGACAGTGATCGATAAAAAAAGTAATGATAGGTATAATGCGAGAAATATTGCTGAATATAACGCCGCCAAACACGCAGATGCCGTTCGCGTAAACAAAGAGCTTGCTCAGAAAAAGGTGCTTCAGCTAGAGCGCTCCATTCTGTACGGGCGCTATCAGAAAACGCAGGAAACGCTCCGCAGATTCTACGATGTAGGCGTTATATACGGAAAATATAGGTATGATTTTGCGGCAGTTGCTTCATTTCTTGACTATTTTCAAAGCGGGCGATGCTCCACATTGGGCGAGAATCGAGGCGGCGACGGCGCGTATAATCTTTATGAATCCGAACTTCGCCAAAACGTTATCATAAACAAGCTCGATCAGGTGCTTTCAAAGCTCGATCAGATACGCGATAATCAGTATTCGCTTGCCTGCGCTATTCAGGAGGGCAATCGTATGTCGCAGAGGCTTGTGCAAGCCACCGAGCGGCTTGCGGCGGCAGGGGAGCAGACAGCGCGAAACAGCGAGATCGCCGCATACAATTCGCAGCAGTCCGCAAACGAGCTGAACCAAATAAAATGGCTTCAGCTTTACGGAATGACCTTGCGATAACAGGAACGGCCGACTTTCGGCTTCGGGGGCTTTTGCCCCCCTTTTTTTAACCGAAAACAGCGCCGTCTTTCTTCCTCAATTTCATTTTTTCATGTTGAAAACCCATTGAATTCGTGTTAAAATATATACGGCAAACTCCGCTTTATGCGCCAAATTCAAGAACGGAGGCAGGCTGCGGCGAAGAGCCGCCCGAGACGGAATATGAATATTTACGCTGCCGCTTCGCTTTTTGCGGTGCTGATACTTCTATACATCATCATTTCGGAAGTGTTCACCCTGCTCTTCCGCCTGATCGGTCTGCCCGAGGAAAAGGCGCGGTTTCAGGTGGTTTCGCTGCTCACGGGCTCGGGCTTCACCACGCGCGAAAGCGAAATGATCATCTCAACGAGGCGCAGAAGGCGGCTTGCGAGGGTAACGATGCTTTTCGGCTACGTTTTCAATATCTCGGTCGTTTCGGCGTTTATCAACGTGTTTATGTCGCTCAAGATAACGCAGGTGGGGCAGTACGTTCTGGGACTTCTGATCCCGGTCGGCATGGTGGCGCTTTTGATAATCATTCTGCGCATCCCCGCCGTGCGCTCGTTCGGAAGTGCGCTCGTTTTAAAGGCGGTCGGCAATATAACGCATACAAAAACTGCGAACACCGTTATGATAATCGATCATATCGGAAACGGCACGATAGCACAGGTACATGTTCGCGAGGTGCCGGAGGCGCTTTCGGGCAAAAAGCTTTTTGAATCGCGCATCAAGGAGGAGCACAATATCCTGATCATGCTCATTGAGGATAAGCACGGCAGGGTGGAGCCTCCGCATAAGGACACGGTTTTTAACTTGGGCGAGAAGCTGACCGTTTTCGGTGATTATCAGAATATCTGCCGCGTGTTCGAGGCAAAGGAACATTTTGAATAAAAATCATTTGGTTTTCGGAGGAGTTAAAATGAAAAAGCGTATTATCTCATTGGCCGCAGCGCTCGTTATGGCGCTCACTGCGCTGCCCGCGCTTGCGCTAGAGCAGGCTTCGGTCGAGCCCTGCTGGAACGTTCCGAGCGGATACAATGCTGCGGATTACAACAAGATCGCTTCCTTTTTGGAGCAGACCGATGAGAGCGGCGTTAAGAACGGCGCGAAGCTCTCGGATAGCTACGATCCGAATAACCCCAACTCCTGGGGCAGCACCTTCGGCTACGATCTGAACGGCAATTACACGCTCGTTCCGCGCGTGCTTTGGCGCACCGTCAGCGGAACCAAGCGCATGGATTCCGTTCGCCTCGAGAACAGCCGCCTTGTGGGCAACCTCGATCTTTCGGGGTGCACCGCGCTTAAATATTTATATTGTAATGTAAATAATATCGCTTCGCTTAACGTTTCGGGCTGCACTGCGCTTCAAACCGTTTATGCAAGCGGAAATGAGTTCACCTCGGTGAACGTTTCGGGCTGCACTCAGCTAACGAGCCTTTCGGTTGCGGACAGCAGGCTGACCGGCCTTTCGGTTTCGGGGCTTACGCGCCTAAAGTCGCTCTCCTGCGCGGGCAACGAGATCGCTTCGCTGAACGTTTCCTATATGAGCGCGCTTGAAACGCTGAACTGTATGCACAACGGCATGACCAATCTGAATGTTACGGGCTGCGCCGTGCTCGATTCGCTCTTTTGTGACGACAATGCGCTGACCTCGCTCGATCTGACGGGCTGTAATTACCTCAGGCTGCTCGGCTGCTCGAAGAATGCGCTGACCGCGCTCGATTGCTCAAGCAAAAACCGCCTGCAGGAGGTGGAGTGCAGCGATAATATGATCGCGAATCTGAACCTAACCGGCTGCACCGCGCTCAAGATGCTCTACTGCGGCAAAAACCGCATTTCGTCGCTGAACTTCACGGCAAGCGGGCTGAAAATTCTTCATTGTCAGGAGAACCTGCTTACCGCGCTGAACACCTCGGGCTATTCCCAGCTTGAGGAGCTCGTTTGCGGCGACAACAGGATCGCGAGCCTGAATCTTTCATCAAACAGGCAGCTTTGGAAGCTTTACTGCGAGAACAACGCGCTGACCGCGCTTTCGCTCAATAACAACACCGCGCTGACCAATCTGAAAACGCATGGCAACGCGCTGACCGCGCTTTCGCTCTCCGCGATCTCTGCGCTTCCCATGAACACGCTGAACACGCAGGGCGGCGGCTATATCGGCTATGATCATTTCGTAACAGCCGGAGTGCGCACGAGCATGGTTTTCGCCGTACCCGCGCCCGGAAACCGCTTCGAGGGCTGGTACACCTCCTCGGGCAGCCTCGTTTCAACCGCCTTGGAATACAATCTGGATTATCAGAACGCGCCCACTGCGCTGACCGCACGCTTTACGGCGGCGGGGCTGATCGGCGACGTGGACGGAAACGGGGCGGTGAACATTGCGGATGCCGTGCTCGCGCTTCGCTATGCGATGGGGCTTATCGGCAGCCTGCCCTGCCCCGAGAACGGCGATTTGGACGGCACGGACAGCATAACGGTTGCGGATGCGCTGGCGATCATGCGCCTTGCGATGGGCATAGCGTAAAATAAAAAAACTCCCTTAACAGTGCAAATTGAACAATGCCTCAAGCCCGGTTCACGCCGGGCTTCGGTTTTGGTATATGTATGTGCGCATATATTTCAAGGCAGGGCGTTGACAATAAAAGACGAAAAATGTATACTGAATCGGCTAAAAAATGCAGGCAAACGCGCCTCATTTGCGGGGCGCGTTTTGCGGTGAACAAACCTTATAATTATCAAATCATGGGAGAAAAAGATGAAACCGGTATTCGGAGTGGATATCACCACGGACAGGCGAAACGATTGGAATAATTCGGATGAGTTTATCGCCCGAAAGGTATGCCCCGAAACGGAGCTGCTGCTGGAAAACGCCGGTAAAGCCGCTCGCGGCATCGAGAAAAAAAGCGTGCTGCCGTGGTATGCTTTGGTATTGAAATTTCTTATGGGCGCGGCGGCGCTGTTCGGGCTTTATGGCTTCATAAACATCGGGCTCGATAACGGCTTCGGTGAATTCTCGCAAAAGGATCTGCCGTGGCTCATTCTCTTTATCGCCGGCGGCGCATTGTGGCTCGCGCTCTTTATCTATGGCAGAGTGCGGGATAAAAAAGTGAACGCTTCAAACGAAGCGGCGGAGGCAAATGCGGAGCAAAAGCGCGCGCTTTCCGCTGCAAGAGCGGAGCTCGGCGTATCAGAGGATGCCGAAGCTGTGGACGTTTTTCTTTTGGCATACAAGCTTAAAAACGGCAAGCTCAGGATTGACGGCGATCCATTTTGGCTGAACGGCGAGGTATATGCCTACCGCAAGGACGATGCGCTGATGCTTTGGGGTGGTGAAAAGGTTTGGGCATTTCCGATCGAGAATATGAAGGGCATAAAAACTGTTCGCGCTTCGATAACTGCGCTGTGCTGGAATAAAAAGGAAAAGCATAAGGAGGGCAGATTCGCGCAGTATAAGCTCGTTCCGAACAATTACGGCCTTCGCATGAGATTTTATCATATCCTCGAGCTCGAGCATGGGGGAGAGAACTATGGAATCTACTTCCCCTGCTGGGAGCTGCCCGTTTTTGAAAAGCTGACGGGGCTTAACGCAGAGGAAGCGAGCAAGGAATAATACGATAAAAAGGGAACGCAGGAGCGCGGGGAGCGCAAAGGCGTTCCTTTTTCTTGCTGAAACGGTTGAAGCGGCGTAAAGGCATGATTATATAAAAGTTATGATCGATTTTGAAAAAAGCTATTGATTCCGATTGCGGCTATATGATACAATATATGTGTCAATTTTTGACAAATACACAAATAGTCCGAGAGGAGATTTTTCGATGACGAAAAGAACCCGAAGATGGATGCTTGCCGCGATAGCTTTGATAGTTATCATGGCTGCGGTAAGCATGATCGCACTTGCCGAGGGCGAGGAAGCTCCGGCATCACCGTTCTATAAAACCTTCTGGTCGCTTCTGCCGCCGATAATCGCAATCGCGCTGGCGCTCATCACAAAAGAGGTCTACACGTCGCTTTTCGTCGGCATCATAGTCGGCGGATTACTGTATGCAAATTTCAATCTTGAAGTAACCCTCACGCACGCATTCAACAACGGCATAGTCGCTTCCCTCTCGGAAGCCTACAACGTGGGTATCCTCGTGTTCCTCGTCATACTCGGCGTGATCGTTATGATGATGAACAAGGCGGGCGGCTCCGCTGCCTTCGGCAGATGGGCTTCCTCAAAGATAAAATCGAGAACGGGCGCACAGCTCGCCACCGTCGCGCTCGGTTCGCTCATCTTCATCGACGACTATTTCAACTGCCTCACCGTTGGCTCGGTCATGCGCCCCGTTACGGATAAGAGCAGGATCAGTCGCGCAAAGCTTGCCTATCTTATCGATGCCACCGCCGCGCCGATCTGTATCATTGCGCCTATCTCGTCATGGGCGGCCGCCGTTTCATCGTGCGTAAAGAATGTAAACGGTCTGGAGGTGTTCATAAAGGCGATACCCTTCAATTTCTACGCGATACTCACTCTGATAATGATGATCTTCCTTGCGATCACCAAGCTGGACTACGGTCCGATGGCGAAGCATGAGAAGAACGCGCAGGAAAAGGGCGATCTCTTCTCGGGCATGAAGGCGCTTGCAGAGGAGGCGAATGAAAACGCCAACCCCAAGGGCAAGGTTATCGATCTTGTGCTTCCCATCGTGCTGCTCATCATCTGCTGTGTAATCGGCATGATCTACTCCGGCGGCTTCTTCGAGGGTAAGGACTTCATCTCGTCATTCTCCGATTCGGATGCCTCCGTCGGTCTTATGCTCGGCTCGGCGGTAACGCTGATAATCACCTTCATCTACTACCTCTGCCGCCGCGTGCTCTCCTTCAAGGATCTGACCGGCTGCATTCCCGAGGGCTTCAAGTCCATGGTTCCCGCGATCCTCATTCTGACCTTTGCATGGAGCCTCAAGGCGATGACCGACAGTCTTGGCGCTGCGGCATACGTTGAAGGTATAGTTCAAACCTCGGCGGAAGGCTTCCAGATCTTCCTGCCCGTGATAATCTTCCTTATTGCCTGCGGTCTTTCGTTCGCAACCGGCACCAGCTGGGGCACCTTCGGCATACTTATCCCGATCACGCTCAGCGTGTTCCCGCTGACAGCTCCCCTCGGCGTGGTCTGTGTCAGCGCGTGCATGGCGGGCGCGGTTTGCGGCGATCACTGCTCCCCGATATCCGATACCACCATCATGGCGAGCGCGGGCGCACAATGCGACCACGTTGCGCACGTTTCAACGCAGCTCCCGTATGCGCTGACAGTGGCGGGCGTAAGTGCGGTCACGTATCTGTTGACCGGCGTGTTCAACCTTATCCCCGGCTTCCCCCTGATTCTCGCTCTCCCCATCGGCATAATTCTGATGATCTGCACGCTGCTCATCATAAGGCTTTTCAAAAAGCCCTAAAAGAGCCGAGGCCGTCAAGACCTTGATTGAGAATCCACATTACCTCCCAAGCCCCCGTTCGCAGCGCCGAGCGGGGGCTTAAAACTCAAATATACTTTATAAATAAGGCAAATTTCGCTTGCCTTAAATGCCTTGCGGTACTATAATAGAAGCGGACTTTGTTTCCGTTTATTCTTTTTGATAGTGATTGAAAGCATTGCGAATTAGTCCCCGAACAGGGTACCTTGCAGTGCGAAGGGAGCAATCAATAATGATTCGGTGCCCCCTTAGGGGGCGACTGCTGGTAAAAAAAGCCCCTTATAGGGGCAGAGCAAACCACCGGTGAACCGATGGTTATGATTTGGGAAAATCAGCTATGATTGTCATCCGATTTATTTAACTGTTTATCTGTATTTCCATCTTTTTTATTGGGAATCATAATAGCTGAAGCAGCATTGAGCACTTCGCACCAGTTTTCTGGGAACCCGATAGACGATAATTCAATCATGTCATATCGAGATATGAGTTCATCAAGTTTTCTAATAAAATCCGTTACATCATTTCTGCCGCGAAGAATATAACATAATGAGATAAGAATAGGAAAAAGCCTGTGGCTTCCGTTGTATTGGGCAAATCGCTTCGGCAGTTTAGGCAGGGATTTGAGCTGATAATCATATAGCCTACCGTAGTGGGCGCATATGTTTCTTAACTCAACAAGAGAAGCAAACCAACTTCGAACATAGGAATAATCCGTTGAGTAATGCTTGGCGATCGCCTTTTGGTCATCGCTGGACATAGATGAATAAAGCGTTGAAAGTGTGCCAAAACTTATTAGTTCAACAGCAACCCAAATTGGAAATTGACCGCCGTATTTACTATTGTGATGAATCACTATAGGTCGTGAACTCTGCTTCGCCACTTCGTTGTTTAACGAATCTATAAACTGATCGTAATATCGCTTATTGCTGAATCTTGATATATGATTATTGAAATTGCAATCATCCAAATAGCCAGCCGGACCATATTGTGATGCTAACCGATAGGCGATTTTTACTCGAAATTCGATCTCGACCGTTTCAATGATGCCCGATAGAAGATTTCTAAGCTGCGAGTCGAAAAGATAAATGGAATGCAGTTTGTTAAAACTGAAATTACTGATGTATCTGTCGGTTTTGGTATCGATCATGCCTATACCGTATCCTGAAAGCCTATAGTAGCCGACCGAAGCAAGTATTTCTTCGGCAAATGATTCGCTTTCGATTATAAGACCATGCTTGTCTCGTAAATGCTTGATCTGATCGGAATAGGTGAGCATTGGTTTTAGAGGAACTGCTGATTTCATAATGACACCTCGGATAAAAAATGTCCCACCGTGGTTCGCAGTATGCTCTCGCATCTTATGCGTGGTGGGCTCTCTCTCTGTTATTATATCCTATAATGAAAAGGATTGCAACTGAAAAATCAGAAAAATTTAATATATTTCAGAAATGGGTGAACTGTTTTTGTTCTAATTTAACACGTCGGTGTTTGTAAAAACCTTCAGCTTCAAATATACTTTAAGAAACACATGAATTGTGCTTGCCTAATATAAATCTGCAAGATATAATTAGAAGCGGACTTTGTTTCCGTTTATTCTTTTCGCGGCTTTTCGCCGCGGGACAATATTTTTAGGAGGATTCTCTCAATGGCAAAGACCGTCACTATCGATGGCAATACCGCTGCTGCGCACGTTGCGTATGCGTTCTCGGACGTTGCAGCGATCTACCCCATCACTCCTTCTTCCCCCATGGCAGAGGTTGCCGATGAATGGGGCGCTCAGGGCAGGATCAACCTGTTCGGCCAGAAGGTTCGCATCGCCGAGATGCAGTCCGAGGGCGGCGCAGCAGGCGCTGTTCACGGCTCCCTCTCCGCTGGCGCGCTGACCACCACCTTCACCGCTTCCCAGGGTCTTCTTCTGATGATCCCCAATATGTACAAGATCTCCGGCGAGCTGCTTCCCGGCGTGTTCCACGTATCCGCCCGCGCTCTTGCCGCGCACTCCCTGTCCATCTTCGGCGATCACAGCGACGTTATGGGCTGCCGTCAGACCGGCTTTGCGATGCTTTCCGCGGCTTCCGTTCAGGAGGTTATGGACCTTGCGCTCGTAACCCATCTTTCCGCTATCAAGTCCAGCGTTCCCTTCGTTCATTTCTTCGACGGCTTCCGCACCTCCCACGAGGTTCAGAAGATCGAGCAGATCGAATATGAGGATATGGGCAAGCTTCTCGATATGGATGCCGTTCGCAAGTTCCGTGAGCGCGCTCTCAACCCCGAGCATCCCCATCAGGCGGGTACCGCTCAGAACCCCGATATCTACTTCCAGGGCCGCGAGGCTGCAAACATCCACTACGCCAAGGTTCCCGAGGTCGTGGAGTACTACATGGAAAAGGTCGGCGAGATCACCGGCAGGAAGTATCATCTGTTTGATTACGTCGGCGCACCCGACGCCGAGCGCGTTATCGTTGTAATGGGCAGCGGTGCCGATGTTGTTGAGGAAACCATCAACCACCTCGTTAAAAAGGGTGAGAAGATCGGCGCCATCAAGGTTCGCCTTTACAGGCCCTTCGCAGCGGACAGGTTCATCAATGCCATTCCCGCAAGCTGCAAGAGGATCGCGGTTCTCGACCGCACCAAGGAGCCCGGCGCTCAGGGCGAACCCCTCTATCTGGATATCGTGAACGCTCTGGCGGAAGCCGGCCGCGGTGATATCAAGGTCGTTGGCGGCCGCTACGGTCTCGGCAGCAAGGAGTTCACTCCCACCATGGTAAAGGCCATCTATGACAACCTTGCCAAGAGCGAGCCCAAGAACCACTTCACCGTTGGTATCGTTGACGACGTTATGCACACCTCCCTCGAGCTTGGCGAGCTTGTGAACGCCGCTCCCGAGGGCACCATCTGCTGCAAGTTCTTCGGTCTCGGCTCCGACGGCACCGTTGGCGCAAACAAGAACAGCATCAAGATCATCGGTGACCACACCAATATGTATGCTCAGGGCTACTTCGCATACGACTCCAAGAAGTCCGGCGGTCTGACCATCAGCCATCTGCGCTTCGGCAAGACTCCCATCCAGAGCCCCTATCTCATCGACAGCGCGGACTTCGTTGCCTGCCATAATCCCAGCTACGTTACCCGCTACGATGTGCTCGAGGGTCTCAAGGACGGCGGCGTGTTCCTTCTGAACAGCCCCTGGACCACCGAGGAGATGGACAAGGAGCTTCCCGCCGAGATGAAGAAGACCATCGCGGCAAAGCATATCCGTTTCTACAATATCGATGCCGTTAAGCTCGCCCGCGAGGTTGGCATGGGCGGAAGGATCAACACCATCATGCAGAGCGCATTCTTCAAGCTTGCCGAAGTTATTCCCGCCGACGAGGCTATCGAATACATGAAGGCCGCAGCTAAGAAGAGCTACGCAAAGAAGGGTGAGGACGTTGTTCAGAAGAACTACGCCGCGATCGATATCGGCATCACCGGCATCGTTGAAGTCAAGTATCCCGAAAGCTGGGCAACTGCCACCGAAGGCGCGACCGCTATGCACGTAAGCGACGATCCGTACTTCGTTGAGTTCATCAAGCCCGTTCTTGCTCAGCAGGGCGACAAGCTCCCCGTCAGCAAGCTTGCTGCGGACGGCTTCGTTCCCACCGGCACCACCAAGTACGAGAAGCGCGGCATCGCGGTTGAGGTTCCCTCCTGGATCCCCGAAAACTGCATCCAGTGCAACCAGTGCTCCCTCGTTTGCCCCCACGCCTGTCTGCGTCCCTTCGTGATGGAAGAGGGCACCGAGGCTCCCGAAGCATTCGTTTCCAAGAAGGCCACCGGCGTTGGCGACGGCAAGCTCTTCCGTATCCAGGTCAGCCCCTACGACTGCACCGGCTGCGGCAACTGCGTTGATGTATGTCCCGCCAAGACCAAGGCTCTTGCTATGAAGCCCCTTGCCGAGGAAGAAAAGGTTCAGAACGACAACTGGAACTTCGCCATCGAGCTTCCCGAGCTCGACCTGCCCGTCAACAAGGCCACCGTTAAGGGCAGCCAGTATCTGCAGCCCCTCTTCGAGTTCTCCGGCGCTTGCGCAGGCTGCGGCGAAACTCCCTATGTTAAGCTGATCACCCAGCTCTTCGGCGACAGGATGATCGTTGCAAACGCAACCGGCTGCTCCTCCATCTACGGCGGCAGCGCACCCACCTGCCCCTACACCGTCAATAAGAAGGGTCACGGCCCCGCATGGGCAAACTCCCTGTTCGAGGATAACGCCGAGTTCGGCTTCGGTATGAACCTTGCAACCTCCCACCGCAGGGAAAAGCTCGCTGACCTCGTTCGCCAGTTTGCGGACGGCTGCGATGAAGACGGCAAGGCAAAGTGCTGCTCGTGGCTGAAGAATATGGAGGATGCAGAGGGCAGCAGAAAGACCGCTCAGCCCGTTATCGAGATGGTCGAAAGCTGCAGCAACTGCGGCTGCGACTGCGATGAGATCGCAAAGCAGATTCTCGAGCTCAAGGATATGTTCGTTAAGAAGAGCCAGTGGATCTTCGGCGGCGACGGTTGGGCATACGACATCGGCTACGGCGGACTCGACCATGTTCTGGCTATGGATGAGGACGTAAACGTTCTCGTTATGGACACCGAGGTCTACTCCAACACCGGCGGTCAGTCCTCCAAGGCTACTCCCACCGGCTCCGTTGCGAAGTTCGCTGCCGCAGGTAAGCGCACCAAGAAGAAGGATCTCGGCATGATGGCTATGAGCTACGGCTATGTCTACGTTGCCAAGGTCTGCATGGGCGCGAACCCCGCTCAGCTTATGAAGGCGATCACCGAGGCCGAGGCCTATAAGGGACCGTCCCTCATCATCGCTTACGCTCCCTGCATCAACCACGGCATCAAGACCGGCATGGGCAAGTCTCAGGCTGAGGCAAAGAAGGCCGTTGAGGCAGGCTACTGGCCCCTTTACAGGTACAACCCCGATCTCGCAGCAGAGGGCAAGAACCCCTTCACCCTCGACAGCAAGCCCGCAACCGCGGACTTCCGCGAGTTCATCATGGGCGAGAACCGCTACTCCGCTCTGAAGCAGCAGTTCCCCGAGGCAGCCGCCGAGCTCTTCGAGCGCGCCGAGAAGGAAGCCAAGGATAAGTTTGAATACTATCAGAAGCTCAACGATATGCAGTAAACCTGCATGAACTGAGTTGATAACCCGAGCGGCGGCTCCGTGAAAGCGGAGCCGCCGCTTTTGTGTCAAGAAACACACGACACAATATGAATTATGTCATTTGCATTAACTTTTTGTATTTCTAAGACCTTGCTGTTGACACGGAACCGTATGGTATGATATCTTTTATACAACACACAAAATAGTGTACTTTATTGAAAATCGGAGGTGCTTTATGTTTAAGAAGACTTTTTTGCTTGTGTTGGCTGCCGCCGTTCTGTTATCCGTTTTTGCCTGCCGACAGAAGGTGCAGACGGAAACAAAAACGCCGGGTAACGGGAGCGAAAGCTCTGCCGCTCCGACTGCTATACCGAGCGAAACGCCCGTTACCGTTTTACCCACGGAAGCTCCGAATGTGCTTGTGCCGGCGGTTATGATTGAAGGAACGGTTTATTATTTCAACGGCAGCTTCATTGAGAAGCCGGAGGAGAAGCCCCTCGGATGCATCAGTTCCATCGTTCCGATAACCGAGTATCCGGAAAAGAACGATCAGGCGAATCTCGATATACTGATGGATGCACCTTATGTGATGCTTGAAGATGGCGTGGCGCTGCCGATGGAGGTCGTCGAAGCGCTGCCGATGGAGGACGGATGGGGAGTATTCGTAACTGCCGATAAACTATCCAAATAAAGTGCATAACCGAGCGGAGGCTCCGTGAAAGCGGAGCCGCTGCTTTTATAATTCCACAAAAGAACGATGTGGTTGAATAAAAAACTTTTTAAACAATCTCAAAAAAGGGTTGACAAACAGAAGAGCGTATGTTAGACTATGAAACATAGTATACTATACACGAAAAATGATGAAAGAGAGGTCGGCTTATGAAAAGACGAATAGCAATGTTTTTGGCACTGCTGATGTTGGTTGCTGCAACAGTTCCTGCATCGTTTGCTGCATCTTCGGAAGGATATCGGATTACTAAACCTCATGAGTATGCAATAAAGCCGGGTACAAGCGAATGGCGAAGCATGGACAACGTTTTGGATAGAAGGGCTGCTTGCCATGTTCCCGAAGACGAACTGAAGATGATGACCACGGAAGCCTTGGTCAAGACGGTGCTTGAGTATCCCTTGCTGGTAGATATGTGTGCATATAACTCAATCGACGAAGGAATTGAAGCTGTGTCAGAATATTTTGGAGGAATAAAGGAACTTGCTGAAAGAAAAGATGCATTAAAATACTTGGAAGAGTATATTGTGCAGCAAGCAGACCAAACAGATGGTGCAAACCTTTTATGCTTTTTTGCAGATACGTTGATTAGATATATCACAAAGGAATATGCTCAACACGAACGTGCTTCATTCCCTCCAATATATACACCTAAAAAAACTCCGGTTCCGAACTCGATTATTCATTATAATTTGACATGGGCTTCCTTTGGAACAAATGCGCTTATAGAACAGGATATTGCAAATTTGATGCTGCAGATTTATACATCCGCATCTATTGTTGCTCAACCATCTCCGAAGTATAATTGCCATTCATATGCATGGCACAGTCAATCGACTGCGACAAACAAATATTGGATTGACTATCCAGATGTATATTTGAATGACGGTAGTTATTCAATGGTTACCGTCCCTACATTTGGAACAAGAGTTACATACTTTACGAATACGTATGGCTATTATACTCATTCCGGCATTATTTGGACACCAGTTGTAGTTATAAATAAAAAGGTTACATCAAAGTGGGGGAAGAGCGCGCTGTTCACGCATAATGTTGACGATTGCCCCTATTATACTAATGGAAGCAATACTTCTGTAAAATACTGGGATCGAAATCCGTAAAACCGAGAAGAAGTATATAAAAAGGAGATGAGATTATGAACAGAAGAATCATTGTATCAGTTAGCTTACTTGTGCTTTCCGTGCTTGTGTGCGCCTTGCTTATCATCCCCAAAGCAGTCAGCACAGCGCATGCCGATTCGCAGGAGCGTATATCGGAAACCGTTAAGTTTAAAAGCGGTTGGTATTGCGGAAAATCTGTCGATCAGGGCATAAAAAGCGTGGGAATAGATACGATTCAGCAGAAATTTGTGCTCCACTTTACTCAGCCATACGATTCGCTTTTTTTAAGCGGCTGCTATACCGTTGAGGGCGATAGGCTCAAGGCATTCAACAGGCAGGATGAATTGGTCTGCACCTTCAAAATTGAAAAGGACGGCACGCTCGTGCTTCTTGAAGCCGAATCGCCCTACTTTGAAAAGAAGCCCTCGCCGTTCTTTGCCGAATTTGAGGACGGCACCGTGTTTAGCTTTAGCAGAGCACTGGAGCCGGATATGAATTTCGGCTTCTAAAACAGCGGGTATATCAAGCGACACGATATGAATGATACCGAGCGGCGGCTCCGTGAAAACGGAGCTGCCGTTTTTGTGTGTAAAAAGGCGGTCAAGAAAGTGGGAATATGGCAAAACTATTAACTCTTCGTACCGGCGGAGCGAAGCTATTGACAGTATATATATGCAAAGTGTATACTTGCTACGAAACGCAGTAGACCACTTGGAATATCACTACTTCGATGGTGATGCTGCTCCCCATATTGAGCCCTATCTATAACGCTTCGTGCGAGGAGGAAATTGTATGAGTTTTAAACGAATCATAATCATCATTGAGCTTTGTGTTCTTTTGGTCCTGGCGGCTCTTACGGCGGTCTTCGGGTTTAACAGGGGCGTGTGGGATAGATCGACTTTCTTTACAAAGTATACTGATGACGACCTTAGACACGATGAAGGCTGGTATATTCCCAATAAAACCTATGCAGGCAGGGCTTCTTCCACGGTCAGAGTATTGACGGAGCCAATGCAATTCAAAATTGATCTCTGCTCCGAAAATGATGAAAAGGTGCAGCTTATAGTCGAAACTTCCGGCAGCGATTCGCTCATAACGGTCAGACTGTTTTCCGAGGACGGCGTTACGGTCATAAGCGACTCATACAGCTTACGCGAGCGGAAATGGAGCTCCACATACGAGTGGGATCACAAAATCGATGATTATGTTCAAAATAATGCAAGCTTTAAACTCGGTATCTCCGATAAGGCGATCCTCGATATGGTTATGGGCAACACGCAAACCAGGCTGTCGGTACATATTAAGGCATTTCTGATCGGGCTGTTGTTTTTGGCTCTGGGCTTCGCAGTCAACTTTATAACGGAAGCAATAATTAAGCTTGATAAATTCCTTCTTGGACTTTTCTATGACAACTCAAAGAATCTGCGGATAAGCGAAGTGGGAAAAGACCTTCTGATTCTGCCGGGGATCATACTGTTTACCGTGGGTGTCATTTTCTGCACATTCGTTCTGCTTACATAAGCCGATGCTTTTGAAGGCAGGAATCAAACCGCAATAATGCGGCGGCTCCGTGAAAACGAAGCCGTCGCTTTTTCCATACGCAAAGTTCTTTTCCGTTTTTTGCATTACTGCTCAATCCGGATGGAAGGAGGAAGATATATCCCGCTTAGACCCCTTTTTGCCTAAAATGCGTAATCTTCTCTTACTTCATCTGATAGCTTCCGCAGAGGCTCTCGTCCTCGGGGTTGCCGGTGCAGGTATGGTTGTGGTCGTGGTGGGTGCAGGGCTTCACCTCGATGCGGGAAAGCTCGCAGTAATTGCCCTGATCGTTGTGGCGGCAGCTTCGTACGCTGCAGCCGATGGTCTGATTTCCGATTCTGTCCTTGCTCATTTCGGGTTCTCCTTTTCGTGTTGCTTGGGTTTGTTATTGATTTGCGCGACTCTTGCCGCACGGTAAGATTTTGCCCAAATAAGCGGCGGCTTATACGATGCACGCCGAAAAATAATAAAATATTGTTTTTTACTTGAAAAAAACGGCTTTTGTGCTATAATTTATAATGATTTATTATGCGGCTCACGCTTTGGCAAAATGCGCTGCGGAGCCGAATAGAATAGAAAACGGCGCGGGTGAAACCGTTTGCGCGTTTAAAACTGAAAGGGGTAAGGTAAATATGAAGATAGTTGTTATCTGCGGCGGAAGATCGAACGAGAGGGACGTTTCGCTCTCAACGGGCAGCATGGTTGCCAAGGCGCTTCGCGCTTCGGGGCATGAAGTGGTGCTTGCCGATGCCTGTTTGGGCGTGGAGCTCGACTGCCCGCCCGCCGAGGCGTTTTCAAAAAATATTCCGATACCCGAGTATAAAATAACCTCCACCGCGCCGGATGTGCGCCCGTTTTTTGAAAGAAAAGAAGGCTTTTTCGGCAAGAACGTTCTCGAGCTCTGCCGCGAGGCGGACATCGTTTTCAACGCGCTGCACGGCGACGAGGGCGAAAACGGCAAGCTTCAGGCGGCATTCGATATGATGAATATTCGCTACACCGGCGCGGGCTCGCAGGGCAGCCTGCTTGCGATGAATAAGAGCATTTCCAAGCTCGTTTTTCGCGAGCACGATATCCCAACGCCCGAGGACGTGATACTGCACGGCGAGAGCGCGGACGAGGCGGTTAAAAAATGCGCATGGCTCGGCTTCCCCTGCGTTGTGAAGCCCGCAAGCCTCGGCTCAAGCGTTGGCGTTTCGATCGCCTACGATGAACGCGATTTCCGCGCCTCGATAGAGGCGGCCTCCGCCTATGAGGACACGATCATCGTTGAAAGATACATTCGCGGCAGGGAGTTTTCGGTCGGCATCGTGGGGGACAGGGTGCTCCCCGCAATAGAAATCATACCCAAAGAGGGTTTCTACGATTATAAAAATAAATATCAGCCCGGCGCAACGATGGAAATTTGCCCCGCGGAAATAAATCCGCAGCTCAAAAAGGAGCTTGAGCGCTGCACCCGCGCCGTGTTTAGGGCACTCGGCCTCGGCGCGTATGCGAGGGTGGATTTCATGGTGGACGACAACGGCGTTTACTGCCTTGAGGCGAACACCACGCCCGGCATGACACCCACAAGCCTGCTTCCGCAGGAGGCCGCCGCAGTCGGAATGGAGTTTCCCGCGCTGCTTGAAAACATAATCGCGGAGAGCATGAAGCTTGAGCGCAAGCAGAACGAATAATAAGCGAATACAGAAGGAAATAAGAATATGATCGAACTGACCTTGAAGGAAGCCGCAAATGCGGCGGGCGGAAAGCTCGTGAACTGCGAAGGGATCGATGCAGATGCCGCGCTCGTATCCTCGATCACTCTGGACAGCCGAAGGATAGAGCGGGGAAGCCTTTTCGTTGCGATAAAGGGCGAAAGGGTGGACGGACACGACTATATCAAAATGGCAGCGGAAAAGGGCGCACTCTGCGCAATAAGCGAGCAGGATGTTCCGTATCCGCATATCCGCGTTGAGAGCAGCCTTGCGGCGATGCAGGGCATTGCGGCGCATCTTCGCGAAAAGAGCGGCGTTACCGTGATCGCGGTCGTGGGCAGCGTTGGCAAAACCACCACGCGCCAAATGCTCACCTGCGTTATGGAGCAGAAGTTCGAGCATGTTCTTAGCACCGAGGGCAATTTCAACAACGAATTCGGTCTGCCGCAGATGCTCTTCAGGCTTGAAAACCACCACGAGCTTGCGGTTTTAGAGCTTGGCATAAGCACCTTCGGCGAGATGGAAAGGCTTGGAAGAGTTGCAAAGCCCAACTACGCCGTGTACACGAATATCGGCAATATGCACCTTGAAAACCTCGGCGATCGTGACGGCGTTTTAAAGGCCAAGACCGAGCTTATTCCCTATATGAAGGAGGGCGGCAAGCTCTTTTTGAACGGTGCGGACGATAAGCTGAGAGGCTTTGATTCGCCCATTCCCGCCGTGTATTTCGGAGTGGACGAGTGCTACTCCGTGCATGCCGAGGACGTGGAGCAGATCGGGCTTGAGCGCACCGAATTTACGCTCATCTACCGCGAAAAGGCGCTGCGCGTTTCGCTGCCCGCAGTCGGAAGCCACATGGTGCTCGATGCGATAGCCGCCGCAACGGTCGCGCTTGAATTCGGGCTCACCGCCGAGCAGGTCAAATCGGGGCTTGAGAATTATTCGCCCGTGGGGCATCGCGGCAGGGTGGAAAAGCTTGCCGAGATAACGCTTGTGGACGATTGCTACAACGCGGGCCCCGACTCGATGCGCGCTTCGATTTCCGCGCTAAAGGGCGAAAGGCGCATCGCGCTTCTTGGCGATATGCTCGAGCTTGGCGAAAATGAAGAGGCGCTTCATGAAAGTCTCGGCGAATTCTGCAAAGAAAACCTTGAAGCGCTGTTCACCGTGGGCAGGCTCGGCGAGAAGACTGCAGAGGGCGCGAAAAAGGCGGGCATGAAGGAGGTTTTTCACGTTGCGAAGGAGGATGCCGCAGAAGCGCTCAAAGCCTATGTCAAGAGCGGCGACGTTCTGCTCGTTAAGGCCTCAAGGGGAATGCACCTTGAGGACGTGGTGGAAAAGATAATGGAGTGGAAATAAAGGATGTTTTAAGACTGATACTGTATGTGGCTATACTCGTTATGGCCGTGTGCAATCTCATCAGCTACAGAAAGAAAATGAATAATAATGATATGGTAAAAAACGCCAAGCGCGATGGCTTTTTTATCGTTTCAAGTGTAATGCTGATAATAATAAGCGTGGTTTTGCTGCTGTCATTGGTCATTCCGGAATAGTGCGTTCGCATTCTAATTGAAACGAGTTTTGAAAATAAACATAATTATAAAAGGCGGTCGAATCCGCCTTTTAATTTTGCAGTATTGCTGTTTTTATAATCCGTTTCGGCTCAATATGCCCTAACGCCCTTTTTCCCCTCGAAGAACAGCGCGATAGTGCCGGGGCCGACGTAGGAGCCGGTAACGGGCTCATACCGCTCCACCATGAATTGCTTGGGCTTGAAGATGGAGCAGAGCTTTTCCTTGAGCGCAAGCGCATCCTCCCTGCAGTCGGTATACGCGATGCAAACAAGCTGCTCCTTTGCGCGGTCGATAAGCTCGGTGTATTTTTTTATAAGCACCTCGATGCCGCGCGCTCTGCCCTTCGCCTTGTCGCAAACCACAAGATGCCCCGCCTCGTCGCCCTTGAGTATGGGGCGAACGCCGAGCAGCTTGCCGAGAAGCGCCTTGGGTGCGGAAACGCGGCCGCCCTTGTGCAGGAACATAAGATCATCGAGAATGACCACCTGATACAGCTCGTCGCGATCCTCAAGCAGCTTATCGTAGGTTTCCTCGATGCTCATGCCCGCATCGCGGTACTCTATCGCGTGAACGACCGCCTTGCCCTCGCCAAGAGAAGCGGCAAGCGTGTCGAAGGTGAGTATCTTGCGTTCGGGGTAGTGCTCTCTAAGCTGCTCCGCCGCCACCTCGGAGGCGTGGTAGGAGCCGCTGATGCCGGAGCTTATGCCAACGAAGAGGATATCCTCGCCGTTTTGCAGCATGGGCTCGAACGCTTCGATATACTTCTGCGGCGTGACCTGAGAGGTGATGACCTTTTCGCCCTCGCAGAGCTTCTTATAGAAATAGTCGCCCGCTTCGCCCTGAAACGGCTCGGTATCCATGCAGCTTCGCTCCTCGCCCTCGAAATGGTAGGTGAGGGGAAGAACCTCGATATCGTGCTCGCGAAGCAGCGGAGACGGCAGATTTGCCGAGGTGTCGGTAACTATCGTAAAGGTATGCTTCATATTAATCCAATCCATTTTTATGTATTTGGCGCTACCCTTAAAGTTATCACTATTATTGGGAAATGTCAAGGGTTTTCACAAAAGAAAAACGAAAAAAGGAAGCGGCGGAAAACCGCCGCTCCATCGGGGGGATAGCTTTTAGCTCTATTGGCTCAATAGTTTTCGCACTTGATCTCGAAATAGCTCTGCGGATGTGCGCAAACGGGACATACCTCGGGAGCCTTGGTGCCTACCACGATATGACCGCAGTTGCGGCATTCCCAAACCTGAACGCCCGCGCGCTCGAAAACTTCCTTGGTTTCAACATTGTGCAGAAGCTTGCGGTAGCGCTCCTCATGCGTTTTCTCGATAGCCGCAACGCCGCGGAATTTCCTTGCAAGATCGTGGAAGCCCTCTTCCTCGGCCTCGCGCGCCATGCGGTCGTACATATCGGTCCACTCATAGTTCTCTCCGTTTGCGGCGGCAGCGAGGTTCTCCTCAACCGTGCCGAGCTCGCCAAGCTCCTTGAACCAAAGCTTTGCATGCTCCTTCTCGTTGTCCGCAGTTTTGAGGAAAAGCTCCGCTATCTGCTCGTAGCCCGCCTTCTTCGCAACGGATGCGAAATAGGTATACTTGTTTCTCGCCTGGGATTCGCCTGCGAAGGCTTCCCAAAGGTTCTTCTCGGTTTTCGTGCCCTTGTAGGGATTGTTTGCCATTGTAGTATCCTCCTTAAATTTATTATACTTTACTATTATTTCATACAGCGCGGAAAGAAATACGCTGTTTGCCGCGCCGCTTTTACCATATAAACTATAACATAATAAACGGAGCAGGTCAAGCACGATATTTCATGGAATTAGGATGATTTTTCAGAAACAGCGGGTTTTTATGGAGTTTTTCATGTTGAAGAGAAAACGTGCTCATGCTATAATTTCAATAAATATTGAAATAACTGCGGGAGTTTTTTCGCTTCCCTTCGACTAACGGGCAGAAAACATAAAGCGAGGTGATCCTATGGACACGGGTGCAGCAAGCTACGAGCGCTATCTTCAAGGCGACGATGGCGAAAGCTGGCGCTTTATGGGCGAGGTCGGCGAAAGCACGCCCGCTTGATGAAAGGAGCATGACGGAACTGCTATGAAGCATAAATTTCTTAAAACCTATATCTGGCTGCTAATCATACCGCTCGCCTATCTGCCTTATCGAATACTGAACGCGAAGGTGCTTGTGGAAAAATACGGCTGCGGCTGTCCGCGGGTGACGATGGGCGAAAACGGAGAGCTTATCGAGATACAAAACAGCTTCAACGCAAACACCATCACGGCGAACGTCGGCGGCATACTTGCACTCATCTCGCTTGCGCTTATAATGATATTCTACATATTATGCTTCAAGCCCAAGGGCTTGAAGGGCTGGGCGCTGTTCGCCATGAGCACGGCCGTCTGCGCCTTGATACTGTTTGCGCTTGCAAGTCTCTTTTACTATTCGCAGCAATGGGACTGATGCTTGGCGAAACATAAACGAACGCCGCGAGTTTTTCCGCGGCGTTCTGCATTGTCCGATCCGGTGAGCTGTGTTATAATTTAAAATATTCGGGGAAACTGCGGGAATTATTCGGGCTATCCGCAACTAATAGATAGAAGAACACACAGCGAGGGCTTCTATGGACAACGGAGCAAATCTCTATGAGCGCTTTCTTGGGGGCGACAGCGGCGCGTTCGAGATGCTTGTGGACGAGTATAAATACGGCTTGACGCTCTATCTCAATTCCATCGTGGGCAATATCTTCACCGCCGAGGAGCTGATGGAGGAGAGCTTCTTTCGGCTTATCGACAAGCGCCCGCACTTTTCCGGAAAAAGCAGCTTCAAAACCTTTCTCTATGCGATAGGCCGCAACGCCGCCGCCGAGTATTTGCGAAAGAACCGCCGCCGCTCGCCGCATCCGATCGAGGCGCACGAAAACGAGCTTGTCGAGCTTGGGAGCGTTGAAGCGGCGGTGATAAGGGACGAGTGGCATAGGGCCGTGCGCCGCGCCATGGATAAGCTGAACGGCGAGCAGAAGCAGGCGGTGTATCTGACCTATTTTGAGGAAATGACGACGGATGAGGCGGCAAGGATCATGAAAAAGAGCCGCCATGCCGTGGAAAACCTTGTGTACCGCGCGAAAAAGGCGCTGAAAACCGAGCTTGAAAGGGAGGGCTTCAACGATGAAAACCGGCTATGATATAACAAAAAGTCTTTATGAGCGCAGCGTGGAGCGGCGAAGAAGGCTGAAGATCGTTTCGATAGTTATCGCGGCGATCCTCGGCGCGCTGCTGCTGTTTGTCGGCTCGATAGCCGCCTGCATAAGCTGCCACGCCCCGGTTTATCACAGCTTCACCAAAAAGGTCGGCTCGCTCGATGAGATAAAAAACGAGCTCGATCCGAGGCTTGCTATCGTGTATCCGAAGCTTGAGGAGCTCGGTCTTGGGGACTATTCCTTCACGGAATTTTCGCTTAATATGGACGGACGGGATCGCTCGGCAAAGCCGATAGGCTACAACATTTATCGCGTTATCCCGATAGAGCCGCGCGAGGACTACCATTGCGAGTTCTCGATAAGCTGCAGAAAGATCGAAGGCTGGTCGGCGGAGGATAGGCTATACGAGGACGAATATGAGTACACTCGCGTTAGCTCGAAGCAGATAAAGGTCGACCACAAGGGCTATCGCTACACTTTTTCGGTGGATTATTCAACGGGCAGGCTTATGAGCATGGAGGATCAGCTCAATGGCAGGCAGGAGATAGCGGAGCTGCTTCGAACCATAGTCAAGCAAGTGCTTGGGATAGAATGACAGTGAATGGTGAAAAGTGAATAATGAATAGTTCATGAATAAAGCCTTCCGCGCGAGCGGAAGGCTTTAACGCATTATTTAGTTTCAGGCTCAGTTCTCGTCGGGGATAAGTCCCTTACGGGTAAGGTCGATCTTGCCGTCGGGCTTGATGTCGATAACGCGAACGAGTATCTCATCGCCGATGGAAACGACGTCCTCAACCTTCTCAACGCGCTTGTTGGCGAGCTTACTGATATGCACAAGGCCCTTCTTGCCGGGCTTAAGCTCGACCTGTGCGCCGATGGGCAGGATGTTTACGACCTTGCCGAGGATAACGTCGCCCACCTCGATATCGCGAACGATATTATCGATGATCTGCCTGGCTTTTTCAGCAGCAGCAGCATCGGTGCTGGCGATGAATACGCGGCCGTCGTCCTCGATGTCGATCTTAACGCCGGTTTCGGCGATGATGCCGTTGATGGTCTTGCCGCCGCTGCCGATGACCTCGCGGATCTTATCGGGATGGATGCTGAACTGCATGATGCGCGGCGCAAAGGGCGAAAGCTCCTCGCGGGGCTCGCTGATGGCTTCCATCATCTTGTCGAGAATGTAGAGCCTGCCCTGACGCGCCTGCTCGAGCGCACGGGTGAGGATCTGCTCGTCGATACCCTTGATCTTGATATCCATCTGGATGGCGGTGATGCCGTCGGTGGTGCCGGCAACCTTGAAGTCCATATCGCCCATGAAGTCCTCAAGACCCTGGATATCGGTAAGGATGGCGATATTGCCGGTCTCGTCGTCCTTGATAAGACCCATGGCGCAGCCCGCTACGGGCGCCTTGATCGGAACGCCCGCATCCATAAGGGCGAGGGTGCTGCCGCAGATGGAGGCCTGGGAGGTGGAGCCGTTTGAGGAAACTACCTCGGAAACGAGGCGGATAGCATAGGGAAATTCGGTTTCATCGGGGATAACGGGCAGAAGCGCACGCTCCGCGAGTGCGCCGTGGCCGATCTCACGCCTGCCGGGGCTGCCGAGGCGCTTAACTTCGCCTGTGGAGTACGGCGGCATGTTGTAGTGGTGGATATAGCGCTTGAAAACCTCGTCGCCAATGCCGTCGATGGTCTGCCCGTCGCCAAGGGTGCCGAGCGCGGCGATGGTCATGACCTGAGTCTGACCGCGGGTGAAAACGGCGCTGCCGTGGGTGCGGGGCAGGATGCCGACCTCGCTCCAGATATGGCGAATGTCGGTATGCTTGCGGCCGTCGGGACGGATACCGCGATTGATGATCTTATCGCGGAGAATTTCCTTCATCAGGTTGTAGAGGATGCCGTCGATATCCGCAGCGGAATCGGGGTATTCCTCGGCAAAATGCTCGATGGTCTCGGCCTTGACCTGCGCGGTGCGCTCCTCGCGCTCGTGGCGGTCGAAGGTGTCGAGCTGCCATTCAACCTTTTCGCGGGCGTAGGCGATGACCTTCTCCTTGAGCTCCTCATCGGGAGTGTGGATAACGGGGATGAGCTTCTCCTTGCCCACCTCGGCCTGGATCTCGCTTATCCACGCAACGATCTTCTTGATGTATTCATGACCGAGCAGGATCGCGTCGAGCATTTCCTTTTCGGTAACTTCATCGGCACCTGCCTCAACCATCATAACGGCATCCTTGGTGCCCGCAACGGTCAGAGCAAGGCGGCTCTTTGCGCGCTGCTCGGCATCGGGGTTGATGATGTACTCGCCGTCCACATAGCCAACGGCAACCGCGCCGATGGGGCCCGCAAAGGGCGCTTCGCTGATGGAAAGCGCGATGGATGCGCCGTTCATGGCGAGAATGTCGGGCTGAATGTCGTTTTCAACGCTCATCGCGGTGGCAACCACCTGAACGTCGTTATAGAAGCCCTTGGGGAAGAGGGGACGGATGGGGCGGTCGATAAGGCGGCTGGTGAGGATCGCCTTTTCCGAGGGACGGCCTTCGCGCTTGATGAAGCCGCCGGGGATCTTGCCCGCCGCGTACATCTTTTCTTCGTAGTCGCAGCTGAGGGGGAGGAAATCCGCGCCGTCGCGCGCCTGCTTTGCAACGGTGGCGCACACGAGAAGCGCGGTGTAGCCGCAGCGGATCAGGATCGAACCGCCCGCCTGCTCGGCGTACTTGCCCGTTTCAACGGTGATAGTGCGCCCCGCAAGCTCGAATGAGAAAGTCTTTTGCATTATATTTTTATCCTTTCGATTACTTCCGAATAGTAGTGAGATCAGTTCAAATCCCTTATGGGATTTGTGCAGGTGTCCACCTCATCCGTCTTCGCGGCGCTTTGCGCCGCCTCAGCCACCTTCCCCTCAAGGGGAAGGCTTGAAAAGCCGGCCGAAGTGTTTTTCTTTGGAGCCTCTCCGGCAAGGCGTGGGAACAGATTAGGCCGTTCTGCCGCTCTTTTGCTGTTAAGCGGCTCAAATGAACGGAAAAATCCGCTCCCGAAAACCAAACCGATGGGGATGGGGGATATTTCACCTTTTAAAAGAAAGGCGGGCACTCCAATCCCGCCTTTCGATTTTGGGTAAAATTACTTTCTGATGCCGAGGGAAGCGATGATCGCCCTGTAACGCTCGATGTCAACTTCCTTGAGGTAGTTCAAAAGACCGCGGCGCTTACCGACCATCTTCAGAAGACCGCGACGGGAGTGGTTGTCCTTCTGATGAGTCTTGAGGTGCTCGGTGAGGTGCGCGATGCGTGCGCTGAGAAGCGCGATCTGAACCTCGGGGGAACCGGTGTCGCCCTCGTGGAGAGCGTACTTTTCAATGATTTCATTCTTGAATTCTTTTTCCATTTTGAAAAAACCTCCATTATTTGAATTCCCGAATCTCTGCGTAAGCGCCGGAGTTCTCGCAAAACGAAGGGATCGGAGCGCCCTTTTCGGGCGGAAGTATCTGCCGATAAAGCTATCCGCATAATACAACGCCTTATTTTAGCACAGTAAAGCGCCGTTGTAAAGTGTTTTTCAAGAATATAGAACGGGTTTTATGCTTGACGTTAAATATATTTACTGCAACAATTGGTGTCCATGAGCATTTGATGATATAATTAAACCTATCTTTTGGAAAGTAAGATGGGTATTCTGCGTGGCTGAAAACATTTCATTCAGACTAATCAAAAAAATTGATTTGCACAGGGATGATTCTATTCTGTTCGGAGCATCTGAGATGTGGAACGATGCTAATTCTGATTTTTCATGCGTAGAAGTGCCGGATGAATTTCTATACAGATTCTTTCCCGAAACCGCTACTATAAAAACATTTGCCTGCTCACTCGCGATGCCGCTTCAAGGTATCGACCACTGCGGCGTAACGCTTATACCGCCGGAGTCGGCTGAGGAGCTTTTGAACGCGATCATTTCAAGAAAAAATAACCCGAGTTCGCTTGAAACTGAGGAGATAATATGTCTGCTTCAAGATACCGCGCTAAAAAATGCCGCACATGAACTTGCCACAGAGATAAAAGCGGTGCAGAGCATTCCGCTTGAGTACAGTACGGATGAGCTTGAAGCCATGCTTGGAAAATCGGTGCAGGAAAAACTCTTCGTTATCTGCTTTGGTTTATAGGGCTATTAAAAATCTTGAGAGGACAACCGATGAAAAGACTCGCCTCAATAATACTCGCCCTTCTTACCGCCATTATGCTTTTTTCCGGCTGCGCGGGCGGCGGGGAAAAGCGCATAGGAGATATAGTCGATTTTCCAGACGAGCGGCCAGTTTCGCTCACAGCTTACAGCGACGATCCAACGGTTGGCTCCAAGGAAACGATCGATGCCGAAGTGATAAAAAAGATAGTGGAATTATATAAAAACAGGAGCTATGTGCGCACCGATACCCCCGCACCGGGCTCCAATGCGGCGGTCGAATTCAAATACGGGGACGGCGCGATGCTCAAGCTTTCCGTGAACGCGATAACGGGCAAGGACGGAAAAATCTATGCTCCGAGCTCACCGGCAGACGGGCTTGCCGCGTTCATAGAGAAACTGATAAAGGCAAGCTGAAACGAAACACAAGGAACAAACAAGGCTTTTCGACCATCCCGCAATTTTGTCACGGGATGGTCTTTATTTTGCCCTTGCGTTTTTCGCCGTTTATGATAAAATACAGCGTGAAAGCAAAAGGAGTGTATGTATGAACGAAAATAATATGATCTTGAATCAAGATTTGGACAGCATGGAGAAAAAAGCCATTGCCGTGCTTGCGCCCCTCGGCGCGCTGACCATAGATATGCAGGAGGCGATAAGGCGCGGAAACGCGGAGCTGATCTTCACGGATGAACGCGCCGTTTTCCTTCGCCACAGCTGCGGCGTGTTCATGCTTTGGTGTGCGGACGTTCCCTCGGGCGAGCGCGCGCTTGACGAGCAAAGAAAACGCCTTGCGCAAGGTGCGGAGGACGAATACCTCGGAATGTTTCTTTGCGTTGCGCATGGCGAGGCGGCGAAGCAGGCCGTTTTAGGCAAAACAAAGCTCGTCACAGAAACCCCGTGCATTCAGTTCTGCCGGCTTTCAAAGGAAAAGCTGCCGATGAAGAATATCGGCAGGATACGGCAGCTCGATATGGGCGATCTTGAAGTGGTGAACGCGCATTACGATATGGGCGAAGGTCACAACGAGCGCGCGATAAGCGCGGGGCTTGTGTACGGCTTGGAAATTGACGGAAAGCTCGCGGGCTTTATCGGAATGCACCCCGAGGGCAGCGTTGGAATGCTCGAGGTGTTCCCCGAATACAGGCGAATGGGGCTCGGCACCGAACTTGAAAGCTTTATGCACAACCTGCATATCGAAAGGGGATGGATACCCTACGGCCACGTTTACACCGATAATGCCGCATCGCTTGAGATGCAGGCAAAATTCGGCCTTGAAAGATCGGACGACTTTATTTGGTGGACTTTTCCGCCCGAGGACGAGTCGGAAGCGGATAAATAAATCATAAAGAAAAACCTTTAAGGAGGCAGATATGGGAGTATTTTCAAAATATCACAGGTTTCGCGAGGCGGGTCAGGATGCAAATGTGAACAACCTTGAGCGCTACGGCGAGCCCGCAAAATCGCTCTTCACCTCGACCAAGGTCTTCACCCTGCATCATCGTATCACCATCACCGACGAGAATGAAAACGAGGTCTACACCGCGCAAACGAAATTCCCCTCCCTGCACGATCGAACCGATATTTTCGATGCTCATGGCAAGCATATTGCGCATATCTCGAAAAAGTTTTGGTCGCTGCACGAGCGCCGTTTTGTGAAAATGGACGACGGGATACAGTTTCAGCTTTCAAATGAGATTTGGCATATTGTGAAGGATATCACCAATATCGAGGGGCTGGATTGGCAGCTCCGCGGCAACGTGATAGGGCTGAATTTCGAGCTTTGCGATAACGACGGCTCGATCATCGCCGTGATCGGCCAGAAAATGTTCTCGCTGCACGATAAATACTGCATCGACATCTACCGCCCCGAGTGCGAGCCCTATGTAGTTGCGATACTTGTTGCGCTGCAGCACATGATGAGGGACAGGCAGAACTCTTCGTCCGCTTCGTTCTCCTCGAGCAGCGACTGATAAGCGAAGGAAGAATCGAAAAACAGCAAAAAAGCGCCGGGCGGCATCGTTCGGCGCTGTTTGGAAGGAAAAATGGCAAAGATAGAACTTATTTCGCTTGAATGTCCGTCCTGCGGCGGCACGATGCAATATGAAAAGGGGCAGCAGAAGGCGGAATGCCCGTATTGCGGCAAGGCGGTCATAGTGAGCGAGGAGCAGAAGCCGCAGGCGCATTATGCGCAGCCCCAACCGGCGCAGCAGCCGAAGAAAAGCCGCAGATCGGTGATGGGAACGCTTTCCACGATCGGCGCGATCATACTCGCTGTGCTCGCCGCGATCGGCATAAAAAGAATGAACGAGGTCACCGCCGATCCGTTTGAATTTGTGCGCATGGAATTCTCGGGCATAAGCGGCAGCGGCATGGCGCGGCTCGTGAATTCAAGCGAGGGCGAGCTGAAAAACATTCGCTTTTCACTCGATCGTCCGCGCGGGCTTTCAAACGGCGAAAGCGTTTTTGTAACTGCGGAAAAGCTCGGCGGCTACCATTGGACGCAGAGCAGAAAAGGCTTCACGGTTTCGGGGCTTGATGAAGCGCTCTCTTCGCTTTCTGGGCTGAATGACGATGTGTTCGCGCAGTTTTATGAAGCATCGGGAATTCAGCTTGAAAAGGCGTGGAAGGGCGTGGGCAGCGGAGGCGTACCCGTGGAATGGAGCGCGGAAAAGCATAAGCTCTATCTGCTCGTTTCGGACGGCAGCGCCAGAAATGATAATCTGCTTTACGATACCTATAAAACCACCGTGCGCTTTCCAAACGGAGAGGAAAGGGAGTTTTATCAGGCGGTGTGCTATAAAAACGTTCTTAAAAAAGCGGACGGCTCGATAAGCGCCGATTATTCCTCGGCGAGCATGGAGAACTGGCAGCTCGGTTATAACCTCGGTTTCGCCCCCTCCGATGCCTTCTACGGCTGGGAGAGCCTTCGCGAGATGGAGCTTGAATTCGAGGGAATGCAGGGGTATAGGATAGCCGATTAAAACTATAACGCAAAACGCAAAAACCGCTTCGGGATACGGAGCGGTTTATTATTGGAAATACAGTCTCTTCGGATGATAAAACAGCATTACAGCTCGATATTTACCACCTTATCGAGCACGCCCGCTTCACGGCAGGCATTGAGCGCAAGCTCGAAATCGCCCACGCGATCCGCAGAATGTGCATCGCTGCCGATGATAAGCCCCGCGCCTGATTTAGCTATGGTTTGAAGCTGCTCCTTTGAAAGCGTTACCCTTGCGGAATTCACCTCAAGCAGTATCCCGAGCTGGCGTGCGCACTCAGCCATATAGGGGATATCCACCGCAAGATAAAGATTTGGGTGCGAGATGATGTCCGCCTTGCCCGCTTCCGCCGCCGCCATGATGCACTCGGCGTTGCGCCTCGGGGTGCTCTTGCCGCCGAAGCTCTCCGAAAGGATATGAAAGCCGAAGCGGTTATGCGGGAAGATGCCCTTGTGGAAGCCGAGGATAATTACGTCGTATTCGCTCCTGTCCTTAGGAATATCGCTCTTTCCAAAGCCCGTTATATTGCATTCAAGCCCGGTTTTGACCTCGATCTTCCCTTCAAATTCCTTTTTAAGCGAACGAAGCTCCGCTTTGAGCCTTTCAAGCTTTTTTCCGCGAACGCCGAAATAGATATTGCCGCCCGCGTGCTCGCTTACGGCGATCTTCTTTATGCCAAGCTCGAGCGCACGAAGCACGTTTTCGCGCGGCGTGCCCGTGCCGTGACTGTATTTGGTGTGGGTATGCAAATCGCTGATTATCCTCAATGACCGACCTCCGAGCTTTGCGCTTTGGCGAATATAGAGCGGCGAACGCCCGAAAGGGGAGCGCCGCTGTTTACATTATACAGCATTCGGTCGGTCACGACAAGATTAACCTCGTTTTCACCCGCCATGCCATCGCCGACATCGAGGATGGTCAAACCGAAGCCGCCCTCGACGGCGAGATCGTGGACAATTCCGAAAAATAGGCTTTATCCAAACGAAATCAAAAAAACGCAATGAAAAGGGGCTGCTGAAAGCAATCATCCCGCTTTGCGGCAGCCCCCTAAAACAATCGCGTGTACCGCTTTTCAATCGTTTATAAGGCACAGGAAGCCGACGAACCATTCTTCCGCGTTCTTTACGAGCAGAACGATCTGCTCGGTTTCGCCTGTTTCATCGGCAAAAGCGCCGGTTTCGTCGTAAACGCTCATATCGAGCTTCACTCTGTAAGCCGATCGAGCACCGTCAATTCCGACATACTTTTCAAGCGACTTAGCGAAAACCATATCGTCCGTCAGCTCATACGGGTGCATTTGCTTAACGGTTACCGAGGAAATATTGCGAACTCCCACTCTGCTGCCCTCCGCAAGCGCGGCAATGGCTTCGTAGCCCGCGCGTTCCTCCGGCGCTATAAGCTTTGCAAGATCGTCAAAGCGTTCTTCATCAATGCACCTGAAGAAGTCGATAACAAGCTCTTCTTTTTCATCGGCAGCAATATGCCAGGTTTGCGGCGTTTCCGTGGGCTCGGGCGCGTCATCGCGATTTACGGCAGGCGTGATGATATAGGCGAATTCGGGCGAAGCGGGGAAGTTCAAAAGCTGATCGCGGGTGAGCAGGCAGCGAAGCCTCATATTGGGGTAAATTCTGCACTCAGGTTCGATATAAACGGAGCTTAACGACGAGTCAAGCGGGTGCCCGTAAGCTTTGTATTCCTCCACGATAAGTCCGAGGCTTTTGAGCCGCTGCACCTCGGCTTCATTCCTTGCTTGAGATAGTTTGCTGTAATATTTGCGCTCCGCCTTGCCGTAATCGTACAAAAACTGCTCTTGGCCGGTGCTTGTAAGATGATTGCGGAACGCCGATGAGAACACAGAATCTTTAACATCGCGCGTAGGATAACCGCTGTGGAATGAGCTTAGAGAAGGATGATACCGTGCAAGGAATTCATCGTAGCGATCGGCATTTTCCTGAACAAATTGCTCGTAAAGCTCATTGTAGCGCATTACCGCGGGATCGTTTTGAAACTCGGCATAGAGCCCATCGCTTTCCTCGGAGTGCTTATCCGAAAGATAAGAGTAAAGAAAATAGCCCTGTATGTCGATATCCACGGCGAAAATGCAGTTTTGATACTGCTCATCCGCAAGCAGCTCGGTTAGGCCGCCGTAAAGGGTAACGGTCCCGGGCTTATGCACCATGTCATCTATGCCGCAAGCATCGCCGCTGCCGTAGATTATGCGCATATTGCTTATATCGGGCGTTGGAACGGGGGTGAAGCTTGCATCCGGCGTGGTCTGCGCGGTTTTCGTAGCCTCGGGGGAGGCGGTGACCTTTGACACCTGTCCGCGCTCGGTCATGGGCTTAATAAGCAGAATCGCGGCGGCGGCGAAGATCAGCGTGAAGCAGGCGGCTGCCGCCCAGGTCGAAGCGGGGCTTCTGCGCTTTTCAAAGGTGTGGTTCGCGGCCTCGCTCAAAATGCGCGAGTCGATGGAGCCGCGAACCATTTCGGCGTATTCCGTCTTATTCATGGTTTTATTATCCGTTTTCATACCAAATTCTCCTTTACAAGATATTTGCGAAGCTTTTCGCGCAGCCTGTGAAGCCTTCTTGAAACGCTTGCCGCGCTTTGCCCCGTTTCCTCGGCAAGCATTGAAACGGGATCGCCGAGTATGCAGCGGCGAACGAACAGCGCACGGTCGTCTGCCGAGAGCGAACCGAGCCAGCGCTCGATCTCCTTGGCGGTCTCTCGCGCTTCCACCTCCGCTTCAACGCTTTTCGGGGAGGGCAGGCAGTCCGCAAACTCCGAGAGCGCAAGGTCGTATTCGCCCCCGCCGCGCCTTTCGGCGGAGGAGGAACGAAGCTTCAACAGCGCATAATTGCGCACAAGAGTGATAAGATATGCGCGGAGCGAAACGATCGGCTCGCTTGGGAAGCTTTCCCAGAGCTTGTGCAGACCGTCCTGAACACATTCCTCCGCATCCTCGCGTGAGCCGAGTATGCCTCTTGCAACGCTGTTCATAAGCTTGCCGTAGCTCTTTGAGCATTCCTCGATCGCGCGCTCGTCGCGGCGGCGAAAAAGCTCGATGATGCTTTTATCGTCCATACAGGACTCTCCTTTCGACAGAATACCGGTATTTTTGCCTTCACCTATTAGGATACATTTTTTATGCGGATATTCCAATAGCAGAAAAATATATTGATAAGCTTTCCCCAAAATGCTTCAGCGCCCGTGAACGGAACCGAACACGGGCGCAGCACCTATGTTTTGTTTTAAATCAGGCTGAGATCAGCTGAAAGGCCGCTCGCATTTCCAAGCTCCATCGGCATCGGCGATAGTGAAGTTGAAATCAAGCAGCAGCCAGCCGGGATGCGCTCCGTCATCGGCGGCAAGGATGTACGAAGCTCTATTGCATGATATGAAGGCATGCGGGTGGCTTGGGCGCACAAAGAGCTGGTATGAGAAGGGGTGGAGCTCGGGGTGGTCGTCAAAGTAGGTATCCCCATCCACAGGCGAAACATAATCGACCTCCGCCTCAATGCAGCGCCAGGGATTATTATCGGAACAGCCCGTGAGCAGCGCAGCCTTGCTCTTTGCTATAAATTCGGCGATTTTATCGTAGTCGGCAGAGGTGCCGTCGAGCGTATAGCCCGCTTCCTCAAGCATCTCTCGTGTTACGGTGAAGACGGGGGCTTCGGGCATGACCTCGTATACGAGAGCTTCCCACTCTTCCTCGGATAAATCCTCGTAGTTGGCCGGTCTGCCGTAAGAACCGCTGCGGAGCACGGCGGTGCGGACTTCCTTTTCAAAATCGGAAAAGTACACGGCGAGCTGTATCGGATCGGATTCGTTTTCGGAAGTATCGAAATATATGTGGCGGTTGTGGTACCTGCTGCTTGCTCTCCAATCGTCCTTTTGAAAGTTGAAACCGTAGAGCCTGTTGACAAGCTCGGCATACTCCCATGCTTTCTCAAAATACCATGGATCGGTCACAAGCTCGCTCTGATCGCTGGACGCAAATCTTGCGGTGCCGGTGAAATCGCTAATGTCGCTGCCGGTTTCACCGTTATAGGATATTTCAAAAGATTCCACGTTAGAGATAAGGTCGCCTTCGGCATCGAACCAGCCGATGAATTCATAGCCGTTCTCAGGAGAGGCATATACACCGATGGTGGTTGCGCCGTTATACATATCGATGATTACTTTTCCTTGACCTTGGGCTGTCAGATCGATGGTAAACTCGGAAGCAATACCTTTGCTGCCGTTGTGCTCATAGCGGCAATGCCCGCTTGAATCTATAAAGAGTTGAGCGATGCTTCCAATGTTGCCGCTGAGCACGGTTTCGTTCGTACTCTCGCATATACTCGCTTCACTGAGGGCGGGGCAGTTATTGATCCTGAGGCTCTCGAAAACAAATGGATAGAAGTGAATGATTTCCAGTTTATCAAATCCATCCAGATTCAGTTCGCCTGTAAGCAGGATCGATTCAGCTTCGGTTTCACCGTCAGGCTCAGCGGAAGGCTCATTTCTGGCATCAAGCCACAGGAAGGTCAAACTGCCGTTTTCGTCCCATGTCAGCCAGGCATTGTATTCGTAATGCTCCTCGTTTCCCCAGAAATCAACCTTTTCAGGGTTGTAATTCTCAAAGCACTTCTCGCCGTTCTTAACGCCGTTTTCATCCTTTAGCTCGAAGAACGCAAGCAGGGTGTCGTATTCCTCGCGGTTGTAGGGTATGGGCGCTTGGCTCGGCGCGGGGGTGGGCGTTTCGCCCGAAGCCTCGTTCAAAAGCGCGAAGCGAACGCTTTCGGCGATTTGAGTGAGCTGCTCGTTTGTAACGGCATTCTCGCCGAATTCCGTCACGATGCCAACAAGGAATTCCGTGTCGTAGGATATGAGCGCGGGAAGCGCAAGCGTGCGCCTGTTTTCAAGGTCCGCAAGCTTCTCTGCGTACCGTGCGCGCCCGATATAGGCTTCGCCGTTTTTGCCCGAGCCGACCTTCGCGGTCTCCTCGTCGTTGAAGCGGAAAGCGCCTTCGCCCATCGTTATTACGGCAAATGCCTGATCGAGCCCGGGGTATTCCGCAGAAGTTGCCGCAAGGCCGATCGAGCCGACGCATTCGCCCTTTTCGTTATACACGCTCATAATATCGTTGCCGGGGCGCGAAGCGATGCAGTAGGAAACGAATTCCTCGGCGGGGTAGTATCCAAGACCCTCGAACAGGCCGTTTCGGACCGTCCAGCCCTTGGGAAGCAGCAGCTTTGCGCCGAGAGCGCGGCTCGCTTCGCCCATAAAATACGGGTTTCCTTTCGGGAACTCCAGCACGAGCGCATCGTAGTTTTCGAGCACGTCGGCGCCGTAGTTGGGGAATTCATTTCCTTCGCTGAAAATGAGCTTTTCCGCAGGTGCCGCTGTGGGGCTCGCCGTGGGCTCGGAGCTGTTTGCGGGGATCACCACCGGCCTTTCGCGCAGGGGCTTTATCAGAAGTATTGCTGCTGCGGCAAAGAACAGCGCGAAGCAGGCGGCGGCGATCCATGTGGAAACGGGAGTTTTGCGCTTTTCAAAGCGGAAGCTCTCCGCTTCGCTTAAAAAGCGCGCATCGGTCATGCTCATGACCTTTTCAACGTAATCACGCTTATCGTTTTTCTTAATATCCGTGCTCATACGATGTAGTTCTCCTTTCTAAGATGCTTGCGAAGCTTTTCGCGCAGGGTGTAAAGCCTTTTTGAAACGGCGTTCGGGCGCATTCCCGAGGCTTCCGCAAGGTCGGCGATCGAATCGCCTATGCGGTAGCGGCGAACGAACAGCACCCTGTCCTCGGCGGGAAGCTCCGTCAGCCAGCGGTCGATCGCCCTTGCAAGAGCGCGCGCCTCCACCTCGGCTTCAACGCTGCTGGGGGAGGGAATGCAGCCCTCCAGCTCCGAAAGCGCTATGCTGTACTCGCCGCCGCCGCGCTTTTCGCTTGCTGAAGCGCGAAGCCTCTGTATGGCGGTGTTTCGCGTAAGGGTAACAAGATATGCCTTGAGCGAGCCTATCTGCTCACGCGGAAAGCCTTCCCAAAGCTTGTGAAGCGCATCCTGCACGCATTCCTCCGAATCCTCATGAGAGCCTACAACATTGTAGGCAACGCGGTGAAGAAGCTTCCCGTAGCTTTTTGAGCATTCCTCGATCGCCCGCTCGTCGCGGCGGCGGAAAAGCTCGATGATGGCGTTCTGTTCCATTTGCGTTCTCCTTTCAGAGTGATAACAAAGGTCTTCTTGAGATCTCACACATAAAGACGCTTTTTTTGCATGGATATTCCAAAGAAAAACAATATATTATTAAAGAAGAAACCCGCGCTCAAGCACGGGTTCCGATAATAAAGCTTTAAGCTCAGTTGTTGTTCAGCTCGGTGATGCCGTCGATGCGGATATCGAACAGAGGAGCGGAGATCTTCTCGGACTCATGGAAGTAGCCGTCCCAGATAAGCTCGGTGCCCTCAAAGCCGCGGCTCTTGTCGTAGCTGGTCAGGTGCTCGCCGTTTACGGTGAAGCTGTTGCAGTCGAAGATGTGGAGCTTGCCGCTCTTGATATCCTCGATAGCCTTTTCAACGGCTTCCTTGGTGCCGGGAGCGCAGCTTGCGCCGAGAGCGGAGATCTGAACCGCATCGGCCTTGTAGCCTTCGCACCAATCCTGCTTCATTTCCTTGCCATCCATCGCGGTCTTGACGGCGTAGGTGTAGTAAGCGCCCCAGTTGTTCTGCGGGGAGGTGAGCGCGGCATCGGGAGCAACGCTCAGCATATCGATGTTGTAGCCAACGCTGTAAACCTCGCTGCCGGACTTGAGCTTAGCCTGAACCGCGGTGGGAGCGCCGTTGGAGTCCGCATGCTGACCGATGATAACGCAGCCGCGAGCCATAAGAACGTTTGCCGCCTCGGATTCCTTGAGGATATGGAACCATTCGCCGGTGTACTGAACGTCCATGTGAGCCTCGGGAACGATGGAGCGGATGCCGAGGAAGAACGCGGTGTAGCCGGAAACAACTTCAGCATAGGGGTATGCGCCAACGTAGCCGATATGGGGATCGGTGACCTTGCCCTCGTCCATGAGCTGCTTGAGCTTCATGCCGGCAACGATGCCGGAAACGTAGCGGGCTTCATAGATGGAGGTGAAGTAGTTGAAAATATTCTTCAGATCGCTCTGCTTTGCGGCGGTCTGACCGGTCGCATGGCAGAAGAGCACGTCGGGGTTTTCCTTGGCGGCCTGGATCATGTAGCTTTCATGACCGAAGGAGTTTGCGAAGATGATCTTGCAGCCCTGCTCAACGAGGTCGATCGCGGCATCGTAGCACTTCTGATCCTCGGGAACGTTGTACTTGTAGATGATCTGATCGTCCTTGAGACCGTTTGCCTTCTTGGCGGCCTCGATGCCCTCGATGTGGGCGTAGGTATAGCCTTCGTTCTCGTCGCCGATGAGAATGACGCCGACCTTGAAATCGGCTGCGGCGGGATTGGCGCTCTGCTCGGGATTGGCGCTCTGATCGGGAGCGGGAGTGGCAGTGCCCTGATTCTTATCGCTGCAGGCGAGCATGGAAGCGGCGCCGAGCGCAAGCGCGAGTGTCAGAAGGAGTGCGATGAATCTTTTCATTTTGGTACATATCCTCCAAAAAATAATCTGTTCGCCAAAAACGAACACAAAAGGCATTATACATGCTTTTTTCGTGAAAATCAATAGGTTAAAAGCTGAAAAACGTGATAAAATCAGAATATAGACAAGCGGAAAAGAGCGCAGAGAAAACAAAAGGGGCTGTTGCATTAAGCCCCAATAAAACAAGACCGGGCGATCCGCAAGGGTTGCCCGGTTTGCTGCTTTCATGTATAATTAGTTTAGCGAAAAAAACAGACAGAAAGCAGGGATATTGTACAATGAAAGCACGCGGA
>JAFPWD010000005.1 GCA_017395105.1 Clostridia bacterium
CGCCTTCCTCGATAATACTTGCAACATTAATGGGTAAAACTACTTGATTTCCGCGTGCTTTCATTGTACAATATCCCTGCTTTCTGTGTGGTTTTTTCGCTAAACTAATTATACATGAAAGCAGCAGACCGGGCAACCCTTGCGGATCGCCCGGTCTTGTTTTATTGGGGCTTAATGCAACAGCCCCGTATGCTGTTTTTTAAAATGTATTACGCTCATCTTAGCCAATCGAGCGTGCCCTCAGCAACGGTATCGAGGCCTGTTACAACAAGAAAATCGCTGATGCCGTATTCCTTGCAAAGCTCGCTCGGAGCGGGGAGGGATGGGCTGTAGTACAGCGAGCGCACATCGATCATAATGATGGTGTTGTAGTGCGCGGCAAGGAAGGGAACTATCGCATTACCGAAGCTGTCCTTCAAAACGAGGAGAGTGCCGTCGATGACCGAATCGTTCACGATCCGCGTTATGCCGTGGTTGCTGTAGAGATAGGCAGCGTATTTATCCACAACGTCGTCCTTTAGGCAGTCGGTATCGAGCGAGCCGTGATACACCTTTTCATCGCCGCCGTCAGCTGTTGTAACGGTGAGCTTATCATCATAGAAGCCGACCCAAGTTTCAAGCGTATCGCAGGGAACTCCGAATAAACAGCTCTGACCGTACAGCGTGCCGTAAAAGTCGTACCCGGTCTTGGTGAATTCGCTTTCGGGCAGCGGAGTAAGTCCCAACTGCTCGGCTATCTCAACGTAGGAGAGGTAGGAGCCCTTCATGGTGAGATGATGGTCGGTCTTGTAGTACAGCGAGCCTACATCGCCGTATGCGTTGAAAAGATCGCGAACGGGGATAGCCTCGGCACTGCCTTCAAGCGCAGACTCAAGCCTGTCTATTATCTCTCCGTCGTGATACTCAAGATGCAGCTTGGGAAGCTCGTTTTCGAGCATGTAGCCCGAGGTGGGGATGAAATAGGTGTATGCATTCAGCGCATTTTCGCCGATAAAGCGATTAAGCTTGCCGATATTGGTCTCTATAGCAGAGTCGCTCGCCGCAATCGGAGCCTTTATAAGCCTGTCGTCGGACGCGAGCACAACGCTCTCGACCGCATTTCTGCCGGTGTAGCGGTTCGCGTAGGAATAAAGCGAAACGAATTCGGAGCGAAGAGGGAAATGATCCTGAAGCCAGGCATCGACCTGCTCGGAGAATCCGCCGTCCATTATGTTGCCGATGCTTGCATCGGGCGCTTTTGCGAGTATTCTTCGCTCGTTCGGGCTGAGCTCGCCTTCATGCTTGGGAAGGAAAAGGATCAGCAGAAAGAACACTCCGATGAATGCTGCAAACAAGCCGAACAGCACTGCCTTCGGTGCGCTTAGTCTGTCGTGGGAGACAGTATTGACAGAGTTATTATTAAGATCATTCATGGATCTTGAGCGTGGTTTCAAGAAGATCGTTGAGAATGCTCTTGGCCTGAGCGGCATCGTTGCTGACGATCAGAAAAACGTACCTTCCGGCAGTCATCTTAACGCAGGAATCGATCTTGGGAACCTGATCGGGACCGTAATCGGAATAACCGTCGCGCTGATACTTGACCCAATCGCTGATGGGACCGCTCAGGATCTCCTTTGCAGCCGCGGCATCCTTTGCGCCGATGACGAGAACCTCCTCGGGAGAAGCCATGGAGCGGTACATCTCGGGTTTGCCGTCGATATAGTTGATCTTATCCTTGCTGATCTTGAGCAGGGTCAACGCAGAGAACTCAAGATCGTCGGCGGGAACCTCGGAGAGGTTGTACTCAAATTTTGCGTTTGACACGATGTTCTGACCGAAGCCGGTGATGTTGCCGATCTTAAGGTCGGCATACTTATCGCCGCCGCAGGCGGTGAGCGAGAATACCGTTATCACGGCAAGAAGCATAGCAAGTATTTTTTTCATTTTTTCCTCCGTTTTATCGCTCATAGCGATATTGTTTGATATATCAATCAGCATTATGCGTGAATGAATCCATAAGAATAGAAAATTGTAAGCATCGTTTAGCTCGAGCGTTAGCTCGACAGCCCCGCAGCCACCGCCTGAACAAGATATTCAGCCCATATCCTTGAATAAGTCATGTTCAGGTGAAGTCCGTCGCCCGAAGCAGCGGCAGGCAGTGCGCCCGAAGCATCGTACATACCATCGGGAACCGAAATATAGCGGCAGTAGCCGAACTGAGATGCCAAATTCGCAAGAAGCGAGTTAATGTAGTTAATGTTTTCGTTTGTAATGCCGTTCTCGTTTCTGTCCGAAAGCGCCTTGGTTATGGGTGTCATGCCGGTAATGAAGATCCTTGCATTGGGCTGCCTTGATTTCACGTCGCGGATCAAATCGGCATATTTTCTAATGAAAACCGAAGGGTCGGGCCAACCGAGCTCGTTTTGACCAAACATTAAAAGCACACCGAGATAATTCCCTGAGTTCAGCTCGTCGATAACGGGAATGCTGCCATGCGTAGAGGTCTCGGTATAAACGGTGTTTATATTCAGACCGACGGTCGTGAAAAATGCACCGTGAGTCACAACGCCGTAAGCGTGGAGCGCCTCAAACATGGAGTTTCCGACAAAAGCACAGCCGTCAAACACGCGCTGATCGGTGATCCCGCCGGGCAGTGAGGTCGGAACGGGGGGCATCGTCGCTATCACCGGAGTGGGAGTGACGGAAACGGGAGTGACGGCGGAAGTCGGAGCCGAGGTTGGCGCAGCGGAAGGCACAGCAGTCGGCTCGGGAGTCGGCGTGGGCGGCGCATAGGGTGTTGGCGAAACCTCAAAAGGAGCGGGAGTGGCCGCGGGAATGAGCGTGCTGAGCTTCACTTCGGCTGCAACAGGCGCAAGGGTAGAAACCGGAACGGCCGTGAAGCTGTCTATTTCTATTATTACGGGCTCGCTTGAATGCATGCAGCCGAAAGCGGAAAACACCGTAAATAAAGCGACCGTAAGTGTTATGCATTTTTTGATGAACGAACCGGTCATAAATACCTTGCGCATCGTTCCTTTCGGGCTGCGTACACGCTGATCGAATTCAGCGCACCAAATGTTATTATACCAAATCTATGCGCTTATTTCAACCGATCGACACTCTATTTACCTATTTACGGCAATGATATTTATTAACTTTTTGTGTCTTTTTTTGTATACAGACGATCGGGTGCCGAAAACCGGCCGAAGTCGAAAGCCTGTTATAGTGCATGGTCGCACCGCATGATGAAAGGCGCATCGCCGAAATGACGATACGCCTTTTAATATGAAGTTAAAGCGATCAGTTGTTCTCGTTAAGAGCCGCCTGAGCTGCCGCGAGCCTTGCGATCGGTACGCGGAAGGGGGAGCAGGAAACATAGTTCAGACCGATCTTGTGGCAGAACTCGATGGAGGAAGGATCGCCGCCGTGCTCGCCGCAGATGCCGAGCTTGATGTTCGGGCGGGTCTTCTGACCGAGCTCGACCGCAATCTTCATCAGCTTGCCAACGCCAACCTGGTCAACGCGAGCGAAAGGATCGTTCTCGAAGATCTTCTTATCGTAGTAATCGGGCAGGAACTTGCCTGCATCGTCGCGGCTGAAGCCGAAGGTCATCTGGGTAAGGTCGTTGGTGCCAAAGCTGAAGAACTCGGCCTCGGTGGCAACTTCGTCCGCAGTGAGAGCCGCACGGGGGATCTCGATCATGGTGCCGACGAGGTAGGGGATCTCCATACCGCGCTCCTCCATGACCTTCTTCGCGGTGGCGACTACGAAGCTCTTAACGTATGCAAGCTCCTTGACTTCGCCAACGAGGGGGATCATGATCTCGGGAACGATCTCAAGACCGGTCTCCTTGCGAACCTCGATAGCCGCTTCGATAACGGCGCGGGTCTGCATCTCGGCGATCTCGGGATAGGTGACGGAAAGGCGGCAGCCGCGGTGACCCATCATGGGGTTGGACTCGTGCAGGCCGTCAATGGTGGCCTTGAGCTCATCGAAGGTGAGACCCATGGTCTTTGCAAGCGCCTTGATATCCTCTTCCTTGGTGGGAAGGAACTCATGGAGCGGGGGATCGAGGAAGCGGATGGTGACCGGGCGGCCTTCCATCGCCTTGTAGATGCCCTTAAAGTCCTCGCGCTGCATGGGGAGGAGCTTGTCAAGAGCGGCTCTGCGCTCATCGGCGTTCTTGGAAACGATCATCTCGCGCATTGCGGGGATACGATCCTCGTCGAAGAACATGTGCTCTGTGCGGCAGAGGCCGATGCCTTCTGCGCCGAACTTAACGGCCATAGCGGACTGAGAGGGGGAGTCGGCATTGGTGCGGATCTTCAGCTTGCGGAAGGAGTCCGCCCACTCCATAACGGTTGCGAAATTGCCGGAGATCTCGGCGGGAACGGTCTTGATGGCCTCGGCATAAACCTTGCCGGTGGTGCCGTCGAGGCTGATCCAGTCGCCTTCCTTGAGAACGGTGCCATCGGGGAAGGTGATGGTCTTGGCTTCCTCGTTGATCAGAGCCTCGGTGCAGCCGCAAACGCAGCAGGTGCCGATCTGGCGGGCAACGACGGCCGCGTGGCTGGTTCTGCCGCCGAAGGCGGTGAGGATGCCCTGAGAAGCGTTCATGCCCTCGATATCCTCGGGGCTGGTCTCCTTGCGGGCGAGGATGACTTCGTGACCCGCATCGTGAGCGGACTTCGCCTCATCGGCGGTGAAGTAAACAAGACCGCAGGCGGCGCCGGGGGATGCGTTGAGGCCCTTTGCAACGGGCTTTGCAGCCTTGAGCGCAGCGGTGTCAAACTGGGGATGGAGCAGCGCGTCGAGCGCCTGGGGTTCGATCATGCAGATGGCTTCTTCCTTGGTGCGCATGCCCTCGTTCACAAGGTCGATTGCAACCTGGAGAGCGGCGGCGGGGGTGCGCTTGCCGCTTCTGGTCTGGAGCATGAAGAGCTTGCCCTTTTCAATGGTGAACTCCATGTCCTGCATATCGCGGTAATGCTTTTCAAGGGTATCCGCGATCTTAACGAACTGGTTGTAGATCTCTTCGTTGGTGTTCTTGAGCTGATCGATGCTCTGAGGAGTGCGGATACCAGCAACAACGTCCTCGCCCTGAGCGTTCATCAGATACTCGCCGAACAGCGCCTTTTCACCGGTGGCGGGGTCGCGGGTGAACGCAACGCCGGTACCGGAGTCATCGCCCATGTTGCCGAATACCATGCTCTGCACGTTGACGGCGGTGCCCCAGCTTGAGGGGATGTCGTACTGACGGCGATAGACGATAGCGCGGTCGTTGTTCCAGCTGCGGAAAACCGCCTTGATGGCCTCCATGAGCTGAACCTTGGGTTCCTGCGGGAAGTCGAAGCCCTTCTCGGACTTGAACATCGCCTTGTATTCTTCAACGATCTGCTTGAGGTGATCGGCGGTGAGCTGAGTATCGAACTCAAAGCCGTTCGCTTTCTTGGTGCCCTCAAGGATCTCGTCAAACTTCTTCTTTTCAACCTCCATAACAACGTCCGAGAACATCTGGATGAAGCGGCGATAGCTGTCGTAGGCAAAGCGCTCGTTGTTGGTGAGCCTTGCAAGCGCGACCACGGTTTCATCGTTGAGACCGAGGTTGAGGATGGTGTCCATCATGCCGGGCATACTTGCGCGTGCGCCGGAGCGGACGGAAACGAGGAAGGGATTCTCGGTGCTGCCAAGCTTCTTGCCTGCGCGCTCCTCGATAACGACGAGCGCTTCCTCGATCTGCTTAACGATCTCATCCGCGATGGTTTCGCCATCTTCGTAATAGCGGGTGCAGGCTTCGGTGGTTACCGTGAAACCGTAGGGAACGGGAAGACCGAGGCCGGTCATCTCGGCGAGGTTAGCGCCCTTGCCGCCCAGGAGGTTTTTCATACCTGCGTTACCTTCGTTGAAAAGGTAAACGTACTTCTGTGACATTCGATTTGTCCTCCGTATTTAGTTTTGATTTGTATTTATGGTACAACTTCTGATTATAAAGCATTTTACATGAATTTACAAGGGTTTATCAAAATTTTTTGAAACTTTTTGGGGAATAATGATTTATAAGTCCAAATCAAGGAGGTAAAATAGATGAAAAAAGACGATAAAAAGAGCAAAGTAACCGGATTTGATGCCGAAGCTGCCGATTCTGCGCTGCTCGATGGGATCGGGACTGCGTCGGCATCGGAAGCTACGGGTATGATGTACTGCCCTCCGAGGAGCGAGGATGAGCTCAGAAGCCGTGAGCAGCTTTTCTCGCTTCAGGTCGATATGCCGCCGGAAGGATACGTTGGAAACGAGCGGGAATGGCGTGCCGATATCGAAAGATTTTACCGCGATGAAGCGAAAACTCCGCTTAAGGATACCGCTATAAACTATATGGCAAGGCCGGATATTCTCGATCCCGCGAACACCTTCGTTGATATCGATGAGCCGCGCGGTGTTTAAAACGAGCCGATTTTCTGCTATAATACCCGCATGGAGAAAAACACATTTGAACTGATATACGAGATAGTGCGAATGATTCCGCACGGCAAGGTAGCAACCTACGGTCAGATAGCCGCGCTTGCGGGAAACCCGAGGCTTTCGCGCGTTGTCGGCTATGCGCTGCACGTCAATCCGGATCCCGAGAGCATTCCTTGCTACCGTGTTGTGAACAGGCTTGGCGAGGTATCGAAGGCATTTGCATTCGGCGGTGAAAACAGGCAGATCGCTCTGCTTCAAGCCGAGGGAGTTAGCTTTACGGATGGGCGTGTGGATCTGCAAAAGCATCTTTGGAGACCCTGATTATCGTAAACAAATGAACGTTGAAAAGGATGGAGGCGGGAAGCTTCCATCCTTTTTCGGTTGGTATCGGTCGATATGCCGATCAAAAGAGCTTGTTTATGTCGTGCTCGGGAGTGATCTTGGAGTAATTCCAAACGGGCGCGGTGATCTTGGAAGCGTGGATATACGCATATCTTCCCGCGAAGCGAACGTGGTACCAGTTGCCGATGCGGTGCCAGACCTGCATGTTCACCCCGGGATAGAGAGTTATGATCGCACCGCTGTATTCGGAAGGTCCGATGCGAAGCTGAGCATCGAGCACACCCGCTTTAACGGAAGCGGTGCCGATGGGTCTCTCCTCGCCGGCGGGAGCGGGGAAGAGAGAAATATTGACAAGGTCTCCGCGAATATAGCCGAGCTTGTTGTTTGCAATGCATACGATCCAACCGTTGACCTCGGTGATAACGTAGATATGCGTTCCGGCTGTCAGCGTATCAAGGAGCGTGTCGTTGGTTGAAGGGCCGCCGCGAAGCCTTGCTGAGGATGCGGCAACGGTGCCGTAAGCTACCGTCTGCTTGGTGTAGGAATAGGGAAGCTCGGGATTGCGCTCTTTTACGCTCAGAATCTCCATGTTCGGGTAGTAGAAATCGAGGATCTCATAGTGATCCTGACCGTTTGCATATCTGCCCCTTGCAGCCTGCTGTGAAAGGCCGATTCCGTTGCCGTAGCGGCAGTGGTGAACAACGTAGCCGTTATCGGTCGCCTCGCCCCAATAGATGCGGTAGACTCTGTTGTATTGAGGAACGAGAACTCCGTAAGCATCCTTTCCGAGCTTATCAACGTCGAATCTGAGGAACTGGCTGCGTTCAACGCCGTTATCGACGATGCGTACGATCAAATCAAGCTTTGTCAAATTCAGCTCGGTATCGGGGAATGCAGGAGTGTTCACTTCGGCATGGATTATGCTCAAAAGCTGAACGCTGTGTCCAACTGCTGCATAGAGCTCATCGTTGATGAGCGATCTGAAATTCGCGTTGGTTACGGGCTCGCCGTATTCGATGGGAAGATCGAGCATGTGAGGAGCTCCGTACTGAAGGTCAAAGCTGTCGCGAACGATGGAGTATGCGCCGTCGATGGTCGAATAGCCGAAGGCGTAAGAAGGCAGATTCGTTTCGCCGCCGTTTGTGGCGTCATAATAAGCGGCTTCCACGTTGCCGTTATAAAACAGCATCTCTCCTACAGCATCTCGGCAGGCGGCCATCGAATGGGTATAGCCGGCCTGATAGCCTCTATACCACTGATGGCGCCTATATGCGGTTATGTCGTGATCGTCCGCACTCGCGGGATAGGAAAAAGCATAGGCCTTGCAGGCGAGAGCCTGGCAGATCAGCGCTTCGGAGCCCCACGAATCGTTCATTTCATAGGGCACTATGCCGTATGCATAATGCGCCGTGGGTATGTGATTAACGATGCGCAGACTGCTTCCTGTTGCCGTGATGCGGAAGCTTCCGAGATAATCCCTGTCGCTGCACTGCGTTTCGGGAACGGTAACAACGTGCGCATAGCCGCCTGCTTCGCCAAGAAAAACGCGGTTCAGATCCACGGTTGCGCCCTGATAAACCGCAGTGCCGAGATAATATACGGTCACGATGCCGCTGTAGGCAGTCATGCTGATGATGGCGGGTGACCCGGCCGAGCCGACTATCGGCTTCAGGTTCTGGTCGATATAGTATGCGCCGTAAAGGGACATGTTGATGCGGGTAACGCTTTCGCTTTCAAAGTTCAGAAGAACGCGAATAGTTGAAAAATCGTCCTCGGGGGTGAACTTAACGGATTTTTCGGGCAGCGGCTGACCCTTATCGTCGAAGGGAAGCAGCTCGGAACGCTCGGACTCGAACACGTTGTAGTAAGCGCGGGTTTCATCGGATTCGGAAACGGGCAGTGTCCGATCCGCAGCCGATGCGGGCATTTGTGCGGCGCACAGGGTAAAGGCGAGCACAAGCAGTGAGCAAAATAGCTTTAATCGGAATTTTGACACGGTTTTCTATCCTCTCATATAAAATGCTTTTCAGCAGCGTGTATATCGTGCGCTGACAGATCTAAGCGCGGCCGATCCGCACACCGCTCTAAGATACAGTATACCACTTAAACAGAGAAACCGCAATCATCTCCTGCTTAGAATTACGAAAAATAGGTTGATTAAATCCGCAGTTCAACAATAACAGACATGAATTATTAAGAAACGCCGAATACTTCGAGCCTTATTTCGCCATTACTAAATATGAAAGCCGATGCAGCGCGAGGAAGCAGCGCGAAAATCTGTCGGCCGGAGGGAAGAATGGCGTTGAATAAGGTTGAAATATGCGGAGTTGATACGAACAATCTGCCGAGGATAACGCATAAGCGCAGCATGGAGCTGTTTGAAAGGATCAAGCAGGGCGATGAAGGCGCAAGGGAGGAGTTTTTAACCGGGAACCTGCGGCTCGTTCTGAGCGTTATCCAGAGATTCTCGGGAAGGGGCGAGCAGCCCGACGATCTGTTTCAGGTGGGATGCGTGGGGCTTATTAAAGCACTCGATAACTTCGACACCTCGCACAACGTTCGATTCTCAACCTATGCCGTTCCTATGATAATAGGAGAGATCAGACGTTTTCTTAGGGACAACAGCAGCATCAGAGTAACAAGATCGATGCGCGATACCGCATACAGGGCACTTCAGGTCAAGGCAAAGCTTGTTGAAAAGAACGGGGTCGAGCCGAGGATATCGGAGATAGCCTCCGAGCTTGGCATGCCGGAATCAGATGTTGTTTTCGCACTCGAAGCCATCACCGATCCGATATCGATGAATGAGCCGATATTCAGCGAAGACGGCGATGCGGTGTATATAGAGGATCAGATCAGGGATGAAACTGCGGACGACGAGATCTGGCTCAACGGCATAGCGGTAAAGGAGGGGATCAAGAGGCTCTCGGAGCGTGAACAGCGCATAATAAGGCTGCGATTCTTTCTTGGCAAAACACAAAACGAGGTGGCCGATCATGTTGGAGTAAGTCAGGCGCAGGTTTCAAGGCTTGAAAAAGCAGCTCTTATAAAAATGAGGAGATATCTTTGACAGTTAATTTTATCGCCATTTTTCGCCGCAAATATGTCAAAAATATGGCAAAGTGGGGCAAAAAATGTCAAACGGATAGATAAAATAAACTATTTACGATAATTTCTAAAAAATATCCGGTATATATATTGCAATTTTATACAAATTACTGTATAATTAAAATCGATAACTTTAAAGCATAGGAGTTGGACTACACTATGATCCTAAAAGATGTTTCATCAGCCGAGCTTGAGATCATGAAGATCATCTGGACGGCAGGCAAGCCCGTCATTATCACCGATATATGGCGTGAGATCGAAGGGCACGACTGGACCTACCAGACTGTGCAGACCTTTGTAAACCGCTTGAATGCCAAGGGCTATATCAAAATAGTCGGCAAACAGGTGCGCAGCTACCTCTATCTTCCCACTGTTACCCGCGCTGAATACATCGTTCAGTCCCGCGGAGAGCTCATCGACGGCGGTGAGGGCGCAAGCATCTCCGATGTCGTTTCCATCATGTTCAGGCAGGGCATCTGCTCCAAGGACGAGCTTGAGAAGCTTTCCGAGACCGTGAGCCAGCTTCTCAAATAATATCGATTTGCTTTCATTAAACCGTGGGCTTATTGCTTGCGGTTTTTTTCATATAATTTAGCATTTATCCGATTCTGCGAGGGCTCGGCGCATATTATTGCTATTGTCAATTTTAAAGATTAAATGTATAATCTTATCATCGGGTCGAGCTGCGATCCGTTGGAGGATTTGATGAAACTGTTTAATGCAAAAAAGAATGACGACCGCACGGTGAACACAGGTCTTGATATTCCCAAGGTGCCCAAGGAAGGGACCGTTTTAACGCCTGCCTGCGGATTGAGCTCCGAGGAGGCTGAAAAGCGTAAGCAGGCAGGGCAGAGCAACCGTCAGGCGGATAACGAGCATAAATCGGTGATGCGGATAATCTCCGATAATCTATTCACGCTGTTTAATCTTTTGAATTTTGCGCTCGCCGCATGCCTGATACTTGTCGGCTCATTGAAAAACATTATGTTTCTCGGGGTCGTGTTTTCAAACACTCTTATAGGCACGGTGCAGGAGCTTCGCGCCCGCGCAACGATGAAAAAGCTCAAGCTTTTGAACGTTCGCACTTCTCGTGTAATTCGCGATGGTGCCGAAAAGCAATGCACAGCGGATGAGCTCGTGCTTGGCGATCTTGTGCTTTTTTCAAGCGGCGATCAGATACCCGCCGATTCATTGATCGTGGACGGCGTTTGCGCTGCCGATGAATCGCTTCTGACAGGCGAAAGCGAGCCGCAGGCTCATAAGGAAGGCGAGCTGCTGCTTTCGGGCAGCTTCCTGACTGAAGGAAGGGTGGTCGCTCAGCTCATAGCCGTTGGAAACGACAGCTACGCTTCGAGGCTTACCCACGAGGCAAAGCGTCTTGCCTCACCGAGATCCGAACTGCTTAGCGAGCTCAAAAAGCTGGTTTCGCTCGTCAGCAAGCTCCTTGTGCCGATAGGCATAATAATGTTTTTAGAACAATATTTGCTACTGAAATCGCCGCTTGACGTTGCCGTACCCAAGGCAGTCGCCGCAATGATTGGTATGCTGCCCGAGGGACTGATACTGCTGACCTCCGTTGCGCTGATGGCAGGCGTTGTTAAGCTTGGAAAAAGAAAAACGCTTGTGCACGAGCTTTTCGGCATAGAAACGCTTGCAAGGGTGGATATGCTCTGCACCGATAAAACGGGAACTCTTACAACGGGCGAACCCACTTTTGAACGCTTCGTTCCGATCGAAGCCGATGAGAGCGAGCTTAAATCCGGTATGGCAAGGTTTATTGCGGCCTTCGAGTCATCGTCGGGAACGCTTCGCGGAATCGCCTCCGCCGTGGATTCTGAAGGTGAGCAGCCTATTGCAAAGCTGCCCTTTTCTTCCGCGAGGAAAAAATCCGCCGCATCATTTGCAAACGGAAAAACTCTTATACTCGGCGCGCCGTCCTTTGTGACCGACCGAACCGTAAGCGAGGTCGATACGGCGGTGAACGAGGGCTTTAGAGTGCTCATGCTCGCGGAGGCAGAAGGAATTATCGAAAATGAGCAGCTTCCCCCCGTAACGCGCGTTCTCGGCATCGTGCTGCTGCGCGAATCCCTTAGGCCGACCGCGAAGGATACGCTCGATTGGTTCAGAAAAGAGGGCGTTGAGGTTCGTATCATGAGTGGCGACGATCCGCGCACGGTTGCCGCGCTCGGAAGAATGCTCGAGCTAAAGGGAAGCGACCGAGTGGTGGACTGCGCCGCGCTTTCGGATGAGGAGCTCTGCGCCGCCGCGAAGGATCGAGTGATCTTCGGCCGTCTTACCCCCGATAGGAAACGCATTCTCGTTGAGGCAATCAAAAGGGAGGGACATAACGTTGCCATGACAGGCGACGGCGTAAATGACATTCCCTCCATGAAGGCGGCCGACTGCTCCATTGCGATGGGCGGCGGCGCCGAGGCGACCGAGCATGCGGCTCAGCTCGTGCTTTTAAACAACGATTTCAGCTCCCTGCCGGAAGTAGTTGCCGAGGGCAGGCGCGTTATCGGAAACATAACGCGAACCGCCTCGCTTTTCCTTCAAAAAACGCTCTATTCCTTTGCGCTCAGCGTAATAAACATACTGATCGCGCTGTTCCTGCCGCTCAAATATCCCTTTGAGCCCATTCATCTGACCCTTATCAGCTCGCTGACGGTAGGAATTCCCGCATTCTTTCTCGCGCTCGAGCCGAGCTCCGAACGCTTCAAGGGAAGCTTTTTGAAGCGGATAATCCTGAATGCTGTTCCGGGTGCGCTGGGCGTTACCTGCTGTGCGCTCGCTGCGATGATCTTAAATCACTTCGGAACGCCTGAAAGCATTGCCTCCACTCTTGCGGTGCTCTCGGCGGGAGCGATCGGCCTTGGAAATCTCATCCTTATTTGCAGACCGTTTTCCAAGCTCCGCATTGCGGTATGCTCGCTGATGTGCGCCGGCTTCGCTGCCGCAGTCGCGTTCTTCCCGCAGCTGTTCTCGCTCGATATCCAAAGCTTTACATCTGCAAATTGGATATCGCTCGCGCTGATGACTGTCGGCGGTCTCGCCGTGCTTGTTATAGCAAGGCTCGCGGTTCAACCCTCCCTGCGTAAGCTGGATCAAACTAAAAGCAGCGATCATAAAGCTTAAATTTGAATAAACAAATCAATTATTCCGGAAAAAACAAGGTAGGAGGAGCCGCAAGGCTCGCCGTCCTATAAGCTTATTTGCTTAATTCAAATATCGCTAATGACTGTAAATCGAGATCGTCAGCGCAACGTACGCTGTGATTATGCTGCCAAGGATTATCGCCTGCTTCAAGCGATGCTCGGAAATCAGACCGATGAATTCGCGTACGGCTGCATTGGGCCAGAAATACCATTTTGTTTTAGCACCAACGCCTATCGCGCGCATTTTGGCGCGCCGAGCGCAGATGCCGCTTCTGAAAACGTGGTAGTTAGATGTGGAGTATGATACCTTGGTTTTGCTTGTGAATTCGCCGTTTTTGCTTCGTTCGGCGATCTTCTCCTTGGAAAAGCGCATATTCTGCATCGTATCGCGCGAGCTGTCCTCCTGAATTATTTTATCCTCGGGAATGCCTTGCTCGATAAGATAGCGCATCATGGCAAGGCTCTCGGAGTTTGCCTCAAGGTCGCCCTTGCCGCCTGAAGTTATGAAGGTAAGCTCCTTGCCCGTTTCAGCCTTTTGCTGTTTATAAAATGCGATGGCGCGGTCGATGCGGCTTTTGAGCAGCGGCGTGGGGGAGCCGTCCTTCCTGAGACCGCAGCCGAGAATTATAAGATAATCCCGATCGAGCGGAGCTTTATAGCGCACAACTATCGTGTTTGCAATGATCGAGCCGATGAGCATGCACTCGAAGTAGAGATAGACCGCGGCAAAAATATTTGCGAAGATATCGTGGAGCATGACCTCCTTTTGACTGCCGCTTGCGCTGCGATCGTATTTCAAAAGGAAAAGCTCACCGCCAACAAGCAGGATGGAAAGAAGAATGCCGAGTACGTTTGCAAATCTTTTGCGTTCGTGCCGCAAAAGCGAAATGTTTGAAATGAGGAGCAGCAGCGAGAAGATCAGGATAAACGGTATCGAAAGGAGCATATAGTTCTTCGCGGAATTAGCGAGAATTCGCGGGATATCTTCGGCGGTATAAATGCTCGGAGAACTCAAAAGGCGTGCAAGAAGCACGGCATGAGTCAATAACACCGAGAAAAGAAACAACGCGAAGCCTGCGTAGTAAATGGTGTTGTAGGAGTATGGATTATAGCGCAGCTGTGCGAAAAATGCCCATAAAAGCGAAGCGATAACTACAGCAAGATAAACTATCGCTAACGCAAAAAGGGGAATGGTATTGCTGTCGGCTCCGCAGTGGTGCAGCAGATATGCGGCAATTAATGCGGCGATCGTAATGGGGATGAGAAAGTACAGCTTCGGTTTTTTATCCCTCGTGTCAAACGTCATTCGGCTCATCCTTTCCAAACATAGCATCGATCAGAAGCGAAAACTCCTTCCATGCATCGAATTCGCAAAGCTCATCAAGAAGCTCGCGTATGGAGCGATAGTACCAAGCATGCTGAGCGGGATCCTTCTGATTGAAGCAGTTTAGAAATTCAAACCCCTGCTTCAAAAATGCCTGATGCATGCTGCGAAGATTGGAAAGCTTATCGCCAAGCCAAATGTATTTAACGCCTATATCCGAAGCGTTTTTTAGCTCCTCGAGCGATTCCTCCTTGCGGATGCGCCAGCTCTCAGCTCTGGAAATGCCGTGGCGCTTATCCTCGGTTTCGGATGCAACGAGCGCGGCCGTTCTCGTGCCGAACAGTGCCTCAATATCCGCCAAGGTCGCATCCGTATCCTCAACTGTGTCGTGGAGCACGGCGGCAGAGAGCACCTCCTCGTCAAGCGTCATGGAAGAAACGATGAGCGCGACCTCGATAGGGTGCAGTATGTACGGAGCGGGATCCATCTTGCGTTTTGAGCCGCTGTGCTTTTCGGATGCAAAAGCAAGAGCCTTTTCAAATAGTTCCATCTTAGCCTCCTATCTGCTTCTTGAGAGTGAGAATATTTCTGCCGTCATTGTATTCATAAACGATATCGTCCATAAGCTGCTTGGTCATGAATATCCCAAGACCGCCGATCTGCCTTCGCTCAACGGCAAGCGTAACGTCGGGATCGGGCTTTGCAAGAGGATCGTAGGGAATGCCATGATCGATGAAGGTGATGGAAACGGTGATGGGGGAGTCCGACACCTCAATGCGAACGACGGTGCGGCCGTTTTCGGGCGCGTAGGCGTAGCTCGCAATATTCACGAAAACCTCCTCAACTGCAACCTCTATCTGCATTCGAGCCTTCATAGGGCAGCTTATCGCTTCAAGATGGGAACCGACAAACGCCAAAACCTTTTGAAGGTTGGCGGCATCGGCCTCGATATCGAGCTCGTCCGCATGCGCTTGAGCTTCACTCTCTTCGAAATACAGGCTGTCGACCCGTTCCAAAAGCTCGATAAGCTCGCGCTTGTAAAGCTCAACAGTGGCAACGTCATCATCGCTCTTAAGAGCGGTGTGCCTGATCCTCCAATCGATAAGATCGGAATAGGCTATGCAGCGCACCTTATCCTCAACCGATGAGATGAAGGCTTCATCATTCGAGCCAAGGTAGGCGCGAAGGCTCCGCTTCCAGAATTCATCGGCGGTTATTTGAGAGAATCCCTGAAATTTTAAAACGATGGCGGGATCGTATTCTGAAAAACCAACGTAGGCATTGAATATGCGCGCGAGCTCAAAAACGGGATGTCCAACGGAGAGCTTATCCATATCTATGAGAAGCACCTCGCCCGATGCAAGCACTATGTTTTGAGTATGATAATCGCCGTGGATGAGGCAGTTCGTATTGGGGATCTCCTCCGCCATGCGAAGGAGCTTTTCGGCGGCGCAGGTCGGAAGAAGATGCATCATCCGCTTGATATCTCCGAGCGCCTCGTCCTTAACAGCGGGGAGCTTGCCGTCGGGAACGGAGATAGAATGGATGGTATGCAGCATGTCAACGTATTCCTTTACGCACCAATCCATGCGCTCGGGCTCATCGGCAAGGATCTTTGAAAAGGAATGCGCATTCAAAAGCTCGAACACGGAGCCGAAGCTTGAGCCAACGCGCACAACGTCGTAGGATATCGCGGTCGGCACTCCGAGTATCAGCGCAAGCCGAGCGTTTTCGCGCTCGTGCGTTATTTCGTCGAGCCCCTCGCTGCTTTTATAAACCTTAACGACTGTATCGTCGTCTAAGCGGTAGACTTTGGCGTTTGCGCCCTGACCCAAGATATCGCATCCATCAACGGACAGAACGCGGAACGCCTTTTCAACGCTCATCATATCGGTGAAGCCAGTCATTTCAAGTATTTCATAGACCTCGGAGCAAACATTCTGTATGCGAAGTTCGGGGAAATCTTTGCGAAGCCGCAGAAGGATGCGCAGACCCGCGCTTGAAATGTATTCAAGCTTCGACGCATCAAGAATAAGCGAGCTCGGTTTGGCTGCATTGAGCTCGGCACGAAGCTTCTCTTCTTCGAGCTGTGCGCTGTTGGAGTCGATGCGCGAAGGAAGAGACAAGGTTAAAGCATTATCTGTGTTTGCGCTATCCATAGTTCCGTCCTTTCAAGAATAATGCCGAAAAAAGATATCATCCGCCCTTTAGCAGCATTTATTTTATGTATTATACACCATTTTTGTGGAATTCTCCAGAGGAATTCAACCTTGATTTTGCGCCTGCAAATGAAAATACCGCCCGAAAGGGCGGCAAGGGTTTTCATATTTGCGTTACTGAGGCTTAACTCCTGTCTGCTGATCGAAGATGAGCCTAAAAGGCTTATCGGTCAAAACCGTATCAGTCATAACGCGGGCAAAGAGCCTGGTTTTTCCGCCGGGAAGTGCAAGCATGAACGAGCCGTCCGGCATCTGAAGGCTGCTTGAAGCGATTATGGAGCCGTCGGCATTGTAGAAGGCGATGTTCACAGCGCAGAGAATAAGCTTGGGATAGCTGTTTTCAACGGTTAGATCCACAAAGGTTTCGCCGTTTTGCTCATAAACGAGAATGTCGCTGAAGCTGATATAACGCTCATAATGATCGCTCCCGTAGATGACGTTGCCGAGCACGTCCACTAACTCATCGGGGGCAGTGGTTAACTCGGGCAGCGGTTCCTCCGAAAGCTCCGGAGTCGGCGCTTCGGTAAAGGGCGCGGCGGTATCAGGCGCGGGAGGCGGCGTAACGCCGGGATCGAGCCTCGGCGAAATATCGGTGCAGCCCGCAAGGATGAACACCATAACCATGGCGGATGCGATCAAGAGTCTGAGTTTCATCTATAGTACTCCAATTAGCGAATCGGTGGAAAGCGCGGATCGTCGATCAATCGATGCTGTTGCGCTTTTTGTATTCGTTGAAAACGCGGTCGAGAGTGCTTTCATCATCAATTCCGATGAGCTCGCCCTCGGCTTTTTCGCGCAGTATTACAAATTCGATATCGTCGCGCTCATCATCAACAGGAAGAAGCACGTAATAATGCCCTCCCTCGAAAGCGAAGCTGTCCATAATATCGAATTCTATTTCGTTATCGTCCTCATCGGTGAGGAGGATCGATCTGATCTGTTCATTCTGTTCCAAAGCTTTCTCCGTTTATATAGATTGAATTTCCAAAACAAAATCACCCCCGGCAGGAGCTCCGATCCGTGACCGAAACGCCCGCCGGAGGATAGATGACTTATTATGCCTTGCCGTTGCAGCCAAGAACGTTGATAAGCTTATGGCGAACCATTTCCTTGATCGCGGCGCGGGCGGGCTTGAGATACTGACGGGGATCGAAATGGGAGGGATTCTCGTCAAAGTACTTGCGAATGGTGCCGGTCATGGCAAGGCGCAGGTCGCTGTCGATGTTGATCTTGCAAACTGCCATGCTTGCGGCCTTGCGGAGCATATCCTCGGGAACGCCGATAGCATCGGGCATGTTGCCGCCATGCTCGTTTATCATCTTAACGAATTCGGGAATGACGGAGCTTGCGCCGTGCAGAACGATCGGGAAGCCGGGGAGAAGGCGCTCGACCTCTTCGAGAATGTCGAAGCGGAGCTGGGGCTTGGTGCCGGGCTTGAATTTATATGCGCCGTGGCTGGTGCCGATCGCGATTGCAAGGCTGTCCACGCCGGTGCGCTCGACGAATTCCTGAACCTGCTCGGGGTTGGTGTAGCTTGCGTCCTCCGCGGATACGTTTACGTCGTCCTCAACGCCCTCAAGACGGCCAAGCTCGCCCTCAACCACAACGCCGTGATCGTGCGCATACTCAACTACCTCGCGGGTAAGCTTGATATTATCCTCGAAGGAATGATGCGAGCCGTCGATCATAACGGAGGTGAAGCCGCCGTCGATGCAGCTCTTGCAAAGCTCGAAGGTGTCGCCGTGGTCGAGATGTACGCAGATCGGAAGATCGGTCTCGATGAGAGCGGCCTCGATGAGCTTCATAAGGTAGGTGTGGTTGGCATATTTCCTTGCGCCGGCGCTGACTTGAAGAATGAGGGGTGCGTTCTCCTCTTTGGCAGCCTCGGTGATACCCTGAATGATCTCCATGTTGTTGACGTTGAATGCGCCGATGGAGTAGCCGCCTTCATAGGCCTTTTTGAACATTTCGGTACTGGTTACGAGTGGCATAGGATGATCCTCCCAAAATCTTGTGTGTGTAGTATGAGGCTCGAAGAATGACGGGGAAGCGGTGAAACATGAGCGCACCGAAGCTCAACCCGAGCGCCAAACTCGATCCTGCTTTGTTCATTATATACCACAATGCGAATTAAATCAACCTCAAAATCGATATAATTTCCTTAATTTAATATTTTATTCCCCGCAAAGGCGGATAATACGCGAAACGGCGTGAAAATTCGACGGATCATTCATCCAAAACGGTTTCTATCCTTGCGTTTAAAAGCCCCTTCGGAAGATGATTTTTAATAACTCCATCCGAAAGCTTGCCGAAGCCGACGGGGAAGCTGCCGCAGCAAATGGGAAGGTATCGCGAGTACTCGCCGCGGATATCGAGAGCGGCATCCGTCTCGATCGTTTCTCCGCGAAGAAAAGCCGCGAGCTCGCCGCTCGAGAGCTCGATACGATTGCGGCAGCAAAAGCCGTGCGCCGCCATGAAGAAGGTGTGGGAAGGCTTGAGCCTACCCTTTGTAAATTCGCCGATCTCAACACCAAGGGATACAGTGCGAAGCCTTAGTACGGAGGACGGAATATCGAACGGAGCATAAATCAGCCTGTCATTTAATGCATATAGGCTGTCGAACAGAACTTCGTTGTCCTCGAGGATGCACACGCCCGAAAGAAAGTCCGAAGCGATGCGTTTTTGCTCGCTGCCGAGAGGGGCGAGCCCCGGCGAAGCTCCGCCGCGCTTTGCGGGCTTTCGAGACAGGACGGAATTCTTATCATTTCCAACGATCGAAGGCTTGAGCGCGGAAAAAGTGTCGCAGTCACGCTGAAAGCTGCCGCTTTTTTCAAGCACCGCAACGAAATGCCCTTCGCCTGCGCAGGTATGGGGATAAAGGCGTTTTTGTGAAACAAGCGAATAATCGGAGTGCGCATTCAAAAATGCCTCGATCATGCCCTCGTTCTCTTCGGGCGAAAAGGTGCAGGTGGAATAAACGAGCCTGCCGCCATCGGCAACGCATTTTTCCGCGCTCTCAAGTATTGACTTCTGCCTTGCTGCGCAGGAAACAACGTGCTCGGGAGACCATTCGGCTATCGCGGTATCGTCCTTTCGGAACATTCCCTCGCCGGAGCAGGGAGCATCCACAATAACCCTGTCGAAAAAGCGGGGAAGCGCATCGGCTATCATATCGGGATGCGCGCTTGTGACGGCTGCATTCACAACGCCGAGCCGCTCAAGATTGCGCGCAAGCTGCTTTGCTCTTGACGGAACTATTTCGTTTGAAAGAATGAAACCGCTTCCTCCAAGCCTCGAGGCTATTCCGCCGGACTTGCCGCCGGGAGCCGCGCAAAGATCGAGAACGCGCATGCCGGGACGAATATCCGCAGCCGCAATAACGCTCATCGCGGCGGGCTCCTGAACGTAGAAAAGCCCTGCAATATGGAACGGATGCGAGCCTATATGTGGAGCTTCTTCGCGAAGTATAAGCCCCTCGTCGAGTGTTGGGGATTGCTCGATTTTCCATGGGCAAAGCTCAATAAACCGCTCCTTGCTTATCTTGAGCGTGTTAATTCTGATTCCGCGCACGGGCGGCAGCTCGTATGCGGAAATGAATGCATCATACTCAAAACCGAGCTGCGCCGCCATGCGTTTTTTAAATGCCTCGGGAAGCGATCCTATCATGCTTTGCCGTCCTTTTTTATCAGTTCGTCACGCAAGCAGCTTCTCGGTGCTGTTCTCGGTGAACTGGGTGGTGTAAAGGTTGTAATAATAGCCGCGCAGCTTTAAAAGCTCCTTGTGAGTTCCGCTCTCGGTGATTTTTCCGCCGCGGATAACGAGTATCCTGTCCGCCGAGCGGATGGTGGAGAGCCTGTGCGCAACTATGAAGCTCGTGCGGTTCTTCAAAACCTCGCCGATCGCGCTTTGGATAAGCGCTTCGGTCTCGGTATCTATGGAGCTGGTCGCCTCATCGAGCACGAAAATACGCGGATCGGCAAGTATGACCCTTGCAAAGCTTATAAGCTGCTTTTGACCCGTGGAGAGTCTCGCGCCGCCTTCGCCGACCTCGGTATCGTAGCCCTTGTCGAGCGCGATGATGAATTCATCCGCGTGAACGAGCTTCGCCGCAGCGATGACCTCTTCATCGCTCGCATCCTTTCTGCCGTAGCGGATATTATCCTTAATGCTTCCGCTGAAAAGATGTGGCGACTGGAGCACATAGCCAAGCCTGTCCTGAAGCCAAAGCTGACTTTTCTCTCGGTAATCTCTTCCGTCTATCAGGATCTCGCCGCTCGTGGGCTCGTAGAATCTGCAAACGAGGTTGACGATCGTGCTCTTTCCTGCGCCCGTTTCGCCAACGAGCGCGATCGTTTCGCCCTGCTTGACCTTGAGATCGAAATCCTTGAGCACCTGCTCACCACCCTTGTAGGCAAACGAAACGTTCTTGAATTCGACCTCGCCGAAAAGCTCCTCCCAGTTCTCGCGCTTGGGATCGAAGCAATCGCCGTATTTTGCGATGACCTCGGGAGTATCGGTGATATCGCAGGGCGTGTCAAGAAGCGAAATCACGCGCTCTGCGCTCGCCTGTGCGCTTTGCATCTCGGCGAATATGCCCGCAAGCTGCTGCATGGGGTCGAAGAGATTGGTGGTGTATGAGATGAAGGCCGTCAGCGCACCGAGTGTCATAGTGGCACCGAATATCGTGGGCGCGATAACGGTTTTTCCGCCCGCATAAAGCGCGATAGCGGTGGCGATGGAGCCGAGGGTCATAACTATCGGTGTGAAGATACCCGAGAGTATCGCCGCCTTGATCGAAGCCTTCTTCATGGTTTTGGCTTCGCTCTTGAATTCATCGAAGTTTCGATCCTCGCGAACGAGCGTTTTGGTCGTAACAGCGCCCATTATCCCCTCATTGAATGCACCAGTAATGCGCGAATTCTGCTTGCGCACTATGCGATGCTGAGCGAGTATCTTCCGCTGAAAATAAACGCTTACAACGGCGAGCGGGGGAAGCACGATCAGCACAAGCAGGCCGAGCTTCCAGTTCATCGAAAGCAGGAATATGATGCATCCGATTATAAAGCCGCCCGACCAAAAGATATCCGTCACGCTCCATGCGATCATCTCACTCAGTCGCGGGATGTCGCCAACCATGCGTGCCATGATGTAGCCGACTGCGGTTTTATCGTAATATGAGAACGAAAGCTCCTGCAGCTTTTTGAAGGCATCCTCGCGAATATCGAAGCTCATGCGCATCTCGAGCTGCCCGCAGAACAGAATGAAGCCGACAATGGATGCGCCTTGGACAACAACGAAAAGCAGGTAAACAAGGGCGAACGGAACTATATCTCCAATGCCGCTCTCGCCCTTAACTATGATCTTGTCTATCGCATACCTTGTGAGCTGTGGGTAAACAAGATCGATAAAGGCCGTAACAAGCATAAGTGCAACACCCGCAAACAATACGCGCTTGTGTCTGAGAGCATACTCAAGCAGCCTTTTCCAAAGCTTGAAATCTATTTTCTTATTAAACTCTTCCTCTTGAAGAGCGGTCGTTGTCAACTCGTCCATCAGTTTGCCTCCTGTTCCGTTTTCATTTCATCCTCAAGCAGGTTCTGGATATCGGCTATGCGCTGATACAGACCCGGCGTTTTGAGAAGCTGCTCGTGGGTGCCCTCCTGCACAAGCCTGCCGCCCTCGAGAACGAGGATCTTGTCCGCCCTTGAAAGGGTCGTTATGCGGTGCGATATTATGAAGGTTGTGCAGCCGTCGCGGCGTGATTGGAGCGCATCGCGGATGGCGGCATCGGTCTCGGTATCCACCGCGCTCATAGAGTCGTCAAGTATGATTATCGGTGCCTTCTGCATCAGCATTCGCGCAATGGCAACGCGCTGCTTCTGGCCGCCCGAAAGCGTAACGCCCTTTTCGCCCACAACGGTTTCATAGCCTTTTTCAAACGATTTGATAACCTCATGAATGGAAGCCACGCTCGAAGCATCATACACTTCGCTCTCATCCGCCTCGGGGCGGGTGATGCGGATGTTTTCCATAATGGTTCTGGAGTACAGGAAGGGCTCCTGAAGAACTATGCCGATATTACGCCTGAGATGGTGGCGCTCGATGTCGTTTATGTTCACGCCGTCTATGAGTATCTCGCCATCTCGAACGGTATAGAGCCTTTGAAGAAGCTGCACAAGGCTCGATTTACCCGAACCCGTGGAACCGAGTATAGCCACGGTCTCGCCCGGGCTTGCGGAGAAGCTGATATCCTTCAAAACGTCCTGACCGTCCTCATAGCCGAAGCCAACTCCGCGGAACTCAACGCTGCCCTTTATTTCGGGCTGAAGCGCGCGGCCGGGCTCGGTCTCGACGGGGGCTTCAAGTATCTCGTTCAGCCTACCGAGCGAAACGCCCGCCTTTTCAAGATCGGCAAGGATGCGCCCGAGCTGGCGAACGGGCCAAACCAGCATTGCGGTATAGCTCGAAAACACGGTGAGTTCGCCAACAGAGATCTCACCCATTATAACGAAGTAAACGCCGAAGCAGAGGCTGATCGCTATCTGGATAAAGCCAAACATATCTGAAACGCCCCAGAAGAACGCCATAAGGCTGTTTAGCTTGAGCGACTTGTTTTTATAGTCCTCATTTTTTTCTGTAAACGAATCAAGCTCCGAGCGCTGCTGCCCGAAAGCACGAACGACCCTAACGCCGGCGGCATTCTCCTGAATAGCCGCGCTCAAAACGCCCTCGGATTCGTCGGAGAGCGCAAAATGCTTCTTAACGCCACGGCAGTATACGTATGCGGCAGCAGCGAGGATCGGCATCAGCATAACCGAGATCAGCGAAAGCTTCGAGTTCATATTGAACATGATGTAGCCCGCAACGATTATCATAAATACGGTTCGAACTATCTCAAGAAGCTGATTCTGAACGAACCTGCGCACCGTGTCCACGTCCGAGGTGCAGCGCTGGATTATATCGCCGCTCGAGATGTGCTTATGGTAGTCGTACGGCACGTTCGCAAGATGATCGTAAAGCCGAGTGCGCATATTGTAGGCAAGCTGCTCCGCACCATAGGCCACCCGGCTCCGGCGAACGAAATTTGCAAGCGCGTTCAGAGCGGTGGCAAGAATGAGCAGTATGCCCATTATATAAAGGTTGTTGACAAGAAACTGCTTGCCGCCAAAGCTTTCCACGATGCGCTCTATCCACGGGGCAACGACCATGCTGCCCTGATAGTCCGCCTCGGCGTAATCCTTGAGCACGTAGTCGATGGTAAAGCCCGTGATAAGCGGAATGAGATACGCCGAAACTATCGCGGCGAATATGCCGAGAATGCCAAGCAGGAAATGATGCCTCGTGCCCCTGCTGAAATCGAGTGCAAGTGCGCGCACAGCCTTCCTATGCTTCTTTATTTCTTCCTTTGATGGCTTTGCAGCCGTTCCGTTTTTGATTTCCGTTATTGTTTCCATAAATCTATTCTTCTTATTTCGGATATTTCGGTTATTTAGGTTATTTAGGTTTGTTTCGCCGCATTCGGTCACAGAGGATCAAAACGCATAAAAAACGAGCCGCAGATATGCCTGCGGCCCGATAGCTCCAAATTAGCTTAAGCTCAAATTAAAGCAAAAGCAGCGGACGAGGTCGCACGCGGGGAAGGGGTGAAAACACCGCCGAGGATTTTGACCGAGTTGACGTTGATGATCATTTTTTGCGACCTCCTTTCCGTTAAGATGCAGCTATTATATAAGAATTTCATTCGGATTGCAAGCCGATTTTATTAAAAAGGCGGATATATTTTCAATGCTGCCTTTGCCGCGCTTGACATATTTGTCGGTCTGAATATAATACCAGTTATAGGAAATAATATTATCGTGCGGGAATTTGGCCTTTTATCGGCCCGATCCCAAACGAATCACCCAAGGAGGAAAGGTTATGAAACTCAAACCCTTATTTGACAGAGTAGTTATCAAGAGCTGCGAAGCGGAGGAGACCACCAAGAGCGGCCTCATCCTCACCGGCAACGCGAAGGAAAAGCCCCAGATGGCGGAAGTGGTCGAGGTCGGCCCCGGCGGCATGGTTGACGGCAAGGAGATCAAAATGACCGTCAAGTCAGGCGATAAGGTCATCTATTCCAAGTACGCGGGCAACGAAGTCAAGCTCGATGGCGTTGAATACATCATCGTTCGCCAGAGCGATATCCTCGCGGTAGTCGAATAATCAAGGCTCATCATATTTCAAAGAATCGAAAGGAAGTAATTCATCATGGCAAAGCAGATAAAGCACGGCGAGGACGCGCGCCGCAGTCTTGAAACCGGTCTCAACACCCTTGCAAATACCGTCAAGATCACCCTCGGCCCCAAGGGCTGCAACGTGGTTCTTGAAAAGAAATACGGCGCTCCTCTGATCACCAACGACGGCGTTACCATCGCCAAGGAGATCGAGCTTGAGGATCCCTTCGAGAATATGGGCGCTCAGCTCGTTCGCGAGGTTGCCGCCAAGACCAACGACGTTGCGGGCGACGGCACCACCACCGCGACCCTTCTTGCTCAGGCGATCGTTCGCGAGGGCATGAAGAACGTCGCCGCAGGCGCGAACCCCATGGTTCTTCGCCGCGGCATCGAGGCGGCCGTTGAGGAGGCTGTCGAGGGTCTCAAGGCTATGAGCAAGAAGGTTTCCGGCAAGCAGGAGATCGCTCAGGTCGCCGCTATCTCGGCTGGCGATGAGAAGGTCGGCGCTCTTATCTCCGATGCAATGGAGAAGGTCGGCAACGACGGCGTTATCACCATCGAAGAAGGCAAGAGTATGAAGACCGAGCTCAACGTTGTAGAGGGCATGCAGTTCGACCGCGGCTATGCTTCCGCATACATGGTCACCGATCCCGACAAGATGGAAGCTGTTCTTGAAAATCCCTACATCCTGATAACCGAGAAGAAGATCAGCAATATTCAGGAGATCCTGCCCGTTCTTGAGCCCATCGCTCAGCAGGGCAAGAAGCTCCTCATCATCGCGGAGGACGTTGAAGGCGATGCGCTCGCGACCCTCGTTGTGAACAAGCTTCGCGGCATCTTCACCTGCGTTGCGGTCAAGGCTCCCGGCTTTGGCGACAGGCGCAAGGAAATGCTCAAGGATATAGCTATCCTCACCGGCGGTCAGGTCATTTCCGAAGAACTCGGCATGGATCTCAAGGAGACCACGCTCGATATGCTCGGCACCGCTCGCCAGGTTCGCGTAGACAAGGAAAACACCACCATCGTTGAGGGTGCAGGCAAGAAGGCGGACGTGGATGCCCGCGTTAAGCAGATCCGCGCTCAGATCGCCGAGACCACCAGCGAGTATGATAAGGAAAAGCTCATGGAGCGCCTTGCAAAGCTCGCGGGCGGCGTTGCGGTTATCGCCGTCGGCGCAGCAACCGAGCCCGAGATGAAGGAGATCAAGATGCGCATAGAGGATGCTCTCAACGCGACTCGCGCAGCAGTTGAAGAGGGCATCGTTCCCGGCGGCGGAATCGCGCTTGTGAACGTTATCGACAAGGTTGCAAAGCTCGAGAAGAAGGCCGAGGGCGACTATCGCACCGGCATCCAGATTGTGGTTCGCGCACTTGAGGAGCCCCTCCGTCAGATCGCAGTCAACGCAGGTCTCGAGGGCAGCGTAATCGTTGCAAACGTTCGCGCCGAGAAGAAGGCGGGCTACGGCTACGATGCGGCGAAGAACGAATACGGCATGATGGTCGAAAAGGGCATCATCGATCCCACCAAGGTCACCAGGAGCGCGCTTCAGAATGCGGCCTCCGTTGCTGCGATGGTTCTCACCACCGAGAGCATCGTTTGCGATATCCCGAAGCCCGAAGCACCCGACCCCGGCATGGGCGGCGGCGCAGGCATGTATTGATGAGCGCCTGACCCAAAATAACCATAAGCGGAGCCGTCCGAACGGGCGGCTCCGAAAGCTTTTAAAACAAAAACATTCGGGGGATAAACGAATATGAAGGTTCGCAATTTACTCGGCGAAAGATTTAAGGAACGCGCATACGATATCGAAAGCCAGAACCTGATGACCCGCGGCGGCTATATGAAGCAGGTCGGCAACGGCATCTACTCGCTGTTCACGCCCGCAAAGCGCATTCAGAACAAGATCGAGCAGATACTGCGCGAAGAGATGGATCTTATCGACGGCCAGGAGGTGCTCTTCCCGGTCGTTATGCCCGCAACGCTTTGGCAGTCTTCGGGCAGGTTTGAGTCCATCGGCAGGGAGCTTCTTCGTTTTAAGGACAGGAGCGGAGCAGACATGGTGCTCGGCATGACTCATGAGGAGGCGGCGGTCCAGCTTGCAAACAACGTGGCTGGTACCTACCAAAAGTATCCCTTCATGATCTATCAGATCCAGATCAAATTCCGCGACGAGCCCCGCGCAAGGGGCGGCCTTATCCGCGTTCGCGAGTTCACCATGAAGGATGCGTATTCCTTCCACACCTCCCAGGAGGATCTGGAGGCCTACTACGAGCGCGCCTACCGCGCATACGAGCGCATCTATGCCCGCTGCGGTCTGCCCGAGGTAATCGCCGTAAAGTCAGACAGCGGCATGATGGGCGGCAAGGTCAGCCACGAGTTCATGCTTCTTACTTCGATCGGCGAGGATTCGATCGTGTTCTGCCCCGAGTGCGGCTTCAGAGCCAATATGGAGGCTTGCGAGGCCATCATCGAGAATGAAACCGAATCGCAGCTACTCCCTCTCACCGAGGTGTTTACCGGCGAAGCCAAGACCATCGATGAAGTCGGCGAGATGCTCAAAATGCCCGCAAACAAGTCCTGCAAGGCTGTCGTCTACCAGAAGAATGAGGACGATTCCTTCGTGCTCGTGTTCATTCGCGGCGATCTTGAGATAAACGAAACGAAGCTCACCAATTACCTCAAGGCCGAGATCCATCCCGCTGTTGAAATAGAAAACGCGAATCTCGCTGCCGGAAATATCGGCCCCGTAGGGCTCGATGCGAAGGCGACCGTGCTCTTTGACCGTTCTCTCGTTGGAGCCATGAACCTCGTTTGCGGCGCGAACAAGGCCGAGTATCATATCACCGGCTTCAACCCCGCTCGCGATCTCCCGGAAAATACCGAGTTCATCGACTTTGCCAAGGCGGTTGAGGGCGGCGTGTGTCCAAGCTGTAAGAAACATTCGCTCAATATCAAGCGCGGTATCGAGGTCGGAAATATTTTCCAGCTCGGCAAGCGCTACACCGAGGCGATGGGCATGACCTACGATAACGAGAACGGCGAAAGGGTAAGCCCGATAATGGGCTGCTACGGCATCGGCGTTGGCAGGCTGATCGCTTCCGTTTGCGAGGAGCATCACGATGACTACGGCCCCATCTGGCCGATCACCATCGCGCCCTGGCAGGTTCAGATCTGCGCTCTGCGTATCGACGACGAGTCCGTGAAGGCCGCCGCCGAAAAGCTCTATTCCGAGCTCAAAAACGCGGGCATTGAGGTCGTATACGACGACCGTCCCGTTTCCGCAGGAGTTATGTTCTCCGATGCCGATCTTCTCGGCGCACCGCTTCGCGTTGTTATCAGCCCCAAGACCCTCGGCCGCAATTGCTTCGAGTTCTCCGCAAGGGATAAGTCCTTCCGCGAGGATATCGAGGCCGAGAACGCCGCAAAAGCCATCTGCGATAAGGTTCGCGAGCTGATCGCAGAGGTGAACTCGAAGGTTCCCAAAACCATCTGAAAGTATTAGCTTTTTTAGACCCGAGGAACTCAGCTCCTCGGGTTTTTGCTTTCGAAACCGGATTCTTATATAAATATAATATCGTTTGTAAGGCACTTTGAGCAAAAACGGGGATTGACAAATTTCGATTTTGCGTTATAATAGTATCGTTGTGAATATGGACGGGTTCCCGAGCGGCCAAAGGGAGCGGACTGTAAATCCGTTGTCACAGACTACGATGGTTCGAATCCATCCCCGTCCACCAAAGCGAAAATCCTGTCGACGACAGTCGGCAGGATTTTTGCTTTGTATTCTTCATTCTTAAGTTTTAAGTCTTAAATATTCATTAAACAGCGACAGGATTTTCTAATGAATACTGAAAACTGAAGACTGAAAAATGAATAGTTGTTGCGAAATCGGACGTTTTCCGATATAATATTGCTGGAAAGGATAATTTTTTTGGATTCATAGAGGTGAGAAGATGACAGTATTACTTCATGACAGAACAGAAGCAACTGTAAGGATGTATTATGAAAAATCACAGCAGCCTGAAATAAAAACTATGTTGCCGCAAAAAGCAAAAAGCGCTGAGGAAGCTGTTTTGGACTATTATAAAATGCTCCTTCCTGGCAGCACTAGTTATGGACGGACGATCTTTGTCGACGGCGTATATATCGGAGATGTGTGGTGCTACTGCATCGACAAGACCGATACGCCAAACGCCATGCTGAGTTTCTGTATTTTTGAAATAACGTATTGGCGCAAAGGGATCGCATCGGAAGCTGTTTCCCTGTTTTTGAAGGCGATCCATGAAAAGTTTGGGATCGGAACAATCGGCGCTTTCACGTTTTCCAATAATATCGCATCGCAGAGAGTCCTTGAAAAAAACGGCTTTCAGTTTTTAGAAGAATTCATTGAGGACGGAAGGGCATCAAAATACTATCAACTGTCTCTTTGATCCATTCGTATGATGCTTCGGTTTATCCGGCTCCTGGTGAGGAAATAACCATAATTCAATACAAGCTTTTGATTTGTTTGACCTATCATGATATACTTTCAAGGGTTCGAATCCATCTGTCAAAAACGAAAATCCATCTTTTTCGTACCCGTTTCACAATACAAGAGGGTAGGCAGAGCCTGCTCTCTTGTATTGGTTTAAATAATGGATACATCCTTCATAATGCGAACGATGCCTGTGTCGAAAAAACACTTGACAAGGGTAGGCGAATGAATTATAATTAACCAAAAGGTTAAATGTTATTCCGTATAGTTTGAATGGAGGTTGTGTTATGGGACTGCAATCAACTCTGCGGGCGATAAGCGATCCGACCCGCAGAACCATACTCAATCTTCTAAAAAAGCGCAGTTTGCCCGCGGGCGAGATCGCCGCGCATTTCGACATGAGCTTGCCCGCTGTATCGAAGCATCTTTCGATATTGAAGGATGCGGAGCTGATACGCGATCGTCGTGAAGGTAAATTTATTTATTATGAACTGAACGCCACCGTTTTGGAGGAGGCGCTCATCTGGATCAAGGATCTGAAGGGAGAATAGAATGAACAACAAATACAGAAAGCCCTATATAGTTCTCGGAGTTGTGGCTCTGATAGGCATTGTAGTTCCCGTTGTGCTTCTGAGCTTTTTGCCCGACATCGTGCCCCTCCACTATGATTTTAATGGCAATATAGACCGCTATGGAAGCAAGTATGAGCTGCTGATCTTTCCGGCGATCGCCCTTATTATGGTGCTCTCATTTGCCTTTGTTGCCTATAAAGAGAGCAAAAAGGGTGAAAGCTCGAATGAAAAGCCGATCCTTTACACAGCTATCGGTTCCTGCCTTCCCTTTAGTGCGCTTGGGATATATATTACGGCTAAATCGATAAACAACCCGGAGCCTGTTAGTGCCGAGAGTATAATGACTTTCATGGGCATAGCCATTGGTATTATGCTTATCATACTCGGAAATGCAATGCCCAAGGCGCGCATGAACTCCTACTTCGGTCTCCGCACGACTTGGAGCATGAAAAACGAGCGCGTTTGGCAGAAGAGCCAGCGCTTGGGAGGCATCTCGCTTGTGATAGGCGGCGTTGTTATGATAATCCTTATGGCCTTCATCAAGGGGGCTTGGTCGATGCTCGTTCTGACAACTGTGTTGATCGGCGTTATAACAGTAAGCCTGATAGGCTCGCGCCGCTATTATCTGGAGGACAAGCGGAATGAAGTCGAATAGGCTATAGAAGCTGTCTCGAGCCGCTTTATCGTGAATAACAAATCAAAACCGAGAGCCGCAGGATAGAAACCTTGCGGCTCTCGCTCGTTTTGAGCTGATGCATGCGTTCGGCCCGGCTTAGTCTATGACCTCGCAGCGCGGAATTATAGGTGATAAGACTGCTTGCAGTTAAGATATTTTCACATAAGAAAAAATAATCGGTGAATAACATTGCATATCTTGACTTTTTGTGCTATAATACAATTTCAATCGGAGGACGAGATATGATCGACTATCACGTACACACCTGCTTTTCGGGCGATTCTATGGCTTTACCGAGCGAAATGCTCGATTCTGCCGCCCGGCTCGGCATCGAGGAGATATGCTTCACCGATCACGTAGATTTTGACAATCCCGGGAATAATTTTGAACCCGCCGATCTTGCCGCAAGGCACGAATGCCTGAAGGCATTCGGCGGATGCTATCGCGGCGTTCGCATTCGCGAGGGCGTTGAGATCAGCATGGCGCCATCGGATGCTTGTTTTAAAAAAACAAAGGCATATCTTGCGGCATTTCAGCCCGATTTTATCATAGGCTCGCAGCACGTAGTAAACGGCGTGGACGTGTACTATCCGGAGTACCATCAGGGAAAAACAAAGGAAGATGCGTATCTTGCCTACCTTGAAACCATCGCGGCATCGCTCGAAAAATTCGATTTTTTCAGCGTGCTCGGCCACTATGATTTTGTTGCCAAGTTTGCACCCTATCCCGACAGAAGTATGAAAAGCGACCTTTCGCCGCTGATCCGCAGCGCGTTTGAGCGCATTTTTAAATCCGTTATCTCGATGGGCAAGGGTATCGAGATAAACACCGCGGCTTGGAGGGACGATCCGCGCTGGGGGCTCGACGTTCTCAAGCTCTACCGCGAGCTCGGAGGTGAATTCGTTACCTTCGGCTCGGATGCGCACAGGAGCTTTTTGCTCGGAAACAGGCTCTTTGAAGCGTACGAGCTTGCGCGTGAAGCGGGAATACCTTATTATGCCGTGTTTGAAAAAATGAAGCCGAGCTTTATTGCGATCGATTGAATAAACCCTTACGGCGGTTACTGAAGAGGCAGCATTGTTTGATGATGAACTGAAAACGAATATCGGAGAAGGCGAGACCATGACCGTGCACATGGCGCTCGATCGCTGCGTAGATCTTTTGGGAAGGGTGGATATGGAAGTTATCGCCCATTTCGCAAAGATCGAAAGCGATCAGGCGCGCGTTTTGCTGCGCAGTGCGGTCTATTTCGATCCGCAGCTTGAAAGGGAAGTGACTGCCGATGAATATCTTTCTGGCAATATCCAGATAAAGCTGAATGCCGCAAAGCAGGAGCTTGAGCGCACGGGGGACGAGACCTATAATATCAATATTGCCGCTCTTGAAGCAGTTCTTCCAAAGCGGATCATGCCGAACCAGATCAAGGCTTCCATCGGCAGCCCGTGGATACCGACTTGGGTTTACCGCGATTTTATTGTTGCGCTCATCGGCATAAAGGTCAATTCGGGCAAGCTTCCGCTTTCGGTCGAATACATAAAAGAAGCAAATCACTACATCATCCACGGAAAAAAGCAGTTCAGGAATTTTACCAGAGCCAGGTTCAACTACGGCACCGACAGGCTAAATGCCTTTGATATTATCGAAAGGATGCTAAATTCCCGCGATATCGCGGTCTATGACAACGACGTTCCCCTCGGTCGGGATATTCAGGTGCGCAGAATAAACAAAGAGGAAACTCTGCTCGCACAGGAGCGCGCAAAGGAGATCGCCGACCGCTTTTCCTATTGGCTGTTTAAGGATGAGCCTCGAAGGAGCCTGCTGCTCGACCTTTATAACGAATCCTTCTGCTCTGTCAGGCCGCGCCGCTTCGATGGAGGCAGGATGCTGCTTCCGGGCAAGAACCCCGAGATCAAGCTTCAAAAGCATCAGCTCGATGCGGTAAACAGGATCGTGCATTCCAAAAACGTGCTAATCGCGCACCAGGTCGGCGCGGGCAAAACCTACGTGCTCGCCGCCGCTGCGATGGAGCTGCGCAGGCTCGGCATTTCAAAACGGAATCTGATCGTTGTGCCGAATAATATTCTCGAACAGTGGCATTATGAATTCATGCAGCTCTATCCCGATGCGAACATACTCACCGTGGAGCCGCGAAGCTTCGTTCCTGCTGGAAGAAACCGAATTCTTAACCATATCAAAACCGCAGATTACGATGCCATACTCATGGGCTATGGCAGCTTTTCGCTGATCCCTCTTTCAAAGGATGAACGAGAAAGGGAGCTGATCGGTGCGCTTTCCGATATCGCGGAGGGCATGAAGCATGCCGTGTATAACGATGCCTACACCGTTCTTAACCGATACGCCTCGCGCATAGAGCACAGGCTTCAAAAGCTCTGGGAGGAGGAAGCGCAGATACCTGCGGATGCCGTGTTCTTCGACGATCTCGGGATCGACACGATCTTTGTGGACGAGGCGCATAATTTCAAGAATATCAGCATCGAAACCAAGCACGGCTCGCTCCCCGGCCTCAATACCAAGGGCTCGCGCCGCTGCGATGACCTCATGGCGAAGATACGCTTCATTCAGCGCACTCATAACGGCAGGGGCGCGGTTTTCGCGACAGGCACGCCGATAACCAACTCCGTTTCCGATATGTACACGCTTCAGCGCTATCTCGGCTATGAACACATGGATGAGCTGAATCTGCTGGAGTTCGATAATTGGGTCAAGATGTTCTCAGAGGTCACCGAGGAATTCGAGGTGGAGGCAAACGGAGTAGGCTTCAGGCTAAGAAGAAGGCTCAGCAGATACTATAATCTGCCCGAGCTTTCACTCCTTTTTTCGGATATCGCCGATCTGTATTTCAATTCCGAGGACGAGGCAAAGAAGCTTCCTCAGACCGTGGACTGCATAAACTGCATCGTGCCTGCAAGCGAGAGTCTTAGAAAATACATTGAGGAGCTTGCAAATCGTGCGGATATCGTTAAGCAGGGCGCAGTGCCGAGAACCGAGGATAATATGCTCAAGATCACCACGGACGGACGAAAGGCGGCGCTGGATATGCGCCTTGTCGATCCGGATGCCGAGGACGATCCCGATTCCAAGCTCAATAACTGCGTTAAAAACGTTTTCAAAATTTGGAGCGAGCATGAAAAGCTGACACAGCTTGTGTTCCTCGATCAGAGCACTCCCAAGGACGATTTCAATCTCTACGACGATATCAAGCAGAAGCTCATCGAAATGGGTGTGCCCAAGGATGAGATCGCCTTTGTTCACGATGCACTGAACGATGCGATGCGAACCGCGCTCTTCAATAAAGTACGAAAGGGCAGAGTGCGGGTGCTGATAGGCTCGACCTTTAAATTGGGTCTTGGTGCAAACGTTCAGAACCATCTGCTTGCCGTGCATCATCTTGACATACCGTGGAGACCTTCGGACGTGACCCAGCGCGAAGGACGAATGCTCAGGCGGGGCAATCGCAACGAAAACGTTATGATCTACCGCTATATTACCAACGGCAGCTTCGATGCCTACTCTTGGCAGCTGCTTGAAAACAAGCAGCGCTTCATCTCCCAGATAGTCAACGGCGATTATGCCAACAGGAGCGGAGATGAGGTGGATGAGATAGTTCTTACCTATAGCGAGGTAAAGGCGTTCGCAGTCGGCAACCCGCTTATAAAGCGCAGAATAGAGCTTGAAACCGAGCTTCAGCGCAAGCAGATGCTCAAAACCAAGCAGGAACGCAGAAGACTCGAAGCAAAGCAGGCACTCTTGCAGATACCGGGCAAAAAGGCCGAACTTTCACGCCTTATCGGGATACTCGAGGAAGATGCCGCAAGAGCCGAAAAATACACATCTTCGAATTTCACCATGAACCTTTGGAATGAGGAGTTCACCAAGCGCAGGGAGGCGGGCGAGAGGCTTATAGAGCTGCTTGCGGAGCATGCATTCATCCGAAGCGAAAAGCTCGTTGGCAGATACCGAGGCTTCGACGTTTATTTTGCAAACGATGCTTCGGGCGCAAGAAGAGTCATCCTTCTCAAGGGCAAGGGCGGCTATCAGAGCGAGCTTAGCGACAGCGCGGTCGGTATCGTAACGAGGATGGACAACGTGCTTTCGGGCCTTGCTTCAAGGCTTGAAAACACCAGGGCGGAGCTCGAACGGCTCACTTCCGAGGAAAAGGAGCTTGCGCTCGAGGCCGAAAAGGAATCCGAGCTTGATTCGATTTTGACCGAACTCAAGCGCGAGCTTCATAGCGTAAACAAGCAGCTCGGAATGCTTTAATACAGACTTAATAAAAAGGAAAAATCCCGAAAGGGCAATAAATATGAGCGAAAAACACAATTATTCGGTAGACGACATAAGAGTTATGGAGGGGCTTGAAGCGGTGCGCGTTCGCCCCGGTATGTATATCGGCTCCACGGGAAGCCGCGGTCTTCACCATATGCTTTGGGAGATAGTCGATAACGCGGTCGATGAAGCTGCGAATGGCTTTGCGACCGAGGTATCCGTAACCATCAATAAGGATAACTCCGTAACGGTCGAGGACAACGGGCGCGGAATCCCCGTCGGCATCCACGAAAAGCTCGGCGTTTCGGGCGTTGAGGTCGTCTATACCCAGCTCCACGCCGGCGGCAAATTTGATAACGATTCCTACGGCTTCTCCGGCGGTCTGCACGGCGTCGGAGCTTCGGTCGTGAACGCGCTCTCCGAATTCGTTGAGGTCGAGGTCGCAACGGCGGGCAAGCTTTATTCCATGCGCTTTCACAGCTATGAGGATAAGGACGGCAATATGCACTCCGGCATCCCCGTTGCGCCGCTTGCGGAGGTCGGAAGAACACGGCGACAGGGCACGAAGGTCACCTTCCTGCCCGATGCGCGCGTTTTTGAAACCGTGGAGATGAACGGCGAGGTCGTTTCAAAGCGCCTTCGCGAGCTTGCGTATCTCAATAAGGGCGTGCTCTTCCGCTTCACCGATTCGCGCATCAAGGGCGAAAACAAGGTCAAGGAATATAAATACGATGGCGGTATTGTCGATTTCGTTTCGTATCTCAACGGCGAAAAAACCGCGCTCTATGATCGTCCGATCTACTTCACGGGCGTTCGCGGCACGGGCAAAAATACGATCGTTTTAGAGATCGCGATGCAGCATAACGACGGCTATACAGAGAGCGTGTTTTCCTATGTAAACAACATTCCCACAACCGAGGGCGGCACGCACGAAACGGGCTTCCGCTCGGCGTTCACCAAGGTCATGAACGACTACTGCCGCAAGATAGGCGCGCTCAAGGAGAAGGACGCTTCGCTTGCGGGCGAGGATTTCCGCGAGGGCCTCACAGCGGTCATCTCGCTTAAAATGAGCTCGATCCAGTTTGAGGGGCAGACCAAGACCAAGCTCGGCAACACCGAGGCAAGAACGGCTGTCGAATCCATCGTGATCGAGGAGCTTATGCCGATCCTCGAAAACCTCAAGAACGCCGATATCGCAAACGCGATGGCGGATAAGGCGCTGAAGGCTGCGAAGGCGCGCGAGGCGGCAAGGCGCGCAAAATCCATGGCGCGCGAAAAATCCAAGCTTGAGAACGCGCCGCTCGTCGGCAAGCTCTCAAGCTGCACGGGCAGAAATCCCGAAATGAACGAGCTTTTCATCGTTGAGGGCGACTCGGCGGGCGGCAGCGCCAAGCAGGGGCGTGACAGGCGCTTTCAGGCGATACTCCCCCTGCGCGGAAAACCGCTGAACGTGGAAAAACGCCGCATAGAGCAGGTGCTTGAAAACGATGAGTGCCGAAGCATAATCACCGCGCTCGGAACGGGCATAGGCGAGGACTTCGAGCTTAAAAACCTCAAGTACCATAAGGTAATAATCCTATCCGATGCCGATCAGGACGGCGCGCATATCCGCGCGCTGCTTCTGACCTTCTTCTACCGCTACACCAAGGAGCTTATCACGAACGGACACGTCTATATGGGTATGCCGCCGCTCTACAAGGTGCAGAAGGGCAGCGATGTAAAATACGCATACGACGATGAGGAGCTTGCCAAAATAACCAAGGGCATGAAGGGCTACACGCTCCAGCGCTATAAGGGACTTGGCGAAATGAACCCCGAGCAGCTTTGGGAAACCACCTTGAACCCCGAGAACCGCTCGCTCGTTCAGGTCAGCATCGAGGATGCCGCATACGTCGAGCACCTCGTCACCCTCTTGATGGGCGATAAGGTCGCAAGCCGCAAGGAATACATAATGGACTACGCCAACTTCAATAAGGTCGATACCTTTGAGGATAAGGTGAAGGTGGAGTAAACAACACAAATCTAAATAATAATTAACAGCAATTTAAATGAGGAAGCTGATTATGGCTTCCTCTTAATGCGTGAAATAATATTAAGCTTCCGATGGCGAAATGCCGTTTTCAGAAAGCTGTCATTTTTACTTCCATCTACCAATAACAGAATAGTTTGCCGTTACATCGATTCCTCGAATTTCAACCGCATTGCAAATATATTGATTTCCGGGATTGTTTTTGGAATATGTCGAGTAGTTATTGAGCGCCCATCCATTTCCGTGAGTCGCCTGTAGAGTAACGTTGACGGAGGGATACTCTGCAAAAGCAAACGGATAATTATCCGGCGCATCAAGCACCTGAAAGTAAACATTTCCCCAAGGCTTGACAATATTGACACCGTTATGCTGTTTTCTTCCCCAGCATTCAGCCACTCCGGATGACCACTTTCTCCAGCTCCACATTCCTGCAGAGCCGGTTTCTATCACTTTGTCATCATTGGTGGACGAGGATAATAACGTATTAACCCTGCTGGCTATTTCGGGATGCCTGTTGTAAAGGTAATCTCCCGGGCAAGCCTTGCTGTCGAACCACCGATGAACGGTCATCACCGCTTCGCCGTTCTTAGGTTCATAGTTAAGCGTTCTATCCTTGTCACCAAACCAAATCAGTTTAGTGATGCCGTTGCGTTTGCAAATGTCGGAAACAAGGACAATGAGCTTTTCGTATGCTGCATCAGTTACAGCATAGGGGTGATAGGCTTCCGAGGCCACTTCAATATTAACTGCTCTATGGTCATTGGAACCATTGCTGGAACACCACGCGCGGTCTTTTTCTTCGACATACATTCCAACTCTGCCATCAGGTCCGATGCCATAATTTGAAGATGCTTTTTTTGACGGTTCATGGAACATCGCACCAAGCGCTTCCACACTAACCTTACCGGCAGTACAATGAATAGTAATCCTGTCAATCTTATTGTTGCGCGGAACTGTTTTGTTAGGCGAAATTTGGGTATAGCCAACAAGAGGACTGTTTGAATATGCCATTATTCATCCTCCCCCTTTCCATTTGATAGCTCAGCAAGAGTTTCCTCGGTAATCTCCACACCGAATTCTTCTTTCCACTTTTCGATTTCTACTGAAATTTCAGATTTGTCTCTTTCTCTGATAACCTTAGTCTCTGTCATAAGTATCTCCTATCTATGTGATATTTGGGCGTAATAGCTAAAAGCTATGAAATCCAACAGCTTCTTTTTGCAACCGAGAGAATATACTATCAAATCATTTTATATTTCACATCCTTTCATGCAATAATGAGAGTTGGGCGGTTTGCTCATCTCTAGCAATAATTATAGTCTTTTTAACGACTATTGTCAAGAAAAAGAACATAAAATAAAATCAAATATATGGATTTAAAGGAGGAACGGCAAATGATCTCATACGAGCCCTTTTGGAATACTTTGCGTTCCTCTGCGGAATCCACTTATACTTTAATTAACAAATATCGCATTTCAAGCTCAACGATAGATAAGCTTAGAAAGAACAAGCCTGTCAACACCACTACCATAAACGATATTTGCAGGATACTTAATTGCAGGGTAGAGGATGTGATGCTGTACGTTCCGTCTGACGAAGATCAGATTCTATAAATGCACACGCACTGATTAGACTTTTTTATCAATTTGATTGCCAATTGTTTGCTTTCGTGATATATTGGTATTAATGGCTAATACTCTATATTCGATGAGGTAAACTACAAACGATATGAAATGCTTGAATAATAACGATACCTTGTTACCTTCTCGCTCCTCCGGCATACTTCTGCCGGTTTTTTCCCTTCCGTCGCCGCACGGGATAGGCACGCTCGGCAGGGCGGCGTTTGATTTCATCGACTTTCTGGCGGCGGCGGGGCAGAGGTGCTGGCAGGTTTTGCCGCTGAACCCGACGGGCTTCGGCGATTCGCCGTATTCAAGCTGTTCGGTCTTCGCGGGAAACCCGTACTTTATAGACCTCGATACGCTTGCAGCCGAGGGGCTTTTGAAAAAGCGCGAGATAAAAGCCTTCGACTTTGGCAAAGATCCCCGCAGAATCGACTATGAAAAGCTGTATAAGGGCAGGCTCAAGCTTCTGCGCCTTGCTTTTGAACGTGCGGAGCTTCAAAACGATTCCGATTATTCGCGCTTCGTTTCGGAAAACGAAGCATGGCTTTCGGACTACGCGCTGTTTATGGCGCTTAAATCGCATTTTGATATGAAGCTTTGGCAGGCTTGGGACGATGCGGGCGCAAGGCTGCGCAGATCTGCCGCGCTCAAAAAGTACGAATCCAAGCTTCAAAGCGAGATAAAATTCCATAAGTTTTTGCAATACATTTTCTATTCCCAATGGGAAAAGGTCAAGTCATACGCAAATTCGCGTGCTATCTTCATCATCGGCGATCTGCCGATCTACTGTGCGCTCGATTCGGCGGATTGCTGGGCAAACAAGGCGCAGTTTCAGCTTGATAAGGACTGCAGACCAACGCTCGTTGCGGGAGTGCCTCCGGATGCGTTCACCGAGGACGGTCAGCTTTGGGGCAATCCCTTATACGATTGGGAAAGGATGAAGAAAAGCGGGTTTGCTTGGTGGATGCGCCGCATAGAGAATGCCGAAAAGCTCTATGATGCTGTTCGCATCGATCATTTCCGTGCTCTGGAAAGCTACTGGGCGGTGCCTGCTTCGGACGATACCGCGCGAAATGGGCATTGGGTGAAGGGCCCGGGTATCGGCTTTATAAATGCAATAAAAAAACGCTTCCCGAAGCTTCCGTTCATCGCCGAGGATCTCGGCTTTTTGACCGAGGAAGTCCACGCGCTGCGCCGCGAATCGGGCTGGCTGGGCATGAAGGTGCTTGAATTTGCATTCGATCCCTCGGGCAAGAGCGATTATCTGCCGCATAACTACGATAAAAACTGCACCTGCTACACGGGAACGCACGACAACGCGCCGCTTTTGCTCTATCTTGAGCAGGCAAGCGAAGCCGAGCGGGCATTTATAGCAAAATATCTCGGCATAAAAACCAAAAATGCAAAACAGCTTGCCGAAGCCATACTTCGCGCGGGGCTTGTTTCGACCGCAAATCTCTTTATTGCACAGATGCAGGACTGGCTGAACCTTTCCGAAGGCTCTCGCATAAATATGCCCGGAACGAGCGAGGGCAACTGGCAATGGCGCATGAAACGCGGCGAAGCAAGCGAAAAGCTTGCCGCGCGCATTCGCGAGCTGACCGAGCTTTACGGCAGATAACGGAGAAACTATGCAGCATCCCGAAAAATGGCGCGAAACGGTCGATCCGTTTTCGCTTCCTTATAAGCAATTCGAGTTAAAGCGTATCCTCGGATACCCGCACGCCGGAAACGACGTGTTCCAGGCCGAGGGCATCTATCGCGGCGAAACCGTCCGCGCCTATATCAAGGCGGCGCGGCAGAACGGTGCGAATATCGAAAACGAGGTTTTTATACTGTCCCGGCTCGATTCCCCGATCTTCCCCAAGGTGATAGACTTCGGCTTTGATGGCATTCCTTTTTCTGTAACGCTCGAGCTTACGGGCGAAAGGCTCTCAAACATAGTCGGCGATAATGCCGATATGCGCTCAATGCGCTATCTTTTTGAGTACGGAAGAAGCCTTGCAGAGCTGCACAGCTTGAAAATCAACGAAGCAAAACCGGTTGCCGACAGGCGTTTCTTTCACGCACCGAGCGCGGAGCTGCTTTCAAAGCTCGGTCTTTCAAGCTTGCAAACTCTTTTTGAAAAAGAGCTCCCAAATGCCACAAAATGCTTTTGCCACGGCGATTTTCATTACGCGAATATCCTTTGGAAGGATGGTCATATAAGCGGCATCCTCGATTTCGAGCTTTCGGGCATCGGAAACCGCGATTTCGATATCGCTTGGGCGATCTTCCGCCGTCCGGGTCAGAGGTTTATGAAAACCGATGATGAGATAAGTGAATTCCTGCGCGGCTATTCGGAAATGGGTAAATATGACGAGCACGTCGTTCGCCGCTATATGGCTCAATGCTATATACATTTTCTTGAGTTCTGCGCGGACGATCAAGAATACTGCGCGTTCGCAAGAGCGTGGCTGAACTCTTATGCCGCCGCGCTTCTATAAAACAGGTTATTCATAGAATCCTATCTCTTTTTTGACCTCCTTTGAAAGCATCAAAAGCGCAAGAATATTCGGCGCCGCCATAAGAAAATTGAATATTTCGCCGCATTTCCAAGCGATATCCACGCGAACGAATGCACCGAGCGCCGTAAGCAGCGTAAACAGAACGCAGAACGGCGTTTTCGCTTTTTCGCCGAAAAGATATTTCGCCGCCGAAAGCCCGTAGACAGACCATCCGATTATCGAAGTGTAGGCAAAAAGCAGCAGTGAAACCGAAAGAAACACGCTTGCCGCTCTTTCCCCGAGCACGCTTGAAAAAGCCGAAAGCGCGATGCTCGTTCCGGAAACGGAAGGATCGCGCGGCAAATTAACCCCGCTTGAAAGCACTACGAGCGCCGTAAGAGTACACATAACGAGCGTATCGGCGAAAACCTCGAAAATACCGTACAAGCCCTGCCGGACGGCTGAATCTGTCTGTGCCGAGGCATGAGCCATGGCCGATGTGCCAACTCCAGCTTCATTGGAATAAACGCCCCTTGAGATGCCAACTCGCATCGCCTTTGAAACGCATAAGCCGCAAAAGCCGCCGCCGATCTGTCGAAACCCGAACGCTTCTTTAAATATCCTAACGAGGCTTGGAAGTATGTTTGCTCGAAACTTAAACAGCATCGCTGAGCATATCGCAATATAGCCAAGTGCCATGAACGGCACAAGAAGTGAGGATATTCTTCCGATGCGTTTTGCTCCGCCGATAACAACGATTCCTGTCAGCGCAGCGCATACAAGACCGGAGGCAGCAAAGACTGCTATATCGGAAATTTTGAGATCGAATGCTAAAAGCAAATCCGATGCGCTTCTTGCAACCGTGTTTGACTGAACAAGCGGAGTTCCGAATGAGGAAGAAAGCAGCGTAAACGCGGCGTATGAGATAGCGAGCGGCTTTGCAAAGCGGGATATGGCAGAGAAACGCTTTTTATTACCTATTCCGCGCTCAATATAGCTCATCGGTCCTCCCGAATACTCGCCGTTCCGTTTTTCACGGTATTTGAGAGCAAGCACGATCTCGGAAAGCTTCAAAGCCATTCCGAACACCGCCGCAAGCCACATGTAGAAAACAGCGCCCGCGCCGCCAATTGCGATAGCGCTTGCCGTTCCCGCTATGTTTGCCGTGCCGATCGAGCCGCCAAGCGCCGAGGCCATGGCCTCAAAAGGTGTGGTGCCGCGCCGATCGCGTTCTGCTTTTCTGCTGATAGAAACATTTTTTCCTTCCGAAAAAAGAACGATTTTCAGGCTCTGCTTCAGATGTCCAAACTGAAAACAGCGAAGCTTTGCTGTTTGCACAATGCCGCCCGAAAGAATAAATATTGAAAATAAGCTTGAAAACACTTCCATGCTAAAAAACTATGACGGATTCCTCCGATTGATGAAAATATTACACGGTTAAATTGTAACATTTTTATTAACTTTGCTTTTTTGGCGGAAAAACTGTTTACAAACTCTTTTTTTCCTGTTAAAATGGAAGCATAGAAGGATTCTGCTTCTAAAAGCGCAAACTTGTTTTGCCCCCATCTTTTCCGGAGGTCTTTTTAGTTATTTTGCTCCTCCGGTCCATACCTCCTATGCCTCCCCGCTCCTTCCCGAAAGAGCGGGGAGGACCTTTTAGGCTCCGATCATCAAGTGAAGATCGAATGAATTATTGAATATATATTAGAAATTAAGCTTGCATATCTGGAATAATTGTGCTACAATGAGCGAATAATTACCGCAAAAGAGGTGTGATATGGTTAGATTATTTCAGCTTCAAAACGATCCTAAGGCCTTCGTGGGCAAGATCGAGGTCTCAGGTTGGATAAAAACCGCCCGTCAATCCAAAAACGTCGGCTTTATCGCCCTTTCGGACGGCTCCTGCTTCAGAACCGTTCAGGTCGTTTATGAGACCGAGGCGATATCTGCCGATGTCGTTCGTCTGCTCGATACAGGTGCGGCGATCACCGTTAAGGGCATTCTTGAGCTTACCCCCGATGCACAGCAGCCCTTTGAGATCAAGGCTGATGAGATCGTGATAGACGGCGAATGTCCGAACGACTATCCGCTTCAGAAAAAGCGCCACTCGCTCGAGTATCTCAGAACCATACAGCATCTGCGTCCGCGCACGAACACCTTCCAGGCTGTTTTCCGTGTCCGCAGTGTCGTTGCGCAGGCTATCCACCGTTTCTTCGACGAGCGCGGCTTCCTCTATGTCCACACGCCTATATTCACCGGAAGCGATTGCGAGGGCGCGGGCGAGATGTTCAGAGTGACCACGCTTGATATGGACAATCCGCCCAAAACGAAGGACGGCAAGGTGGATTTCTCCAAGGATTTCTTCGGCAAGAGCTGCAATCTGACCGTCAGCGGTCAGCTTCATGGCGAGGCGTTCGCGCTTGCTTTCCGCGATATCTACACCTTCGGCCCCACCTTCCGCGCTGAAAACAGCAACACCGCGCGCCATGCTGCGGAGTTCTGGCAGATCGAGCCCGAAATGGCGTTCTGCGATCTTGCAGGCTATATGGACACCGCCGAGGCGATGATCAAATACATCATCAAAACCGTTCTTGAACGTTGCCCCGATGAGATGGAGTTCTTCAACCAGCACTACGATAAGGGTCTGCTTGAAAGGCTGAACCACGTGCTCAACTCCGACTTCGTTCGCTGCAGCTACACCAAGGCTGTCGATCTTCTGCTCGAATCGGGCAAGGAGTTCCAGTATCCTGTCTATTGGGGCTGCGATCTCAAAACCGAGCACGAGCGCTATATTTGCGAGCAGGTGTTCAATTCGCCCGTGTTCCTGACCGACTACCCCGCGGAGATCAAGTCCTTCTATATGCGCCTCAACGACGACGGCAAGACCGTTGCGGCTGCCGATCTTCTCGTGCCCGGCGTGGGTGAGATCATCGGCGGAAGCCAGAGAGAGGAACGTTACGATGTGCTCAAGAAAAAGATAGAGGATCTTGGCATGGACATGAGCTACTACGACTGGTATCTTGACCTTCGCAAGTACGGCGGCGTCAAGCATGCGGGCTACGGCCTTGGCTTCGAGCGCATCCTTATGTATCTTACCGCTGTTGAAAATATTCGCGATGTTGCGCCATTCCCGCGCACCACGGGCAGCATGGAGCTGTAAGATAGCTAAATTGATTTCATACTTGGGGCTGTTGCACAAGCAAGCAAATTGCGTGCAGCAGCCTCTTTCTTTTCGCGGTTTTTGAGTTTGATTTGGAAAATTATCTTTCGGTGTGCGGAAATCAGCGGTATTTATAGGGTTGGATTGATTTTTGGGTACACTAAA
>JAFPWD010000047.1 GCA_017395105.1 Clostridia bacterium
CAACGCTGGATGAACGATTATCCAAGAGCTATCCTCGACGGTCTGTCCGCAAAAATGGCGGTTCTTGCCCTCGGGCAAGAACCGGCGGATGCCTGACCACTGTGCTTTTGAGGGTTGGACAGTTAAAGTTGCAATTTAGAATTTGCTCAAGCTTGGCATGAAAAGCTTGAAATTCGGCCAGAATATGGTATAATTATTCGGTTAATATATGAAGCGATCCGTTCGCATCATAAATCAAAATAATACGGAAAGGGATACTGTATGGAATATACGCATGAAGTAACCAATATGTGCTGTGTCAAAAAGGGCGCGGTGCATGATCCCGCCCCCATTCCCGAGGAGGGTAAATGGGTCAAGGCAAAGCAACTGACCGATATAAGCGGCTTTACGCACGGCGTTGGCTGGTGCGCACCGCAGCAGGGCGCATGCAAGCTCACGCTGAATGTCAAGAACGGCATCATCGAGGAAGCGCTGGTTGAAACCATAGGCTGCACGGGCATGACGCATTCCGCGGCGATGGCGGCGGAGATACTCTCCGGCAAGACCATCCTTGAGGCGCTCAATACCGACCTTGTTTGCGATGCGATCAACACCGCGATGCGCGAGCTCTTCCTTCAGATAGTTTACGGCAGAAGCCAGAGCGCGTTCAGTGAGGGCGGCCTTGCGATCGGCGCGGGGCTTGAGGATCTTGGCAAGGGTCTTTCGAGCAGCATCGGAACCACCTATTCCACAAAGGAAAAGGGTCCCCGCTATCTCAACCTCACCGAGGGCTATATCACCAAGATCGCGCTTGATGAAAACAACGAGATCATCGGCTACGAATTCATCAATCTGCCCCAGATGATGGAGCTTATCAAGAACGGCATGACCCCGAACGATGCCTATGCCGAGCTCATCAAGCGCTACGGCAGGTTCGACGATGCGGCGAAGATAATCGACCCGCGCAAGGAATGAGGTGCACTATGCTGAATTTTGAAGGATACACCAGAAGAATAGCCCAGATCGACGCCGCTCTTAAAAAGGAAGGCATCGAGAGCCTCGAGGCGGCTGCAAAGCTTGTTGAGGACAAGGGCATAAACATTCGCGAGATCGTGCACGGCACTCAGCCCATCGCCTTTGAAAACGCGGTTTGGGCATACACCGTCGGCGCGGCGATCGCCATAAAGCGCGGCGTAACGAGCGCTGCCAAGGCGGCGGAGTGCATCGGCGAGGGCCTGCAGAGCTTCTGCATCCCCGGTTCGGTTGCGGATCACCGCAAGGTCGGCCTCGGTCACGGCAACCTCGGCGCTATGCTGCTCAGCGAGGATACCAAATGCTTCTGCTTCCTCGCAGGTCACGAGAGCTTCGCGGCGGCAGAGGGCGCGATCAAGATCGCGATGAAGGCGGATCGCGTTCGCAAGGAGCCCCTCAGAGTCGTTCTGAACGGTCTTGGCAAGGATGCGGCATACATCATCGCCCGTATAAACGGCTTCACCTTCGTTGAAACCGAGCTGGACCGCTTCAGCGGCGAGCTCAAGATCCTCAGCGAAAAGGCATTCAGCACGGGCGAGCGGAGCAAGGTTCGCTGCTACGGTGCGGACGACGTTTCCGAGGGCGTTGCGATCATGCAGAAGGAAAACGTTGACGTTTCCATCACCGGCAACTCCACCAACCCAACCCGCTTCCAGCACCCCGTTGCCGGCACCTATAAAAAGTACTGCGTTGAAAACGGCAAGAAGTACTTCTCCGTTGCATCCGGCGGCGGCACGGGCAGAACGCTGCATCCCGACAACATGGCGGCCGGTCCCGCAAGCTACGGCATGACCGACACCATGGGCAGGATGCATTCCGATGCGCAGTTCGCGGGCTCAAGCTCCGTTCCCGCGCACGTTGAGATGATGGGTCTTATCGGCATGGGCAACAATCCCATGGTCGGCGCCACCGTTGCGGTCGCAGTTGCGGTCGAGGAAGCGATGAAGAATGCCTGATCGCGCATGAAAATAATATAAGAATTAAAACAAAACGGGCTTGCGCAGTTCACAGCGGCGAAAGCCCGTTTTTTCGTTTCAGCCGCACAAGCGGGCGACAAAAAAATGGAAGGTAAAAAGTCTGCGGGTAGCTAATCCGCAGACTCTTCAAGAATAGTATAAGAATTGAAAGATCGCCTCGCTTCGATCTTTGCCATGCAATGGAGGTCGCACTCTTATTTACTGATGCCAGTATATCACCTATGTTGCTGAAAGTCAATATCTTTTATTCAAAATTTGCAACATTTTTAAATATATTATTTTTTTATTGGAAAATATGGAAAAACCGAAATGCTCGTGCCGTGTTTTTGACACAATTCGAGCCGTTTTGAGCCATTTTTCCAAAAATCAATTATCCAAAATCGGCAAAACTCATCCGGCCCTCTTTCCTTGTTCCATGCAGCCACTGCCATCCTCCACCCCCGTTAAAGAAGCATTTGGTGAAACGAAGCCGCCGCGCGGAAGTATCGCGAAGCGAGCGGAAGTGCGGCGGCGCACGGCGGCAAAAAATCGTTATATATATGTTGAAAAAGCCTGCTGCGGTGTTTAATTCGGTTCAATGATATGGTATAATGTATAATGTGTTCGTATGCGCATACAAACATAACATATCCCACTCAATATGCAGGAGGCATAAAAATGGAAAATGTAAAGGTTGCGATTTGGGGCTTCGGCGCAATGGGCTCCGGTATCGCCAAGGTTCTTCTCGGCAAAAAGGGCGTTGACATCGTCGGTGTCTGCGACATTCACCCTGCCCGCATCGGCAAGAGCATCTACGACATTCTCGGCGTGGATCAAGGCGATCGCGAAGACGTGTTCATCAACCCCCAGATCGAGAAGGTAGTTCATGACGGCAACTGCGATATCTGCGTTATCGCCACCGACTCCTTCACCAAGAAGGCCTTCCCCAAGATCAAGTACGTTGTTTCCCAGAAGGTCAACGTTATCTCCACCGCGGAAGAGATGAGCTACCCGAAGGCTCAGGAGTCCGAGCTCACCGAAGAGATGAACAGGCTTGCCAAGGAAAACGGCGTTTCCATCCTCGGCACCGGCATCAACCCCGGCCTGATGATGGATCTTCTTGCTATCTGCCTCTCCGGCTGCATGACCGACGTTGAGTCCGTCACCTGCCGCAGAGTAAACAGTCTCTCCCCCTTTGGCCCCGCCGTTATGGAGGAGCAGGGCGTTGGTCTTGCCGTGGACGTTTTCAACAAGGGCGTTGAGGACGGCACCCTCGCGGGTCACGTTGGCTTTGCTGAGTCCGTCGGCATGATTGCCGATGCGCTCGGCTGGAAAGTCGATAAGTTCGAGCAGCAGATGAGCCCCATCGTAACGAGCGTGGATCGCAAGAGCCCCTATGGCTTTGCGAAGGCGGGCGACGTTGCGGGTGTCAACATGACCGGTCAGGGCTACGTTGACGGCAAGGTCAAGATCGACATGTACCATCCCCAGCAGATCGAGCCCGAGATGGAAGGCACCCATACCGGCGACTATATCGAGCTCAAGGGCACTCCCGAGGTCAATATGAGCATCCGTCCCGAGGTCGACGGCGGCATCGGCACCATCGCTATGATCGTGAACATGATCCCGCACGTTATCAACGCGCGCCCCGGTCTCAAGACCATGCTGGATCTGCCCGTTCCGCGCGCCATCATGGGCGATTTCCGCGACTATATCGAAGAGTAAACGCGCTTTGCGGCACGGCGTTTGAGCCGTGCCGCAAGTTTGATTCCCAACGTACAACAATAACTTTCATTTTATCTGCAGGAGGATAAAAGGATACTATGGCTAAAAAAGGTGATTGGGTGCAGGTGCACAATATCGTGCTCACGCCCGAGGAACGCTCGGCTTCACTGCCCGAGGACACTAAAAAACACCCGCTTGAAATGTGGGTAAAGGGTTGGCTTCAAGAGGATGCCGAGCTTGGCGACGAGGTGGAGATAATCACCCGCACTGGAAGGCGCACAAGCGGCAGGCTCGTTAAGGAAGCCCCTTATTTCGAGCATAATTTCGGCGTACTCGTGCCCGAGGTGCTCAAGATAGGCGATATGGTACGCGAGATAACCTTCGGAGGTGACGAATGATGGACAACAGCTATTCCGCAATAATGGCAAGGAAAAACGAGATCATTCGCAATTCCGTGGGCATGGATTACACCAAGTTCGAGCTGCCCGGCATCGGCTTTGATTACGAAGCGATGATGGCGGCAACCGGCTACACGCTCGAGGAGCTGCAGCGCGTTCAGGCGCTCTTCTCCGTTGGCAACACGCCGCTTCTCGAGCTTAAAAACCTTACGACTCTCGCAAGAAAATGCACAAAGCCCGGCTTTGGCGCGCGCATATTCATAAAGGACGAGGCAGCCAACCCCAGCGGCAGCTTCAAGGCAAGAAGGAGCTGCACCAGCGTATATCAGGCGAAGAAGCAGGGCTATAAGGGCGTGGTTACCGCAACGAGCGGCAACTACGGCGCAGCCGTTGCCTGCCATGCGGCAATGGCGGGCCTCAAGTGCATCGTCGTTCAGGAATGCTACGACAGCCGCGGAGTAGGCCAGCCCGAGATCATCGAAAAGGCGCGTAAATGCGAAGCCCTCGGTGCAGAAGTCGTTCAGCTGACCGTCGGCCCCGAGCTTTTCAGCACCGTGCTTCGCCTCATCGAGGAGACCGGCTATTTCAACGCCTCCCTCTACACCCCCTTCGGCATCGCGGGCGTTGAAACGCTTGGCTACGAGATCGCGCAGCAGTTCCGCAGTAAGATCGGCAAGGATCCCGACGTTGTCGTATGCACCAATGCGGGCGGCGGCAACCTGACCGGCACCGCACGCGGACTGAGAAAAGCAAACTGCAATGCGAAGGTCATCGGCGCAAGCGTAAACCTCACGGGTCTTCACATGGCGAGCGATGAACAATTTAATAAGAAGAGCTTCACCACGGGGCACACCGGCTTCGGCGTTCCTTTCAGCGTGAACCCCGACAGGAGCGACGTACCCAGGAGCGCCGCACGCCCCCTTCGCTATATGGACAGATACGTTACCGTTACCCAGGGCAGCGTGTTCTTCATCACAGAAACGCTCGCTTCCCTCGAGGGTCTTGAAAAGGGTCCTGCGGGCAACACCGCACTTGCGGCGGCGTTCAAGCTGGCGCAGGAGATGCCCGTGGATCAATGCATCGTAGTTCAGGAAACCGAGTACACCGGCGCGGGCAAGCATATCAACCCGCAGCTCTCGTTTGCCCGTTCTAACGGCATCGACATTCACTTCGGCGACCCGAAGGACGAGGTTCCCGGCAAGTCCATAATACTGCCCGCGCATCCGTCGCTTATAGACGTTACGGACGTTGATCTCGACCATGTTCGCAGATCGAACATCAAGGCGCAGGTCGGCACCCATAAGGACGAGCTTACCGATGCGGATATCCGCTATCTTATGGAAGAAACCAATTCGAGCGAAGAGTTCGTTCGCGGCGTGGTTGCTTCGCTTTAAAAAACACAAAAAAACTTTCGATAACAGAAGGATAAAGATATGAAAAGAAACGATGATTACAAGGAGCGCAGAGCCCATCTCGCCGATCTTAGCGACGAGCAGCTCGAGCAGAGGTTCTGGGAGCTTGCAAACAAGCTCGTGGATCCCCTTCTTCAGATGGGCTATGAATACACCTCCCCCGCGGTAGAGCGTTCGGTTCTGCTGCGCATGGGCTTCTCGTCCATCGAAGCAAAGGCGATAGTCGAGGGCTGCATCAAGCACGACATCATCTCCCACGGCGCAGGTCACGCGGTCTATAAGCTCGCCAAAACCGAGGGAATGGAGCTTCGCGAAGCGGGCGTTGCGCTCGCAAACGGCAAGCTTTGGGACAAGGCCGAGAGCCTTTTCAAAGGAGGTAACTGAGCATGAGCGAATACAGACTTGATCCGAATAAACCGATCGACGTTGCCGAGATTCTGAAGGATCTGGAATCCTACCGTCCCCGCCGCAGGGGTTGGACATGGCGCAAGCCCGTCAAGGATCTGCACATGGGACCCTTCGAGTACCATGACTGCACCGAGCCGCTGAAATCGAGCGTTCCCCTTCCCCCCGCGCATTATTTTGAGAATATCGATCCCCAGCCCGGCCCTGTCATCACCACCGAGATCGCTTCCGGTCGCTTTGAGGACGATATTCGCCGTATGCGTATGGCGGCGCACCACGGCGCGGATCATATCATGGTTATCCGCACCGCGGGTCAGAGCCATTTCGACGGCCTTATCGAGGGCACCCCGCAGGGTATGGGCGGCGTTCCGATCACCCGCAAGCAGGTTCGCGCCCAGCGCAAGGCGCTCGACATGATCGAGGACGAAGTAGGCAGACCAATCAACTACCATAGCTACGTTTCGGGCGTTGCCGGCCCCGATATCGCCGTTATGTTCGCCGAAGAGGGCGTGAACGGCGTTCATCAGGATCCGCAGTACAACGTTATTTACCGCAATATCAACATGATCCGCTCCTTCGTCGATGCCTGCGAGAGCAAAAAGCTTATCGCATGGGCGGGCATGGCGCAGATCGACGGCGCACACAACGCAAACGCTACCGCGCGCGAAGCGTGGAAGGTCATGCCCGAGCTGATGGTTCAGCACGGCATCAATGCGATTTTCTCCGCAAGAGTCGGCGTTAATAAGCAGAATATCTGCCTTTCCACCGTTCCCCCGACGGCTACCCCCGCGCCCTGCGTTTATATGGATCTTCCTTACGCAGTCGCGCTTCGCGACCTGTTCCACGAGTACCGTATGCGCGCTCAGATGAACACCAAGTACATCATGAGCTCCACGCGCGAGGCGACCGTTACGCACGTTCTGAACATGGTCATCTCCAAGCTCACCCGTGCGGACATCCAATCCACCATCACCCCCGATGAGGGCAGGAACGTTCCGTGGCATATCTACAACATCGAAGCCTGCGACACCGCGAAGCAAACTCTCGTGGGTCTGGACGGCCTTATGGAGATGGTAGAGCTCAAAAAGGACGGCATTCTGCGTGAAAAGGCGCGCGAGCTCAAGGAGCGTGCGATCATGTTCATGGAGGAGATGATCGAGCTGGGCGGCTATTTCAATGCGGTACAGGAAGGCATGTTCGTTGACAGCGGCATCTACCCCGAGCGCAACGGCGACGGCATCGCCCGCAAGATCGATGGCGGCATCGGCGCAGGCACCATCTTCAAGCGTGCAGAGGACTATATGGCTCCCGTTACCGCGCACTACGGCTACAACAACGTGGCGCAGTACGGCGAGGAATATAAGGACGACCCCGCGAAGCTTATCGGCGGCTGCACCCTCGAATGCCCCGAGAAGATCATTTACATCGACGAGCTGGACGAGGAGGACAACGTAAACGTCCGCATGGGCAACGTGAAGGACTTCACCCCCGGCAGCAAGCAGCTTCGCCCCGAGATGGAGTGGCTTGCGGACGGCACCGTTATGCTCACGATGTTCTTCCCCGCTCCCAAGCAGATCGCTGAAGCGGCTGCGCTTGAGTGCGCGCATAAGATGAACCTGACCGAGTGCGAGGTCATCAGCAAGGAGATCATGCACCCGCAGGACGGCACGCGCATCGAGCTCAAGGGCAAGGTTCCCTTCTCCATCGACGTTGATAAACTCGTTATCCCCAAGGAGCCCGACGTGCTTTCGGACGACGTTATCCGCAAGGATGTTGAGCGCCGTCCCATGCGCATCGTAGCGGCGACCGTCGGCGAGGACGAGCATTCCGTTGGTCTTCGCGAGATCATCGATATCAAGCACGGCGGCATCGAGAAGTACGGCATGGAGGTATTCTACCTCGGCACCTCCTGCCCGCCCGAGAAGCTTGTGAATGCGGCGGTCGAGCTGAATGCCGATGCGATCATGGCATCCACCATCATCAGCCATGACGACATCCACTATAAGAACATCGCCAAGATCGATCAGATCGCCAAGGAAATGGGCATCCGCGACAGAATCATCTTCATCGCGGGCGGCACGCAGGTCACGCCCGAGCTTGCAAGAAAAGCGGGCGCGGACGAGGGCTTCGGCAGAGGCAGCCGCGGCGTTCATAACGCCACCTTCCTCATCAAGCGCCGCTGGGAGATGGAGGAAGCCGAAAAGGCCAAGACCGAAAAGAAATAATATTTGAACTCTAACTTGCGGAAAGGCGGCCGCGGTTGCGACTTGCCTTTCCGTATTCATGGGAAATGAATAGTCAATAGCGAATATTGAATGGTTGCCGATTCAGCCGAACTATTAATACATAATAAAAAGAGATTCCCCCTCTGGAATCTCGACCTCAACTATTCATTATTCGTTATTCACCATTCATTAAAATAATACAAAGGACTTTATAGCGAAGCACTATGTTTATTGATATTCTCGTAGCCGAGATCGGCTCCACCACCACCCTTGTGAACGCCTTTTCGGGCATCAACACCCCTTCCCCACGCTTCATCGGTCAGGGGCAGGCGCCCACGAGCGTGCTTGAGGGCGACGTTCGCATCGGGCTTTCGGGCGCGGTAAACGATCTTGCAAAAAACCTTGGCGCAGACAAGATCGAATACGGCGAGATGTTCGCCACCTCGAGCGCGGCGGGCGGCCTTCGCATGACCGTTCACGGGCTTGTTTACGAAATGACCGTCAAGGCGGCGCAGGCGGCGGCGCTTGGCGCAGGCGCGATCATCAAGCACGCCACGGCGGGCAAGCTCTCCGAATTCGATATAGACGATATAAAAGCGCTCGATCCGAACCTCATCCTGCTTGCCGGCGGCACGGACTACGGCGAGAGGGAGACCGCCGCCTTCAATGCGAAGGCTATAGCCGAATCCGGCATGAAGATACCCGTTATCTACGGCGGCAATATCCAAAACCACCGCCTCGTTGAAAAGATATTTACAGATGCGGGAATTCCGTTCTACATTACGGAAAACGTTTACCCGAAGCTCGACATGCTCAATATCGAGCCCGCCAGAAGGATAATCCATCAGGTTTTCGAGGAGCATATCATAAAGGCGGCGGGCATGGAGCATATCCGCGACATGGTGACGGGCAACATCATCCCCACCCCGGGCGCGGTTATGGAGGCGAGCCAGCTTCTTCAAGCCGCTATCGGCGATCTGACGGTTATCGACATCGGCGGCGCAACGACCGACGTTCACTCCGTTACCAAGGGCTCGGACGAAATAGCCGTTATGATGACCACGCCCGAGCCCTTTGCCAAGCGCACGGTTGAGGGCGACCTTGGTATGTATGTGAATGCGAAAAACCTTATAGATATGATCGGCTCGGAGAAGCTTGCAAACGAGCTTGACCTCGATATGGAAGCGGTGATGGCAAGCTATAAGCCCATTCCCGAAACGCCCGAACAGTTCAAGCTGACCGAGCGGCTCTGCCTTGAAGCGGGGCTTATGGCGCTTGAAAGGCATGCGGGCGCATTCCGCTACATCTACACGCCGCAGGGCAGGCAGACCATAGCCGAGGGCAAGGATCTTTCGATAATAAAATACCTTGTGGGCACGGGCGGCGCGCTGACGAGGCTTCCGCACCATGAGGAAATTGCAAGGAAGCTTGCCGACTGCAACACCGGCGGGCTGATGCTCTTCCCGAGGCCTCAGAGGGTGAAGCTTCTTTTCGATAACCACTATATCATGGCTTCACTCGGCGTGCTTTCCAAGCGCTACCCCGAGGCGGCGCTCGATCTGATGCTGCAAAGCCTCGGATTCAACAAGTGATATTTCCATTAAATTTTGAAAAATAAAAAGAGGTAATAATATGAATCCGAAACTGATAGTCGATCTGAACAAGCTGCGCGAGAATCTCGATTGGCTCACAAGCCGCTGCCACGAGCGCATGATAAACGCCGTTATAGTTACCAAGGTCTTCTGCGCCGACCCCGAGATCTGCCGAATCATCGATGAAAGCGATGCGGACGGCTTTGCCGATTCACGCCTTCAGAACCTTGAAACCATAGAATCGAATAAGCCCAAGCAGCTTCTTCGCATCGCCATGCAGAGCGAGGCGGATGAGGTCGTCAAGACCGCCGATATCTCGATGCAGAGCGGCATCGAAACCATAAGGCTTCTCGGCAAGGCGGCAGCGAAGCTAAAAAAGAATCATAAGATAATCCTTATGATCGATATGGGCGACCTTCGCGAGGGCATTTTTTATAAGGACGAGGAGCAAATCTTCAAGGCCTGCGAAGCTATTTTAAGCGAGCCGTGGCTCGAGTTCTACGGCGTTGGCGTGAACCTGACCTGCTACGGCGGCATCATCCCCGATGAAGAAAACGTCGGCGGGCTTGTTAAATTTGCCGAGCGCATCCGCGAAAAATACGGCATCCCCCTTCCCATCGTTTCGGGCGGCAATTCCTCTATGATGACGATGCTTAAGGAGGATCGCATCCCCGATGGCGTTACCCAGCTTCGCCTCGGCGAGAGCTTCGTGCTTGGAAACAACACCGAATCGGGCGAACCGATGGAGGAGCTGCACACCGACTGCTTCGTGCTCGAAGCGGAGCTTGTGGAGGTTCAGCATAAGCCCAGTAAGCCCATCGGCACGAGCGGGCTGAACGCCTTCGGCGAGCGCGTGACCTTCGAGGACAGAGGCCCCATGGTGCGCGGCATACTCGCCATCGGCAGGCAGGACGTGAATCCCGACGGGCTCACTCCCCTCGACGCCCGCGTGGAGATAATAGGCGCATCGAGCGACCATCTGCTTTTGAACCTCACCGACTGCCCCGAATACAAAGTCGGCGAAACGCTGCGCTTCATCCCCGATTACGGCGCACTGCTCAAGCTCTGCACCGCCGAAAGATACATTTCCCGCGAATACGTTGGAAAGAAGGAAGATTAAATGTCGTATATAAAAATAAACGATATCCTCAAAAAGCGCGGCAAGAGCCCCGTGCGCATCTCCCCCGCCGCGATGGAGGGCGCGAGGATAAAGGTGCTGGTCGGCTCCTGCGCGCACTGCGCCAAATTAAAGGACAACGTGCTTGAAGCGGCAAAGCGGCTCGATATCCCCGAGAGCGATATCGAGGTCGTGACCGACCTTGCGCGCATCGTCAAGATGGGCGTTATGGTCACCCCTTCGCTTATCGTGAACGGGATGATCGTAAGCTCGGGCAAAGCGCTTTCGGTGGAGGAAATAATCCCGCTTCTTGAAAGCAAGGACGATGATTTGCTGTAAAAAGAGGGCAATAGTATGAAAGAAAAAATAAATATCAAGGATTATGCAGGCATCATCACCGAGGAGCTTAAAAGGGGCATCCTTTTGAACACGCAGGACGAGAAATTCAACTCCATGCTGATCGGCTGGGGTTCGCTCGGCACGGTTTGGAACCTGCCCGCGTTCACGGTGTACGTTCGCGAAAGCCGCTACACGAAGGAGCTTCTCGATAAAACCGGCAATTTCACGATAAGCATTCCGCTTGGCAACCCCGATCCCGTTATCAACCGCGTTTGCGGCTCGCTCTCGGGCAGGGATGTGGATAAGGTGGAATCGGCGAAGCTCGAGCTCGTTCCCCCCGAGAAAAACGGCGTTCCGGGCATTCGCCAGTATCCGCTGACCATCGAATGCAAGGTGCTGTACTCCCAGCGCGAGGAGATCGATAAGCTGCCGGAGAATATTATCGAAACCTTCTATCCCGAAAGTCTCGTTGGCTTCCCCGAATTCGATATGCGCGACCCGCACACGGCTTATATCGGCAGGATAGTGGATGCGTATATAATAAAATAAGGAGTTTTCGCCATGAAAAGACTTGCCGTTTTTATCGCGGCCGCTCTTGCCGCTTGCTTCCTGTTTGCCGCCTGCAGCGGGAATGACAAGGCCGCTCAGATCGCGCTTGAAGAAGCTTTGAAAACCGAAACCGATCTTGAATTCTTCATTCTCGACGACGTGTCGAATGCCGATCTGTCCGAGTTTCAAGAGATCTACGGCGGATTCGGCGCAAATCGATACGCGCCCAAGCGCTACGGGATATCTTCTGAGGGTTCTATTCCTCAGGAAATACCGGAGCACTGCGTTTTGTTCACCGTCTCGGCTTGGCCCGATCATGCGGACGGCGGCGCTTTTGTTACGGATATAACCATCACCGATCCGAAGGTTCGCCTATTCGGGCTCACGGTCGATTCCACGGCGGATGAATTCATTAAAAAATGCGAGCTTCTCGGCTTTAAAAAAGTCGAAAGGCGCTCTGAAGCGGATCAAGCCGCGCGCGACATAAAGGAGTATGCCTGCGTTAGATCAAAGGACGGGAAATACAGCATCGTTCTGGAAAAGACCTCGGAGCGCTCGACCATCCGCATAAATGCGCCCGTCGGCAATCGGAACAATATCATCTTTTGATGAGCGCTTTTCCTCGCCCCTGCACCCGCACGGCGTTTACAGGCAAAAAAGCTGGTGCAGTTCAGTGTGAGCGGGGCTTTGTTTATGCGGTTTCAGTTCTCATTCAGCGGAAGCGTGGAATATGTATAGATAATGCTTTCCTGAAGGATCGTTGTGTCGGGATTCAGGTTGCTCGATGCAAGCACGGAATAGTAGCCGTCCACGCTTGCGTTTTCCACATTCGACAGCATGAAGAATCTTGTGTAATACCCGCCGGAGAAGGTTTTTCGCTCCTCCTTGGCAAATTTGAATTCCCTTGTGAACTGCGCCTCGCCGTCAAGCGAAGCAATATCCGAATAGGCGCACAGCTTTACCCCTCCGCCGCTGCTGACGAGCTTTTCGATGCCGTATTCTTCGGAGCCTTCGCGTAAAAGCTTATACAGAAGCAGCGAAGCATCCTCCCCCGCCTTTGCCTTTTCAAAGAAATCGAAGAAGCGCTCCTCGCCGCGCTTTATGGAATTGTCAACTACGATCGTCATACCGTCCTCAAAGGCCTTGTCGGGGGAATAATCGGCAACTCTGCCGCCTGCTAAAACGAGCGGAGGCTCTTCCAAGGGTGTGCTCGATATTATTTCCTCCGTTTTCCCTATTGGCAGGCAGGCCGCTTGAGCCAATAGCAGCGCAGCCGCCGCAAGCGGAAGCGCTTTGCGGAGCATTTTTCCGCACTTTTCGGTAAATTTCTTCATTTGCTTTGTCTCCCTTCTTTTTTTATCGCATCATCTGCATCAGATGCAGCTTTCGATTATCGCGGCGAACTCCTCAAGCATTACCCTGTCCTCCTCGGTAAATCTGCCGATAAGCGGGCTGTCTATATCCAAAACGCCGGCCACCGTTCCGTCCTTTGCGCGAAGCGGCACGACTATCTCGGAATTACTGGCGCAGTCGCAGGCGATATGCCCGGGGAATTCATGCACATTTTCAACGACGACGGTTCTGTTCTCCCTTGCCGCCGCGCCGCAAACGCCCTTTGTAAGCGGAATCTCGATGCAGGCGGGCTTGCCCTGGAACGGCCCAAGCACGAGGATTCCGTTCTCGATAAGATAGAAGCCCGCCCAGTTGATGTTTTCAAGGCTCTCCCATAAAAGCGCCGATGCGTTTGCAAGGCTTGCGATCGGATGCGGCACGCCGTCAACGAGCGCTTTCAGTTTGAGATTCAGTTCGCTGTCCATAGTTTTCTCCGTTTCAAAAGCTTTTCAAAGTAAACTGTACCACACCAAAGGGCAAAATGCAACGATTTTCATCCTATTAAACGCAAGTTTTTTCAAAAACCGCTGTTATTCCCCTTCCCGTTGTGCTATAATACGGCGGTAATGCTTTCCTTAAAGAGGACTACCCATGACTCCCACCGTTTGGACCTTTTTAATAGTTTGCCCGCTCGTTTTCATCGCGGGCTTTGTGGATTCCGTCGCAGGCGGCGGAGGGGTCATTTCGCTGCCCGCCTATCTTCTTGCGGGCATACCTATGCATCTCGCCGCGGGCACGAATAAGCTTGCAAACGGCTGCGGCACGGCGATCTCCGCATATCGCTATGCAAGATCGGGCAAGGTGGTTTGGCTTGCCGCCATTCCCGCAGCGATCTTCTCGACCATTGGTTCCATTCTCGGAACTGAGCTTGCGGTGTATCTTCCCGCGCGCGTGCTGGAGATCATCGTGATTGCGGCGCTGCCGCTCGTGGCGCTGATTCTGTTTTTTGCGAAGGGCTTCGGCGAGGAGGAAAAGCCGCCCAAGCCGCGCAATTCGGTGATCGTACTCGCTTCGCTGATCGGGCTTGCGATCGGCTTCTACGACGGGCTTATCGGCCCCGGCACCGGCACGTTTTTAACGCTCGCTTTTTCCGCGCTCATCGGCTTCTCGCTGCTGCGCTCCGCGGGCTGCGCGCGCATGGCGAACCTTGCTTCGAATATCGCTTCGCTCGTTGTGTACCTTTTGCACGACAACGTGCTGTTCTCGGTCGGTATCCCCGCCATCGTCTGCTCGATGCTCGGAAACTATTTCGGCTCGAAGTACGCGATAAAGGGCGGCAGCTCGAAAATACGCTTCGTTATGTTCCTCGTGCTCGGTCTGCTGTTCATCCGCTTTGCGCTCAAATTCTTCAAAATTATCGATTTTTAGGTGATATAGTGTGAATATCCGTCTTTCAGACAGTTTTACATATAAAAAGCTTATCCGCTTCACCCTGCCCTCCATCGTTATGATGGTGTTTACCTCCGTTTACAGCGTTGTGGACGGGCTTTTTGTATCAAATATCCTCGGCAAAACGCCGTTTGCTGCGGTTAATTTGGTCATGCCGTTCACGATGATGCTTGCGGCAATCGGCTTCATGATCGGCACGGGCGGAACGGCGCTCGTTTCAAAAAAGCTCGGCGAGGGCGAGGAGAATACGGCGCGGCGGTATTTCACGATGTTCGTTGTGTTCACGCTGCTTCTCGGGCTTATCGTGAGCGCGGCCGCATTCATTTTTATGCGCCCCGTTTGCATTCTGATGGGCGCAACGGCGGATATGCTTGAGGACTGCGTTATCTACGGGCGCGTGCTCGCCGTTTTCAACTCCGCATTCATGCTCCAGGTGCTTTTCCACAGCTTCTGCGTGGCGGCGGAGCGCCCGAACGTCGGTCTTTTCGCAACGATCGCAGCGGGGCTTATGAATATGCTGCTCGATTTCCTTTTCATCGCGGTATTCAGATGGGGCATCGCGGGCGCAGGCGCGGCAACGGGCATCAGCCAGCTTGTGGGCGCGGTGATCCCCATGCTGTACTTCACAAAAAAGGGACGTGCTCAGCTTTGGTTTGCCAAAACAAGGCTTGAAGTGAAGCCACTGCTTCAGGCCTGCGCGAACGGCGTTTCCGAATTCCTCAGCAATATCGCAAACTCTGTTTCGGGCATGGCGTACAATCTTCAGCTTTTGAGGTTCGCTGGTGAGGACGGCGTGGCCGCATACGGCGTTTTGATGTATGTAAACTTCATATTTATCTCGATCTTTATCGGCTATTCCGTTGGAAGCGCGCCCGTTATCGGCTTTCACTACGGTGCGAAGAATCGCCTCGAGCTCAAGAGCCTTCTTGCTAAAAGCGCCGTGCTTATAGGCGCAGTCGGCATAGTTATGACCGCGCTTGCTTTAAGCCTTTCAAGGCCGCTTGCCTCGGTTTTTGTCGGCTACGATGCGGGTCTTATGGCGCTTACCCGCCATGCGTTCGTGCTGTTTGCGTTCTCGTTCCTCTTCGTTGGCTTCAACATCTTCATCTCCGCCTTCTTCACCGCGCTTAACAACGGGCTTGTTTCGGGCGCTGTTTCGTTCCTGAGAACACTCGTTTTCCAGCTTCTTGCCGTAACACTGCTCCCTCTTCTTCTTGGAACGGACGGTATCTGGCTTGCCGCAGTCGCTGCGGAGCTTGCTGCGCTGCTGAGCGGAGCCGCATTCCTAATCGCAAACAGAAAAAAATACGGCTATATGTGACGGCATTTCGCCCGATTTTTCCGAATTTGATCTTTTTTCCTCAAAACCGGCTTGACATTTCGGTTCAAGCCGGTTATAATAAGGATAATTCAATTGTGCGCAATTGGATTTTGCAAAATCGTTTCAAGGGAGTGTATGAATTATGAACATCTACGATTTCACCGTTAAGGCGCAGGACGGCAGCGCGGTTTCGCTTGAAAGCTATCGCGGCAAGGTCCTCATCATCGTAAACACCGCCACCGAATGCGGCTTCACGCCGCAGTACGGCCCGCTTCAGGAGCTGTATGCAAAGCATCATGCGGACGGGCTCGAGATTCTCGACTTCCCCTGCAACCAGTTCGGCAATCAGGCACCGGGCAGCGACGAGGATATCCACACCTTCTGCACCGGAAGATTCGGCGTTACCTTCCCTCAGTTTTCTAAAATTGAAGTAAATGGCGAAAACGCCGATCCGCTGTTTAAGTATCTGACCGAAAATACGAAGTTCGCCGGCTTCGGCAAGGGTCCGATGGCGCTTGTTATGAAGGGCATTGCGAAGAAGGCGGACAAGGACTACGAAAACAACGGCCTCATTAAGTGGAATTTCACCAAGTTCATCATCGACCGCGAGGGCAATATCGTCGCCCGTTTCGAGCCCACCGCGAAGATGGAGGACGTTTGTGCTAAGGTCGAAGAGCTGCTTTAAAAGATGGCGAACGCAAAGAACGACTATCCCGAGCTGCTGCTTGAAAATCAGCTCTGCTTCCCCCTTTACGCCTGCTCGAAGGAGATAATCAGGCGTTATCGGCCTTTTCTTGGCGAGCTTGAATTGACCTACACGCAGTATCTTGTTATGCTCGTGCTTTGGGAAAGACAAAGCCTTAGCTCAAAGGAGCTTGGGCAAGCGCTCTACCTTGATTCGGGAACGCTCACGCCCGTTCTGAAAAAGCTTGAGGAGAAGGGGCTTTTATCGAGACGGCGCAGCGGCGATGACGAAAGAAATCTTATCGTTTCCATCAGCGAAGCCGGCGAAGAGCTGAAGCATCGCGCCGCGCATGTTCCTCAGTCGCTTGCTTCCTGCGTTAAGCTTGACGCGGACGAGGCGCGTGAGCTATACAGGCTTCTTTATAAGTTCCTCGGTTCGCTCTGAGTTCTTCACAGAGCCGGTATCGAAGCAGCGAATCAATATCAGCAACGAAAAAACGGGGCTTCAAGCGAAGTCCCGTTTTCATCACTTTTTCTTATGTTATTCGTTTTTCCATCCGTCAGCCATTCCACTTCGGATGCTGCGAAAGCACTCTGAATTCATAGCCCCTCGCAAGAAGATCCTCGATCATGTAGGGGAGCGTTTCAACCGTTTCGTTTACGGTATCGTGGCTGAGGAATACAACGTGACCAACGCCTCTATTCTCCATATACTTGATCGAAAGGCGGTAGGACTCGATCAGATATTCGGTAAATGGCAGGTTCTCGGTGTTGCCTGCCGCCCACTTGTCATTGTTGCCCGCGTTCCAATCAAACCATTCGTAGCCGCGCTGATGAAGCCTGTTTATTATCTGATCCCGAACAGGGCGCGCGGAGGCGGTCGTGCTGCCGCCGGGGAAGCGGAAGCATATCCTCCACGGGAGATGACCAACCGCATTCATGACCGCCTGCTCCCACCTCTCGACCTCCGCCATCATCGCATCGGCCGAGGCATAGCACTGCGTGAAATCATGTGTGTAGCTATGGCAGGCGATGAGATTGCCGTTTGAAACGATCTCGCGCGCGATCTCGGGGTTTCTGTCCACAAAATAGCCAACGGTGAAGAAGGTCGCCTTAACGCCGTAGCGGTTCAGTATCTCGATGACCCTGCGGGTATTGGCGCAGGGGCCGTCATCGAAGGTTAGATAGATATACTTCCCGCCGCTCGGCTGAGCCGTGGGCGCGGCAGTCGCGGGTGCGGGCGTGTTCGTAACAGTCGAAGTGGGCTCGGGCGCATGGGTGGGCTCGGATGTCGGCGCCGGAGTGGGCTCGGGAGTCGGGGTCGGCTCGGGAGTTGGCGCCGGAGTGGGCTTAGGAGTCGGGGTCGGCTCTGGCGTGGGTGCAGCGGTCGGCTCATCCGTCGGTGCATCGGTAACAGGCTCGGGCGTGGGAGCTTTGCTCGGCTGAGCCGTCGGGATCGCATTCTGCGTGGGCTCCGCGCTCGGAGTGATGACAGGCTCGGTAAGCTCGGGCTGCTTCGTGCTCAGATGCTCGCTCCGATCGAAGGGCGAAATAATAACACTGCTCGGAAGATACAGCGAGCAGGCGGATAAAAGCACGGATATTATAAGAATAAACGAAATAAATACGGCAATACGGCGCAAAGCTATCACCTCTAACTATCGGTTGGTTCAATCTTACCACCTTTGCGCCGCTATTTCAAGTCCCCAAAGATTAACTTTTTGTGACAGAACACCGCATTTTTCCCTTAAAACATTACAATATTCTTATGATTTATTTTTGTTCAAAATAATATATTTGCGCCAATTCGTTTCACAGTACGCTCGTGCCGTTTTCGTCGTTTATCAGCCTTGATATCCGAATCTCATCGCCCGTTTCCGCATCCAGATAGACCGCGTAGCGTTCGCCTGCGAAGCTGCCCGTGAACTCGTGGCAGAGCTTCTCGCTTCCGTCCGGCATCGGTATCAGCGCAAGTGCTGTTCTTTCTATCGCAAGGTTCTTTGAAAGCCGCTCCGCCGCCCGCTCGCATACCATGATCTCGCTCGGCATCGCCCTTTCCGTATGGCTGTGAAGATAGCCGTTTGCATCTGCGCCGATGACCATTCCGCTGCCTCTATCCAACCAAAGCTTCACAAGGTCGCTGTAGATAATTACCTCGGTCTCCTCGGCCTCCCCCGCGTTTTTATCCTCACGAAGCATATTTATGGCTTCGCTCATATCGGAATCCTCCGAAATAAGCGCATCCCGCATTCCGTTCGAAGAATTGAAGCGCGCGCTCTGCACCGCGGCAAAGCTTATCAAAACGCCGCTTTCATAATACTGCGCACCTATCGCCTCCATCTTCGGATAGCCCATTTTCAAAAGCCATGCCTTCCCCGCCTCCTCGAGCCTCGAAAGCTCCTCCTCGCTCGGTTTTTCGCCGAACTCACCGCCCCGCTGTGCGTTCGGATTCTCCGTTCTCAGATAAAGAAGCTGACCACCGTTTACGCTCAGCGCGATCTCCGCGCGCCTTCCGTCCGAAAGCGTTCCCGAAAGCCCGTGAAAGGGTATTTTTCCTCCCGATATGCCGCCGTATTCGAGCGCGGCACCCTCATCCTCCAGATATTCCCGCGCCTTTTTATGCGCTGCATCGCCGTCCGTATCCTCCCCCGTCAGCCCCATCGGTTCGCGGTTTTCAATGTTGTCGGAATACCGTCCATCGTAGACGATCGCAGGATAGCGCTCCCCCGCCTCCTGCTGCTCGGTTTGATCAAAAAAGCCGTTTGTATCAAGCGCCGAAAGCGGAATGCTTCCCGAGCTAAGCTTTTCTGAAATTTCGCCGAAAACCGCCTCGCTTGCAGTAAACAACTCCATTAGCTGCCCCCGATCCTCTTCCGAGAGCCTGCCGCCTCGCCTGAGCGCACCCGAAAGACCTTTTGCATAGTCGCCTATCTGTATCAAAAATCGGTTCAGCTCAACGGAATCCGCGTGGGACTGCGGTATTCTGCCCATCAAACCCGCGATCGCGCCGCTTTCAAAGCGGATATCGTCCAGCGTTTCCGAAAGCGTTGCAGGTGACTCGCTGACCATCAGCTTTGAAAGCGCGATCTGCATATTGTACACAGAATCCGCAAGCTCGGTATAAGCCTGGCGATAGATGCCCTCATTCGTGCGGCGCAGCTCTTCGGCGCGGACGCGGTTGCCGTTGCCCCAAAAGCCCGCGGCGATCAGCGCTGCAACGAGCAGCGCGGGCAGCACGTAACAAAATACGACCATCACGCCGCGCGGTATCGGCACATAGCCCTTTTCCGTTTTTCTTTTTTCGTTTCGCTTATCCATTTTCAAACCTCATTTTCAGACCTTGCTTTTTCAGTTTGCCTTCGCAGTTCATCAGCAGAAGGCGTGATCGCCAATCCTCAGCAGCACCGGCCGCGAAAGCATCCACCTGCTCGTTGCGGTGCGCGGATTGTAGTAATAAAGGCAGCCGTTCGTGGGATCCCAGCCGTTCATGGCATCCCGTGCGGCGTTTATGGATTCGGTATCGGGCGTTAGATTTATCTGACCGTCGCTCACCGCATCAAATGCGCCGCTCTGATAGATCACGCCCGCAACGGTATTGGGAAACGATGCGCTTTTAACCCTGTTCAGCACCACCGCCGCCACCGCTACCTTGCCCCTGTACGGCTCTCCCCGCGCTTCACCGTGCACAAGGCGCGCAAGCAAATACAGGTTTCCCGAATTAGCGGAGCTTTGCGAGCCTCCGCCGTCAATATTTATGCCGAGCGCCGCTGCCGTTTTTTTGCCCACTATACCGTCCACGGTCAGCCCGTTCTTTTTTTGAAAGGCCTTCACCGCGCTTTCGGTGCCGCTTCCGAAGATGCCGTCCACCGCGCCCGTATAGTAGCCCCAGCTTTTGAGCTTGGTCTGCACCTGCTTCACAAGCTCGCCGCGGCTGCCGCGCTTGAGCGTTTCCGCCTTTGCAAAGGCAAAGAGCGCCGCCGCAGTAAAAGCGAGCGCAAGAATAAATGCGATTCTTTTTATCCGTCTGTTCATGCTCCGTCCTCCCCAAGAAAGATCCTATTGAATAACTTAACAAAAAGGCTTTTAAAGCGCACCGTTCCGTCCTGTTCCGACAGCCCCCTATGCTCCGATGAAACGCCTCCGTTTTCGGAGGGCTCAAGCCGCTCCTCCCCCTTTATGATGCACAGGGGCGGAAAAAGGATGCACCACCAATTTTTGCCCGCAGCTTCCCCAAGCAGTATCCTCAGCGCGCGGTATTTACCCGCAGGATAGAGCTTGCCTTCGTACTCACGCTCGGGAAAATCGAAATCGCCTATGATAAGCTGCGCATCATAGCTCGCGCGCTCCTCCTTTAGCACGGTGCGCACAGCGTTTAAAACGGTGCTGCCCGCCGTTTTCAGGATGCCCTCCGCATCGTCAAGGCTCGAAGGATGCATTATATCGTCGCTTAAACGGGCAAGCTCGAGCAGCCTGTTTCGAACGAGCAGCTTAACGCGCTGATCCTCGCTTGAGTCGCTGTTTGCAACAATATGAAGCCGCATCACCTCGCCGTCACGCGCGGGATCGTAGATGGAGCTGTCCATGCTTTTCACCACCGCAGCGCCCTCATCCGCAGGAAGCGAAGCATCGTTCGCTCCGCCGTATCCTCGGTTTTTGATCCAGAATACGCCGCCAAGGATCGCTCCTGCGGTCAAGAAAAGCGCGATCAGCGCCGCGCCGCCCGCTATCACGGCGGCAAACGCGCGCCTTCTCAAGTTTTTGCCAATCATCAGTATCATTTCAACCTTCCAAGCCTTGTTTTTAGGCAATATATTTATTCTTGCCCATGAGTTATTATTGACAATTCATTCCTTTTTGATACATACTTGATTCAATAAGGCAACTGCCTGAGTTTGCTGAACGATCGGAGAAAACGGTAAAAAATGGAATTCGTTGAGCTGAATGCGTATGCAAAAATAAATCTGACCCTTGAGGTGCTGAAAAAACGAGAGGACGGCTATCACGAGCTTCGTATGCTCATGCACTCCATCGGCCTTTCCGACCGAATTCGCATTGAAAAAGCGGATGAGGGCGTTATCCGCGTTGAGTGCAGCGCACCGCTTCCCGAGTTCAACACAGCATACCGCGCGGCGGAGCTTTTTATTGCGGAAAATGGCTGCGGCGGCGTGCGTATTTTCCTTGATAAAAACATACCCGCCGAGGCGGGACTTGGCGGCGGAAGCGCGGATGCTGCGGGCGTTCTTCACGGCTTGCAGCTTCTGTACGGCGAAATGGATAGAGAACGCCTTTACGAGATCGGCAAGCAGGTCGGTGCGGACGTTCCCTTCTGTTTACACGGAGGCTGCGCACTTGCCTGCGGCATCGGCGAAAGGCTGACTGCGCTTGAGCCCGTTCGGCTTCCCCTTCTCGTTTTGAAGGGCGAAAAGGGCGTTTCCACGGGCGCGCTGTTCCGCTCGCTCTCCCCCGAAAGCATGGGCAAAAGCGACGGTTTGGCTGAACGCATGATAAAGGCGCTTGGCGAAGATGCAAGAGCAGTTGCTTCAAGCCTTTATAATGCGCTCTCCCCCGCTGCGGAGAGCATCGTTCCCGAGATCGCGGAGCACCGCGAGCGCTTGATGGATTCCGGCGCATTGGGAGCGATCATGACCGGCAGCGGCTCGGCGGTTGTCGGCATTTTCGAGAGCTTGGAGAAGGCGAAGCAGGCCGAAGCGCGGTTTTCTGACTGCGTGTTCACCTCGGTTTGCACCACGGTGGATAAGCCTTTTGAGCTTATCTCCATCGGATAAAAAAACGGCGAGTTTAAAAGGCGGGGCAAGCGCTCCGCCTTTTCGTATTTGCAATCATATTTCCCTGTCCGAATCACATTCCCGAACTATGATGCCGCCAAGAAGCTTCAAAAGCTCCTCCTCGGTTTGCTTTTCGCTCGCATAGCCGTCCAGATCGAGCCTTCGCCCATCGTTCATAACTACCACGTATGAGCTGCGCTCCACCCTTTCGCCATAATTATTGTGGCGCGCGCCGATATGGCAAACCTCCTTTATATCCGAGAATCGGTATTCCGTTCTAACGAGCGGATTACCCTCGCTTGGCGCATCGAGGCGGTCTTCGTACACGCGCACGGTTTGGGAGAACAGCATCACAAACATAAACACCGAAAAGACCGTGAAGGCGATAAAAATACTTCGAAAGAACTTGTTTTCGCCGCTTCCGTAGCGAAGCTCATCGCGCTCGATAAGCTTTTTTGCGCGCTTTTTGAAAAGAAGCTTCACAAGCGGCTTTCTGAACACGATCATTCCCGGCAGAGCGGGAAACACCGCAAGCAGTATGCTGTAATACCACGGCGCATCGAATGCCGCGACCGTTCCTTTTGTATGAACGAGATCGAAAACAAGCTTTGCAGCGATAAAAACCGCCGCAAGCGCAGCGAAAACCGCAATAAGCAAAAGCGCATAGATCCAAAACGCGCTTTTGCCCGCTTCGTCATCCGCCTTTAGCGCGTTGCAGCTTTCGCTCATCGGAGAAAACTCTCCGTGCGTCTTGAGATAGTCGCACAGGCGGTTTTGGTACTCAAGCGTTTTCCCCTTTGCACGCCACTTCTCGAGCAGCTTTATGGCTTTATCGGTTTTCCCGTTCAAAAGCGCACGGTTCGCCGCGCCCCGCGTATATTCAAGTATCACGAACGGCTCGCGCGAATAATGGAGATTGGCGGTATTCGTGAACCTGCGCTCCATGTACTGCTCATAATCATCGGCAGCGACCTTTTGCTCCGTTGGAAGCTTACCTTCACAAGCCGCCCGCTCGATGAGCGGAAGGTATTGAACGATCATGCTGAAAAGCGCACCGAAGCAGTTTTCAAGCCGCTCCTCGTTTTCGATCATAGAAAAGAAGGTGCTGCGGTACTCATCTATATTTAGCTCAACGAATATCTCCGGAAAGAAGTAATACACCTCCTCCGCCTTATTGGGATATAAGCGGCAGAACAGAACGTTTTTCACTTCCCCAAGCGAATGCCTTTTAAAAACGAGCTCCAGCTTAATAAGGCGCAGATAGATCGAAAATACGGCGAGCTTCTTCTCCTCGGAAAACTCCGTTCCGAAATTCTCGATTTTCCCCGCCGCTTCTTCGCAAAGCGAGCGGAACTTTTCCTTAAACAAAACCTATCTCCTCCATCTGCTCGAGGCTTCCGCCCCGAGTCCGAATGATTTATTCTAACATTTTCAAAGCTTCATTTCAATATGTGCACCGTTCAATCAAAAAGCCGCGTTATCATTATTCCTTTGGAAAAACCGGTGGGTGCGCAATTGCGCACCCACGAGCGGTCAAGTTATGCTGTTGTAATTACCAGCCAAGATCAGGGGAAAGCAGATTCATCACATGTCGCAGAATGAGCAGCGAGTCCATAGAATCGACCACGCCGTCCCTGTTGACATCCATAGCAGAGGGATCTGCCTCGGGTTCAAGCTCCAGGATATAACGGAGAACGAAGAGCGCATCCGCTGTATCCACATCGCCATCCTGATCCGCATCGCCGCGCTCAAAGTAGCTGGCGGTAACGGTGATATTCTCGGTTACGTTGGAGAAGTCGGTGTCCCAACCGGTGAACACGTACCAGAAGTACTCTGGAAGCTCGGGCGCGGTCGCGGCGGAGCCGTAGGGCACTTCAACGGTCTCGGTAAGGGAGAGATCGTAGCCGTATACGAAGGTTACGGTGTAGGTGTTCACAACAGCTTCGAATACTGCGGTGTAGGTGATATCGCCGGTTACCTCTGAGACCTCGGGAGCCCAACCGATGAAGGTGTAGGTGTACTGATCGTCGCCTTCCTTGGTGGGTTCATTGCCGTCGTAGGTGGGCATGGTGCCGTAGGGAACTTCGGTGTCTACCTCGAGCTCGGTGCCGTCCCAGTTGACCCAGGTTACGGTGTAGGTGTTGACGGTCTGCTCGAATACTGCGGTGTAGGTGATATCGCCGGTTACCTCGGAGACCTCGGGATCCCAACCGATGAAAGTGTAGGTGTACTGATCGTCGCCTTCCTTGGTGGGTTCATTGCCGTCGTAGGTGGGCATGGTGCCGTAGGGAACTTCGGTGTCTACCTCGAGCTCGGTGCCGTCCCAGTTGACCCAGGTTACGGTGTAGGTGTTGA
>JAFPWD010000048.1 GCA_017395105.1 Clostridia bacterium
ATTCAGGTATACTATAATAATATCCGTCATACTCCCTCGTAAGCTCGACTTCTTCAAAGTATTCTGTTATTCCGTTCCTTTCCATGCTGTGATTATATCGTATTCCTCGCAGTATGTAAATTCAAAAATTGATTTCCGTGATAAAACACGGGTCGATATTGCTTTTTGCTTTGAATTGTGATATAGTATAAACATGCATATTCTCACGGTTTTTGTATCAAGACCGCTGAGCGTTGCCTGACCGGCCTATCGCTGGCGGGTGTTTGGGGCTTCCGGCCGTCGCTCTGACGAACGATACGGCGATAGAATCCCCCTCAGAACTTTTGATGTGTAGGAGCTTGATATGGCTTTTAAGGATCAGGGAAATATAAAACCCTTTTCAAACAGGATTTGGCTGGCTACGCCGACTATGCACGGCAGCGAGCTTAGTTATGTTACCGATGCTATTCAGACTAACTGGGTCTCCACCGTTGGCCGGAATATAAACGATCTTGAGGCATGCTGTGCCAAGCTTATAGGGCGGAAATATGCAGTGGGGCTTTCCTGCGGAACGGCTGCACTGCATCTTGCAATAAAGCTTTGCGGCGAAAAGCTCTATGGGCAGCCGAAGGTTGGATACGGAGCGCTTGAGGGCAAAAGGGTCTTTTGCACCGACATGACCTTTGATGCGACCGTGAATCCCATTGCCTATGAAGGCGGCGAAGCTGTATTTATCGATACCGATGCGGAAACCTGGAATATGGATCCCGAGGCGCTCGAAAAGGCCTTTGAGCTCTATCCGGAAGTAAAGCTTGTTGTGATCGCCAATCTTTATGGCTTTACCGGAGACCTACCCCGTATCGTTGAGATCTGTCATAAGCATGGCGCTCTTGTTGTTGAGGATGCTGCTGAATCTTTGGGCGCAACTTATAACGGTTTGCAAACAGGCATGTTCGGCGATATAAGCATCATCAGCTTCAACGGCAACAAGATCGTTACCGGCAGCTCGGGAGGCCTTTTGCTTACCGACAGCATGGACGATGCAAACAAGGTTCGCAAGTGGAGTACCCAGAGCCGTGAGGATGCCGCATGGTATCAGCACGAGGAGCTTGGCTATAACTATCGCATAAGCAATATCGTTGCCGGCGTAGCGCTTGGCAATATGGAGCATCTATTTGAGCATATCGAGCAGAAGAAAGCAGTATTTGAAAGATACGAGGAAGGCTTCAAGGGTCTTCCCATCAGGATGATGCCCATTGTCGATGGCTGCGTTCCTAATTATTGGCTCAGCTGCGCCATCATCGATCGCGAGGCCATGTGCCGTCAGGTGCGCGGTGAAAGGGATGCACTCTATATCCCCGAAGAAGCAAAGACCTGCCCCACAGAAATACTCGAGGTCCTCGCTCGATACAACGCCGAGGGACGGCCGATCTGGAAGCCCATGCACATGCAGCCGATCTACCGCTCGCATCCCTTTGTGACCAAGCTTGGCAGCGGCAGAGCAATGAGCAATGCTTACATTGCCGAGAACAATGCTTTGGACGTTGGCATGGATATCTTTGAGCGCGGTCTCTGCCTGCCGAGCGATAATAAAATGACCGAGGAGCAGCAGAAGCTTGTTATTGAGCTCATTCGCAGATGCTTTGAATAAGGGAAGCATTTGGTTTAACACGGGTAGTATGGCGGATATTTTCGCCTTTTGAAGTTGTAATTTTGAGGGTCGCCCGCAGTTCGCTTTATAAAAGCGTTTTAGGGCGCTCTGAAACCAGCTGAGTGCTGCGAAGCCGCGGTTGGTTATATCGGTGGATTTAGTATGCGCACTATAAAATATATCAAAATATGGGACTGGCTTTTGATAGCGGCCGCGATCTTGGCACCAATGACCAGCTTGCGATTCGGGTCCAAGATCGGTCCCGGTGAGCTTGCGATTTTTATTTGGTCGCTTAGGGTCATCGATTATCGCAGCATAAGAATAACTTATCTGGAAAGATTCTTTATCGCTTTCCTGTTCGCTATTCTCATCGGTTCCTTTTGCGGCCTTTTGATCGCACCAAATGAATTAAGCCGCTCAGGCTGGCGTACATGGGTTTTTTTGGCGGTGATCAGCCACGCATTGATTTGCTATCTAAATAGATGCAGCAAGGAATACATCACCCGTTTATTCAACGTGATCTGCATAGCTTCAACCTTGGTGCAGTTTTTACTGTATGAATACTCCGTGAACGTCAGCAGGTCTTTTATGGGTCTGCAGATTTGGTATTCCAGTCGCTACTCCGGCGGAGGATCCAATCCGCACCAGGTCGCTCTTCCGCTGTGCGGCTTTGCATTTTGGTTTGCATACAAGGTGCTCAAGGAAAAGAAGATCATTTATGCGCCCTTGGCATATTTTTCTTTTTTCCTTATGAAGCAAACTCAGTCTTCAACCGGTGAAGCTTCGGTTTATTTGAGTTTTGTTGTTCTTTTTGTTCTTTGGGTATTGCACCTCGAGCAATCGAGATCAAGGAAGATAATGTTCCTGCTGATCGGAGCTGTTGTTGCAGTAGGATTGGCATATATATTCAGAAACAAGCTCTATAATCTTGCTTACGATTGGATCAGTGCCGACAAGAACGGATGGGGCAGATTTCGTCTTTGGTCAGAATTGGGCAGAACATTTAAAAAAAGCCCGTTCTTTGGGCTCGGAGTTGGCTGTCACACTTATCTGACAAACAGTTCTCGTATGGGTGAGTTTCATAACAGCTACTTTGATATTCTGGCAGCAACGGGTCTGTTTGGATTTTTCATTTTTTCTTTGTTCACCTATAGATTGGTGTCAAAAATACTCAGAAACGAGCCGATGCTGCTGCCGATAATCTTGGTTCTTTATGGCTACAACATTGCAGGCTTTGCTGTAAGACGCTTGCCTTATTGGATCATTACCGTGTTTGTATTGGCAATCGTTGAGCATCCGGAGCCCGAATACATGCGTATTCCCGATCGCAGGCGACGGCAATGGCTCTACGAATAGCATTTGCTGAGCCCATGGTCGAGCACAGCTTTGAGAAAGATCCGGAAAAGACTTATTGCTAATGGGAAAGTATACGCCGAAGCTTACGCAATTTGCACTGCCGAAGCAAAGACCATTCTACGTTCAGGGGGGAAAAATATGAACAAAAGGATCCTTATTATCAGCAACAGCACGGGCGGCCTTGTTAATTTCAGACTTGAGCTGCTCATAGCATTGTGCAGAGAGTATGAAGTAATCGTGCTTTCAAATGAGTCCGGCAGAACCGAGCAGCTTAAGCAGATCGGATGCAAGCTCATAAGTACGAATTTTGATCGTCGTGGCACAAATCCGATAAAGGATATGATGCTTATAAATCAGTATAAAAAGCAGATCAAACAGATCGATCCGTTTATCGCTCTGACTTATACAATAAAACCAAATGCTTACGGCGGGATCTCGTGTGCAAAGCTCGGTGTGCCATATATTGCAAATGTAACGGGGCTTGGCGATTCCATAGAGAATGCAGGTATTCTTTCAAAGATATCTATGATGCTCTATAAGCGCGGACTGCGCAATGCGGAAAAGGTTTTCTTTCAAAACAAGACAAACTGCGATTTCTTCGTATCCAAAGGCATTTGCTCCGTTGCTCACGACGTTATCCCGGGTTCGGGTGTAAATCTTGATAAGCACTGCTTCGAGGAATACCCTCAAAGCGAGTCGCCTATCGTAATTTCGGTCGTCGGAAGAATGATCAAGGATAAGGGTATCGAAGAGGTTCTTGAAGCCGCAAAGCAGCTTAAGGGAAGAAACGTTCTCATACGCCTTATAGGACACAGCGGCGAAGAGTATTTGAAAAAGCTTGAAAACGCGCAAAATGAAGGCATTGTTGAATACGTTGGCTTGCAGAAGAATATCCATGAGTGGTATAAGAAAAGCCATGCGATCCTTCACGCCTCCTATCATGAGGGCATGTCGAACGTTCTTCTTGAGGCTTCCGCATGCGGAAGGCCTGTTTTGGCCTCGAATATCCCCGGCTGCATCGAAACCTTTGACGAGGGTGTGTCCGGCTTCGGCTTCAAGCCAAAGGATGCGCAGGCGATCGTTGAAGCTGTTGAGCGCTTCTTAGCGCTTCCACACGATAAAAAAGCCGAGATGGGCAGAATGGCCAGAAAAAAAGTGGAATCCGAATTCGACCGCAATATTGTGATCGAAAAGTACTTAACAGAAATCAGAAGAATTGAAGGAGAAAGAAATAAATGAGCCTGTATGAAAGACTGGTTGCAAGAGAAGAAAAGCTTTCACTCGTCGGACTCGGCTACGTTGGAATGCCCATCGCCGTGGCCTTTGCCCGCAAGATCGACGTTATCGGCTTCGATCTGAATAAGGAAAAAATAAAGCTGTATAAGAGCGGCATAGATCCCACGCATGAAGTTGGCGATGAGCAGATCGCCAAATCGACCGTTGATTTTACCGATGACGAAAGCAGACTGCGTGAGGCTAAGTTCCACATAGTTGCCGTACCCACCCCGGTAAACGACGATCACACCCCCGATCTCTCCCCCGTTGAAGGTGCAAGCAGGATACTCGGCCGAAACCTCACTAAGGGTTCGATCGTTGTTTTTGAATCCACCGTGTATCCGGGCGTGACCGAGGACGTTTGTGTGCCGATTCTTGAAAAAGAATCGGGTCTCAAGTGTGGCGTTGACTTCAAAATAGGCTATTCTCCCGAGCGCATCAATCCGGGCGACAAGGTTCATCGTCTTGAGACGATCAAAAAGATCGTTTCGGGTATGGATGAGGAAACCCTCGACTGCGTGGCGAAGGTATATGAGCTTGTGGTCGATGCGGGAGTACACCGCGCGGAATCGATCAAGGTTGCCGAAGCCGCAAAGGTTATCGAGAACAGCCAGCGCGATATCAACATCGCGTTTATGAACGAGCTTTCTATCATCTTCAATAAGATGGGCATCGACACAAAGGCCGTGCTCGAGGCAGCGGGAACCAAATGGAACTTCCTTAAGTTCTACCCCGGTCTCGTCGGCGGACACTGCATCGGCGTTGATCCGTACTATCTCACCTATAAGGCGGAGATGCTCGGCTACCACAGCCAGATCATTCTTGCGGGTCGCCGTATTAACGACGACATGGGCAAATATGTTGCCGAAAACTGTGTCAAGAATCTTATCGCTGCCGATAAAGCTGTTAAGCAAGCCAAGGTTGCGATCCTCGGCTTCACCTTTAAGGAGAATTGCCCTGATACGAGAAACACCAAGATAATCGACATTGTAAACGAGCTCAAAGAGTATGGCATCTCCCCCGTTATTGCCGATCCTCAGGCTGATGCCGATGAAGCAAAGCGTCTGTACGGAGTCGAGTTTATCGATATGAACTCTATCGTCGGTATGGATGCGGTGATCCTTGCGGTCGCTCACGTCGAGTTTGCTTCTTTCACCATGCCGAAGATTGAAAAGATGTTCGGAAGCGGCAAAAAGGTGCTGCTCGACATTAAGGGACTTTTGGACAGGCGTGAGTACGAGGCCTCAGGCTACAGCTATTGGAGACTGTAATCTATCTGCTTTGCCCGAGCTTTCGGGCAGTCAATGAGGTGCGAATATGGGTTATCAGAATATCAGCTTTCCGGAAAACAGCCTTTTTCTTGTGACGGGAGGAGCGGGATTCATCGGATCGAATCTCTGCGAGGCGATCCTGAATCTTGGCTACAGAGTGCGCTGCCTGGACGATCTTTCTACCGGTAAACAGAAAAACGTAGATATTTTCCTCGAGAATCCGCGCTATGAGTTCATCAAGGGCGATATCAAGGATCTGGCTACCTGCATGAAAGCATGCGAGGGCGTGGACTACGTGCTCAATCAGGCTGCATGGGGCAGCGTTCCGCGCTCGGTTGAAATGCCGCTGTTCTATTGCGCAAACAATATTTCGGGCACACTCAATATGCTTGAAGCCGCCCGCCAAAACGGAGTTAAAAAGTTCGTTTACGCTTCCAGCTCTTCGGTATACGGCGACGAACCGAACCTGCCTAAGAAGGAGGGCAAAGAAGGTAACCTGCTCTCCCCTTATGCCGTAACAAAGCGAGCCGATGAGGAGTGGGCAAAGCAGTACACCCGTCATTACGGCCTGGATACCCACGGACTTCGCTATTTCAACGTGTTCGGACGCCGTCAGGATCCGAACGGCGCCTATGCTGCCGTTATACCCAAGTTTATCAAGCAGCTTCTTTCGGGTGAAGTGCCGACCATAAACGGCGACGGAAAGCAGAGCCGCGACTTCACCTATATTGAAAACGTCATCGAAGCGAACCTTAAGGCCTGCTTGGCTCCACGCGAGGCTGCCGGCGAGGCATTCAACATTGCATACGGCGGCAGAGAGTATCTGATCGATATCTACTACGGGCTTACAGCGGCTCTTGGCGTGGATATAGAGCCAAACTTCGGTCCCGACCGCGCAGGCGATATCAAGCACAGCAACGCCGATATTTCAAAGGCGAAGGAGCTTCTGGGGTATGATCCCGAGTGGAGCTTTGATCGCGGGATCAAGGCGGCGATCGAATGGTACAAGGAGGATCTACAATGAAACCGGTAGCCGTTTGCAGAAACTTATTATCACGACAAAAAAAGACCGCGGAAGAATTGGATGCTTATGAGCTATGGCTCGATAATAACGGTATCCCTTGGGAAAGAATTGATTGTTACCACTATGATATAATTAATCTGCTGCCTAACTATTCCGCACTCATTTGGCATTATTCCAACTTTGTAAATGCGGATCTGATGGAGGCTCAGAATATTTTGGATATTGCTTCCGAAATGGGCTTGACCGTATTTCCAAATCATTCTACGGGTTGGCACTTTGACGACAAAATCGCGGAGATGTACGCATTACAGGCTGCAAAAGCGCCAATACCGAATTCTTGGGTTTTCTACGAGCTTAAAGCATGTTTAAATTGGCTTGAGAATGAGGCGAAATATCCGCTGGTTGCAAAGCTGCGGCGCGGCTCAGGTGCGAGCAATGTAAAGCTCCTCCATAGCTTTAGCGAAGCAAAGAAGTATGCTAAGCGAATGTTTAGCAGTGGCTATCAGCCCGCGCCGAGCGTTATGTATAAAACATACTCCAAGGTGCAGTCTGCGCGCTCAGTATCCGATTTTAAGAACAGGTTCAAAAAAATACCTGCCTTTTTAAAAGCTCATAGATTCGGGAAAGGCATGCCAAACGAAAAAGGATATTGCTACTTCCAAGAGTTTATTGAAAATGAAGGCTATGATCTTAAGGTTGCCATTGTAAACGGGAAATGCTGTGCTGTAACACGAGGAACTCGAAAAGGTGATTTCAGAGCTTCGGGCGGTGGCGATATTTATTTCAAGCGTGAATTGGTAACTGAAAAGATAATTCGTTCGGCTTTTGCTGCGGCTAAGAATCTCAAAATGCAAGCGGTGGGCTTCGATTACGTTGTTGATAAGAAGACCGGCGAAGGAAAGATAATTGAAATGTGCTTCGGCAATGGCGTAGCAAAAGAAACGTTTGAGGTCGGAGGTTATTGGGACGAGAGCTTGACTTGGCATGATGAACCGTTGAATGTCATCGATGAAGCCATGGCATACTTGTTTAAAAATAACAATACCAACTAATTATAAATTCTAACCGGACAGCCGGGGAAAGGAAAAACACATGAACAGTATGGAGAAAACAAGAGAGTTTCTGAAGTCCGTCGGACTTCCCGGGGGCGATGCGTACGATCTTCCCACTTCCGAGAAAAGATTTGCCGATGGAGGTCAGTTCCGATTTGAGGTACCCGGCATCCAGGGTCCTAAGGTCATGAAGGCTTTGCTTGAGGCTATGGACAGCTATGGTCTCTATCTGCACCGTGTCACCCAAACTCAGGGCATCATGCGCCTTGCCGACGAAGATATTGCTAAAATGGTCGAGCTCGCCCATAAGTGGGAGACCGATCTTATCCTTGCCGTTGGACCCAGAGCCACCACCGACACTTCCGCTTCCGTCCACACCGAAGAAGGCGTGCGCATGGGCTATCGTCTGCGCGGTCAGGAGCAAATTGTTCGTGCAATTGAGGATGTTAAGCGTGCCGCGCGTCTTGGCTGCCGCGGCTTCCTCGTATACGATGAAGGTTGCTTGTGGATACTGAATAAGCTGAGGGCAGCGGGCGAGATCCCCGAGGACTGTCATTTCAAGGTTTCAGCGCATGCGGGTCACGGAAATCCCTGCTCCGCAAAGCTGCTCGAGGAGATCGGAGCCGATTCCATCAATCCCGTTCGCGACATTCAGCTTCAGATGCTCGCCGCTATGCGCAAGGCTATCGATTGCCCGATAGATATCCACACGGAGAATCCCAAGTCCACCGGCGGCTTCATCCGTCACTATGAAGTTCCCGAGATGATCCGCATCGCCGCGCCCATCTACCTCAAGACCGGCGGTTCCGTTGCTGCGACACATAGCTGGGACAGCACCGAGGACGATGCAAGGAAGCGCGCAAAGCAGTGCAGCCTCGTTAAGAGGATGATCGATGAGTATTACCCTGAGGCCGTTTGGAGCCCCAAGGGAAGCCTTACTCAAAAGACCATGTGATGTTTGCTTGATGACCTGAATGGAAGAAAGGAGAAAATATGCAGCATCATAGATATAATCCGGACTTCAAATTCGTTGTCGAGCCCGAACACTTCAATAAATATACCGATAGGGAGCTTTTGCAATACTGCCTCGGCGCGGCAATGTATATGCCGGGTTATAAGGATTTTGCGCCCAAAATCTTCTCCGGAGCGATCCCCGGGCTGACGACGATCGTGCTTTGTTTTGAGGATGCCTGCCCCGAGGAGCGCGTTGGCGAAGCTATGGAAAACGTACACAGGCTGCTTGCGAACGTCACCGAGGCCGTTGATAACGGCACTCTTGATGGAGACAACGTTCCTTTGATATTCGTTCGTATAAGGAACCTTGAGCAGTTCAAGGCCTTCGGAGATGCTCTCACGAAGCAGGAGGTTCGTTCCCTCTGCGGCATCAATTTTCCGAAGTTCAATGCCGATAACGGATATGAATACTTTTTCTATCTCCGTGATTTGAACGATCGCTTCGGTGAGATCATCTACGGAATGCCTATTCTCGAGGATCCCGAGGTGATCTATAAGGAGAGCCGCCTTGAGCAGCTTCTGGGAATCAAGCGCATCCTCGATAAGTACCATGATCTCGTGCTTCAGGTGCGTGTCGGCGGTACCGATTTCAGCTCGGTATTCGGCGTGCGCAGAGGTGTCGATTATTCACTGTATGACATAATGACGGTCAGGGAGTGCTTGAGCGACATTATAAACGTGTGCGGCAGAAACAACGACTACGTTCTTTCAGGCCCCGTTTGGGAGTATTTCCGTGCTCCAAAGGAGCTGAAGTTTGAGGAGCTCCAGCAATACGGTATAGGAGATTACCTTATGCGCCGTCAGCCTCTTGTGAACGGCGAGATAGACGGCCTTCTTCGTGAAGTGCTGCTCGATAAAGCGAACGGCTTCGTCGGGCGCACGGTAATCCATCCCACGCATATCAAGTTTGTCAACGCGCTTATGGCTGTGACTCAAGAGGAATACGACGATGCATGCCAGATACTCAGCACTTCCGGCGGCGTTGTTAAGGGCTCAGGCGGAAATAAGATGAACGAAATCAAGCCGCACACAAACTGGGCAAAGAAGATCTACAACAGAGCGCGCGCATTCGGCGTGATCAGAAACGAAAGCGGCTACGTAAAGCTGTTCGCAGTGGACTCCTGAGGCGGCGCTGACGGTTATCTTAAAGCCTTATACTTTTAATTGCAAGACCCGCCAGCGGCGGGTCTTGCAATAATCCGAGAATATTGAAGCTATGCTCAGTTGCTTGCCTTGGTATCGCAGTAGATGCAGCGATACTCCGCAGTTTCGGCATTGGTCAGCACGAAGATATGCTTGATCTCCTGCTCGGTGGTGGTGATGCAGCGCGGATTCTTGCAGCGCATAACGTTTTCGATACGCTCGGGAAGATTGAGGTCGCGCTTTTCGGTCACGTTACCGTCGCGGATAACGTTCACGGTCGCTGTCGGGCAAATGACGGCAAGAGCGCCGAGATCTATATCGATCTCGTCGGCGATCTTGATGATATCCTTGGTGCCGTTTTTGCTGCTGCTTGCATTCTTGATTATCGCTATCTGGCAGTTCAGCGCATCGAGGTTTAGCTGATTGTAGATCTGCATTGCCTTGCCTGCGGTGATGTGGTCGATAACTATGCCGTTGATGATGGAATCTATATTCATTTGTTTGCCTCCTCAAGCAGTTTCATGATGAGCGCCATACGGATGAATTTACCGTAGCGCGCCTGGCGGAAGTAACAGGCTCTCGGATCATCGTCCACGGCGACGGAGATCTCGTTTACCCTGGGAAGCGGATGCAGAACGATCAGATCCTGCTTTGCCATCGCCATCTTCTCGGGGGTGAGCACGTAGCAGTCCTTAAGACGGAGGTAATCCTCCTCGTTGAAGAACCTTTCGCGCTGAACGCGGGTCATATACAGCACGTCGAGCTGATCGATAACGTTTTCAAGCGCAATGGTCTGCTCATAAGGGATATTCTTGCCCTTGATGTATGTGTTTTTAACGTAGCTGGGAACCTTGAGCTCCTCGGGAGAGATGAGCACGAACTTTACTCCGGTATATCTGCTCATTGCTGCGATAAGCGAATGAACGGTGCGGCCGAACTTAAGGTCGCCGCAGAGACCGATCGTAAGGTCGTTGAAATGACCCTTTTCGCGCTTGATCGTCAGAAGATCGGTGAGCGTCTGCGTGGGATGGTTATGGCCGCCGTCTCCCGCGTTAATGATCGGCACGGTCGCCTTTGCGGAAGCAACGAGGGGCGCGCCTTCCTTGGGATGTCGCATGGCAATTATGTCAGAATAGCCGCAGCAAACAGCGATGGTGTCCGCAACGCTTTCGCCCTTGGAGGCGGAGCTTGAGGAAGCCTCGGAGAAGCCGAGCACTCTGCCGCCAAGCTCAAGCATGGCAGCTTCAAATGAGAGCCTCGTTCTGGTGGAGGGCTCGAAGAAGAGGGTCGCAAGAGTTTTGTACTTGCAGGCTTCGCGGTATTTCTCGGGATGGTCGATGATGTCGTTTGCGACGTCGATCATCTCGTCGATCTCCTGCGTGGAGAGATCAAGGATGTCGATAAGGTTTTTCATATTAATCCTCCATAAGGTTTTCTTAAGTTATTATTAGCCGGTTGGCTTTACTTGGTTATCCAGCTTTCGTCGGAAGGGTTGTTTCTGAAGGCGATGAGCCTTTCAATATCGCTTTCTGGAATATAGCCCGTTTCTGCGGCGATGCGAACGATGGTGTCGAAATCAGAAAGGCTGATGTTTTTAACGTTTGCTTCTTTTAATCTGTCAAGCCCCTTCTGCATGCCGTAGGTGAAGATGCTTACGATACCGAGCACCTCCGCGCCGGCTTCGCGAAGCGCATCCACAACCTCGATGGCGCTGCCGCCGGTGGAAATAAGATCCTCGATCACGACGACCCTCTGCCCCGCCTCCAGCTTGCCCTCGATACGGTTCTGCCTGCCGTGATCCTTGTTTCCGGAGCGAACGTAACCCATAGGCATGCCGAGTATATGTGCGGAGATGGCGGCATGCGCGATGCCTGCGGTGCTTGTGCCCATAAGAACCTCGGCATCGGGGAACTCGCGCTTGACCGTCTCGGCGATGGCGTTTTCAACGTCGTTTCGAGCGACGGGCGCAGTAAGGGTGAGCCTGTTGTCGCAATAGATGGGGCTCTTGATGCCGCTTGCCCAGGTGAAGGGCTCATCGGGGCGAAGAAATACAGCACCGATGGAAAGCAGATCCTTCGCGATAAGCTCCTTGATTTGCATAATACGATCGTTTTGCATAGCAGTATCCTCTCTTTTTGTTATTAATCGATAAACTCGCGAACGCAGCGTTCGTACGCGGCAACAGGATCCTCGGCGGCGGTTATCGGGCGTCCTACAACGATGTAATCGGAGCCGATCTCCTTAGCCTGCGCGGGGGTCATTACACGCACTTGGTCGCCCTTGTCGCCATCAGCAAAGCGCACTCCGGGGGTTACCGTTATGAACTCGCTGCCGCAGCAGGAGTGCACGCGCTCGGCCTCAAGGGGAGAACAGACCACGCCGTCCAGCCCTGCAGTCTTAGTATTTTGAGCGTAATGCATAACGGTTTTTTCCATATCCTCGGTTATAAGCAGCTCGTTTTTGAGCGCTTCGCCGCTTGTGGAGGTGAGCTGGGTCACGGCGATCAGCATCGGGCGGCTTCCGTCCTCGCGTGTAAGCCCCTTTATAGCTGCTTCCATCATGGCGCGAGTTCCTGCGGCGTGAACGTTTGTCATATCAACGCCGAGATTGGACAGCACCTTCATCGTTTTCATTACGGTGTTCGGTATATCGTGAAGCTTCAGATCGAGGAAAATCTTATGTCCTCTTGCCTTTATCTCATGAACGATCGACGGACCCTCTGCATAGTAGAGCTCCATGCCGATTTTAACGAAGGGCTTTCTTCCCCTACCTTCGAACCTGTCGAGAAATGCGAAAACATCCTCTTTGCTTGCAAAATCACATGCTACGATAACATCCTTACCCATTGTGTGCGCCTCCTATAATATCATTTAAGTTTTTGATTCCGTATTTATCCATGACCTCGGGGAGCTCTTTGATAATCTGCGGACAAATGAAGGGCTCCATAAGATTCGCTGCACCTATCTGAACCGCGCTCGCTCCCGCAAGCATCATTTCGATAACGCCATCGGCGCTGGAAACGCCGCCCATGCCGATTATCGGCAGCTTGACCGCCTCGTATACCTGATAGACCATTCGGACAGCAACCGGAAATACCGCGCTGCCCGAGAATCCGCCCATCTTATTGGCGAGCACGGGCTTTTTGCTGCGCAGATCTATTCGCATTCCGAGCAGTGTGTTGATAAGGCTTATGCCGTCCGCACCCGCATCCTCGCAGGCCTTGGCGATCGAAACAATATCCGAAACGTTCGGGCTGAGCTTCATGAACACGGGCTTTTTTGTAACATTCTTCACAGCAGCTGTAACCTCTGCCGCAGCCTTGGGATCGGTGCCGAAGCTCATGCCGCCGTTGTGTACGTTCGGACAGCTTATATTTACCTCGATGATCCCTACCTGCTCGCATTGATCGAGCAGCTCGGCGGTTTTGGCATATTCTTCAACGGAGAAGCCGCCTACGTTGGCGATTGCTTTTTTATTAAATACCTGCTTCAGCTTGGGCAGCTCATGCTCGATCACGGAATGAACGCCCGGGTTCTGCAAACCGATGGAGTTTAGCATGCCCATTGGGCATTCAGCAATGCGCGGAGTTGGATTCCCAAAGCGCGGCTCATAGGTGGTTCCCTTGAAGGAGAAGGAGCCAAGTACGTTTATATCGTACAGCTCGGCAAATTCATAACCATAGCCGAAGGTGCCGCTTGCGGGGATTATCGGATTATCGAGCTCAAGACCGCAGAGCTCAACGCGAAGCCGGTTTTCAGTATTGCTCATTTAAGCTCCTCCCATATTATCTCGGAAGAATCAAAAACGGGGCCGTCCTTGCAGATGCGTTTCGCGCCGGAGCGGGTCATCATAGAGCAGCCCATGCATGCGCCGAAGCCGCAGCCCATGCGCGCCTCGAAGCTGTACTGCCCATCCGTTTGGAGTATCTGCCTAACGGCACGATACATTGGAAGGGGACCGCAGGTGTAGAAGAAGCTGCGATCCTGAAGAGCCGCTGCGATAGCATCGGTAACGAAGCCCTTGATGCCGGAGCTCCCATCAACAGTAGAAACAAACACAGCTGCACCGAGTGCCTTGAGCTCTTCAAGCAAGTATACGTCCTCTGCGGAATTGAAGCCCAGCGCACAGCAAACGTTCTTGCCCCGCTCAACAAGGGTCTTTGCGAGCTTGTACATCGGAGGAACGCCGCTGCCGCCCGCAATAAGAAGTGGCTTGTCGCCGCTCTTATCTACGTCATAGCCGTTGCCGAGCCCCGTCAGCACGTCCACCGTCTCCCCCGCCTTCATGCGGCTCATTTGCTCGGTGCCGATGCCGACAGTTTTATACATCAGCGTGAACTGATCGTGATTATAGTCGCAAACTGATATGGGACGGCGCAGATACAGGCCGTTAAGCTTTACATTTGCAAACTGACCGGGCCGAGTGAATCCGTGATCGGCACCCTTGAGCACCATAACGCAGATATCCTTTGCTATGCGATAGTTTCTGTCTATCTCATAAACGTTTTGTTTAAGCATGTTTTCTCCAATCAAAGAATTATTCGGCGGAATAAACGATTCGCTCCCTGCAAACGGTCAGCATGCATCTTCCGAAAACCTGCATGCCCACGAAGGGCGAAGCTTTTCCCATCGAAAGAAAGTCGTTGTCGTCGATCCTATACATATTTTCAAGATCGAACACCGTGAAGTCGTTTTCGATATCGATACCGAAACGAGCAGCTGGCTTGAGGCTCATAAGCTCAACAAGCCTTTCAAGCGTTATAACGCCGCCTCGTACGAGCCGTGTATAGAGCACGGGAAACGCCGTTTCAAGCCCGACTATGCCAAACGCGCTCTTTTCAAGACCCTTGGACTTCTCCTCCTTGGAGTGCGGCGCGTGATCGGTCGCGATCATGTCCACCGTGCCATCGAGTATGCCCTCTATCAACGCATCTTGATCCCGTTTTGAGCGCAGGGGCGGATTCATTTTGAACCTGCCGTCCTCAAGCAAGTCGGCATCGGTAAATACGAGATAATGCGGCGCGGTCTCGCAGGTCACGTCCAGCCCATCGGCCTTCGCTTTTCTTATCAGCTCAACGGATTCGGCGGTGGAGATATGGCAAACGTGATATTTGCAGCCTGTTTTGCGAACAAGCTCGATATCACGCTCTATCTGCTTCCACTCGCTTTCGGAGCAGATTCCGCGATGGCCATGAGATCTTGCATACTCGCCGTCGTGGATGTAGCCACCGAACAGAAGCGAATTATCCTCGCAGTGTGCGGCGATTATCCTGCCGAGGCACTTGGCTTCGGTCATGGCGCGAAGCATCATTTCTTCACTCTGCACCCCCCTGCCGTCATCCGAAAACCCGATGACGTGCGGAGCCATGGCTTCCATTTCGGAAAGCTCACTCCCCGCTTCGTTTACGGTGATAGCGCCATACGGAAGAACTCGAACGCAGGCATCGTGCTTGATTATATCGAGCTGCTGTTTAAGGCTTTCAAGGCTGTCCGGCACGGGGTTTAAGTTCGGCATCGGACAAACTGCGGTGAAGCCGCCGCGGGCAGCAGCTAAAGATCCCGTTTTGACGGTTTCTTTATAAGAAAAGCCCGGCTCTCGAAGATGAACGTGAACATCAACAAAACCGGGAAGAACTATGCAATTATCGAATCGGTTGGAAGAAAGATCGGGAAAAGCATTGGTAAGAAAGCTAATTGACGAACTATCGAGCAAAAACTCCGTTCTATTTCCAAGCACTGTCATCGCTGCCGTCCTTTCGCATAAAATCATGTAATTATACTAAAGAGAAACGCAATTGTCAAGAAGGTTTGAGCCTCGTGTTTGGGTGCACAAAAATATATAATTATGTTTTCGGTTCATCATTTTACAGAATATAAACTCAATTGCTCTTGTATTGATCTCACGATTGTGCTATTATCAAAAAAGTACGAACTAAATTGCCGCAAAGCGATATCTTTCGTTTTAAGCGGAAAGGAGAAAAAAGTGAGGACTTTCAGACCAAAGCTGTTCGATGCTCTGCGCGACTATTCCGGCGCTAAATTTGCAAACGATCTTATCGCAGGTATCATCGTTGCGATCATAGCTCTGCCGCTCTCCATAGCGCTCGCAATCGCTTCCGGCGTTTCACCCGAGCAAGGTCTCTATACTGCCGTAGTTGCCGGCTTTATCATCGCATTCCTCGGCGGCAGCCGCGTGAATATCTCGGGTCCGACTGCGGCATTCGCGGCAATAGTCGCTGGTATCGTGGCCACGCACGGCATAGCAGGACTTACGCTCGCAGCCGTAATAGCGGGTATCATATTGATACTGATGGGCGTTTTCCGATTCGGATCGCTGATAAAGTACATACCGATGACTCTGACCGTCGGCTTCACCGCCGGCATTGCCGTTACCATAATCATTGGTCAGATAAAGGACTTTTTCGGCCTTACCTTTGCCCCGGGAACCAATGCGATCGAAACGCTCAACAAGCTCAAGGCCATTTTCGCTTCGATAAGCTCGATCAATTTTCATGCGGTCATAGTTGGCTGCATCGGTCTTGCAATACTCATCCTTTGGCCTCTTGCCTTTAAAAACGGCAAAAGCAAGGTTTCAAAATTCCTTCTTAAGATACCGCCGTCCATAATCGCTGTCATAGTGGGAATATTGCTCGTGAGCTTTACTCCGCTCAAGGTCAATACGATCGGAACGCTCTACCCGACACTTAAGGCCGGCTTTCCCACGCCTTCCATACCCGCATTTGATTTTGAAACCGTTAAGGCTGTTATCCCGAGCGCCTTCACCATTGCCGTGCTTGCGGCTATCGAATCCCTGCTTTCCTGCGTGGTCTCCGACGGCATGATAGGCGATAAACATAACTCAAACACCGAGCTGATCGCGCTTGGAATCGGCAACATCGGTTCCGCAGTATTCGGCGGAATCCCAGCTACAGGCGCGATCGCAAGAACCGCCGCAAACGTTAAAAACGGCGGGCGCACTCCCGTAAGCGGCATAATTCATGCGCTTGTGCTCCTGCTTTTCCTTCTGGTTTTGATGCCTCTTGCCAAGCTTATACCCATGCCCATCATCGCTGCGATCCTGTTCATGGTTGCGTATAACATGAGCGAGTGGAGACATTTCGTGCATATCATCAAAACCGCGCCTCTGGCTGATATTCTCGTGCTCGTGCTGACTTTTGTTTTAACGGTCGCTTTCGATCTTGTGGTGGCGATCTCCGTTGGCCTCGTGCTTTCCGCGATACTCTTTATGAAGCGCATGTCCGACGAAACGGGAATTCGCAGATGGGATGACGACGAAAGCAAAGCCGAAAAGTATAAAACCATTCCCAAGAACACTCTCGTGTATGAGTTCAACGGTCCTATGTTCTTTGCCGGCGCAGAAAAGCTGCTTGATTTCTCGATCGAAGAGGATACCAAGGCGCTGATACTCCGCATGGGCGGCGTTCAAACGGTCGATGCGTCCGCTATGAAGAATCTTGATCTTATGCTCGCTCAATGCTCCCAAAACGGGATAAGGCTTATGCTCTCCCACATAAACCCCTTCCCAATGAAGGTGCTCAAAAAAGCGGGGTTCATAGATAAGCTTGGAACCGAAAACATATTCGCCGATATCGACAGCGCGCTTGAAGCGGCGGAAGCGATATCATCGGAAAACAGCGATCAATGAAATTTGCTGAAAACAAGTCCTGCATGTCAAACCGTGCAGGACTTGTTTATATGCTTTGAAATTACAGCGGATTCAGAACTCAGATATAGTCATCCTCGTCGTAGTTATCCTTCTTCTTTTTGCGCTTGAAGAAATCGAAGAACGAGGGGGCATCGGCATCCTCATCATCCTGCTCGAAGTCCTCGTCATCAAGATCCTCCACCTGCTGAATATCCCTTCTTGCTGCGGGCTGATGGTTCTGCGCATTCTGCTGAGGTCTGATCTCGGTCTCCTGGGGCTTCAGGTCGAGCGCCTTGCGATCCTGTTCGATGGCGGAATAATAGTCCTCAAGGCAGTGAAGCAGAGCGGAGAAAACGTCATCCGCACTGCGCTTGGCGTTGTTATAGACCTGGTTGGAACGCAGAATGGTCTTGTTGCGAAGCTCTTCGGCGCGCTGCTGCGCATCAATAACGATGGCATCCTCGCTGACGAGCTGCTCGTGCTGAGCGTTTGCTTCATCGATGATCCTTTCCGCTTCCTGCTTAGCTTTTTCCACGCATTCGCGGTAATACGCATCGGCCTCCTGCTTTTTCTTTGCAAGATAGTCATCGCCCGAAGCGACCTTGTCCTTATAATAGGCATCGGCTTCTGACCTTACGGAATTTGCCTCTTGCTCGGACTTGTTTTTGAGGATCTCGATATTGTTGTTTGCCTCGGCGGTGATCCTTTCGGCGTACTCCGTGGCCTCGCTTATCTTGCCCTCGGCCTGCAGGAGAATGGAGTTTGCCCTGCGGATATCCTCGGGAAGCTGAGTTTTGATATCGGCGATCATATCGGCAACCGCATCGGAATCCACTATGCGCATGCGATCGCCCGAGCGCAGCACGGGAATGCGGCTGTTGTCCACAAAATCCATTAGCTGCTCAAGTGCATCAACAATGATGAGTTCTGCCTGTTCCATATTATTAAACCCCTTTTGAAATTATAGCGATTTTATTCTTTAAAATTGCGTTCTCCGCATTCGGCACCAGATCTGCTATGTCGATCCCGAGTCCGATGAGCTGACGAACCAGCGAAGAGCTTATATGCGCAAGCTCGGGCTTCGAAAGCAGGAAAAAGGTTTCGATGCATGGATCGAGCCTTAGATTAACGCTCTCGAGCATTCGCTCATAGTCAACGTCGTTTCCGCTTCGGATGCTTCTAACGAGGCATGATGCGCCAATAGATCTGCAGTAATCTATCAGTACTCCGCCGAAATGCGTTACCTCAACGTTTTCCATACCGCTAACCGCATCGCAAATCAATTCGGTGCGTTCATCGAGCGAAAACATCGCATCGCCCTTTCCGGGGTTGATGCAGACGGTGACTATAAGCTTGTCAAAATGCGGAGCGGCTCTTTTGACTACGTCGAGATGCCCCACTGTGAACGGGTCGAAGGTTCCCGCAAAAACGCCTATGCGCATATCGTCCTCCAAACGAGGTGTTCGTTATTTAAAGCTGCGAGGCCTCGGGCTCGCGGTAAACGAGCTTGGTAACAGCCACGTCGCCGTAGCTGTGCGGCTTACCGATGCTGAACCGCGGATCGATCGATCCAAGAGCCATTTTTTTGGGATGCTCAAGGATCAGGATACAGCCGTCCGAAACTATACCGCAGGAAATCAGCTCTTCAAGCACGCCCTCATAAAGACCGGCTCTGTAAGGAGGATCGATCAGGATGAGCGAAAACTTTTTATCGAGTGAAGACAGCCGCTTGATAAGCGCAAAGCAATCGGAACAATGCACCTCGGCGCTTTCATAAAAGCCAAGCGAATTCAGATTTTTCTCAATAACGGCACAAGCCGAACGGTCGCTGTCGCAAAATACCGCATGACTCGCGCCTCGGGAGAGCGCTTCAAGCCCGAGAGCTCCGCTGCCGCCAAACAGATCAAGCACTATCGAATCCTCAATATCGAACTGGATCATGCCGAAGATCGCTTCACGCACCCGATCGAGTGTCGGCCTTGTGTCGCGCCCTTTGGGCACCTCTATGCTTCTTCCGCGAGCGCTTCCGGCAATTATCCGCAAGATTCAGACCTCCGAATAGTTTTATATAATATTACCACCGCTTGATAAATCTTTCAATACCAAAACGGGCATATATTTTGTTTTTATCCAAAATTTCGAAGTCAACGGGGGTTTTCAAGAGTTATCGACGGCAGAAGCACCGCATCGAGCGCAACATCGTGTTTTTCAAACGGAAGCTCATCAACAAGCTGAAAATCGTATCCAACGCCAACGGTGAAGCACCGTGCCTTTTCGAAAAGCCTGTCGTAATAGCCGCCGCCCTGACCAAGCCGCCTGCATTCATGGTCGAAAGCAACGGCGGGAGCTATGATGAGCTCAAGCTCCTCGGGCTGCACCTCCACAGACCTTGTGGGATCGGGCTCCAAGATGCCGTAGCTTCCAACGGTGAATGCGTTTTTATCGTTTGGAACGAGCAGCCTCAAGCCGCCGTTATCCAAGCAGAGCGGAAAGGCAACGCGCTTGCCGAGCTGGATCGCCCTATCAACAGCATAGGAAACGTCAAGCTCATTCTTTGAAGCCATGTATGCGAGGATGAGCTCCGCATCGCTGAAAGCTTTAAGCTCGACGAGCCTTTCGCAAACGGCTCTTGAAGCCGATACTGCCTCTGCGGATTCAAGGGCGCGCCTTTTAGAACGAAGCGCCGTTCGCAGAGCGGCTTTTTTCTCGGCGATCTGCTCATGCATTTTAATTGTGTCCATAACGCTCATCGATCAAAAAGCGATCAAAGCTCGCTGTGTACAATCTCGCCGTTTATGAGCGTAAGCACGCAGCGAACGCGCGAATCGAAGGGATCGCCGCGGAAAACGGCAATATCCGCATCCTTACCCGCTTCAATGGAGCCTATACGATCCGAAAGCCCAACTATCTCGGCAGGATTTATCGTCAGAGCCTTGAGAGCCTCATCCTCGGGAAGCCCCTCACGAACGGCCACGGCTGCGCAAACGGGAAGGTACTGAATTGGTATCACGGGATGATCTGTCATTATCGCGAACTTTACGCCGTTTTTATAAAGCTCATAAGGCGCTTTCATGCTGCCGTTTTTGAGCTCTATCTTGCTCCTATCGCTCATATATGGGCCAACGATGACACCTGCGCCAAGCTCGTCGATATCCTTTTTGAGCGAAGAAGCATAAAGATAACCTTCGGTGAAGTGATCCAAGGTGAAGCGGATATTGAACTCCCTCGCGATACGGACAGCTGTTCGGATATCGTCTATACGGTGAGCGTGGATCTTGAGCGGCAGCTCACGGCGAACCACGGGCAGGAGCGCTTCAAGCGAATGGTCGCGCTTAGGCAGCTTGGATTCATCATCACCCGCTTCTTTGATCTTTTTATCGTAGTCCATGGCATCGGTGAGAGCTTTTCTTAAATGCGCCGCAACGGCCATGCGCGTGTAGAAGGTCTTCTGACCCGAGAAGACGCGCTTTGGATTTTCGCCGAGCGCCGCCTTCATGGCAATCGGGAACTTGAGAAGCTTGTCCTCTATCTCGCCGTCATTTGTTTTGAGCGCGGCAAACTGGCCGCCGATAACGTTTGCGCTGCCTGGACCGGTGACGACCGTGGTAATGCCGCATTCACGAGCTTCAACGAAGCAGCGGTCGTGCGGATTTATGCCGTCGATAGAGCGAAGCTCAGGGGTAACGGGCGAATAATAGTCGTTGCCGTCGATGCCAACGGAGCCAATACCGTCCTCAAAAAGGCCGATATGGCAGTGAGCATCGATGATACCGGGAATGACCGTGCAGCCGGTAAGATCGATGATGCGGGCATCGGGGTATTTCTTTTCAAGCTCCATGCCAAGGGCAACGATCTTGCCTTCGTCAACAGCTATATCGCCGACGAAACGTTCGGAGGTCACGGGGTTTACGGAGCCGTTTTTGAGTATAAGCATTTTGATATCCTCCTTAGGATAATTATTATTCCATCATTTTAAGCTTAAATAAGCTTTCAAGCGCATAAGCGGTATCGGAAGCGGTGAGCAGCCTCGATTCAAGCAGTGAAAGCGCTTCATCGGCCGCCGCTCCGAGAAGGTAAGCACCCGCAGAAGCAGCATCGAAAGGCGAAAGCCCCTGAGCGAGCAAGGCTGTTATTATTCCGCTCAAGCAGTCACCGCTGCCGCCTTTGGCAAGACCGGGATTTCCGGAAGAATTGTATCTTATCCGTCCGTCGGGCGATGCAATAATGCTGACAGCATTCTTTAAAAGCACAGTACAGCCGTGCTCCTTTGAAAAGGAAAGCGCGATCTCAACCGCATCGCCGAGCACTGCGTAGATATCCGAGCCGATCAGCCTTGCCATCTCGCCCGGATGCGGGGTTATAATATGGTTTTCATCTAGGAGCGAAAGCAGCTCTCTTTCCACGGCCATGAGATTGAGCGCATCGGCATCGATCACGGCCTTTTTGCCACATTTAAGCGTTCTTTCAAGCTTATACTGCTTGCTTGCATCGTTTCCGATGCCGCAGCCGATACAAACGGCATCCGCCCAATCGAGCTGCCTGTCAACAATATCCTCGTCATCGGCGAGCACCATGGCCTCTGGGATCGCGGCAAACGCCGAGATGATACCGCGCGGCACAAAGGCTCTTGTTAGCCCTGCTCCTGCGCGTATGCAGGCGCTGGCGGCCATTGAGGCGGCACCTTGCATTCCATCGCTGCCGCACATGATCAGAGCCTTGCCGAAGCTGCCTTTATTTGAAACCCTTTTCCTTTTGGGAAGCAGTGCGTGAACGGCCTTTCCGTCGATAAGCTGCTCTCTCTTGAGCAAGTCTTCGTGCGCTTCATCAGTCATACCGATGCTTGCAACGCGAAGCTTTCCGATGCATTCAAGCTCTCGGGTCAGCAGATGACCGCGCTTCATAGCAACGAAGGTAACCGTTTCATCAGCGCGAAACGCATCTCCCATAAGCTTTCCGCTGTTGCCGTTGATGCCAGAAGGTATGTCCACAGCAATGCGATACGCTTTTGATTCGTTTGAACGGTATAAGGCTTCAAGCTGCTTTGCATCAGTTATCTCGCGATCAAGGCCGGTGCCGAAGAGAGCATCAACTATCACCGCTGCCCTTTCGATAGGATCGAGCGAATCTGTCAAGGGCAAATTGAGGCTGCGTACTATGGTATAGTTTAAAAGCGCATCACCCTTGAACTTTTGAGGATCGCAAAGCAGTATCCCAACGGCTTCCCTGCCTTCCTGAGCAAGAATACGAAGCACGGCAAGACCGTCGCCGCCGTTATTCCCCGGGCCGATAAGTATGGCACAAAGTCCGCTTTTTCCGCAGTTAAGCACGACTTCGGCAACTGCATGAGCGGCGTTCTCCATAAGCACGGCGGACGGTATGCCGATATCCTCGATCATGTGGCGATCGGTCTCGCGCATGAGTTCGGTAGTGCAAACTTTTATCATAGATCATTCCTCTGAATATGTGAAAGGATCGGTGCTATTCGGCGCTTGGTCTTGTTCTGATCGAAACATCCGCCGCATCGACTACAGCTTCGCCCGCATCGGTTTCGATAACAAGCCTTCCATCCGAAAGAATGCGCCGTGCCGTTCCTTCGCAAACGGTTTTTCCCATTAGGTCGGTTGCCGCAACGAAGCTGCCGAGCGTTGCACAGCGGCGTGAATACTCGCGAACGAGTTCTTGGAGATCGTATTTAAGTAAGTATACCCGATCCAACACGGCGGATGCGATTTGCCGCTTTAAGAGCTCGATATCAACGCTTTTCTCAAGCTTGATGCGAAGGGAGGCCGCCGGCATCATAAGCTCCTTTGGCAGCGTGTTGCAGTTTGCATTGATGCCTATGCCAATGACGGCAAAGCTTGAGCCGCTCGGCGCAAAAACGAGCTCGCAGAGTATGCCGCAGAGCTTTTCATGAAAGCCTTTATCGGTGCAGACTATGTCGTTCGGCCATTTTACGGCGGTGTACTCCAAAATCTTTGATACGGTATCATGCACGCCGAGGGCGGCGGCAAGGCTGATAAGCGGCAGGCTTTCACTCGCTATACCCGAGGTGCCGCAGGCAAGGCTCATCATTATTGAGCCGTCGGTATTAAGCCAGCTTCTGCCTCGCCTGCCCCTGCCGGATGTTTGGATATCGGCGCTGAGGCATATTGGCGCGGAGGTAAGTCTTTGAGCCGTGATCCTTCTTGAAAGCTCGGCATTTGTGGAGTCGATCTCGCCGATATGCTCAAACAGGATCGCTTCACTCATCATTTGCAAGCTCCGAAAGCACGGCTTTCACGTCATCGTAGCTGTAGCCGCGGCTCGTTAGCCTAAGCCCAACACGCCGCAGTCTCTCCGAGGGCTCCAAGCCGTCAAATTGACGATAATATTTTTCGGCAACAGAGCGAGCATTTTCAAGCTCCGCTTCATCGGAAACCGAGGAAAGCGCGGCATCGATCAGCTCGGCATCGATAAAATGTCCCATGAGCTGCTCACGAAGCTTCATTTTGCTGACAGGCTTAGTGTTAAGGCGGGATTCTATAAAATCAGCAGCGTATTTTTCATCATTGAGAAGTCCTGCGTTTTTCAGCCGCTCCACGGCCTCAAAGATCTCCATCTCGGAATGGTCGCACCCATCAAGATGGTTCTCAACCTCACGCACGGTGCGCGCCTTTGGGGTCAGGAAATAGAGTGCTTCGTCGTATGCGGAGCTTCCCTTCGGTTTTACTTTTGATTTGCCTGTGTTTTGTTTATTGCGTATCATAACCATGCCTCCATTTGCTTCCGATTATATCATAAATGCGCCCCGTCAATCAACAAGGGCGCATGAATTGGGGCAAATTATTTGTTCCGCCGTTCCGTCAGTTTGTAACGTTGAAATGCTTGAGAAGCACGTCGAAGCAGCAGGGACCGAGGCTAAGATACTCGCTGAAGAATGCTTTCAGCTCGGAATCGGTCTTGGGGTTCACCTTATGGTAGATCCTGTAGGTGTTTGCAAAGCCCATTGCGTAGTTAAAGAAATAGTCGGGCATGTTCACGGCGTACCCGTAGATAATGTCGATATAGCCCGAATCATTGAGACCATACGGCGTGAGATAGCTTTCGATCTCGCTCTTATCCCACCCGTTGTAATTCACCTTAAGGCTGATATACGCGGGAATGATGATATTGCACGCGATGCTGTTGTACTGCTCGAGCAGACAGGCGTTCACTCCGTAGCGTTCGGCGCGAGAAGCGATCATAAGCTCGGAGAATACGGCCCAGCCCTCGGAATAGCCGCTCGGCGATGCAATCTGCTGTGCCAGCGGGAAGCTTCCGTTTCGGACGTACTGGGTCTGATAAAGATGCCCGGGGAAGCACTCGTGCGCCATGGTAAGAAGAAGCGTTCGCGTGTCGGCGGTCGGATTGGTTATTACCACGTTTCGACTCGAATCGTCGAACGCCGATATGAGGTATGCGGCGGGGCTGAAATCGTCCGCAACCGCATCGGGAACCGAGATATAGTCGATCTTCTGCTCGGGAATCATCGGATAGATGGGCTTTATGAGTTCAAGAAGGTATGTGATATCATCCTCGGGCTCGCCGCTGGTTATGGTCTTTCCTATATCGTTGATCGCATCCATATCCGAATAGATCACCTGCATCAGCTTGGTGATGAGCGTTGTTGCGGTCTCATCAAGAAGATCTGCCATTTCATCGGGCTCCATATCGACTGCCGCATTATTTTTTATTGAGGAAACGAAGTAATTCTTCGCATGCTCGCCTCGCTCTGATGCGCCTGCGAAGGGACTGCATTTATCGCGCAGCGAAGAAAGCGTTTTTTTAAGATCGGAATATGCGCTCATGATGCCGTTGAGCACGTATTCGCGGTTTCTGTCGATATACTCGGACTTCTCTTCGGCACCGAGTCCTTCTATTCCCTTTTCGATAGTGTCCTCCAAGAAGCCGATAAGGAAGCAATCCTCACCGGCATCTATGAATTTGCCTATGGACTCAAGCACGGTATCAAGCGCATTTTCGGTCATAAAAAGCCCTCTTTCCGCCTTCTCGACCTCAAAATTCGCTATCTCCCCGATGTATCTCGGCATATCCTGAAGAAGATACATGTAGCCGTCAAGATCCTTCTTGGTGCTTATCTCATACATCGTCATCATAAGCGGAAGCATCGTGTGGCTGCCGTTCAGGGTTTCGAGCGGCTCGCTGTAGTAGTAATAATCCCTTGTGGCGTTTGCAAGCTCAAGAGTTTCAACGATGGTATCGTATGCATTGGCATTAATTGGCGTTAAGCTGTTTCTGTCGATGCTTGAAAGCTTTGCAAGAAGCTCATCATTATCACGATGGTCAGCCTCATGCACATCAAGAGAGAGGCTGCCCCAACCGAGCTTAACGCTGCTTTCATCGATGCCGAATACCGAAGGATCCTTGATGAACTGATGGTAGGTGAAGCCGTCCGAAGTGGCTATGGAAACGAATATCTCGTTGGAGAGCTCTTCAAACGCTTTATCCGCCTCACTCTTCATGACGTGAGCGGCGGTTTCTGGCGGAGCGGACGGAGCAGAGGTTGTGTTTGCTTCCTCTGTCGGCGAGGCGGTCGGCTTCGGCGTTTCGATTTGATCGTTTTTTCTGCACGAAACAACGCCGAAAATAAAGCATACTGCAAGAACGATACTAAGCAGCTTTTTTATCATATTTCCTCCAAAATCGATATCTTTCTATCGATCGATTCGATCGAACCGTGTATACGTTTAACAATTATAAAGCATGCGCACAACGCTTTTCAATCGTTTTGCCGATTTGTGCTTTAAATGACACAATTCGGTTGAAAACATATCCGCTTTGGTTTATAATTGTGCGTATCACACATGATTTTATTCGTTTGTATCGGGCTTAATACCCGTGAAACGAAACGGAGGACTTATGTTGAAAAAGGTCAATGGAAACCTTACGGGAATAAAAAACACAATAATAGAGCGAATAGCCGCCATTTACGATATAGAGATGGATCAGAGCGAGTTTGCATCCGCCGAGCTCATAGAGACGCTCAGCTCGCTCACAGGCGAGATCGGCAAGGAGATATCCGTATATGTGTCAAGAAACGGGAGCATAGTCGACGTTTCGGTTGGAGACAGCTCCAAGGTCAGTCTGCCGAACATGCGCCTTGTTCGAAATGAGGACAGACTTTGCGGCGTTCGCTGCATTCATACCCACCCAAACGGCGACGGAAGGCTTTCGGGCGTTGATATCGGAACACTGCGCTCAAGCAAGCTCGACTGCATGGCCGCGCTTGGAGTTCTTGACGGCAAGCCCACTCAGCTCTATGCGGCCTACCTCGGAGATCTGATAGAGGAAAGCGACACCTACGAGGCACTCATTTACGGTCCGCTCCGTCCTCTCAAGCTGCCGCAGAAGGCACTTATTGCCGAGATATTCAACTCTGACGACCGATTCAGAAGCGTTACAAAGGTGGTTGAGGATACCGAGAGTGAGCGCGCGATCCTGGTGGGTATGGAGAATTCCGAGGGCTATGACACTCTCGAGGAGCTTGCCGAGCTTGCAAAGACAGCAGGAGCCACGGTACTCAACAAGGTTTATACGCGCAAACGAGTCATCGACAACGCAACATATATCGGAAGCGGTAAGGCCGAGGAGCTTGCGCTCATGCGCAGCGAGCTTGAAGCAGACTTGTTCATCTTCGACGATGAGCTCTCGGCGATACAGCTTCGTTCGCTCGAGGAGATACTCGGCGCAAGGGTCATCGACCGCACCACTCTTATCCTGGACATCTTCGCCGCAAGGGCGACGAGCCGCGAGGGTAAGCTTCAGGTCGAGCTCGCTCAGATGCGCTACCGTCTCCCCCGTCTGCTCGGACAGGGTCAGGTGCTTTCACGCCTCGGCGGCGGCATCGGCACTCGCGGTCCGGGCGAAAAGAAGCTTGAGATCGACCGCAGGCGCATTCGCAGGCGAATCTATGAGCTTGAGACCGAGCTTTCGGAGATAGAGAAGCAGCGCGGCCTGCGCCGCGAAAGCAGGAAGGCAAACAGGATTCCGCTCGTTGCGCTCGTTGGCTACACCAACGCCGGAAAATCGACCCTTCTGAACAGGCTCACAAACAGCGACGTGCTTGCTGAGGATATGCTCTTTGCAACGCTTGATCCCGTCGTTCGCCAGATAACGCTGCCGGGCGGCACGGAGGCACTGCTTTCCGATACCGTAGGGTTCATAAACAAGCTTCCGCACGATCTTGTTAAGGCATTCAAATCTACGCTTGAAGAGGTATCTGCTGCGGATCTGATTCTCCACGTAATCGACTATTCGAGCCCCTACCATGAAAAGCAGATGCAGGTAGTGGACGAAGTGCTTGCAGGTCTCGATGCTGCGGATATCCCCACCATTCGCGTTTTCAATAAGATAGATAAGGCAACAGAGCCCGTGCCTTCTCAAAGCGGTGAACAGCTCTGTATCAGCGCAAAGCAGGGACATGGCATAGATGCGCTGTTCTCGATGATCGAGCAGGCGTTAAACTCTGCAAGGCAGGAAATAGAGATTATAGTTCCTTATTCCAAGTATGAGGCTGTTTCTTTTATTCGAGAACGCGGAATGCTGCTTGAAGAGGAGCATCTTGACATCGGCACTCGGATAAAAGCAAGGCTTGATTCCGCCGATATAGGCCAATTGAAAAAAATAATTGATTTTTGACGATGCCGGAGTTATAATAGTAAGGTTATAAACATACGAAAGAAAACCGTTAGGGGGTTCGCAACTTGAAAACTCGGATAATCACCATCGAAGGCATAGACGGCAGCGGCAAAACCGTTCAGCTCGATCTGCTTGCAGCCAGGCTTGCTTCGCTCGGATTCAGCGTTGCCCGCCGCGGCTTCCCGATGTACTCCTCTTTTTTCGGCGATCAGATCGGAAGCTTCCTTTCCGGCCACGGTGAGATCGCGGCTACCGATGTGGATCAAAAGAGCATGGCGCTTTGGTTCGCACTCGACCGCTTCGATGATTTCAAAAGCTACATTGACGGCGAAAGCGATTTTCTGCTTATAAACCGCTACGTTTTGAGCAACGCAGTTTATCAAAGCATTCGCGACCGTGATTTTGAGAAGCCCGATATAGTGGACTGGGTGTTTGAGCTTGAATACGATAAGCTCGCTCTTCCCCGCCCCGATCTGAACGTTTTTCTTTCCGTTGAAACAGAATGTGCGAAGGCTAACGTTTCAAAAAAGGGCTACCGCGACTACGTTGGCAGCGGAAGCGACGTTTACGAAAAGAGCAAGAGCCTTCAGCAGCGCGCAAGCGATAAATACTATGAGCTTTCCGAAAGATTCTCGGATATCGAAGTGGTGAGCTGCACCGAGAACGGGAAAATGCGCACCGTTGAGGAGATATCCGACAGCATTATGGCGCTTCTTGAAAAACGCGGATTACTCAATAAATAATTCGCTTTCTGCATCACATAATAAGAACGGGATCAACAAAATGGAAGGAACCAAGAAAAAGTCCGCTGCGAAAAAGAACACCGCCGCAAGAAAAAAGTTCATCAATGACGAAGCCTCGATAAAGCAGACGGAGATTGCGGTCGAAGCGGCTTCTGCTGATAAAGATACCAAGCTTAATAATAAAAAGGAGATAATTAAAATGAGAAAGATAGGCATTCTCACCGGCGGCGGCGACTGCCCCGGACTCAACGCCGTTATCAGGGGCGTTGTTGAAAAGTGTGCTGAAGCCGGCATCGAAGTGTTCGGCTTCCATAATGGCTGGCGCGGTGCGCTCACGGCAAAGGGTCATTGGCTGACCCTCAATGAGGTGGACGGCATCCAGACTCTCGGCGGCACTATCATCGGCAGCTCCAGAACCAACGTTCTTGCCGATTCCGATGGTCCGCAGACCATCATCGAAGTGCTCAAGGCACTCGATCTCGAGGGTGTCGTTGCGATCGGCGGCGACGATACTCTCGGTGTTGCAAACAAGCTTCGCAAGCTCGGCATCAACGTTATCGGTGTTCCTAAGACCATAGACAACGACCTCAGCTGCACCGACTACACATTCGGTTTTGAAACCGCATCCAATATCGCGATGGAAGCTATCGACCGCCTTCAGACCACCGCAAAGGCGCATTCCCGCTGCATCGTCGTTGAGTGCATGGGCAGACATACGGGCTGGATCGCTCTTCAGGCGGGGCTTGCCGCAAACGCGCATCTCGTGCTGATCCCCGAGTTCCCCAAGACCTATGACGAGATAATCTCACTTGTTCGCAGAAGGTATCTTAGGGGTGAGCATTACACCATCATCGTTGTGGCGGAGGGCTTCGAGCTTCTCGGCAGCGAGGAGATCGACCTTGGCACCGATGCATTCGGCAACAAGCTGCTTATCCACAAGAACCTTGCCAAAAACCTTTCCGACATGATCGAGAACACCATGCGCTCCGACCCACTGCTCGGCTCGGATGCTCAGTATTTCGAGTGCCGTCCCGTGGTTCTCGGTCACGTTCAGCGCGGCGGCGCGCCCTGCGCGTTTGACCGCGTGCTTGGCACTCGTCTCGGCATCAAGGCCGGAGAGCTCGTTGTCAACTGCGAGTACGGAAATATGGTTGGACAGTCCGGCAATCAGATCGTTGCCGCCGACCTCGATACTGCGGTCACCGTTCGCAAGGAAGTCGATAAGGAGTTCTACGAGGCCGCTTCGTTGTATTTTAAATAAGTGTCTGTTTAACTTAATACTATTGCAGATTTACGGCTTTTGCACTTCCGTGCGAGAGCCGTTTTTTGTAATGACCCGTATCGTTGGCAATGACTTTTAACATACAAAATTGCGGGCAGGGATCGAAAGCGTATGTTTTGGGAAAGTCCTCTTCGAGCCTAAAGCTACGTAAAAACCGTTTCAAACATGCACCCGGTTTTTTAGTGTACTTAAAAACCGATTTAATCCGATGAATACAGCTGATTTCCGCACACCGCAAGATGTTTTTAACGAATAAATTCAAATGCAGTAAAAAGTAATAGGCTGCTGTATGCAATTGAGTTGCTTGAACAACGACCCTTTTTTGATGTTAAACAACGCATATAAATACACCGAACATAAAATAGGCAAATACACAGTCTGCTATTTTGAGTGTCTGACAATTATTTCGGTATCTCTATCGTATGTATAATCAGGCAACCCTCCATAGGTACCAATCTCATTCCAACCAAAACATCTACACATCAATTCCAAGAAGTTATCATGCTCCCTATCGTAAAGCCCTTCCACGAATTGAATCTGCTTAATTAATTCTCAGTGTGAAATTCTCTTGCCTTTCAGAAAGCGGGACTTGCCATAAAAATAAAATTCGAGTTCTAAAAGCATTGTTGTTCTCCAATATTCCTTGTTTGGTTTGCCAATTACTGCAATATAAGGCGGCTTATCAAAGATGATATCGCGCTTGCTGCTTGCTGAAATCAAAGGCTTACGCCATTGGTGAAACCGTTCGCTTCCGGAAGGACGGATTTAAATGAAAACGGCAAGTCTTGCAACTTGCCGTTTTCTGGTGGAGCATAGCGGACTCGAACCGCTGACATCCACACTGCCAGTGTGGCACTCTACCAGCTGAGCTAATGCCCCGTAACGGATGGTATTATACAACATGTTTGCGGATTTGTAAAGCACTATTTGATATATTATGAGTAAAATTTTCATTGGATACGAAATTGCCCGCGCCGAAGCGGTGCGGGCAACCGAAAATACATTGAATTTCGAGAATATTATACTGGACTTACTTGATCTTGTCGAGCTGCTCCTTGAGATCTGCGATGATGTCCTCCGCATCCTCAAGACCTACGCTCAGGCGAAGCATGCTTTCACCGATGCCCGCTTCCTCAAGCGCCTCGGGGGTGTAGGTGCTGTGGGTCATAGTTGCGGGATGCTCGATAAGGGTCTCCGCATCGCCAAGGCTGACGGCGATCGTGCAGAGCTTGAGCGAATTCACGAATTCGGCACTCCTCTCGCGGGTTGTGTTCAGCTCAAAGGTCACGATGCCGCCGAAGCCGCCGTGCATCTGCTTCTTTGCAAGCTCGTGCTGCGGATGGCTCGCAAGACCCGGGTAGATAACGCGAGCAACTGCGGGATGGCTCTCAAGGAACTCTGCGACCTTCATCGCGTTCTCACAATGCTTCTTTACGCGGATATCGAGGGTCTTGAGACCACGGTCGATGAGGTATGCTTCGAAGGGCCCGAGCACCGCGCCGGTCATATCCTTGAGACCGAAGAGAGTGCATTCGGTAATGAACTCGGCAGAGCCGACTGCCATACCAGCAATAACGTCGCCATGGCCGTTGAGGTACTTGGTCGCGCTGTGGATGACCACATCCGCGCCAAGATCGAGGGGCTTCTGAAGATAAGGCGTTGCAAAGGTGTTGTCAACTATTACCTTCGCTTCGGGGCAGGTTTCATGCGCAAGCTTGGAGATGGCTGCGATATCGACGAGCTTGAGGTTCGGGTTGGTGGGAGACTCGAAATAGAACACCTTGGTGTTCGGGCGAATGTTCGCCTTCACCTGCTCGATATCGGAGAAATCGACGAGCGTGACTTCAACGCCGTAGCGGGTCAGGCCGTGGGTAAAGAATGAGAAGGTGCAGCCGTAGAGCGCATCGTCCGCAAGCAGATGGTCGCCGGCGTGAAGCGCAGTCCAAAGCACGGTGGTAACAGCGCCCATGCCGCTTGCCATTGCCATACCTGCTTCGCCATTCTCAAGCGCAGCAAGCTTCTGTCCGATCTTGGTGGTGTTTGGATTGCCGAGCCTTGTGTAGATGTAGCCGGGCTCCTCAAGGGCAAACCTGCTTGCGCCCTGTGCGGTTGTTTCAAATTCAAAGGTAGAAGTTTGAAAGATCGGGGTAGCAAGAGGAGCGATACCGGGTATCTCAAGCTTGCCGACGTGGATCTGCTTTGTTGCGAAGCCGCTGTTTTTTTCCATTGTTTTTCCTCCGTGAAACTTGTTTGTGTTCGGCGCAAAGCGCCGCCGTGTGCCGTGAAGATGTTAAATCATTATCACGAGCCTTATGCATATTTTTATTATACAGGAAATTTTGCCGAAAGAGCGCATCGCCAACAAATATATTGCGTTTTCGGCTTTATTCGTATAACGCAGTATACAATTTGAGCGAAAATGTCATAAAGAATTAACAATAATCTATGGAATATTGCACCGATTTATGGTATAGTACTAAATTGAAGTGCAGGGCACCGTCGCAGTGCCGGATACTGCGCTTGCAAACCGAAAGAAAGGTGGTTAATTATTATGATGAAACGAATCATCAGCGCCGCGCTTGCTTTATTATTCATTCTCGGCGCCGCTTCATCCGCTTTTGCTATGGACGAAGGCGATTGGCGCGTCGTGTTCGGCGCGGATCTTACCGAGGAGGAGCAAGCCGAGGTTTTGAAGCTTTTCGGCCTCAGCGAAGCGATTTATCAGGATGCAAACAGAGTTCTGAACGTTACCATTTCCGAAGAAAGGTTCTATCTTGAAGGCAAGGTGTCATCGGATAAGTTCGGAACCCGCTCGATCTCAAGCATCTTCATTCGTGCTCTTTCAAAGGGAAGCGGGCTTAAGGTCAGCACCCATAATATCAGCTACTGTACCTCAGAGATGTATAAGAGCGTGCTTACAACAGTCGGCATAACCGATGCGGAGATAATCGTTGCATCGCCCCGCCCCGTCAGCGGCACCGCTGCTCTAACCGGCATCTACAAGGCTTATGAGAGCATGACCGGCAGCCTTATCAACGAATATATCAAGCAGGCAGGCTTTGATGAACTGCTTGCTACCTGGGATCTTGCCGAGGTTATAGGCTCCGATGAGGCAACCGAGGTCATAATCGAGCTGAAGAAGATCCTCGACGTTACCCAAACCATGAGTGACGATGAGGTTAAGGAGAATATCCGCACCATCGCAACCGATAATGACGTTGTGCTTACAGAGGAGCAGGTGCAGCAGATACTCACACTCGGCAGAACTCTTGAAGGGCTCGACGTTGAGCAGATACGCCAGCGCGCACTCAGCCTTGCGGACAATGTTACAGGCTGGCAGAAGTTTGCAAACGGCGTTAAGCAGGTTTTCGAGGATATCGGCGAGTTCCTGCGTGATGTTGCCAAGTTTCTCAGCGACGTTTTCAAAAACGTTTTCATGGGTAATGAAGAATAACCGTTGAATACGGCGTGAATCATTGTATCCCTCAGCGGTCTTTACGGCCGCTCTTTTTATGCTCGTTAAAGTTGATAAAACTGCCCACCCGTCAAATATACCGCTAAATGCACTGAAAAAAGCACTGTACGATATTGTGTTTCCGATACATTTGCATTATAATATAGAAACTCTTTTATCACTACCGAATAAGGAGAAAACAAGTGTACAAGATTGCAAAGAAACGCTCGCTCAACCCGACTGTGACGGAGATGCAGATAGTATCTCCGCTTGTTGCAAACAAGGCCAAGCCCGGACAGTTCATCATCCTTCGCGTTGATGAGGAAGGCGAGAGGATCCCGCTAACCGTTGCGGGAGTCAATAAGGACGAGGGCACGGTTAAGATCATCTTCCAGATCGTTGGCGCAACGACCGAGAAGCTGAACCGCAAGAGTGAAGGCGAGTTCATTCAGGACTTCGTCGGCCCGCTTGGAGTTGCCACTCACACCGACGGCATCAAAAAGGTATGTATCGTTGGCGGCGGCGTCGGCTGTGCGATAGCCATGCCCGTTGCCGAAGAATTCCACCGCCTCGGCGCGGAGGTCACGAGCATCATTGGCTTCAGGAGCAAGGATCTTCTGATCCTCGAGGATGAGTTCAGGGCTTGCTCGGATAGGCTTGTGGTTATGACGGACGACGGCTCGTATGCCCGCCATGGCAACGTTACCGTTCCGCTTAAGGAAATGCTTGAAGCCGGCGAAAGGTTCGATCTTATCATCACCATCGGCCCCCTCATCATGATGAAATTCGTTACCCTAACGGCGAAGCCATTCGGCGTTCCCGTTACCGTTTCGATGAATCCCATTATGATCGACGGCACAGGAATGTGCGGCTGCTGCCGACTCACCCTGAACAGGAACGGCGAGCGCATCACCAAGTTTGCCTGCGTGGACGGCCCCGATTTCAACGGCTACGAGGTCGATTTCGATGAGGCGATGAACCGTGGAAGGATGTACTTCGATTTTGAACGCCATGCGCATGAGGAGACCTGCAATCTCTTCAAAAAGGCAGAAGCTTAAGGAGGGCAAGGAAATGGCAATAGTTCAGAAAAAGCATGAGATGCCCACACAGCTGCCCGAGGTGCGTGCGCATAATTTCAGCGAGGTCGCTCTTGGCTATACCGCAGAGATAGCGGTGGAGGAAGCCAAACGCTGTCTCAACTGCAAGAATCGCCCCTGTGTTGAAGGCTGCCCCGTAAACATAAATATCCCCGAGTTCATTTCAAGGATGAAGGAAGGCGATTTTGAGGGCGCATACAGGGTCATCAGCGAAAGCTCTTCCCTGCCCGCCGTGTGCGGCAGGGTCTGTCCGCAGGAAACTCAATGCGAAAGCAAATGCACCCTCGGCATAAAGTTTGAGCCCGTCGGCATCGGCAGGCTTGAAAGGTTTGCGGCGGATTACCACAACGAAAACGCCAAGGAAAAGCCCGAGCTGCCCACACAGAACGGTCATCGCGTTGCGATAGTCGGCTCCGGCCCTTCCGGCCTTACCTGTGCGGGCGACCTTGCCAAAAAGGGCTATAAGGTCACCGTTTTTGAGGCACTGCATACCGCCGGCGGCGTGCTCGTTTACGGAATTCCGGAGTTCCGTCTGCCCAAGGCCATAGTTGCTAAGGAAGTTGAAACATTAAAGGCACTCGGCGTAGACGTTGAAACGAACGTCGTTATCGGTAAAACTCTCACCATCGACGAGCTCTTTGAGCAGGGCTATGAGGCAGTTTTTATTGGCTCCGGCGCGGGTCTTCCGAACTTCATGGGCATTCCCGGTGAGAGTCTCAAGGGCGTATATTCAGCAAACGAGTTTCTCACCCGCAGCAATCTTATGAAGTCCTACCTCGATAAGCCCGTTACTCCCATTATGAAGGGCGGCAGGGTCGCTGTCGTAGGAGGAGGCAACGTGGCAATGGATGCTGCGAGAACGGCGCTTCGCCTCGGCGCGGAGAAGGTTTATATCGTTTATCGCCGCTCTATGGATGAGCTCCCCGCAAGGCGTGAGGAGGTCGAGCACGCCGAGGAGGAGGGCATCGACTTCAGGCTTCTCAACAATCCCGTTGAGATACTCGGTTATGAGAATCCCGATGATCCGCGCGATCCGAAAAACGGCTTCGTGCGCGGTATGCGTTGCATAAGGATGGAGCTCGGCGAGCCCGATGCAAAGGGCAGGAGAAGACCTGTTCCCGTGCAGGGAAGCGAGTTTGAGCTCGAGGTCGATACCGTTGTTATATCGATCGGCACCAGCCCCAACCCGCTCATCAAGGATACTACGAATGGGCTTGACGTGAATTCTCACGGCGGCATCATCGTAAATGAGGACGGACTTACCTCTCGCGACGGAATCTACGCGGGCGGCGATGCCGTTACAGGCGCGGCAACCGTTATCTCAGCAATGGGCGCCGGCAAGGTCGCTGCAAAGGCCATCGATGAAGCGCTCTGTGCCCGGAAATAAAACCAAATATTTTGATCGAGTTCGGGATGCGGTTCTTTCGGGCCGCATCCTTTATTTGTCCGGACTTCGTGCAGCTTTGCAGCTTTTAATATATATTCAAAAATACTGTTGCGATTATCCGAATTCGGGATTATAATTAATGTTTGTGAAAAAGACCGAACTATGAAGTTCTAAGACCAAGCAGGTGTACAAAATGAATGAAAAAATAAGAAATATCGCGATAATCGCGCACGTCGATCACGGCAAAACGACGCTCGTGGATCAGCTCCTTCGCCAGAGCGGAGTTTTCAGAGCCAACGAGGCTGTTCAGGACAGAGTCATGGACTCCAACGATCTTGAGCGCGAACGCGGCATAACCATACTTTCCAAGAATACTGCGGTCAACTACGGCGAGTACCGCATAAACATCGTTGATACCCCCGGCCACGCGGATTTCGGCGGCGAGGTGGAGCGCATACTCAAGATGGTAGACGGCGTTCTTCTGCTCGTGGATGCGTTCGAGGGCTGTATGCCGCAAACTCGTTTCGTGCTTCGCAAGGCGCTTGAGCTCGGCAAGATACCTGTTGTTGTGATAAACAAGGTGGATCGCCCCGGCGCAAGGCCGCTCGAGGTAGTTGACGAGACCTTCGATCTTTTCGTTGAGCTCGGTGCGAACGACGATCAGCTCGACTTCCCCATTATCTTCGCTTCGGCAAAGAACGGCGTTTCGGGAACCGCTCCCGATGCGCTTGAGGACAATATGAAGCCGCTGTTTGATACCATAATCGAGCACGTCCCCGCGCCTTGCTGCGATGAAAACGGGCCGCTTCAGCTGCTCATCTCCACGATCGATTACGACGATTACGTTGGCCGAATCGGCGTTGGCAGGATCGAGCGCGGCACCGCAGTGCGCAACCGCGCAGTTTCGGTATGCGTTGAGGGTCAACCTCCGCGCGAAGCTAAGCTTTCGAGGCTGTATAGGTTCGAAGGTCTGAGGCGCGTTGAGATCGAAAGCGTTGAAGCGGGAGACATCGTTGCCGTTGCTGGCATTTCGGGCATTTCCATCGGCGAGACCGTTTGCGATCCCGCCTGCATCGAGCCGCTTCCTTTTATTCAGATCGACGAGCCCACCGTCAGCATGGATTTCATCGTCAACACAAGCCCCTTCGCAGGTCGCGAGGGTAAATACGTTACCTCAAGGAATCTGCGCGACCGCCTGTTTAAAGAAGTTGAAACAAACGTTTCCATGCGCGTTGAGGAAACCGGCACCACCGATGCCTTCAAGGTCAGCGGACGCGGAGAGCTTCATCTTTCCATTCTAATCGAGACCATGCGCCGTCAGGATTTCGAGTTTGCAGTCTCCCGCCCGCGCGTTATCATGAAGCGCGACGAACAGGGGCATCTGCTCGAGCCCATCGAAGAGCTGACCATCGACGTGCCCCAGGAATATATGGGCACCGTTATGGAAAAGCTCGGCACCCGCCGCGCCGTTATGAACAACATGATAAACGAAAACGAAGGCAGTGTTCGCCTCATATTCGACATACCCGCTCGCGGCCTTATGGGCTATCGCAGCGAGCTTCTGACCGACACTCGAGGCAACGGCATCATGAGCCATATCTTCAAGGGCTATGAGCCTTACACAGGCGAGATCACCGAGCGCACTCGCGGCTCGCTCGTTGCTTCCGAAACGGGCGAAGCGAATTCCTACGGCCTTTTCAATACGCAGGAACGAGGTAGGCTGTTCGTTCGACCCGGCGATCCTATCTATGAGGGTCAGATAGTTGGCGAATGCTCGAGAAACGAGGATATAACCGTTAACGTTTGCAAGAGAAAGCACGTTACGAATATGCGCGCCTCGGGTTCGGATGAAGCTCTGCGGCTCACTCCCCCGCTTGAATTCAGCCTTGAACAATGCCTTGAGTTCATCCGCGACGACGAGCTTGTTGAGGTAACGCCCAAGAGCATCCGCATGAGAAAACGCTATCTCACCAAGGAGCAGCGCATCAAGGAATTCAACAGGAAACAGGCGCAGTCGCCCGATGAATACTGATAACGACCAACGAGAGGAACTATCATGGAAGCTTTTCTTCAAAACCTTGCTTCAAAAATTGCCGATGCACCCTGGATCGCACCGCTTATTGCCGTTGCTTCTGGTTTTCTGACTTCGCTGATGCCCTGCTCGCTTTCGGGCATACCGCTCATCATAGGATATGTGGGCGGTTCCGGCCATGAAACAGATAAAAACAACACAAAGCGTGCGTTGATGCTGAGCTTGCTTTTCGCGCTCGGCTCGACCGTTACCTTCTGCACGCTCGGGCTTCTTGCATCCGCTATTGGAGAGCTAATAGAGCACACAGAGCTTATAATGCATATCGTCATGACGCTTCTTCTCGTTCTTATGGCGCTTCAGATGTGGGGCATCATAAACATCATTCCTTCGGGAAGCTCGGTGCTTGCAAAGAGCAGGCTGCGCGGCGGAATCGGTGCGTTTGTTGCGGGGCTTCTTGCTGGGCTCTTTGCTTCGCACTGTGCTATACCCGTTGTGGTGGCGCTTATGGCCGTTGCCGCAAATGCATCCGGCGGCTCGAGCCTTGTTTACGGCCTCTTGCTGCTTCTTGTTTTTTCCGTCGGTCACGCAGTTCTTTCTGTAATCGCGGGAACGAGCGTCGGCTTCGTTCAGAGGCTGATGGCAAGCGAGAAGTATGAGCGGGTAAGCAGGATCATTCGCATCGTTCTTGGATGCGTGATAATGCTTATTGCCATTTATATTCTTATAAGCGCATTCACCGGAGAGCATGAGCATGGGCATGAGCACGATGCGCTGCAGCGCATCTCTTCCTTCATCATTCAAATATAGATCCAATTAAGGCATGGAGGTACCCGCCTTGTATACACTCGATAAAACCACGCGAACTTGGGTCGAGATCGATCTTTCCGCGCTCAAACACAATCTCAACTACGCTAAGCGCAATATAGGCCGCAAGGTCATTTGCGTTATCAAGGCGGATGCCTACGGTCACGGTGCCGTTGAATGCGGCAAATTCCTCGAGGCAAACGGCGCGGATATGTTCGCCGTTGCTGCGCTTCAGGAGGCGATAGAGCTTCGAGAAAACGGCATCAAGCTTCCGATACTCATTCTTGGATACACCGCGCCCGAGCATGCGGCGATCCTCTGCAAGCTCGATCTTGAACAGACCGTTGTGGACGAGGAACACGCCTATGCGCTCAATCAGGCGGCGAATGCGGCTGGCGTTATCGTTAAGGTTCACGCGAGCCTCGACACAGGTATGTCGCGAATAGGCATATTTGCGCAGAGCGATCACATTGCGGCTATACTCGCCGTTGAGCATATCTGCAACATGAGCAATCTTGACGTTGTGGGTATGTATACGCATTTCGCTGCGGCGGACGATCCTTCGGAATATGAATTCACTACTTTCCAGTATAAAAACTATTCCATAGTTTACGGCGGCCTTGCCGAGCGCGGCATCAGGATTCCAAACTGCCACGTTTCCAACTCCGCAGCGATCCTCTCAAGCCCGATACACTTCGATTCCATACGTGAGGGGATCATCCTTTACGGGCTTTATCCGAACAGCAAGCCCGTTGAATACGGCGTTCTGGAGCCCGTTATGACGCTTAAAACGCGCGTTACACAGGTTCGTCCCCTGCCCGCCGGAGTTACGGTCGGCTACGGCAGAACCTATCGCACGGAGTCTCCTATAATCAGTGCCGTTATCGGCGCGGGCTATGCTGATGGCTATTCGCGCAGACTTTCAAACAATGCCCGTGTTGCGATAAACGGTCGCTTCTACCCGCAGATAGGCCGCATCTGCATGGATGCCTCAATGGTCAACGTAACAGGTGGGGACGTTAAACAGGGTGACATTGCAACGCTCTTCGGCAAGGGCGGCATGAGCCTTGAGGAGGTTTCTCAGATAGTTGGCACGATAAACTATGAGCTTGCCTGCCTTGTTACAAAGCGCACCGGAAGGGTGTACGTGAACGGGGATAAATGAGCTTCGATCAATAAGCTAAGATAAGCAAAAGCCGAGACGGTGAAACGACTCGGCTTTTAGTATGGAATAGGGTTTTATTCGGTCATCCTTGCGCAGTTCTCATTAGGTATCGGCAAGCAAACGCCTTCAAAATACGCCTTAACTGCGGCTCTGTGATCCTCAGCAAAAAGCTCGGGCAGCTCGTCCTCTCCAAAGAAGCAAAGCTCAAGGGATTCTTCATCGGTGCGCGGCTCACCGCTCACGATGCTTGCAATATAGTATGCACTTATCACGTGCGCCCGATCACCGTTTGGCCAGATCATGTTGTGATTATGGTATATGCCGAGAAAGCCATCGAGCTTGACTTCAAGCCCCGTCTCCTCCGTCATCTCGCGCAGAGCGCACTCGCGATAGGTCTCATTCATCTCGAGTATGCCGCCAACGAGCCCCCACTTGCCATTGTCGCTGCGGCGCTGGAACAGGATCTTGCCGTCGCGGACTATAACTCCGCCCGCCGCGTTCAGAACGATCTTCCGAGAGCCAACGGCGCTTCTTATACTTTTAATATAGTCCATAATCTTCTCCTTTAGGTATTGAATGAAATTCAGCTGATATAAATCAAATCAGCCACTTTCGTGGCTGATTTGATTTGGCTGCCGAACAAGGATTCGAACCTTGAATGAACGAGTCAGAGTCGTTAGTGTTACCGTTACACCATTCGGCAATGTCCATCCCGTCGTGCCGTCCGCCTCGAAGATAATACCCGTCCGAAATAGACAGGTGCGGGTGCAAAGCTAATGCTTCTTGGTACCCCTCAGCGCTCACTCGGAGCGGGGGTGCCTTTCACGTTTCGACTGATGCCCCTAAAGTAAAAGTGAGGGTTTATAATCGAGACGTAACGCACACCACAGGATAGATATATGGTGGGGCTAGTTGGGATCGAACCAACGACCTCTACGATGTCAACGTAGCGCTCTAACCAGCTGGGCTATAACCCCTTGACTTAGACTATTATACACAAAATTTTTTATTTTGCAACCCCTTTTGGTAATTTTTTTTTGAAAAAGAATGTGGTATAATAGGTGAGCGGTTTTGCAATACTTTGATTTTTCGTTTATTTTAAAGGCAAAATCAGAACAATGAGGTGCGAAAAATATATGACTTTTTTTTCGAATGGTGAAGACAGAGAGAAGCTCTCCGTGCTATATGTGTTAAAGTTGGCGGGTATACCGCTCTCCAAAGAGCAGATAGCTACCGTTATGTTTGAGCATGGTTATGAGAACTATATCACGCTGTCCGAGCTGCTCATCGAGCTTGAAGGCAACGCCTGCATAGCCACCATCCCCTCCTACCGTATTCAAACCGTTGTGCTTACGCGGCGCGGCGAGGAGATAATCGGGCTGTTTGAGAAGAATCTTCCGCTTTCGCTTCGCAATGCGATATCCGTTCAGATAAGCTCAAGCATTGAGGACTTTCGGCGCGAGAACACCGCACAGATGGAATCCCGCTTTCATTCCGAAGGCAATTTCTCAACAAGGCTTTCGCTGGTAGAAAACGGCGAACCGTTCTTCGAGATAACGCTCAAGCTGCCCTCAGCCAAATACACTCGCATTGCGGAGAAAAGGTGGAATGAGCTGAATAAGGAGCTGTACTTTAACACACTGCTTGCTCTAACAAACGAAGATGCGGATGAAACGTCCGCAACAGTTTGCGCGAGCGAAGAAACGATCCCAACTACCGATATCGAGGTTAAAAAATGAAAAAAACAAGCACTGCTTCTGATCCCAAGATCCCGTTCAACCCATACGACCCCAATTTCAATCTAAAGCAGGATTCGATCACATTTCTTTTGATCGTTGTAAGCTGCTTTCTTCAAAGCCTTGTTATCAGCGCGTTCTACACGCCGAATCACTTCCTTTCCGGAGGTGTAACCGGTATAGCTATGCTCATAGAATACGTTGCGAACGTGCCGCGCTTTATACCTCTTATTCTTTTGAACCTGCCGCTCGTTATCATAGGTATTCGTCAGATGAACACAAAGTTCATCATTTTCAGCGCATCTGCAACGCTGCTTTATTCGCTGTTTTTCTCCATTCCGTTCGTTGCTAATTTCCGCATCAACCTTGGAGATAACTCCGAGATGCTCTCAGCAGTCGTTGGCGCGGCGTTGATGGGCATAATCGGCGTTCCCGTTGTTAAACGCGGCGCAACGCTCGGAGGCATGGACGTTTTGAGCGTTATTCTCAGTCGCAGATTCTCCATTCAGATAGGCACCTTTAATATCGCCTACAATCTTATCATCATGACCACCCTCGGCTTCTTCTTCGGCGTTCGCCCCGCGCTCTTCAGTATGCTGGCGACCTTTGTTTCCAACACGGCGTTCAACTACGGAATGCAGGGCTTTAACCGCAATATGACCGTGTTCATAATCAGCGAAAAATGGGGTGAGATCGCGCCGCATGTTATGAACGATATGAACCGAGGCGTTACCTTCCTGCACGGCGAGGGCGCGTACACGGGTCAGCCGCGCGAGATCGTTTACTGCATCATTAAAACAACCGAGCTTGCCAAGCTCAAGGCGATCGTCAGAAAGCATGACACCAAGGCGCTGTTCTCCATAGTTGAAACCAAGGAAGTGGTCGGCCGAGGCTTTGCGGCTATGAACTAATCTACAATAGGATCATCGAGTAAATACGATCATCAGGAGGAAAAAATGTTTACTGTTTACGGAAGCGAGCTCTGCCCCGATTGCAGAGAATGCGAAAAGAACTTCAAGGCGCACGGCATAGAATACACCTATGTTGACATTAACGAAAGCATGAAAAATCTCAAGGAATTCTTGAAACTCCGCGATGCCCTTCCCGTTTTTGATATCTGCAAGCAAAACGGCAGCATCGGTATTCCCGCCATAGTAGGCGAGGACGGCTGCGTTACTCTCGATTGGGAGGGCATGCTTGCCGATATGGGGCTTCAGATCGTTTTCAAAGAGCAGCGCCCTTATTGCAGCATAGACGGCAAGAACTGCTGACGATATAGGCATAAGCGTGGATCAAATGTCTGTTTGTTTTGAACCGATGAAGACAGCGCCAATTGCTCGGGAGCACGATGCCGCTGTTGCCGAGCTCGTTCGCAGCAACCTCAAGGCGCACGGACTCGACATTCCCGGAACCGCATACTTTGACGAATCGCTCGACAGCCTTTCGGAGTTTTACAGCTCGTATAGAAGGGCGTATTTCGTGCTTATTGACAGCGGTAAAGTTGTTGGCGGCGTTGGGCTTGCGGAGTTCGACGGCGATTGCTGCGAGCTTCAAAAGCTGTATCTTGCAGACTGTGCGAAGCATCGCGGCCTCGGTCATAAGCTGATGCTGTTTATTGAGGAAAAAGCGCGTGAGCTTGGATATTCGCGAATGTATATCGAAACCCATTCAAACCTCAAAGTAGCAATAAGGCTATATGAGCACATGGGATATGAGCTCATCCCCCCTCCCCCATCCGTTGTTCACACCACGATGGATCGTTTCTACATAAAGGACTTGAATTGAGCTAATCAAGGGCTGCTTAGGCGCATCCACACTTAGACAAGCCTTTTGCGTTCGATCGGTTTATTGATTTTCGCTGCCGAAATACTCAAAGCAGAGCATGGTAAGATCGTCGAACTGTTCGGCCTCGCCCACGAAGCCGTCCACAGCGGAACGAACGTTTGCAAGCACGGCCTTCGGGGAAGCATCAAGCGCCAAATTCAGAGCATCGAGCATACGCTGAGTGCCGAATAGGTTGTTATCCTTATCGCTTGCTTCGGGCACACCATCGGTATAAACGAAGAGCTTAGTGCCCGGCTCGAGCATCAACTCATATTCGGTATACTTCGATCCGCTCATTCCACCGATAACAAAGCCGTGCTTATCCTTGAACAGCTCAAAGATACCATCGGGCCGTTTGATCGTCGGATACTCATGGCCTGCGTTTGAGCATACCATTCTGCCGCTTGAAAGCTCAAGGATGCCGAGCCAAACCGTAACGAACATCTCGCGAGAATTGTTTGAACAGATTGCGGCATTGGTATCCGTCAGGATCTGAGCGGGGGATTTGCCCATCATGGCATTGTTTGCAAAAATTATCTTCGATGCCATCATGAACAGCGCCGCGGGAATACCCTTGCCCGATACGTCGGCAATCACCATGCAAAGATGATCGTCGTCGATCAGGAAGAAATCGTAGAAGTCGCCTCCGACCTCCTTTGCAGGATCCATGGATGCATAGATATCGAAATCCGTCCTATCGGGAAACGGCGGGAAGATGTTTGGAAGCATGCCCTCCTGGATCTGGTTAGCCATTTGAAGCTCGGTGCTCACTCGCTCCCTTTCCGCGGTTATCCTAAGGTTCTCTGCATGGTACTGCTCCGTCTGCTTTGTAAGATCTGCAAAGGCCTCGGCAAGCACCTCTATCTCGTCCCCTGTTCTGTACTGATCGAGCATTTGGAAGGTGCTGCCAATTTTGCTTTCCTGACGCACGTTTCGAGTCATCTCCTCGATGGGCTTAGCTATGCGCTTGGTGGCAATAAATGCCGAAGCAAGCGCAAGCGCAAGGATCAAAGCGAGCATCCCGAGCATAAGCCATTTCGTTTTGCTCGTGCTTTCGTAAAACCTTTCGGTTGCAGCAGCATTTATCTTATCGTATTCGCTCAAAAGCTGCATTTCGGGTCTTTCGGTAAGATCCTTGTCTATTGCTGATATTACCGTCCATCCAACCGAAGGCATCGGAGCGCCGACCATGTAGTAATCGTTTTCATCCACCGTAAGCGCGGTTATCCCGGTATGCTCCGATAGCGCCTTCTTAACGAAAGCAGCAAGCGCGGCATTGTCGGATTCCCTAAGATCGGGTGCGCTCTCGGAGAGCTCGGTTGAAAAGAGTCCACCTTCAGAGCCGAGGATGACCTGTCCGCGGTCGTTCACAACGTATGCAAAGCCACCCTCGTTGACCGAGTTTACAAAATCGGTCATGCTTGAAAGCGATATGTCAACGCCAACAACGCCAACAGAACGTCCTCCGCATTCTATCGGAATGGAGCAGGTCATAAGCAGGTTTCCGCTGAAAGCATCGGCTACAATGCCCGTGAAATACAGCTTGCCAGTTTCGAATGCACCCTTGTACCATGGCCTATGACGAACCGGAAAGGGTATCAAGCTGCCCGAAGCATCGTATTTGTTTGCTGATTTTTCGTCAATGCAGAGATCGGTGCCGTCCTCAAGTCCGATAAAGCAGCTATCCACCTTTTCTGAATTGCGATGCAGAGCCATCATGGTGGAGCTCATGTGCGCTATATAGCCGAGATACTCGGAGCTTGTGTGATCGATGCCTTCCTCCATAAGTGCATAAGCCGACGAGATGCCGTTGAGCGCAGGATCGGGCAAGGGTACTTCGAGCGGTTCGAGCCTTGCTCGGTTTTCGAGCAGCTCCTCCGCCATCTCACGAAGCATATCGATATCCTCGATCACCTCTGCGAAGTCCTTATTAACAAGCTCGGCTTCAAGCTGAGTGCTGGAAACGAGTGCACGCTCGAGCACCGCATCCATGGTAGCCTTCGAGCTTTGTGATATCGCCTCCTGCTGCTCACGGCGCGTTTCACTAACAACGTCCACAAGCGCGCTGTTTTGATATGCAGACAAAAGTGCAAAAAGCGCAACAGTCAGAACGAGCAGCACAAGAACAAGCGCGATCGTCTTTTTTTGCAATCCTCCGAATGTTATTCCGAATATTTTCTTCATCGAAAACCGCTTCCTCTCTCATGCGCCGCTTGAAATGCGGCCGCACCATTCGATGCAAAGTATATTTTCTTTATTTTATCAGCTATTCGCGGAGTTTTCAAGTAGAAACTTTTCCGCTTCGAACACGGTTTTTGCAAGGTAGCAAATAGATTGTACGGGATACTCCCCCGAAGCCGTTTCTCCCGTTACCATAACGGACGAAGCGCCGTCGAGCACTGCGTTGAATATATCGCTAACCTCTGCGCGTGTTGGAACGGCTCTGTGCATCATGGAATCGAGCATCTGAGTTACGACCATAAAATCCCTGCCCGTTCTGCGGCATGCTTCTGCGATGCGCTTTTGAGCTGATGGAAGCTCCCAAAGCTCCATTGAATTACCGAGATCGCCTCGTGCTATCACGATCTCGTCACAATAAGGAATTATCTCGCCGAGTGCCGCCACGCCCTGCGTGTTCTCGATCTTTGCAAGCAGGCGAACATCTTCACAGCCTGCGGCATTGAGTACGCTTCGCACGGTCAAAAGATCGTCTTTTCCGCGCACAAAGGGCTGCATAACGCCCGTTACGCCGAATTCCCTCGCCCGTTCAATATTGCGCCTGTCCGCCTCGGTCATCGCGGGGGTGTTTATTGCTGCTCCTACGAGCGCAACGCTTTTTCTGCTTTCGAGCACACCGCCGCGAACAACGCGAAAAAGCTTCTGTTTTTCCATAACGAGCAGCAGCTTTCCATCATCCATGAGCAGCTCGGCGCCGAGCGGGAGTGCATCGAGTGCGGATCTGACTTCGACGGGAAGTGCAAGCTCGTTTTCGCTTACAAGCTCTCCATTACCGAGGTTTAAAGGCATTTCAAGTGCGCCAATGCGCAGCTCGGGCCCCTGCATATCGATCAAAAGCTCCGCTTCAACACCACAGGCTTTGCACGCTCTGTGATACGCCTTTACAAGCTCTGAAGCATCTTCGAGCATCGTATGGGAAAGGTTGAGGCGAACGCCGCTCATGCCCTGCTCAATCATCGCTTTGAGCGTTCGATTATCCGTGCAGGAAGGGCCGAGCGTGCCGTAGATTCTGACTTTATTCGCTGTGTTCATATTTCCGGTTACGTTCATATCTCATTTCCGATCTTTGTTTATAGTAGTTAGCTTATAGTCATTATACCTTTATCGGTGTTCGATTACAAGATAAATCGGAGTTCTACTTTTTACTTTATTCACAAGTGAGGGTCGATTCAATCGTTTTTCATTGCTTAAACATTTTGCTATGTGTCGAAAGAGTGATTATATTGCCCCAAAAGGTTGAATCGACGGCGAAAATATGCTATGCTACGGATATAATGAAGCGATATTCGCTTCAGCTAAGCCAAATCGAAAGGAAATCTTTAAAATGTCCGAATACAGCTATGATATCGTGGTTCTAGGCGCAGGCCCGGGCGGCTATGAATGCGCCATCCGTTGCGCTCAATACGGGAAGAAGGTCGCGCTCGTTGAAGCGCGCGAGCTCGGCGGCACCTGCCTTAACAGGGGCTGCATCCCCACCAAGGCACTGCTTCACGGCGCGGAGATGTTCGAGGCCGCAAAGTCTGCGGCTGACTGCGGCGTTACGCTCGGCGAAGTGGGCTTTGACTTTGCAAAGCTTGCCGAGTATAAGGACGGCGTTGTTAATAAGCTTCGCACCGGCATCGCGGGCCTTGAGAAGGCGCATGGCGTTAAGGTCATAAAGGGCTTCGGCAAGGTCGTTGACGCGCACACCTTGAGCGTTGAAAACGAGGGCAGCACCGAGGAGATCACCTTCGATAAGCTGATCCTTGCGACCGGCAGCTCCCCCGCCCGTCCACCCATTCCCGGCATCGACGGAGAGAACGTCATTACCTCGGACGAGATTCTTACTATGAGCGAGCTTCCCGAAAGCTTCGTTATCATCGGCGGCGGCGTTATCGGCATAGAGTTTGCAACTCTTTTCTCCACGCTCGGCAAGCCCGTCACCGTTATTGAGATGATGCCGAGTATCCTGCCCGGCGTGGATGCGGATATCGTTCGCGTGCTCGGAAGGGTTCTGAAGAAAAAGAAGGTAACCGTCATCAACAATGCGAAGGTCACCGGCATAGAGGGCGGCTCCACGGTTTCCGTCAAGTACGAACTCAACGGCGAGGAAAAGACCGCCGAGGGCGCTTGCTGCGTGGTTTCCGTCGGAAGGCGCGCCCAAACATCCAATATCGGGCTTGAAGCGCTCGGCATCGAGATGAACCGCGCCTTTGTGAATATCGACGAGCATTGCCGCACCAATATCGAGAATATCTACGCTATCGGCGACATCACCGGCAAGATCCAGCTTGCGCACGTTGCGACCGCGCAGGGCTTCGTTGCGGCGGCGAACGCTTGCGGCGTTAAAGAAGAAAAGATGGATTATTCTATCGTTCCCTCCTGCATCTATACATCCCCCGAGATCGCATTCGTGGGTCTTTCCGAGGACAAGGCCAAGGAGCAGGGCATTGAATACAAGCTCGGCAGCTACAACGTTGCGGGCAACGGCAGAGCCATGATAATGGGCGATGCCATGGGCACTGCGAAGCTTATCGCCGACAATAGCGGCAAGCTGCTCGGCGCACAGCTTATGTGCCCCCGCGCGACCGATATGATCGCCGAGCTCGCGCTTGCCCTCAGGATGGGCGCGAATATCGAGGATATCGTGAACACGATCCATCCTCACCCCACCGTGAGCGAAGTGGTTGCCGAAGCCGCTCACGATTACGAGGGGCTTTGCTGCCACGCGCTTCCCAAGAAGAAATAAACTTTTAATCCAATCATCGAGTTTATGGAGGATAATATGACTAAGATCTCCTATAACGATATGCTGAAAAAGCTTGAAAGCTTCTCTCAGACACAGCTTCTCAAATACTATGATGAATTAAGCGATGCGGAGCAGACGGCGCTGCTTTCTCAGATAAACGATACGGACTTTTCGGTTGTTCGCTCCAGCAAAGAGGAAGCTGTGCGCGGCGTTATCTCCCCCATCCCCGTTACGGAGCTGGACGAGATAAAGGCGAACCGCGACTGCTTCATAAACGCCGGTCTTGAAGAGATCAGGGCAGGCAAGGTTGGCGCAGTTCTGCTCGCCGGCGGCATGGGCACGCGCCTCGGTTCGGATGCGCCCAAGGGCGTTTACAACATCGGCCTCACTCGCGAGCTCTATATTTTCGAGTGCCTTATAAATAACCTTATGGACGTTGTTCGTCTTGCCGGCTGCCCGATCCACCTTTTCATCATGACGAGCGACAAGAACCACGAGGCTACGGTCGCATTCCTCAAGGAAAAGAATTTCTTTGGGTACGACGAGAATTTCGTGCATTTCTTTATGCAGGAGCTGGCGCCCGCCTCGGACTACAACGGCAAGGTGTATCTTGAGGAAAAGTGGAAGATATCCACCTCGCCCAACGGCAACGGCGGCTGGTATTCCTCGATGGCGAAATGGGGCATGCTCGATATAGTTAAAACGAACGGCATCGAATGGCTGAACGTTTTTGCGGTGGACAACGTGCTTCAGCGCATCGCCGATCCCGTTTTCATCGGCGCAACGAAGGTCATGGGCTGCTCGGTCGGCTCGAAGGTCATCAAAAAGGCGAACCCCGACGAGAAGGTGGGCGTTATGTGCCTTGAGGACGGCAGGCCTTCGATAGTTGAATACTATGAACTGACGGACGAAATGCGCAGCGCTAAGACCAAGGACGGCAAGCTTGCGTATAATTTCGGCGTTATACTCAACTATCTTTTCCACGTACCCGAGCTGAATAAGATAATGGACACTCAGCTTCCGCTGCACGTTGTGGAAAAAAAGATCCCCTGCCTCGATGAAAACGGCGATAAGGTCGAGCCCGAATCGCCGAACGGCTATAAGTTCGAATCGCTGATACTCGATATGATCCATCTTCTCGACGGCTGCATGGTGTTCGAGGTCGTGCGCGAAAAGGAGTTTGCGCCCATCAAAAATAAAACCGGCGTGGATTCGGTCGAAAGCGCAAGGGAGCTTTTGAAGAAGAATGGCGTGGAGCTGTAAGAAATGTTTTGAAATAGATATACGTAAAGGCGGAGTTTTCGCTCCGCCTTTGTTAGTGTTATTCTTGCAGTCCTATCCTTGTTAAAGAATCGCTGTCGCCAATTGCGACACTTTTACTGTTCCGCTCCTAACGAGAAGCTCACCAGCTTCCCAAAAGCCCAACCCATAGTGAAGCCTCATGCTGGGCAGGTTATACGGCATAGAAGTTACTGCCGCCGCCACGGTATCGATGCCCAGCTCCCTTGCTCGGTCAAAAACCGACCGATACAGCCGCCATGCAAGCCCGCGATTTCTGAACTTTCCATCGATCACGACTCTGTCGACGTATAGAAACTTGGAATACCGCTCACAAAACCATTTATAGCAAGCAATATCGTATTCTTCGAGCCCATCACGCAGAGCTATCAGAAAACCCGCGGGAATGCCATCAACATACACGATCAAGAAAAGCTCGGCATTTTGAGAAAAGAAATCGAGCTTTTCCCGATCCAGCGGCAAAAGCATTTCTTCATTGGCCTTGTTCAAATCGAGTATAAAATCATACTCCCTCGGTTCGATTCTTTTTATCAAATAATCATTCATATAGTTGGTCAAAATGCTGTTTTGGAAATATTGCGCCCTAATCCAACGCCAAAAAAATCAGCAAAGATCGGAGCCTGTACGCACCTTCAGCCATTCCGCCGCTTCCCCGCTTCCGTATTTCAAAACAAAGTCGATCACATCGCGCTTTTGCATGAGCTTTTCTATAAATGCATCCTCCAAGCTGTTCAAAAGCTCTGCGAAGCCTATCTGCGAGCTTCGCCGTATCCGCTTTAGAAGAGCGGTATCACGAAGCTTTCTTGCGACTTCACTTTTCGGATAACCCTGCGCGAAGGGTTCGGAGAAGAGCTTTTCTATCGTTTTATCGAGGTTTTCGCAGCCGCTCCATGTATATCCCTCGCCGAGCGGAAGGGAAAGAGCGTTTCCGTTATTGATCTGCGCGAAAAGATACGCATCCATCGGAGTTGGGGCATAGCCGCAGATAACGCCCGGCATACTGTTGCAGGCAAGCATCATGCCCTGCCCGGACGAGCAGCCCGAAACGATAAAATCGACGGCGCGGCTTGACAGCAAAAACCCGATGAGCACGGAGACCTCGATATAGCTGTATGTTTGTTTCTCCGATGGCAGGCAGCCGAAATTATGGACTTCCGCGCCATTTGCGTGTTTTTTGACCGCTTCATAAAGAAGTGCGTTTTTGTTCGATTGCGAGCTTGCCTGGATAACGCCTATTCTCATTATTGTTGAATCCTTATAATTATTTTTTCGTTATCTCCCTCACCGAGCTGACTATCGCATAGACTATCGCTATAACGCATATCGGCAGCAGCACGTACAGAAGAAGTTTATTGTTATGAAGCACGACGGAAAGCCCCGTTGCTGTAAAGCCAATGCATAAAAGCGCAAAGAGTATAGCGGACTGCCTGTAATGCGGCTTTTTGTCCATGCTTTCGCGCTCCTTCTTCGAGGCGAAGATATAGGCGTTGTTCAAAAGAAAACCGCGCTGCATAAAATGCCTTATCGCAAGATAGAGGCAAGCTGCTGCAAGTATGAAGGCGATTATCGCTCCGATGATACTTGAAGTGGGCATATTCCGCTCCTTACTCTAAAATGATCGCTGCACGTTTCAAGGGGTGCTCGATCTTATATTGATTATATCAAACCAATCGATTTTGTGCAAGAAAAACCGCAGCGCATGGATCACACGCTGCGGGAAACTCAATTGACTTTTCGGTTATCTCAGAACTCGATCTTCTTTTCGATATAGGCACGAAGCTCGCTGATGGGCAGGCGGACCTGCTCCATAGTGTCGCGGTCGCGAACTGTAACGGTGTCGGGCTCGATGCCCTCGCCGCCCTCGATAGTTTCAAAATCGACGGTGATACAGAGGGGAGTTCCGATCTCGTCCTCACGGCGATAACGCTTGCCGATGGAGCCGGTTTCGTCGTAATCGACCATGAAGTGCTTGGCGAGCATATCGCGAAGCTCCATCGCCTTGGGCGCAAGCTTCTTGCTCAGCGGAAGAACCGCCGCCTTATAGGGCGCGAGCGCTGGCTTGAAGCGGAGCACCACGCGGGTGTCGTTCGTGGCTTCATCGAGAACCTCTTCATCGTATGCTTCGCACAGAAGCGCGAGCACGGTGCGGTCGAGACCATAGGTGGACTCGATGATATAGGGGATGAAGCGCTCGTTCGTATTAGGATCGAGATAGCCCATATTTGCGCCGCTGTATTCCTGATGGCGCTTGAGGTCGAAATCCGTGCGGTTATGGGTGCCGTTGATCTCGCCCCAGCCGAACGGGAACAGAAACTCGATATCGCAGGCCGCCTTGGCGTAGTGCGCAAGCTTCTCGTGGTCGTGGAACCTGAGATGCTCGGGAGCTATGCCGAGATCGCGGTAATACTGCATGCCGTACTCCTTGAAGTAGTCGTACAGCTCTGCATCGTCGCCCTCCTTGCAGAAGGTTTGGAACTCCATCTGCTCGAACTCGATGGTGCGGAAGGTGAAGTTGCCGGGAGTGATCTCGTTGCGGAAGGCCTTGCCGATCTGACCGATGCTGAACGGGAGCTTGGCGCGCATGGTGCGCTGAACGCTCGGGAAGTTGACGTATTCGCCCTGCGCATTTTCGGGGCGTAGGTAGATGACGGACTTCGCATCGGTAGTTACGCCGCGGAAGGTCTGGAACATAAGGTTGAACTCACGAATATCGGTGAAGTTATGCGCGCCGCAGTTGGGGCAGGCGATATTGTGAGACTTTATGTAGTCCAGCATTTCGGCATGGCTCATGCCGTCCGCATGGGCGTTCTCATCGAACTCCTCGATGAGATTATCCGCACGGAAGCGCATTTTGCACTCCTTGCAGTCGAGAAGAGGATCGGAAAAGCTGCCGATATGACCGCTTGCCTCCCAAACTCTGGGGTGCATGAGGATATCCGCATCGACCTCGAAGCTGTTGTGACGCTCCTGGATGAAGCGCTTGCGCCATGTCTCCTTTACGTTGTTTTTAAGCCTTGCGCCAAGAGGACCGTAGTCCCAAGTATTCGCAAGACCGCCGTAAATTTCCGACCCAGCAAAAATGTAGCCTCGGTTTTTACACAAGGCTACGATTTTATCCATTGTAAGTTCTGCTTTCATATTCTTTTAAAGAAATCAGTCAAGCTTATACTTGCCGTTCCTGATGGAACGCAGGCAACGAGTGCAGAGGTTCACCCTACGGGGAGTGCCGTTGATGACCGTGTTGAATACCTGCACATTGGGAGCCCAGGAACGCTTGGTTTTCCTGTTGGAATGGCTGACGAGGTTGCCGCTCATTGAGCCCTTACCGCATAATTCACAAAGTTTACCCATTTATATTACACCTCCTTGCCTAATATGCCGCTCGATTCGGAACTGCCGTTTCGCGCGGACTGCAAATCAACTTGAACATTATACCACCAGATAATGCGGTTTGCAAGTATTTTTTAAGAAAAATTGCATATATATTACCGAATAGGAGCATAATTATTGAAAAAGGAGTGGGATTATGAGATCAAAAGTCAAGAACCCGACAAAAACCTATATCATTTCTATCGCTGTCGCGCTCGGCGCGGGGCTTGTTTCATCGCTCGTCAGCATGGGCAAGCAGGGAGAATACGCCGCTTTGAAGCAGCCGCCTCTCTCTCCTCCCGGTTGGCTCTTCCCTGTGGTTTGGACGATACTCTTCATTCTTATGGGCATATCCGCTGCAAGAGTTTATCTGAACACGCCCGAGGATTTTCCTTTCGCGCTGAAGCTCTACTGCCTACAGCTCGTTCTGAATGTGCTTTGGACACCGCTTTACTTCGCGTTAAACCTGCGGCTCGCCGCATTCGTGCTGCTGCTCATTCTTCTTGGAACGGTGATCTACATGACTGTCGAATTCAAAAAGATTGACAGGACTGCGGCGTATTTACAGATCCCATACATCGTTTGGCTTTTGTTTGCGGGATATCTGAATCTGGCAACCTACATTTTAAACGGCTGAAGCTGCAAGGCCTTTTGCCGTTATCACAAACAATCGGTTTTATGAAAAAGGGAAGTCAAGGGCTTTCCTTTTTTCATGTTTATATGGTATAATTGTTAATATACCAAGTTTCGGGAGGAAAAAATGTTCAACCGCAGGCTTCGATCGTTCGTTTCAATGACCCTTTGCTTGTTTCTTTTCTTTACATTGGTTCAAAAGCTGCCTGCAGATGCAGCTTCCTCTTCGCCTCGCGGCAGCGGCACCAGTAGCGATCCCTATCTTATCTCGAATACGGACGAGCTGTATGCGCTTGCTTCAAGTGTTAATGCAGGCGATCCGCACGATGGAGAATTCTTCCTTCTCACCGAGGATATCGTTTTAAATGATATCTCAGATTTTGAAGAATGGACTTCTATCAACAGACCCGAGAACATCTGGCTCCCTATAGGCGATGCGCTGATCGCTGAAGGCTTTGATGACGGGCATTATTTCAGTGGGCATTTCGACGGCGGCGGTCACAGCATAACAGGCGCATACATAAGGGCTTCGGCGGGTCTGAACGGCGTTGGATTTTTCGGAATAATGCGCGGAGGTTCGGTCAAAAATCTTTCTATTCACAGCTTCTATATTCCCGAAAACGGCGAACGCTGCGGCGGCATAGCGGGGCGCGCATACGAAACCGAGTTTGAAAACTGCATCGTTTCGGGTCGAGCAAGCGCAGTTCGCTGCTGCGGCGGCATAGTTGGCGAGCTTGAAGGCGGATCGATTGCGGATTGCACCGCATCGGTTCATATCGAATGCTCCCTTGGCGCCGGCGGCATTGCGGGAAGCTGCGCCGAAGCTTCCGTCATTGGCTGCCGCAGTCTCGGTTCGGTTTGCGGCGATAACTATGTTGGCGGTATCGTTGGGCTCGCAGGTGCGTGCTCCTTTTCGCGCTGTGCATCCGAAGCTGCTGTAAGCTCTATCGAAAGAGCCGGCGCAATAGTCGGATTTTGCTACGACAGCGAATTTACTATGTGCATAGGAAGCGGCAGCGTATTATGCGGAGATTACGCGGGAGGCATTGTGGGTCTATGCCAAAACACCGTGATAGCCGCGTGTGAAAACGGTGCGCTCGTAGAGTGCGGAAGGTACGGCGGCGGCGCTGCGGGAATGTGCAACGCCGCTTTGATAAGCCTTTTCAAGAACTGCGGCGAGATTTCAGGCGAATACTACATTGGCGGCGTTGCCGGATGGAGCCACAGCGGCAATGATTTCGGCTCCGTCATGCCAATTACACGCTATTACGACAGTGGCGCGCTTATCACCGAATGCGTAAACGAGGCGCAGATAAGCGGCGAATGGGGCATCGGCGGCATCGTGGGTGACTGCCATGATACCGAGATCCACGACAGCTATAACGCGGGCGAAGTTGTTTCTGTCGAGTATGCGGGCGGCATCACCGGCTACACCGCGGACTGCATCATCTCGCGCTGCTATAATTCGGGAAACGTTTCTGCGGGCTATGCCGCGGATGCGCTGATCGGCCGCAACTCGATGAACAAAACCGACGTGAGCGATTGTTATTATCTCGACACAAGCTGCTCGGTCGCCAGCGAGCATGGAACGGCGCTGAGTCACGATGAGCTCATGCTTGAGCAAAGCTACTCAAGTTTCGATTTTGAAGCAGTCTGGTGCATGGACGATAGCACGGAATACCCCTATGCCGAGCTTCGCGGACTTATCGATGAGCCCGAGCTTCTTCACGGCGATCTTGATGCAAGCGGCAGCATCTCCGTTGCGGATGCCGTGCTCGCCCTGCGCGGAGCGATGGAAATTATTGAGCTTACCGCCCATCAGATTCTTGCGGGCGATATGAATTCGGACGGCGTTGTTTCAGTTTCGGATGCGGTGAATATTATGCGCATCGCGATCGGACTTGCGTAAAGCGACTGAAAAAACTATTAAAAATCAATTTTGAAAGGAAGTAATATCATGAAAAAAAGGTTACTGTCACTCATCTGTTCCCTTGCTCTTGCTTTAGCGATACTGCCTTCAGCAGCGTTTGCAGGATCACCCGGCGAATGCAGCGAAAACCCTGCGGATGCTCCTATATGGGATGGCAGCGCTGCTTCATCCTTTGCGGGCGGCAACGGTGCAGCCAATGACCCCTATCTGATTTCAAACGGCGCGGAGCTCGCGTATTTTGCGCATATCGTGAACGATGCCGTGTTCAACACGGAGGGTCTGTACTTTGCACTTACCGCCGATATCTATCTCAACGATATTTCAAACGTTTCCTCGTGGAGTGAGAACAACGCGCCGGCAAATGTTTGGACACCCATCGGCTACAACACTTACGAAATAGTTGATGATTTCAATATCCGCGTTCGCGATGAAAACGCCTTCAAGGGGCATTTCGATGGCAGGAATCACACGGTACACGGCGTTTACGTTAAGACCCTGCGCAACAACGACGGCTTTGCGCCGTATCAGGAAGGCAGCGGCCTCTTCGGCTCCTCCCATTACTCAAGTTTTCTTGATCTGAGGCTCGCCAATTCATTCATCTTCAGCGAAACGAGCTCCGTTGGCGGCATTGTTGGCTGGCATTATCGCGGCGGTATCTCGATGGGCGTTGGTTATGCAGTCAAGGGCTGCCTTGTTGAAGAAAGTGTTCGCGTTATCGGCTATCAGAACGTTGCGGGCATCGTGGGCTTTGCGAACTGTTCCCATGCCCCGATCACCGAATGTGTGAACCGCGGCGCGATCCTCGGCAACAACGGCATTGGCGGCATAGCCGGCGGCGCACCTCAGCGCACCTCGGACAAGCTCGTTATAAGAAGCTGCATGAATGAAGGAAGCGTCACTGCAGAGGTCAATTTTTCGGGCGATGCTTACTCCGCAGGTGGCATAGTCGGTTGGATCACCGGCGATATTGAGCAGTGCGCAAACTATGGTACGATTTCAAGCAAGCGCATAGCGGGCGGCATAGTCGGCGACACCGACGAAGCTTGTTTTGTTACCGATTGTTACAATGCCGGAACCGTTACCGCCGAATATGAGGCGGGCGGCATAGTTGCGCTCGTTCTTCCAGCAAACAATATCACCAGATGCTATAATGTGGGCACGGTCAGCGCTTCCGATTCCGCAGGCGCGCTTATCGGTGCGGCATACGATCCGAACTCATTAACCGTAAACAACTGCTATTATCTGAACACGAGTTGCCCGCAGGCTGACTCATTCTGCGGTACTCCGCTCACCTCAGCGCAGCTTCAAACCCAATCAAGTTATGTTGGCTTTGATTTCAACAACATTTGGACTATGGATGGAGAAGAGGACTACCTTTACGCAGAGCTTCAAAGTATCCCGCAGTTTGATACGGTGGCCGCTTTGCCCGGTGATTTGGATGGAAACGGAAGTGTCACCATCGCCGATGCAGTGCTTGCTCTTCGCTGCGCAATGGACATTCTCACGCCCACTTCCGAGCAGATCGCCGCAGGTGATATGGACGGTGACGGAAGCATCAGCATTGCCGAAGCTGTTCTGGTGCTCAGAGCGGCGATGGGACTTTAACTCAATAGCGTTAAAGAGCTGCCGATCCTTTATTCGGCAGCTCTTTTATGATGAATTAAAGCGAGGTTTGTAAAGAACGGATCAGCAGCTTGCGATCACCTTTTCAAGCGTTTCAAGGCAGATCTCGGCACAGCGGCCGACCTCCCTTTCAAACTCCTCGGCTCCGCCGTGGATGGAGTCCGAAACCGCCTTTATAAGCAGGCACGGCACGCCGCAGCGATCGCAGGTGAGAACTATTCCCGCGGATTCCATCTCGCAGATATCCGCGCCGTAGAGTTCGTGCAGCTCGCGCTTGCGCTCGGGCTTGCCGATGAATTTATCGGCGGAGGCACAAACTACGGGCTTGAGCGAAGGCTCGGCCTTGAGCGCGGCTTCGAGCAGGGCTTTATCGGTCGGGATGAACTTGGAAGGATAGTTCATGTACCGGGCGGGCTCAACAGCATTGATCCAATCCGAAACATCGAAATCATAATGAACGACAGATTCAACAACAGTGAGCCTTGCAACGCTCATCTCATCGGTCAGACCACCCACAACGCCGAAATTCACTATCATATCCACGTTATGAACCGAGATAAGATACTGCGCGGCTGCGGAAGCGGCTATCTCCCCCGCTCCGCTCTTTACAATTATCATTTCATAGTTTTCAAGCGTGAGCTTCATTACATCGAAGCCCTTTGCCTCGACTTTTTCGAGCTTTTTGCCGTATTTATTGAGCACCGCATCGATCTCAACGGCAACTATCATTCCCACATGATTGTTTTGCTGCATTTGTTATCCTCCTTTATTCTTTTCATAATATACATAATTTCTCTTTTTTCCTTCATATCTTCAACCTTAATTAATGATTTGAATGCAGAATATATCCATGCGAAGCTTCCCAAAGCAAACAGTATAGCTGTAGAGGCATACAAAAGTCCAATATTAGTTACTGCAATATCTTTAGCAAGTACTCCAACAATCTCCTTGGCAATCAAAGCAATAACGGTAAAATAGAGAGCAAATCTTTCCTTTTTCTCATTCATAGCTATATTTTGTATATCTTTATTGCAGAATTCCTCTATCGTGTCAATGCTCACTTTATTATCCATGTTCAAATCTTTTAGTATACCTTTTGTTAAGGTTAAAAGATCAGTTGCCTCAGCCTTCTCGGAATTAGTTATGCGATTTGCTATATTAGCTAACCAAAAAATACATGATAAAAGAGTCGCCGCACCAAACGCTACTGCTAAAGCTAAAGCCGGGATATTCTCAGTCAATATATTCAAGCAATGCATTAGGAAGAATAAAGATGTAATCGCAAGTAGAAAACCTCTTATTATAGTCAACACAATATTAGAGTTTCCTATTAGGTTTGAAAAATCATAGCTAAAAACCTGCAGAATTATGCAAACCGCCTGAATAGAAACAATCACTATAGAAAAAGCTCGAAACAGCTCGGTTAAGTCTAATTCAATTGCAAAAATATTTAAATCCATAGCATTGGGAAAAGCATTAGATACAGTCAATTGCACTGCAGTAGATACTACTAAGAAAAACATAGGTAATACATTCCCCTTCTTTTTAAATTTTATTAATATACAGATATAGCCTAACATGGATAAAGATGAAATAATTTGAAATGCTAAAAGACTCCAGAGGGATTTGGATGAAATAATTTGAAATGCTAAAAGACTCCAGAGGGATTTGATTGTCAATAAAGAAACCAACAATAAAGATAGAAAGAAAGCAATGCCCTCCAAATAAAGGACTGCTACTTCAATCAGCCCTCGCATCCCCATATATTTCTGATATTCCAGCTTAAACCTTTTAAAAAACTCTTCAATGCTTGGCATTCCTCGCATATAACCTCCATTTTTATATTAGCCGAACTCTGCAAGCGTACCGATTTCTTTTGCAATCAGGCATTATTAGCTTATCCATTCTCCTGCATTATAACATAATCAGCAATAATTCTCAACAAATTAACGAGAGAGGCACGGTGTGCTTCTCCCGTTATTGAAAAAACTATTAATTTCATTTTACATGCACAATGATATATCGTTTCATTTTTTCTTCGTTTTTTTTCTCTTGAATATCCCGCCTATCCCCTCGCCGTGCTCCGTTCCGAAGGTCTCGGCAAGCTTTTCAAACAGCTCGCGCTGCTCGTCGGTAAGGTGTTTGGGGATATCAACTGCAACGTTTACATAAAGATCACCCTTGCCCTGCTGCTTGAGCTTCTGAACACCGAGTTCACGGAGCCTGAAGGTCGTGCCGCTCTGAGTACCGGCGGGGATATTGTACTTAACATCGCCCGAGAGCGTGGGAACCTTTACCTCGCCGCCGAGCACCGCCGTGGTAATCGGTATCGAGAGGTTGGTATAAAGGTTGTAGCCCTCGCGGATGAACTGCTTGTGATCCTTAACGCGGATGGTGACGAGCAGATCGCCGTCCGGCCCGCCGTTATAGCCCGCGCCGCCCTTGCCGCCAACGCGGATAGTCTGCCCATCGTCGATACCGGCGGGGATGGTTACGTTCACCTTTAGCACCTTGCTGGTTCTGCCGCTGCCCTTGCAGCTTTCGCAGGGCTGCTCTATGATCTTGCCGCTGCCGCCGCAGGCATCACATGCGCGTGTGCTCATCATGGAGCCGAACATCGTGTTCTGCTGAACGTGGATCTGACCGCTGCCCTTGCATTTGGTGCAGGTTGAAGTTTTGGAGCCCGGCTTTGCGCCGCTGCCGGAGCAAACGGAGCATTTCTCCTCCCTGCGGTAGCTGATTTCCTTATTAACGCCGAACGCTGCCTCGTCAAAGGCGATGGTCAGGTTATAGCGAAGATCGTCGCCTCGCATCGGCGCGTTGGGATTGGCGGAGCGCGAGCCCGCGCCGAAGCCGCCGCCGAACATGGAGTTCAGGATATCGCCGAAGCCGTCGAAAGCACCGGAAAAGCCGCCGCTCGAGAACCCCGAGAAGCCGCCGAAGCCGCCACCGCCAAAGCCTGCGTTGGGATCGAACGCGGCGTGGCCGAACTGATCGTACTTGGAGCGCTTGTCCTTATCCGAAAGCACCTCGTACGCCTCGTTTATCTCTTTAAAGCTTGCCTCAGCAGCCTTGTCCCCGGGATTAAGATCGGGGTGATACTTCTTGGCAAGCTTTCTGTATGCGCTTTTAATTTCATCGTCGCTCGAAGTTTTACTTACGCCGAGCACCTCATAATAATCTCTCTTATCAGCCATCTTTTACACCCTTTCCGCTTATGATTTGCCGTTTTCGCGCGGCAGTTCGGCAGGGCTTTTCTATGCGCCGCCATGCAGGACGCTTTTCATTTAAACCGCGGGGAGCGGAATTTTGCCGTACCCCGCGGTATTTGGTTTATGGAAAGTCGATTATTTATCAACTACCTCGTAGTCGGCATCCACAACGCCGTCATCGCCGCCATTGCTGCCTCCGTTGTTGCCGGAGTTCGGATCGAAACCTGCTGCATTCGGATCGAAGCCCGCAGCGTTGGGGTCGAATCCGCCCTCTGCGCCGTTGGGATTCGCCTGCTGATAGATCCTGCCGAATACCTCATAGCTAACCTCGGTCAGCTTCTCGGTGGTCTCCTTGATCCTTGCGCTGTCGGTGCCGGAGAGCGCGTTTTTAACGTTCTCGATCTCGGCGTTGATCTTCGCCTTATCGTCCTCGGAGATCTTATCGCCAAGCTCCTTCATGGTCTTCTCGGTGGAGTACACGAGGGTGTCCGCATGGTTGCGAGTTTCTACCTCCTCCTTGCGCTGACGATCCTCGTTTGCATACTGCTCGGCTTCCCTTACGGCGCGGTCGATATCGGCATCGCTGAGGTTGCTCGAAGCGGTGATGGTGATGTTCTGCTCGTGGCCGGTGCCGAGATCCTTCGCAGTTACGTGAACGATGCCGTTTGCATCAATATCGAAGCTGACCTCGATCTGGGGAACGCCGCGGGGTGCGGGTGCAATGCCGGTGAGCTGGAACTTACCGAGGGATTTATTGTACTGCGCCATCTCCCTTTCGCCCTGCAGAACGTGGATCTCTACGCTGGTCTGGCCGTCCGCCGCAGTGGAGAAGATTTGGCTCTTCTTGGCGGGAATGGTGGTGTTCCTTTCGATGAGCTTGGTGAAAACGCCGCCAAGCGTTTCGATACCGAGGCTCAAGGGGGTTACATCGAGAAGGAGCAGATCCTTGACCTCGCCGCCGAGAACGCCGCCCTGGATCGCTGCGCCGAGCGCAACACATTCATCGGGGTTGATTCCCTTGAAGGGCTCCTTGCCGGTAAGGTTCTTAACGAGCTCCTGAACGGCAGGAACACGGGTGGAGCCGCCAACGAGGATGACTTTGTCAAGCTTTTCGTTGGTGAGGCCCGCATCGCGCATAGCCTGCTGTACGCAGGTCTTGGTCTTATCAAGCAGATCGCTGATAAGCTCGTTGAACTTCGCGCGAGTGATGGTCATATCGAGGTGAACAGGGCCGTTTGCATCCATGGAGATGAACGGGAGGTTCACGTTTGCTGTCATAACGCCCGAAAGCTCGATCTTTGCCTTCTCCGCTGCCTCCTTAAGGCGCTGCTTGGCAAGGCGGTCGTTTCTAAGGTCTATGCCGTGGGACTTTTTGAACTCGTCTGCGATATAGTCGATGAGCCTGTTGTCGAAGTCATCGCCGCCGAGACGGTTGTTGCCGGCGGTTGCGAGAACCTCGAAAACACCGTCGCCGATCTCAAGGATCGAAACATCGAAGGTGCCGCCGCCAAGGTCGTAGATGAGGATCTTCTGGTTCTTTTCCTTATCCATACCGTATGCAAGCGCGGCAGCGGTGGGTTCGTTGATTATGCGAAGCACGTTCAGACCTGCGATCTTGCCCGCATCCTTGGTGGCCTGTCGCTGGCTGTCGGAGAAGTAAGCGGGAACGGTGATGACCGCATCATTCACGGTTTCGCCGAGATAGGCCTCGGCATCCTGCTTGAGCTTTGCGAGGATCATCGCGGAGATCTCCTGCGGGGTGTAGCTCTTGCCGTCGATGGTGCGGCGATAGTCGGTGCCCATCTCACGCTTGATGGAGCTTACGGTGTTGTCGGGATTGGCAACAGCCTGGTTTTTTGCAACCTGACCTACCCTGCGCTCGCCGTCCTTGATAGCAACGACGGAAGGGGTGGTGCGGGAGCCTTCGGGGTTGGTGATGACGACGGGTTCGCCGCCCTCGAGCACTGCAACGCAGGAATTGGTGGTTCCAAGATCGATACCAATGATTTTAGCCATAATAGTTTCCTCCTAAATGAGATTATTTAACTTAGTTTTGTTTTGCCCATTCGGGCATATTTTAACCCTATCGGGACGGTTTTTACGCTTTTACCTTGACCATCGTGTGGCGGATCACTCTGCCCTTTACGCGATAGCCCTTCTGGAGAACGGCGGTGATGATGCCGCTCTCAACATCGGACTCGGTGTCCTGCATCACGACCTCATGGAGATTGGGATCGAACTGCCCCTCGGCCTCGACCTCCTCCATGCCGCATTTTTCAAGCGCGGCAACGAGCTGCTTTTGGATCTGCTCCATGCCCTTAGCAAAGGGTGTGTCCTCCGCATTCATGAAGGCTCGCTCGAAATTATCGAGCACGGGCAGCAGGTTTTTGATAGTGTCGCGAATGCCGTCATCGATGCTGTCGGCACGGATAGAGGCATTGCGCTTTCTGAAGTTCGCAAACTCCGCTTGGAGCCTCTGCGCATCCAAGATCGCTTCATCGGCAGCCTTTTTGGATTTTTCCGTCTGCTCGCGAAGCTTTTCTATCTCCACCTTCGCCTGCTCGAATTCTTCTTTGGTGAAGGTTACGCAATCCTCCACCACCTCCGCAGCCTCGGCTTCAGGTTGAGTCTGTTCGGTCTTGACCTCTTCTTCAGCGGTCTGCTCGGCGGTCTGTGCCGCTTTTGCGTTCTTCTTTTCCTTATCCTTTGCCATGGGTATTACCTCCTCCGAATTCTATGATATTCGGGTATTTTTTGTTTAAATCATTCGTTTCTTCCGCCATCCGGCGAAGAGAGCAGCATTCCGCTTAAAACGCTCGAAAGGCTCTCACTCATACATTTGAGCACCGCCACGACCTTTTCATAGTCCATGCGGGTGGGGCCGATAACCGCCATCGAGCCGACCTGTTCACCGCCAACGCGGTAGCATATCGTGATAACGGAACAGTCCTTGAGCTCGGGATTATCGTTCTCGGTGCCGATGCGAACGGTCAATTCAACTCCGCTGCCGTCAGAGAGAACCTCTTTGAATATCTCGCCTCGCTCGAGCTCCGTAAGGAAGGAACGCGCCTTGGATACGTCCGAATATTCGGGGTAATCGAGCATATTCGCAGCACCGACCACTTCATAGTCCTGCCTATCGATATCGTCCGACAAGCTGCCGAGCATCGCTGCAACGGAGTCCGCCTGCTCACCCACCTCCTCGCGAAGCATCGGAAGCAGGGTCTTTTGAACGTCCACCAGCTTGTAGCCCGCAAGCCGCTCGTTCATAAGCGAAGTAATCTTTTCAAGATGATCCGAGGTGATGCCCGAAGGAACATTCAGCATGGTGCTGTTCGTTGCGCCGGAGTTAGTTACAACGACCGCAAGAGCGCTTCCCGTGGTTACGGGGATGAGGCTTATATGCTTGAGTCTTGCGTTTTTAAGGTGCGGCATCTGCACTATCGAGGTGTATTTGGTGATGCCGGAGAGCATTCGCGCGGTTTCCTTTATAACGTCGCCGACCTCGCTGACCCTTCTTTGAAGATGGGCTTTTATGTATTCAGCTTCATCATCGGTGAGCTTGGCTCTGTCCATAATATTGCTGACGTAGAGCCTGTATGCTTTTTCGCTCGGTATTCTTCCTGCGCTCGTATGCGGCTGTTCAAGGAAGCCGAGCTCGGTAAGATCGCTCATCTCGTTGCGGATCGTTGCGGGCGAAAGCTCGATATCGTCTCTTTTTGAGAGCGTTCTTGAGCCAACGGGCGCGGCGGTGAGGATATAGTCGTCAACTATCGCGCGAAGAATATTCATCTTGCGAACGTCAAGAAGCTGTGTCATGGTTTATCCTCCTTTCACCGCAGTATTGTTTGCATTTCGGCGGATTTTCAGTACGGTTTATTCCAAAGTACCAAAACCGCTCCGCTTGCTGTTAGCACTCACTCTCTCCGAGTGCTAATACATGATAACTCTTTTGGAGCAAACTGTCAATAGATAGACGGCTTGATGGATAATATATTTTTAAGAATGTAGAAAACCGTGTCGATTTGGGATATAATCGGAACGATGGATATTCCTTTTTATGATGACAGGAGTTGATCTTATGGATATAAAGGGCCTTCAGAAGCTGACTCTTCTCGACTACCCGGGCAAGGTCGCCTGCACGGTGTTCACCGGCGGCTGCAATTTTCGCTGCCCGTTCTGCCAGAATTCCGACCTTGTTATCTCTCCGAGGCTGAACCCGACCATAGACGAAAGCGAGGTCTTTTCCCTGCTTGAAAAGCGGCGCGGCATGATCGACGGCGTTTGCGTTTCGGGCGGCGAGCCGCTTTTGAAGAGCGATCTTGTTGAGTTCATCGGCAAGGTGCGCGAGATGGGCTTCCTTGTTAAGCTCGATACGAACGGTTTTCTTTTTGAAAAGCTTCGCCCGATAGTCGAAGATAAGCTCGTTGACTATATCGCGATGGACATAAAGGCCGCCCCCGAGAATTACGGCAAGCTCGTTGGTATAAGGGATTTCGACGTTTCGCCGATACTCGCGAGCGTGGAGCTTATAAAGAATTCGGGCATCGAGCACGAGTTCCGCACCACCGTTGTGGGCGATATGCACACGAAGCGCGATTTTGAGCTTATCGGCGAATGGCTTGCAAATGAATCGCATTATTTTCTGCAAAAATTCGTCGATTCCGGCGCACTTATCGAGGACGGTCACTCCCCCGCCGACGATGAAACTATGCGCGAATATCTGCGGATAGTTCAAAAGAATATCCCCGAAGCAAGGCTGCGGGGAGTGGACTAACGCATATTTGAACTGCTTTTAGTTGCAAAGAACCCCGATATTCAGGGGGTCTTTGCAATATTCACCAAATAGCGGAGCTGAGCAGCGTATAAACATCATCCGCGCTCCATATGTCGGAGAATGCCGGTACGTCAAGAAGCAGTACGGTGTCATCGCATTTTATCAGCAGCGATTGCGATAAATCAGGATTATTCAAAAGCGCCTTCAGCGTTTCGAGCGAAAGTTCGCTTGCTTCGATCATGTTGTCACATATCATGCTGTCAAAAACGATCTTGCCGTTTGAATACCACAAATCCTTGATGTCACCTATTTCAAGACCGATCCAAATTTCCTCTTCTTCTGCAGTGTAGCAGATATCAAGATTTTTGATCTTTCCGGGTTCAGCATCGTATTTGCTGTAATAGTCGATATAGGCCCAACTGACCTTGTAGCCCTCCGGGATCACCTTCGGCACAAAACCGCCAAAGCGCCGGTTTTCCCTCAACCTTTCATGCACCTGATCCATTGGAAGAAGCGCAAAGCGGTTTTCTTCATCGCATTTGCCGCCGAATATCCATTCAAGGAAGGGCATCAATTCGCTTTCATCCGCCTTGATGAGAGTCCGGCCGAAGAACTGCGAATCAAACTTAAGATAACCTCCGCGAAGCACGTTTATGCCTGCGCTTATGCCGCTTGTGAGATTCACCTTCAGATACACAAGCCGATTTGAAATTCCCCGAAGCTCAACATACTCATTGTATTCTATATACTTCGCCCGATCCTCTTTATCGAAGCCCTGCCCCGTTGAAAGCCGCACGATCTCGCCATTCGCGGCGGCATCTATAAATCTCTGTAGCTCGGGTATAAATTCACCGTTTGCATTGCGAATACCTTGCAAAACAAGTTCACCTTCATGTATGCGAGTATGTACGAATTCATGCTCTAATGCGTACTCATAGCCGATAGAATCAATCTTGGCGGAGAGCTTATACATGTTTTCAATCACAAGTTCGGGAACCGGACTATTATTGAGCTCTGATGTAGTATAGATATTCAAGCCGTGGTAAATGCGGTCTTCCGCAACTATGAGAGCATACTTTTCATCAAGACCCGCTATGCTGTACGCATCTCCCTTGACAGAACCGTAGCAGGTAATGACCTGAAGGCTTTGATCTCGCTCACCGAATGTATAAGTATAGTCGATATGCGCAACAAGATCGCCAACTATCTCGGAATCGAGCGAGAACCCGTTCGGCAGGGAACGCTCCATCGTGTACGTTCTGCCATTGTACACAAATTCGGGCGTTGGAGGTGCAGCGTGATACCATGGTTCTGTAACGGAGGGCGATCCGGAGGAAACTGGCTCGATGCTTTCAACTGCATTTGGTGTTGCGATCAGCTCGGGTTCGCTTGTGGTGTTAAAAGCATTTGATCCGTGCAAGGTATCGCCCGGTTTTACAAGGCTTTTCAAAACGAAAAACCCAATCAAAGCCGCCACGCAGGCTGCCGCCGCTATAACAAATGCTTTTGCACGTTTTTTGATGCGTCTTGCCGCGAGCGCCTCGTCTATATACGCGGCATCGACGTCGCCGACCGCTTTCAGGATATCGAATTCGTTCATACTTGCCAACCTTCTTCCATAAGCTTTACCTTCAGCTTTTCACGCAGCCGCATAAGCGTGGTTTTGACCTTACTTTCGGAGCAGCCGAGCTCGGCCGCGATTTCCGAAACGCCTTCGAAAAACCAGTATCTTTTAATAAAGATAGTGCGCTGCTGAGGCTTTTGAGTTGAGAGAAAGGCGTTTATCGCTTTCGAAAGCTCCCTTGCCTCGAATTCATGCTCGGTATTCGTTGGGGCGCTCAGGCATTCGTGCATCTCCTTTGTCAGCTCCACAACGGAGGCACTTCGCTTTTGCGCGGAAAGCCTTCTCGATCTGTCGATAGCGATATTGCGGACTATCCTTCCGAGATAGGCGAAAAGATACTCGCGCGGCTCGTTTGGCGGGATAGATGACCAAGCTTCAAGATAGGTATCATTTTCGCATTCCTCGGCGATTTGGGCATCGTCAACAATACCCGAGGCGACCCGCCTCAGCCTTTCGCCGTATTTTGCGGATATGCGCTCAACGGCGCTTTCGTCCCTATTAAGAAACAGATCTACGATTCGAGAATCGTCCAAGGCTTTCCCCTTTCAAGTTTTTCCTCTCACCCTAATAAACGCATTTTCGATATGCGGGGTTACATTTATTCGCAATTTTAATTTTCATCGACCAAATCCGCATTTATATGAGCTTAATGTACTCACCTATCACCTCCATCAGCGCATCCGCTTCCTTCGGCGCGTAGCGGGGCGATCTTGCAACGGAAACAAAGTCGTATTTACCTTGTGTTTTAAACTCTGTATAGTCCGAATAAACGGCGAACGGAATCACGGGCTCCTCGCCATTTTTCGCTTCAAAGAGCTTTGAAACGAAGGATGAAAGCTTTATATGGGTGTATTCACCGCAATCGTTTTTATATGCAAAGTCCGGGATATCCGCTCTGGACTTAGGATTGCGAACGTTATCAAGGCGGCTTATCCGGCGAAACGCGAGCGCGAACAGCAGATAGTTTGCTTCATCGAGCTGTTTCATCTCGTAATACCGCTTAACATCGATTCGCTTCACCGGATCGAGCGTTATTACCGAGTTCAGCACAAAGCCCGGCCCGGGCTTGCCTATGCCGAGGTCGCTGTGCGCATCGATATGCGTTACTTCAAAAGGAGCTTTGAGTTTCCCTGCCGCGATCAGCTCCTCCCAGAAAAGGAGTGCGCCGTCGTGCGTTTCAAAGGCTCGCCCGGGAATGGGATTATCCCTGTTCAGCCCGCAGTTTTCCTCCAAAAAGCGGCGCACCGCATCCTCGCTCCATGGCTCATGCCCGAGAAGTGGAGGTCGTTTCCCCATCGGCGCAAGCTCACAGCAGTCCGCAAGGAAGAAATCAAGGTCTATATCAAGAACGCGCATATTCATCTCAAGCCGAGCCTTTCCCACATTTCTTTACAATTGCCGCGATAATGGAAGCAGCTTCCGTTTTTGTTTTCGCCGATGCGCTCAAGCCCAAGATGCTCGAGAATGCCCTGCGATTTCAGATTATCCTTATGAGAATACGCTTCAACGCTTTCGGGGAACGCCTTGATTTTTTCATAAAGGAAGGAATAGAGCGCGTTAAACAGGCCGCTGCCCTGATATGCGCGCTTGAACTGTATCTCCTCCATCATAAAGGTGGTATCATTGATATAGTACTGAAAATAGCCGATCAGCTCTCCCCCATCCTTAACGAGAACGATTTGGCGAGGTGCCTTCTGCACAGCGGGGCCAACAGCCTCGAGCCAGCCGGGAAGCTCCTCCGCTTCGGACAGACCGCTCGGCGCGATCTCGTTCATATTTTCGTAAAGCAGGCTGAAAAGGCGCGACAGAAGCTTGTCCGCCTCGGTCTTATCCATGTATTCAAAGCTTATCATAGCATCCTCCGTCACGGTTTTGTTTATATCGTTACTATTATGAACTATCCGAGCCGAATTTGCAAGCAAAAAAGCGGAGCAAGCCCCGCTTTAACAAATTAAATCAGCAATATCTGTTTACTTTTTCTTATTCGATTCGCTGACCACCTTTTCGGCAAATGAATTATCGATTAGCTCCTTGAAGGAAACTCGCGCCTTAAGCTCGCCGTTTGATTCCATGATATCCTGAAGCCTTATGAAAGCATCCTCGGTCATAATCGGGGTTTTCATCCACGAGTCCGTGGCACGGTAGCTCTTTGCAACTATCTCGAGCGTGGCTTCATCCGCATCGGGGAACGAGGCTTTCATAGCTTTTGCTACTTCGGCATCACTTGCCGACCAACAGAAGACCTGAGCGCGGTAGATGGCTCGCAGAAAGCTTGTTACAAGCTCGGGATCGTTCTTTAGTGTTTCGGGCATCGTCATAAAGGTCGTGTACGGCACCTCGCCTGATTCAAGACCAACGTTTGCAACGATATGGCCGCTTCCGTTGCGTTCAAAGAGGGTTGCCGTGGGCTCAAACAGCGTTACATAGTCGCCCGTGCCGCCCTCAAAAGCGCCGCCCATCAGATTGAACTGAACATTACTGATTACATCAACGTCCACTCCCGGTGTCAGCCCGTGCTTTTTGAGAACATAGTTCAGGGTCATATAGGGCATGCCGCCGGGTCTTCCGCCGATAACGGACTTGCCGCGCAGCTTCTCCCAATTGAAGTCGGGATCGGCTTGCCTGCCAACGAGATATGAGCCGTCACGCTTGGTCAGCTGCCCTATCACCATGGGGTGCGATGCGCTGCCCTCGTTCACAACGTAAACGCCGGTTTCGGGCCCCATCAGCGCGAATTGAGCTTCGCCCGCAATAAGCGCCGTCATGCTTTTGTCACTTCCGCCGCCGGTAACGATCTCAAGCTCGATCCCCTCATCCTTGAAGTAGCCGAGACCCACGGCGCAGTAGAGCGGCGCATAGAAAACGGAGCGAGTGACCTCATTCAAAACGACCTTTCGCGGTCCGTTCGGCTTAGCAGAACAGCCCGCAACGAGCGAAGCAACGGTCAGGACTGCAATAAAAAGAGCAAGAATTTTTTTCATCGAAATAAACCTCCGGAAAACTTCCTTGCTCTAATAATATTCGGTTGTTTGAAATGTGTGCGCCGTTTAGCCGTCTATTCTGCCGTTGCCCTGTTTTTTGATAAGCGTTTTAATGCCGTAATGGAAGAAGGACACAACGGCAACCGCCATCGCAAGCCAATAGAAGTAAAGATGGAAGCCGAGAGCACCCCAAATAATATGGATAAAGGTCAGGATTATTGCAAGGAAAAACAGTCCCGTTGCGATCTTGCCGAACCAATCGGCATATACGACTATCTTTTTTGAATAAAGGATGCTGCCTATTACGATCATCACAAAATCCTTGATGAAAACTACGAGCAGAACGTAGAGAGGTATCTCCCTTATCGAATAGAAGCAGCAAAGCACAGCAAAGAGCATCAATTTATCCGCGAGCGGATCGAGAACCTTTCCCGCATTGGTGATCCAATTATGCTTTCTGGCGAGGTATCCATCGAGAATATCGGTTGCAAAGGCAGTTAGATAAACCGCCAGGCACCAAGCGTATTGTTTGTTTATGAAAAGATAAACAAATACACCAACGAGTATAAGTCTGAATGTGGAAAGGATATTGGGGATCTGTTTCATGCCGCACTCCTTGCTTTACGAAAAATGAACCGCCTGCAAAACTGCGAAAAACGCAGAAAAAATCACTATTGGTCGGCCGCTCTGCGAACCGTTGCCTCGTGCTCCACGTCCGAAACGCTGCCGACGTGGGATAGGCTGCCCGAGAAGAACACACAAACGTGCCCTTCCATGCCGTTTGAATCGACCTCATCCGAACCGTGCGGGAAGCATTGCATGGAAGCCGCAATATCGCTGCCGCCGATATTGACGACCACGGGGCGCTTTAAGAAATTGTATTCTTCGCCGCAGATCGTATCGAAAGAGGCTTTATCGTCCTCGGAATAGAGCTCCATTTCAGCATGGTTATCGCCGCCGGAAAAAACGAGGCGGAAGCTTTCGCCCGTGTTGCAGTCGGTGACGGTATAAGCGCTTCCAACGTTGAGCATGGATTTGACCACGCCCCAGTCAACAAGCTGTCCTTTTGCCGCAAGCGAGGGCGCGATGGGTCCGCGCGGCATGTGTACCGAATTGGGGATAGCAACCCTTGGAGCATTGGGGTTGAAAAGCAGCTTCATGGTTTCGGGTCCCATCCTTCCATCCACGGCAAGCGGAGTGCCGTAGCTGCCGCAACGGATTTGAAAAGCCTTCACCGCTTCAACCGTCATGGCTCTGTAAACACCCGTCGGCGGATAGGCGAGGTACCCAAGCTCTCGAAGTCTTAACTGTATTCTGAGCACCGTCTCACCGGAATCTCCGTCGGAATAGATCACTGAGGTGCCGGAGGAAGCGAACGAAAACAACGGCACTGCACAAATAAGCAGCAATGCAAGCAGTAAGCATAATTTTCGTTTTAAAAGCATGAGCAACCTCCAAAGTAAGAAAGATACATTCGCTCGAACCTCTGATAAGTATATCAAATCCGAGGCAGATTTTCAACAGAAAATGCGGCCGAGATCAAAATCCGATCAAGACCGCATTTGATTGCCGGAGTACTGCATCAAACGCTTAATTCTCGGGTGCAATTCGCTCATCGAGCACAACGCTGATAACTATATTTTCGGAATCGCGCATGACGGTGAGCTCTACAGTATCGCCCGATTTCTGGGAATAGATTATCCTTTCGAGCGACGAGCTGTCGGAGACGGAGCTGCCGTTCACGGAAAGAATAACGTCTCCCTCGAGGATACCTGCCTTTTCGGCGGGGCTGCCTTCAAACAGCTCGATCACCTTAGGATAGGTATGAAAATCCGTAAAGAATCCGTAACCCGAAAGCGCCACTGTTTCGGTATTGGCGCCGAAGTACGGTCTGCCGGTAACAAAGCCGTAGTCCATAAGATCGCCGATGATGTTCACAACAACCGAAGAAGGCACGGCAAAGCCGAGAAGATCGATGTTTTCGTTTTTGCTTGCGTTTACTATGCCGATCAGCAGGCCGTCCGAAGCACGGAAAAGACCTCCGCCTGAATTGCCGCGGTTTATTGCGGTGTCGGTTTGAAGAAGAGGCAGCTCCATGGAGCCTAATTTAAGGGTGCGGTCGAGCGCACTGATAACGCCGCGCGTATAGGTGTTTGAAAGCTGACCGAGTGCATTTCCGATCGCATAAACGTTTTCGCCGATGCGGAGCGTGTCGGAATTGCCGAAGATAGCAAAAGGAAGGGCTTCTGCATCGATCTTGATAACGGCAAGATCGTTTATGCTGTCGTGTCCGATAAGAACAGCCTCGCTGCTGCTTCCGTCATCGAGGTAAACATATATCTTGCTTGCACCGTCGATAATGTGGTTGCAGGTAACTATGTATCCGTCCGGAGAAACGATCACGCCCGAGCCGGAGCTCTTGGCTAGGCTCGAATAGCCGCTTTGTGTCATAACGTCTATGCTGACAACAGAAGACATCGATCTTTCAATAAGGGAAAGATCCTTGCTGCTGGGCGCAACACCGTCAGAATACGAAATAGAGCCCGAGGGTGCATCCGGATTGATCCTGTCCGGGACCCAAGGGTCCGTTGTTGGTGATTCTGTTTCAATAATAAAAGGCGTTAGAGTGGGCTTGACCGCCGCCAGCTTGATCTCGGCATTCTTTATGCCGGTTATGGCGAATGCTATCGCAGTAATTACAGCCGCAACAACGAGAGCGCATGCAATAACAGCCGTCAATGGCATGGTAACCTTGACTCGCTCCTTCTCGGAACTCCGCGCGCTGTCCGGCGGGATGCTTCGATTATTGGTTTCGAGATCCCTTGAACCGAAGGGCTCGTTTTTTTCGTTAAAAGTCATCTATCTTACCTCAGACTGTCACCGTTCGGCATCTAACGGCTGAATGCGCCGGGTTATTTAAACCGATTCAAACCCGGCATTACCCAAATATACCTCCTGCCGAACGGATGTGAAATCCATGTAAAGAGTATAACATTAAAATGTGGCTATGTAAGCATATAATTCATATTTTTTATTGACGAAATGTGTATTTATTTTGTCATTAGCATCTGTTATTCGGATCAAAGCCCCCATTTAATCGTTAATAACGCAATAAAAAGCTTGAAAGAATGCCGTAAATGCTTTATAATTGAATTTGACGATCAATCAACGGAGGACACAGCCCCATGACAGCAAAACAGCAGATCTTGATTTGCGACGATCAGCATATCATCCATGAGACACTCGGCGTATACCTCAAGAATGAGGGCTACGACTATATTTCCGCCTATGACGGCGAGCAGGCGCTTGAGGAGTTCAACAAGAACAAGCCCAGCCTTATAATTCTGGATCTGATGATGCCCAAGAAGAGCGGCATCGACGTTTGCAGAGCCATTCGCCAAACGAGCAACGTGCCTATAATCATGCTGACCGCGAAATCCGAGGAGATCGATCGCGTTTTGGGTCTTGAATTCGGTGCCGACGACTATATCGTTAAGCCGTTCAGTGCTCGCGAGGTTGTTGCGCGCATAAAGGCCGTGCTCCGCCGCTTCAATATGCAGGAGTCCGAGCCTGCGCAGGTGCTCCGCTACGGCAATCTTGAGATAAACATTAATAACTACGACGTCCGTATCGACGGCGACAGAATAACCCTTACTCCGAAAGAGGTGGAGATATTCCAGCTTCTTGCTTCCCACCCGGGAAAGGTTTTTTCAAGAGAAAAAATACTCTCCATCGTTTGGGGCTACGATTACTATGGCGATACCCGCGCCGTTGACACCCAGATAAAGCGCATACGCCAGAAGATCGCCCACCACGTTGAGAGAGGCTGGTCGCTTCGCACCGTTTACGGCGTTGGCTACCGTTTCGAGGTATATGCGGACGGCGAACAGCCCCGCCAGGATATCGACCTTGAGGACGAGTACGCGGACGAGCTCAGGGAGTGACCCTCACTTCTGTCCATGATTTTAACGGAGCAAAGCGCGTATGTTCCGTTATTTTGTAATTTGAAAATCAATCTTTTTCTCTAAGAGGAATCGGCAATTTAATGCATAAAGTCAAACGCACCAGCTTGTTCAAAATCGTTTTCTTTATCGTCAGCGTAACGATGGTATTCGTTGTGGCGATCATTGCTGTGCTTTTTTCAATCTTTGGCCACGACCTCTACGTCAGCTACAAGAGCGAGGAGCTAATTCCCAAAGCGAAGGCACTTTCTCAGCTGGTTACACGGCTTTATCTTGAAAATGCAGACAGGCACACGATCGCCCGAATGATCTATTCCGACGAATACTCTGTTGCCGACTCCGCTGTATATGTTTTAGAGACGAACGGCAAGGTCATAACAACTGACGATATTGCCTCCAGAGGGGAATCGGAAGAAACCGTCAAGCACTGCTTCGATCTGGCAATAAAGGGCGAGCCTGTAACTATGCCCAAGGCTTCTCTTGGTATAGTTGTTGGGGTGCCGATCTACGATGGATCGGACGGCATAATCGGTGCCGTTATCCTTGTGCACCGCGGCTCGGTGATGCGCGAGAGGCTTAACAGCGCTGCGATGCAGTTTGGCCTTATCATGATCGGCATACTTCTTGTTGCTCTCATTCCATCCGTTCTCGTTTTCCGCTTCGTTACAGAGCCCATCAAAAACGTTTCCGAAACCGCGCTTGCCATGGCAAACGGCGATCTTGATGCTCGCGCCGTTCCAAAGGGAAGCTTTGAATCCCAGCACCTTGCGGAATCCTTCAACACGCTTGCCGAGGCTTTGAAAAGCAACATCGATCATCTCGTTGTTGAAAGAAACAGACTCAACACGGTTCTCGACGGTATCGGCGAGGGCATCATCGCAGTTGACCGCCATGGCGTTATAACGCATTTCAACTCTGCGGCGCTCAAGCTGCTCGGCGGCAAATCCGATTCTCTCCCCGCCTCTCTGCCTACCTACCACAGCGTTGCCGACATCATCCTTCGCGCACTGGATTCCGATAAAAGAGTTCGCGGAACCGCTCGCATTCTTGAGCGACTGCTGCGCATCTCCGCAACGCCGATCTATGAGGCAAACGGCTCGCTCGTTGGCGCCGTAACGCTGATCAGCGACGTTACGGAGAGTGAAAGGCTTGAACAGACAAGGCGCGATTACGTTGCAAACGTCAGCCACGAGCTGCGCACTCCTCTTGCCTCCATTCGCGGTCTTTCAGATGCTCTTTGCGACGGCCTTATTACGGAAGAGGCCGATCAAAAGCGATACTACGGCTATATTCAGCGCGAATCCATCAGACTTTCGCATTTGATCGACGATCTGCTCGAGCTTTCAAGGCTCCAAAGCGGCGGCGTTGCTTTTTCAAAGGGAAGGGTCGAGCTTTACGAGATCGCCTTCGACGTTGCGGACAGAATGAACGGTCTTGCTCTTCGGCGCGGCAAGGCGGTAAGGCTCGATCTGCCCGAAGACTGCTATTATGCAAACACCAATGCCGACCGCATCGAGCAGGTGCTCATTGCGCTGACGGATAATGCGATCAAGCACGGCACGGATGGCTGCGAAGTCAGCATTTCGCTCAGGCTAAGCACGGATGCGCAGCGATATATCTTCACAATCAGCAATCCTGCCGATATCGACCAATCGGATCTCGATCACATTTTCGAGAGATTTTACAAGGCCGACCACGCGCATTCCGGCGAGGGCACCGGGCTTGGTCTTGCGATAGTTTCGGAGGTGCTCAATCTGCTCGGCGAGAAGATCGAAGTTGAGTACTCGGACGGCGTGATCAGCTTCAATTTCACAGTTCTGCGCGATAACGGCAGCGATAAAAAGTCTGATTTCTCAGGCGGCTCAACGGTAGAGGCTGCCGAAATACCTGCGCTGTCTCCGCAGTCCGAAGATGCTTCGGTTGATCGCGCTGCAAGAAACGACAATGAATGATATTCCGAGCAATAATATTTCCGCTACTTTAAATTTATATGATCAAAATGAGTCCGAGCGCGGATGCAAGCTATGTCCGCTTGAATGCGGAGCTGACCGTGCTGCTGTGCGCGGTCTTTGCGGTGTCGGCGGCTTTTCTCCGATGCAGCTTGCTCGGCGCGACCCGTATGTTTCGGCACACATCGCCCGTGCAGCAAGGCATTATTACGAGGAGCCTCCGATTTCGGGCACTCGAGGCAGCGGTGCGATCTTCTTTTCGGGCTGCAATATGGCCTGCGTTTTCTGCCAGAATTATGATATAAGCCAAAGCATCAAGGGCAGGCTTTGCGATGAGTCAGAGCTTTCGGAGATAATGCTGCGCCTTGAATCGCTTGGCAGCCATAACATCAATCTCGTTACCCCGTCCCCTCATGCTCGCTTGATCGAAAAAGCAATTCTCCGCTCGCGCAGCGAAGGATTGAGCATTCCTATCGTCTACAACACAAATTCATACGAAAAGCCCGATCAGCTCAAACGTCTCGAGGGGTTGATCGATATTTATCTGCCCGATCTAAAATACAGAAGCACCATCGCCGCAAAAAAGTACAGCGAACGAGGCGATTATTTCACTGTAGCTTCCGAAGCGATACTCGAGATGAATCGGCAGGTCGGTGCGCTTGATTGCGATACTGACGGCATAGCTCATCGCGGCATGATCGTGCGCCATCTGGTGTTGCCCGGCTCGGTCGATGAAGCACGCGGAGTGCTCGATTGGATCAGCGAGATGCTCCCTTCCGATACCCATATCTCGCTCATGAGTCAATACACGCCCATGGGTGCGCCGCCGAAGCCGCTTGACAGGCGGATTTTGAAACGCGAATACGATCGCGCGCTCTCGCATGCGCTTTCCCTCGGATTTGTGAATATTTATACTCAAAAGCTTTCCTCCGCAAGCAGCAGCTACACGCCTGAGTTCAACGAATACTTTGAGTGATCCGTCTTTAAGGCATTCGCTATCGACCAAGCTCCTCTCCTCCAGCAAAATAAGGTTATTTTTTACAGTCACGTTTTTCGTATCCGAGCGCATACTACGGATTAGGCAGTATGCCGAGTTCTATAGAATGCACAAGGAGCGAGCATGCCTCAGTATTCCGTGTTCACCAATGAATATGATGTTGATATCGTTCAGCTTCTCGGGGGTCGTCTTTCAAAACAAAAAACGGATGAAGCCGCCAAGCTTGCCGATTCACTCAGAAGCTGCCGTGAAGAACGCTGCTGCGCAGAGGTGGATATTGAAAGCGATGCGGAAATGTCTGCCTGCTGCACGGCTCTTGGCGAGCTTATCAGCATCGATCTCAGATATTTTGAAATGGCCGAGATGATAGACCGCCTTAAGATCGATGAGGAGAAAAAAAGAACTATTTTAAAAAATGCCGTAGAGTATTCAAAATACTGCATCAGCTCGGCTTCTCTCATCGATGCGCTCATGGAGTATTTTGCGGAAAACAGAAGCTTAAATTTAGAAGGATACATACGCTTCAGGCTTCGCGACAGGCTTGAGATATGGCGAGCTGCGGTCGATTCTGCGATCGACGATGAGCTCGATCGGAGCGGATATTCCGAGCTTCTAAGCTTTTTGGATGCTCTTTCCATACTCGACGGCGGTCGCGATTCCGTTACGGTGGTATTGAACCCGGATGCAAGCTGCACCATAATGAATGAGTACTCCGATGGCAGCGTATCATCGTCCAAGCGCATCAGGATAGATTGTGCGCCCGGTAACTGCGAAGGTGCGCTCGGAATGCTGAGTGCGCTGTCTCCCGATCGGATAGCGCTTGTTGATCTAAGCTTTGGCGCATGCGAAGCGCTGAAAAGAAGACTTTTGGAATTGTTTACCGTCCAATAGCATTGTGAGTGCATTCGGGCTTCACTAACCCTATCGATAATCGCAGCATCTATTGTCAAGTAATAAGAAATATACTTTTGTTTTAATAAAAATAATGTTGAATTAAAGTTTTATTCATGTTATAATGACACGCCAACAACCTTGCGCCTATGGGCGCCATAAGACCACAAGGAGGTGAATTAAGTGAAAAAGTACGAAAGCCTGTATGTTATCGTGCCCGAGCTTAATGAGGAGGAAACCAAGTCCGTAATCGATAAGTTCAACGGCATCATCACCGCCAACGGCGGCGAGATCGTAAAGGTGGACGAGTGGGGCAAGCGCCGTCTTGCATATCCCATCGACTACAAGAACGAAGGCTACTACGTTCTCGTTGTTTTTGAGAGCGAAGGCAATCTCCCCGCGGAGCTTGAGCGCAACATGAAGAACGATGAGAAGATCATGCGCTACAAGGTTACCGTTCATCACGAGTAATTAAGCCGAAGCAAAAGCCGAAGGATGCATTAAGAAAGGAATTTTAGCTATGAACAAGATTTTTTTGATCGGCAATCTTACTGCGGACCCCGAGATGCGCACTACGCCGAACGGCATTAATGTGTGCACCATGAATATCGCCGTCAACCGCAGGTTCTCCTCCGCCCGTGAGGAGCGCCAGACCGACTTCTTCCGTGTTACAGCGTGGAGACAGCTCGGCGAAAGCTGCGGCCGCTTTTTGAGCAAGGGCAAGAAGGTTTGCGTTGTGGGTGAGCTCACTGCGCGCACTTACGAAGCCAAGGACGGCACCACGAGGGTATCTCTTGAGGTTACTGCCGACGAAGTCGAGTTCCTTTCCCCGCGTGAAAACAACGGATACAACAATCAGGGCGGCTATCAGCAGCCTCATGGCGGTTATCAGCAGCAGGGCTATGCGCGCAACTATCCCCCGCAGGATCAGGGTGCGCCGCATCAGGGGCAAAACAACGGTTGGCAGGCCCCGCCCCAGCAGAACCCCAATGAGTTTGCGGGCACTCCCTTGAATTCCGGCAATTCTTCCGACGGCTTCACCGAGATCAATGATGATGATTTCCCGTTTTAATTTTGCGAAAGGAGTAAGTTTCAATGGAAGACCGCAAAATGAGACCCCGCGTCAGAAAGTCCAGGCGTAAAGTCTGCCAGTTCTGCGTTGATAAGGTCGATCATATCGATTATAAGGACGCTGCAAAGCTTCGCAAGTTCATCACCGAGCGCGGCAAGATCATGCCCCGCAGGATGAGCGGCGTATGCGCAGAGCATCAGAGGTCGCTTGCGACCGCCATCAAGTCCGCTCGTCAGGTCGCTCTTCTGCCCTACGTTCAGGACTGATAACAACTGAATCAATATTAATGCCGCAGGTTTAGGTCTGCGGCATTTTTGCACTTACTATAGAATTGATCCGATTATTGTTTGTGAACTATCACAAGATCTCCGTCAATAAATCCGCAAGCCACGGCAGAGCACGCTTTAAGAATACCGGCAAGCTTACCGCTCTCAAGGTATCGCTCTATCCAAGCCATGCACATATCCAAAGCGTTTTCCCAATCGGGCGAGCTGAAGAAAAACAGATCCTCCTCGCTTGAATAGACCTCGTTACACGCCCAGTCGGGATCTTCATCATCGAAGCGTTCGGCTCCGATGAGCTGAGCGGCATAGCCCGCATCCTGCTCATCGGAGTTTTCGTAAAGGTTGAAATTGAATGCGGAAATGCCGCTCGGCAGAGGCTTTGAAAGGAGCGAATTCAGCCAATCTTCAAATCCTTGATAATCCGTCATTTGATCTCATCCCTTATCATGGGCATGCTCATGCACCTCGGGCCGCCCCTGCCGCGGCTCAGCTCGCCGCCGGGGATCGGGCTGACCTTAACGCCCGCCTTGTCGATAAGCTCGTTCGTTATAACGTTGCGGTCGTAGGTGATTATGCTGCCGGGCGCCATCGCAAGGGAGTTTGCGCCCATGTTCCAATGCTCACGGCGGTACTGGATGGGATCGCCGCCGGCGACTTCAACGAAGGTGACCTTGTCGATGCCGAGCGCACGTTCAAGTATCCTTTCTACCGAGTCGGTGGTCAGCGTTACGCGCAGCTCGCCGTTGCCGCCCGGGGTGATCTCGTATACGTCGAACCACTTATGCGCGATGCAGGGATGCGCAAGGAATTTATCGTGGTCGATATGAGTCATAAGCACATCGAGATGCATATAGGTGCGGGTATTGGGATTCTTGAAAAGAAGCACCTTCTCGTAGCCGCGTTCGAAGATGGTCTTTGCGAGCCTTTCGACCGCCGAAACGGTCGTCCTTTCGCCGCTGCCGATCGCAACGCATTTATCCGAGAGCGAGAGCACGTCGCCGCCCTCGATGCCGTCGCCGCAGTTGTAATCGTAAAGGAGATCGACACTGCCCTTGCCGAAATACTCGCTGTACTGATGAATATAGCGAATGAACAGCGTTTCGCGCATACGGGCAGGCATGCACATCGCCGATACCGCAATGCCGGTGCCAAGGCTGAAGCTGATATCGCGGGTGAAATACAGATTGGGAAGCGGATCGGTCAGGAAGGGATAATCCTCCTTGACGTAGTACTGAATGGGCTTTCTGTCAAGTCCTGCAAGATCATCACGGGTTATGCCCTTTGCAACCGCATCGAAGAGCTTCTCATGCGGCACGGAGCGAAGATACTCGCGCACGGCATCCGACAGGCTCAAGCCCGAAACGCCAAGGCGCACGAAATCATCGATGAATGCGTTCTTAACAGCCTCATCCTTGACCACTTCGCGGAACATATCCTCGATATAGACCACGTCAACGTCGTTCATACGAAGGATACCGGCGAATACGTCGTGTTCCTCCCCCGCCCTGCGAACGTCCGGAGTGTCCTCGGCGAGCATTCTTTCAAGATAATCCGGCATGAGGTTGCTAAGTTCGATACCGGGACGATGAAGCATAACTCGTCGGAGCTTGCCTATTTCGGATTTAACGTTTATCTTGCTGTTCATTGTTTCCTCCTGAAAAGCGATCGGCTTTTGTTGTTTGCTTTACTATTATAGCATATCTTTATTTGCTATGCAAATCGGATTTGCTGTAATTTCATTCGGATTCTTCTCATGGAAGAAAGTTGTTTCAACAATATGAATATCAATCAGCTTAAGCTTATTTTTCGATTGAAACGTTTTATAAAAGAAATTCTCATAAAAATGCTTAATACACTTGCTCAAAGCCGTCTTTTGTTATATACTATAAAGAGCAAAGCAATCGCTGCTTTCGATTCCACCTATCAAGGAGGATGATTCCATGTCCTATTCCGGCAGAATGCAAAACAACCACTATTACAGCGTCTTTTTCGCACCGCGCGGCCGAGACCGCATATATGACCTCGGAATGCAGATAGCGCAGATGTATCTTTCGCCCTACGATAAGCTTATCGGTATAATCGGCGAATCCGGCTCGGGCAAGAGCATGATAATCAAGGGTATGTTCCCGGGGCTTGAGCTCACCAACGACGACGACGGCGTGAACGTTCGCCCCCTTCCGCTCGTCGATCAGAGCGAATACGGTTTTTTCACCGCGCATACCTATCATCTGGATATACGCTTCGAAGCGGCGTTCACGCAGCTCGGCACGCTTGCCGAGGCGATAACCCGCGCAGTGAAGAGCGGCAAGCGCGTTATAGTTGAACATTTCGATCTGATCTATCCGCTGATGAACGGTATGAATGCAAATCTTATGATCGGCATTGGCGAGGAGGTCATAATCACAAGGCCCACCATATTCGGCCCAATCCCCCGCGAGCTTCACGAGCGCGTTGCACGAAGCGTTGAGCTTCGTAGGATGACACACACCGCAGAGGATCTTTGCGAGGCGTTTCTTGACGAGGCCGAGCTTGCGCGATGCCATCACCGTGATATCAAGCACGGCTTTGTGCTCTCCTTCCCCGATCATCCCCCGGTGGTCGATCTTGAAGCTATGGAGAACTACGTGAACGATGCGATAAAGCGCGATCTGCCCATCTCCTATGTTGACGATGCACATGTTCGTATCGGCGACAACGTTCAGCCCTGCACCGGCCCGAGAACGCACGTTGCAAGCACCGGCTGCATAGAGGGCTTCCGCCTGCTAAAGCGCATCGTGTATGATCCGATGGAATCCTGCTATCTTATAGCCGGCAGGGTCGGACCCGGCGCGGGCGGCGACAGCATCGACGATGTGAACGATATTTCTACCGACTGATAATAAGTTTAAGAACAGAGATTTGTTTAAAGCATTTTAAAAACGAAGCCCTCCGGAACTTGCTCCCGGGGGCTTCATTATGTTTAGTTAATTGGAAGTGAATCGAGTCTCCGCAGTTAGATATTTTCGTTTCTCAGAGCGTCTATCGGATTATCCTTTTTGATCTTGCCCGTTTGGTAGAGCATTGAGGCAAAAACAACGATGAATATGCTCACCACGGCAATTATTATCGCCTTCCACGGAAGCTCAAACGGCATTACCGCAAGGTTGCCGACCGCCCGATAGATCAGATAGGTGAACGCAAGCGCGATCGGAAGACCGAACAGCAGCGCGCGGCTGCCGTACAAAAGGCATTCGTAGTTCATCATGCGGTTCATTCCGCACTTATTCATGCCCATAGAGCGCAGCATCGCGTAATCGCGCCTTCTCAAAGCAACGTTCGTGGTTATGGTGTTGAATGCGTTCGCCGCCGAGATCAGAGTTATCAGCGCGATAAAGCCGTAGGTGAAAACGTTTATAAAGGTCATAACGTTTTCCATCATCCGGTTTTTTTCATGCGCATCGTAGAGCGCGCTCGGATTGAACTCCATGCTGTGCGCACCGAGCACCGCCTTGAACTCCTTTGCCGCCTCCTGCGTGTCGGCGCAGCGCATATAGACCGCCACCTTGCCTTCCTTCTCTCCGCCTTGATCTGCGGACATGGGATAGAGGAGCTGCAGCTTGCCTTCCGTGGTTTTGCGTATCCCAAGTGGAGATTCACTCAGAAGCGCGCCGATGTTCACGCTTTCGAAGCTCAGCACGGTGCGCACCCCGCCTATCGGGCGGCGCTGCTCATCGTACTCAAGATCGAATTCGCCGTGCGCATTCTCATAGATAGATATTGCCACGAGATCGCCTTTTCCGAATTCATCGCCGCTCCAATGCGCTTCGGTTACGGCTGCCTTGTAATAATCATCGCAGAAAGCAAGCCTTATGCTCCTTGCGCTGTTATTCAGGATGCCGAAGGTGGATATCTTGTCTATCCTCCCGTTTTTAAACTCCACAAACCTACAGGTGTTCGCGGCGAGCACGGCGCCGTTTTCGCCCGAAAGGGCGTTCATATCGAGGCCGTTTTGCTTCACGAGCCGTTCAAATGAAGCATCGTCGATATAGTACACGTCCGCATTGGGCCTGAACAGCGTTTTTCTTTCATCGCCCGTTCTGCTGCTCTTGCGAGCCTGAAGGAACTCATCCGTATAGGCATTTTCATCAACCATGAAGAATGCTTCTCCGCCGTAATAGCTGATCGCGTTCACCTCATCCGAAAAGGATTCGAGCTCGGCTCGTACCGTTTCAAACTCCGACAAGCTCATTTCATAAAAGTAGCACAGATCATAATTGCTGCCGCCGTTCACGGCATCTGCGGTGGTCATGCTTTTCTTCAGAAACATGGAGAACGAGCTTGCGCCGATGAACAGCACGAGGCTCATCGCGAGCGAGAATACCGTTGCACGATACTTTTTTCGGCTGCGTTTATAATAGTTTTTCGCAAGCATACCCTCCGCGCCGAAGAGCTTTAAAAACAGCTTCGAGGTGCGCACCTCCCTGCCCTTGGAGGAAACGTCGCGAGTTTGGCGAACGGCCTCTATCGGCGAAACGCGCATCGCCCGTTTTGAGGGTATCCATGCCGAAACGAGCACGGTTACGAACGAGAGCACCGCGGCGACTATCAGCGCATAGGCGTTTACGGAAAGCCTCAGATCGATGCCGTCCAAGCTGTTTGTTGTGGTTGCGGCAACCGTGTCCTTGAGAAGATACAGCGTGACACCCGTTCCGAGAAGTCCTGCCGCGATGCCGATCGGTATTGCGATAACGGCGAGCAGCAGCGCTTCATGGAAAACCGCCGAACGGAGCTGTTTTCTTGTTGCGCCGACCGAGGACAGTATTCCAAACTGCTTGGTGCGCTCAGAAACCGAGATCGCAAACGCGCTGTATATGAGCGATACCGAGCCGGCGAAAATAAGCACGCATACCACCGCCGCCATCGAGATGAACGTTGTCAGGAACGAGTTATTCGTGATATTGCCCTCGATCATCAGAAGCTCGTTGTTTAAATTGATGCCGTCATAGTAGATGACGTTGTCCTCAAAAACAGATTCGAGGTTCTTCGCAGGGGATCTTACCTTGAAATAGTAATCGTAAACGCCGCCCGCTTCAACACCGTTTTTCCTTGTGAGCACGGTATAACCGGGCGCTGTGAACGCCTCAAAGGAAGGCCTTTTATATACGCCCACAACGGTGTATTCCCCCGTTGTTTCCTCTATAAGGCTTTCGCCTTGCTCGAAAAAGGAGGAATCCTGATAAAGCGTTTCTTCATCTGCTCGCCTTACGCCGAGCTTGAAGGATACCCTTTCGCCAACGCGGAGCTTAACGCCGCCGTTATAGTCGAGATGCTCGGGAACTACGATCTCATCTTCATTTTCGGGAAGCCTGCCCTCGATAATATTCACGGGCATATTCTCAAAGAAGCTGTCGTTCGCTCCGAGCACGCAGACATAGGGCTTATCCTCGTTCTCCGAGCCAATATCCGCATAGCCGAGATGCCGCGCATAGGCGTTCATAATGATGCGCTCATCGCCGCTGATGGAGTTTATCCTGCCGCCATCACAATGATTGATACGAACGTGATAATTGCCCGTAAAGGCGATCTCGCCGCGAACCATAAAGCTGTACAGGCTTGAAACTATCGAAGCCACGGCGGTGAACATCGCTGTTGAAAGGATTATTCCGATTATGGTGACCAGCGTGCGTACGCGGTTCTTCTTCAGCGTTTTGATCGTTACGTTTGAAAGAATGCTCATCTTGAAAGCACCTCATCGCGCACGATGCGCCCGTCCTCGATCGCCATGATGCGCTTTGCCTGAAGCGCGATATTCTCGTCATGCGTGATTATGATGAGCGTTTGATCGTATTCCCTGTTGAACTTTTTAAGCAGCTCAATTATCTCACGGCTGTTCTTCGAATCGAGGTTGCCCGTGGGCTCATCCGCAAGCACGATGCTCGGCGAGTTCATAAGCGCCCTGCCGATGGAAACGCGCTGCTGCTGACCGCCGGAAAGCTGGTTCGGAAGATGCTTTTCGCGGCCCGAGAGCCCCAGTGTTTCGGTCAGCTCCTTTAGGCGCGCTTCATTCACGCTCCTGCCGTCGAGCAGCACGGGAAGGCACATATTCTCCGTTACGTTCAAAACGGGGATCAGATTATAGAACTGATAGATAAGCCCCACTTCCCTTCGGCGGAAAATGGCAAGCTTATCATCGCCGCTTGCATAAACATCGGTTCCGTTCAGAAGCACCCTGCCCGAAGTGGGTCTGTCCACGCCGCCAAGAACGTGCAAGAGGGTAGATTTGCCGCTGCCCGATGGGCCGACTATCGCCACGAATTCGCCCTTTTCGATAGAAAAGCTTACTCCGTCCAGCGCACGAACGGTGTTTTCATCCTTGCCGTAAACCTTGGTCAGGTTTTCAACCTTCAATAATTCCATATCTACCTCTTTTCCGGAATGAGAGCCATTCCCGTTGTTACGGCATAATTATAGCCTGTCAAGATGACAGGCACGTGACAGTTTCATTACAGTTCAGTCACATTACGAAGAAAGCGCGCTAAACCGTGCTCTTATAGAAGCGCAGGGTGAACCTTGCCCCGCCCCGCGGCGCATTCTCCGCTTTGACTGTTCCGTTTTGCTTTATAACTATGCTTCTTGCAAGCGCAAGCCCGATACCCGCACCGCTGCTCGAAGAATTCTTGCCCCTGTAAAACCTTTCGAAGATATGCGGAAGATCCTCCTTGGCGATGCCGCCTCCGCCGTCCGTTACAATGATCTCGGAATAGAGAGGATTTTCGCATGCATATATGCTGAGAACTCCGTCCCCCATGCTCTCGGAGCAGTTTTTTATTATGTTCATCAGCGCTTCCGCCGTCCACGAAGCATCGCAAAGAACGCTGCCGCTTGCTTCGATCGTGAGCTGCTGGTTCCTAAGCTCCATCACGATCTCAAGCGGAGAAACGGCAAGCTCGATAAGCTCAGCAAGCGGAACGCACTTCATATTTAGCTTAACCGCATCCGCATCCAGCCTTGCAAGCTTTAAAAGGGATGAAACAAGCCAATCCATTCGATCGATTTGCGAATGCATGTCGGCAAGCGTTTTGCCGCGGTTCAGCGCGTTTTCACACATTTCTTCCTTTGAAAGCGCTGAGGCAAGCAAATTTATTGATGTAAGCGGCGTTTTTATCTGGTGGGAGATATCGGCGATGGCATCCGCAAGCAGGAGCTTGTCCTTTTTAAGTGCATCCGTTTGATCGCGCAGACAAAGCACGAGCTTTGAAAGTTTGTTTTCAAGTATGCTGTATTCGCCCTCGCTGAAGCGTTTAAGATCGACACCATCTTCGCCGCTCATCAGCCTGTCGAGCTCGTTTGAAAGCTCCGCCATTTTCTTATAGCGCCTTGCGGTGAAAATAAGGGAGGCGGCGATCAGCGCGAGAGACAGCAGCGCGCATACTGCGGAGCAAACGTGGTGAATGAAATACACGCAGGCGCAGGCAACAATGCCGATCGCGGCCGAGATAAGCACAAAGCGCTTCACTTCCCTGTTTTTAAAAAGCTTTACTCCCATAAAAACTCACTCATCCTCGGAGAGCTTATATCCGAGATTGCGAACGGTCTGTATCAGCGCGGGCGACTGGGGATCGTCCTCAAGCTTATCTCGAAGCCGCTTTATATAGACCGTCAGCGTGTTGTCGTTCACAAAATCACCCGCCGCATCCCAGATATGCTCGAGCAGCGCTGAGCGGGTCATCACCTTTCCGCGATTGTTTATAAAGGTTAGAAGAAGTCGATATTCGAGCGCGGAAAGCCTTATCTCCGTGCCGTTTTTTGTTATAATACCCTTTTCTGCATCTACCGTCACGTTTCCCAGAGCGACAACCGAGCGCGCCCTTCCCGTGCGGCGAAGCGCGTTTTTTATGCGAAGAAGCAGCTCACGGGGTCGGAACGGCTTTGCAATATAGTCCTCTGCTCCGAGCTCCAGACCCATAACGGTGCTGTGCTCATCGCCCGAAGCGGTCAAAAAGATTATCGGAGTATCCTTGATGCGCTTGAATACGGAGCAGAGCGCGAAGCCGTTGCCGTCGGGAAGCGAAACGTCCATCAAAACGAGATCGTATTCGCCGTTATTATAGCATTCGAGCGCTTCGGCTCGGCTTCGCGCGGTATCGCAAATAAAGCCCTCCGATTCAAGAAAGCTCTTCAAGCTTTCCGATATCGCAAGCTCATCCTCAACGATAAGAATACGGTTCATTTTCGCCTCCTTAATATAGCCTTTGCGCAGCGTTGGGAACACATTCTCAAATATTATAAGCGGAAAGACAGCGAATTGCAACGCCGATCGACAAATAAGTGCTTAAGTTGTTTCCCTCTCAACAAGCGTAGAAGAAAATCCGATATGCCGCTCGGAAGGCTTGAACTTCGGGTCGGATTCGAGAAAACTTATGATAAGACGCGCCGAAGCCGACCCCATATCGAAGGCGGGCATCTCCATTGAGGTCATCGTGGTTTCGAGCATTCTTCCTACGCGATGCCCGGTGAGGCTGATTATTCTTATGCGATCGGGTATCTTTATTCCTCGCTCGGCAGCGGCTCGGATCGCTCCAAGCCCCTGAACGTCCACCGCGGCGATTATCGCATCCAGCTCGGGATTCTCGTCCAAGAGTCGATTTGCGCTGTCATAACCATAGCCGAAGGAATTGACCTCGCGTTCGCAGCTGACTGTTATCTCGCTAAGCCCTAATTCGGATATCGCCTTTTTGTAACCCTCGTAGCGGCCGCGGTACGGACTCAAATGCTGCGAGCCCGCTATCATACCGATCGTTCTGCAGCCCTTTTTATATAAATAATTGACGGCATCCCGACCACAAGCCTCGTAATCGGCAATAACGCTTGAAAGCTCGGGCTCCTGGCGGCGAACGAGCTGCACCACGGGTACGCCTGTTGCACGGATATCCTTCAGAAGTCTTCCATTTCGTCCTGTTGCGGCAATGATTATGCCGTCCACTCCGCTGTCTCTCAGGCGATTGAGCCTGTCCTTCTCAACCTTATGATCATCCTCGGTCACGCAAACCGTGGTCATATAGCCATGCTTCTGCGCTTCCTCCTCGATGCCCTGAAGTATTTCGGAAAAGATAGTAAGATGAAGCCTCGGCAGCACCACGCCGATTATATGGCTGCGACCCTGGCGAAGGGCGCGTGCAATAACGTTCGGCCTGTAGCCAAGCTCCTTGGCTGCGGCATAGATGCGCTCCTTGGTCTCGGGATGTACGTATGAGGTGTTGTTAAGTGCTCTTGACACCGTGCTCACGTCCACGCATGCGAGCCTTGCAACGTCCTTTAGGGTTGCCATAGAATTCTCCTTGCTTTTATGCAATCATTTGTATGTTCATATTATAACATATATATGCTGCCGGTACAATACCGCGCTGGTAGCAAATGAGTATTCACCATAAAAACCCAAAAACAGCACTATTACAGCATCTTATGCAACTTATTGCAGAGCGTATGCAATATATTGCAGGCGATTCAAAACCTATTGACATGGGCTCATTGGCATATTAAAATACAAGTGCAATAAGCAAACGATTGCACGACTTGTGCTCATAAGCCCGGCGCGCGAGGGCGGGTGAACACGGATCTGTGACAAAGAACTAACATAAAATTTAACAACCCAAAGGAGATCAAAACAATGGCTAAGGTCAAGAACTTCAAAACCATCTTCCCCGCAGTATCCGTACCTCTCAACGAGGATTACTCCATCAATGAACCCGAGTTCCGCGCTTATCTCCGCTGGATCAAGAGCTTCTACGATCAGGGCATCGAGGGTCTCGTTTGCAACGGTCACACCGGCGAGATCACCGGCCTCACCCGCGCAGAGCGCAAAAGAGTCACCGAGATCTGCTCCGAGGAGTGCGGCGACAAGATGACCATTATTTCCGGTCTGAACTGCGAGAACACCCACGAAGCCATCGAGATGGCGCGCGAAGCAAAGGAAGCCGGCGCTGACGGCATCCTGCTCATGCCCCCGCACATGTGGCTCCGCTTCGGCATGAACCCCGATGCACCCTTCAACTTCGTTAAGGAAGTTGCCGAAGGCGCAGATATCGACATCATCATCCACCTCTACCCTGCCACCTCCAAGGCATTCTATCCCGTTGAGACACTCATCAAGATGTGCAACGAGATCGAGCACGTTAAGTGCATCAAGATGGGTACCCGCGTTACCTCAATCTACGAGCACGACGTTCGTCTGCTCCGCGAAAAGTGTCCTGATATCTCCCTCATCACCTGCCACGATGAGACCCTCTGCGTTTCCTGGTTCCCCGGCATGGACGGCGCTCTGATCGGCTTTGCGGGCTGCGTACCCGAGCTCATCTGCCCCGCCCGCGAGGTATTCGCACATCCCGAGAAGCACACCCTCAAGGAAGCTCAGGATTGGTCCGACCGTATATATCACATCTCCCAGGCTATCTACGGCGGCGGCCAGCCCTCCGGCGAAGCTCATGCCCGCCTTAAGGAAGCGCTCTATCAGCGCGGCATTTTCTCCAATGCCCTTATGCGCAAGCCCGTTCTGCCCCTCGATCAGGAGGAGAAGGATTGGGTCGCTCTCGGCCTTGAGCGCAGCAAGCTGCCCAAGGTTGATATGAGTCAGTTTAAATAATCTTCGCGGGACATACTCTGCCCGGAAGGCCCTCCCGCGGCAAAAATCGTGCTCGGGAGGGCCTTTATAAAAGGTTTTCAATAGGAGGAACCACTATGGAAGTTAAGAATAAACAAGGACTTATCGGCGAGGACGTAAAGGTTTTGCCGTTAGGACAGCTGTTGAAGCGCATCGGTCCCGGTCTGATAGCAACCGGCATCGTTGTCGGCCCCGGCGCGGTTACTACGGCTTCGATGCTCGGCGCAAACTACGGTTACGCCCTGGTTTGGCTGTTTCTTCCCATAATCTTCATGGGCATAACCTTCGTTATGACCTCAAACTGGCTCGCTACCACCACCGGAATGCCGACAATCCATGCGATCCGCAAGTATTTCGGAAAGGTCGGAGCAGGCATAGTCGGCGTTGCCCTCTTTCTTGCATGTCTCTTCTTCACGATGGGCAACATCTCCGGCACCGGCGCAGGCATGAACCTCATCTTCGGCATCGACTGGAAGATAGGCTCGGCAATAATGATAGTTATCGTCGTGCTCGCCTACTTCGCCAAGAACGTTTACAGCAAGGTTGAGAAGCTCATCACTCTTTGTATAATAATTATGATAATCGCCTTCTACGTCACTCTCGTGGGCGTAGGCGGCCCCAACGCCAAGGAGCTCGGCAAGGGTCTCGTCAGCTTCAAGATACCCGCAGGCAGCCTTGCAACTGCGCTTGCGTTCATCTCCACCAATGCTGCCATCACCACCGGCATCTATAACACCTATCTCGGCAAAGAAAAAAAGTGGAAGAGGGATGATCTTTTCAACGGCGTTATGTTCACCGATTCTCTCGTTCACGTTATCTCCGTTGTGCTCATCACCGGCGCTATCGTTCTCGTTGGTGCGATCGTTCTGTTCCCCGAGGGCAAGAGCATCAAGGCTCCCGCTCAGCTTGCTGGTATGCTTGAGCCCATCATGGGCAACGCCGCAAGGTACATCATGGGCTTCGCGCTTGTTGGTGCGGGCTTCTCCTCCCTGCTTGCAAACACTCAGCGCGGCATGGTGCTTCTCGGCGCAGGCATCAACAAGCAGACCGGTATGGAAAGCAAGTTCGTTCGCTACGGCTGCCTTGCCTGCCTCGTGTTCGCAATGATAATTTGCTATAGCTTCAACGGCTCGCCAACGCAGCTCATCCTCCTTGCAAACATCGCCACCTCTATCGCAACTCCTGTTGCCGGTTTGTTCGTGGTGCTGCTCATCTGGAGAAAGGACGTAAACAAGGGCTACAAGGCTCCCACTGCGCTCCGCATCTGCATGACTCTGAGCTACATCTTCGTTCTCGTGATGACCGGCTTCGCATTCGCAACCAGCATCATCCCCAACATCTCAAGCCTTTTCGGAGGTGCTTGATAGGGCTTGCAAAATGCGGCGCTTCGCGGTATAATATAGTATTCGAACGATAATCGACGGTTATTTTCTGCCGCCGGCACCGCATTGGGCACCACGCGCAATCAACATCGGGGGCAGCCGTAAAACGCTGCTCCCATTTTTCATAAGGAGGATGGATTTTGAAAAGGATTTCGAGCGAGCATACCGTAAAGATTCTGCATAAAGCAAGGAAATATGTTTTCTATCTCGGAGGCGTTATAGAGTTTTTTATTTCGCTTTTTGCAGTTGCGGGCATCGTTATGCATCTGATAAGCTATGAGCCGTTCTTTGAATTATTCAAAACCGACGGACTTCTCGAGTTTCTCAAGTATCTTTTCGATGCGATGATCGGCATAGAGTTCATAAAGCTTTTGTGCCGCAACGACCTGTACTCAATGATAGAGGTGCTGATGTTTGCTGTCACAAGGCATCTTGTGATCCAGCATCTTGAGACCTGGGAGATACTCATCGGCACGTTCGCTATCGCCGTGCTGTTTGCAATTCGCAAATTTCTCTTCCTGCATAAGGAAACCTATGAACAGATGCAGCGCAGAAGAGAGTATATGGACTGAGCTATATGCCGCAGCTCGATTGCGAATAAGCGGCATTGCTTCATTTTCAAACAGCTTTAACTTCACAAACGGCATGCCTCGTTTACCGTTGGTATGCTCTTTTTTTGTTTTAGCTTGCATAAAGCATGAAAATGGTTTATTATTGTTACGGTAAAACTGATCCTTCGGAGGAAATATGGACTGGAAGCATATTAAGGAAATTCTTGAAACTAACGGTATAAAGCTTGCTTTCGGCATCGGCGTGCTGATAGTAGGCTTTATCGCCGCGAAGCTAATTATTAAGCTCATAAAGCGCGGCAAGGGCTTTCAAAAGATCGACCCAACGGCGCGGGGCTTTTTTGAAGGACTTATTAAGACCGTTCTGTACGCTCTCGTTATAATCACCGCTGCCGGGGTTATGGGCATTCCGCTGACCTCGTTCGTGGCGCTTATCGCCTCGGCTGGAGTTGCTGTGAGCCTTGCGCTTCAGGGTGCGCTTGGCAATTTCGTCGGCGGCTTGATGCTGCTTATACTCAAGCCTATCCGCGCAGGCGAATATGTAAAGGTTGGCGAGCACGAGGGCACCGTTCGTGCAGTGGGCAGCTTCTATACGGAGCTTGTGACAGCCGACAACCGCAATATTTCTCTGCCAAACAGCAGCCTGACCAATACCGCGATAGTCAATTACACCCGTGAGGGCACTCGCAGGCTGGATATAGAGTTTGGCATCGCATACGGCGCAGATATAGCATCTGCTCGAAACGCACTGCTAAGTCTTGCTTTCGGGACTGCGGGCGTTTCAACCGAGCCCTCCCCCGCGGTTTTGATGAGCGAATGCGCCGATAGTGCCGTGAAGCTGATGCTGCGCATCTGCTGCGATCAAGCGGATTATTGGCGGCTTAAATTCGAGCTGATCGAGGGCGGAAAGCTTGCACTGGACAGCGCGGGCGTTGAGATAGCCTTCCCGCAGATGGACGTGCATATCAAAAACTGAATGATTAACGAATATTGAATCGATATGGAAAGCGAAATCAAAATCAAAGCCTTCGATGAGTTGACATTAACCGAGCTTTACGAGCTTCTGCGCCTGCGCGCCGACGTTTTTGTTGTGGAGCAGAACTGCGCCTATCAGGACCTTGACGGCGTTGATCGTAACGCGGTGCAGCTTTTCACACTCGATGATAAAGAGGAATGCACCTCATGCGCCAGAATCTATCGAGATGAAACAGGCAACGGCGTTATGCGCATAGGCAGGCTCATCTCGAAGGAACGCGGAAGAGGGAATGGAATGCGCCTGCTTAATGCCTGTATCGAGGAATGCAGGCTGCACGGTGCGGATGAAATACGCCTTCACGCCCAACAGTACGCGATAGGCTTCTACGAAAAGGCAGGCTTTGCCGTTTGCTCCGAGGTGTTTTTTGAGGATGGGATACCACACGTTGAAATGAAGCTTTGCATGCACTGATTCGTCGTTTTTTCGGCATTTTGATCAGGTAAGTTGTATAATTAAGTGTCCAAAACAAAAAAAGAATAGCTCCATAGCGAGAAGCCTGATACAATGTAAATTGGCAAAAGAACAAGTAAGGAGGCCAAAGCTATGGAGCGAAACAATAATACCACAAAGTCGAGGAAAGGTAAACACCTAACATACGAGGAGCGG
>JAFPWD010000049.1 GCA_017395105.1 Clostridia bacterium
CAGCCGCCTGGACAAGGTGCGCCATATGTTTCAGAAGGTAATGTAAAGATACATAATCGTCAAGACGGCAACAATCAGAAGTTATGGAGGGTAACAATGGAATATAGTAAGGAAGATTTAATGCTCGGCATAGGGCTTGCTCTTCTTGGCATCACAAGCCTCGGGGAGGATAAGTAAAACTCAATAAGCACTGCTTCGGACACCCTACGTGGTGTCCGATTTTATACTGCATACATTCCGAAAAAAAGAAATAGGACGAAGAACGAAGCGAAACAAAAATATAATCCCCGCGCGTGCGGTTTTTCGCGCTGTATGTGCTATAATGAAGAAAAAGAGTTTGAATCGAGGAAATCCAAGTGACCGGCGCGCAATCAAAAAAGGGCTTTTTAGGCAAAAAAGACGTTGACATGACGGAGGGCAATATACTGCGGCATCTGATCGCATTCGCCCTTCCGCTTCTTCTCGGCAATATTTTTCAGCAGCTTTACAACACCGTGGACAGTTGGGTGGTCGGCAATTTCGTGGGCGACGGCGCATTTTCCGCAGTCGGCACGGTCGGCCCAATCATGAACACGCTCATAGGCACCTTCATGGGGCTTTCCGCCGGCGCGGGCGTGGTGATTTCGCAGTATTACGGTGCAAAGCAGTATGACAGCGTGCAGGACACGGTGCATACCGCGCTCACGCTGACTCTTATACTCGGCGCGGTCTTTACCGCGATCGGAGTCTTTATGACACCGCACATGCTTCGACTTATGAAAACGCCCGAAACCGTTATGCCCGAGGCAACTCGCTATCTTCAGATCTACTTTTCAGGCATCCTCGGCCTTATGGTCTATAACATCGGCTCGGGAATAATGCGCGCTGTCGGCGATTCGCAGCGCCCGTTCCTGTTTCTTGTGGTTTCCGCAGGAACGAACACTGTCCTCGATCTGCTGTTCGTGCTCGTTTTCAAGATGGGCGTTGAGGGCGTTGCCCTTGCCACCATAATCGCGCAGTTCGTTTCGGCGGCGCTTGTGATCTACACCCTTTTAAAGGCGGATAACTGCTGCAGGCTGGAGCTTAAAAAGCTGCGCATCCATGGCAAAATGCTCAAAAAAATACTTGCCGTGGGGCTTCCCGCCGCGCTTCAGATGGCGGTCACCTCCTTTTCAAATATCTTCGTGCAGAGCTACATAAATCAGTTCGGAAAGGACTGCATGGGCGGCTGGACGGCGTATTCCAAAATAGACCAGTTCCTGCTGCTGCCCATGCAGAGCATCTCCCTTGCCTGCACCACCTTCGTTGGGCAGAATCTTGGCGTGGGAAACACGAAGCGCGCCAAAAAGGGCATCAGCATAGCAATGACCATCTCCGTTGTTTCCACGGCCATATTGATGATACCCGTGCTGATCTTCGCCCCGCAGCTCGTGGAGTTTTTCAATAAAAAGCCGGAGGTTATAAAATACGGCTCCATGCTTTTGAGGCTCATCTCGCCGTTCTACGTGCTTTGCTGCGTTAATCAGGTGCTCGCGGGTTCTCTTCGCGGCGCGGGCAACAGCCGAACGCCGATGTTCATCATGCTCGGAAGCTTCGTGCTGTTCCGCCAGATCTATCTTTACATAATGGCAAACTACATAAGCAATACCATAAAGCCGATCGCGCTTTCCTATCCCGCGGGCTGGCTCGTTTGCTCCACGATAACGCTTATCTACTTCCTCAAGGCAAACTGGGATAAATACAGGCTCGTTAAGGACGATGAAACTGAGCCGAGCGGCAAATAACTCGGTGTTGAACTATTCTCTGTTCTATGCTAAAATATACGTCATAGCGGCATAAAAGACCGCAACGACAGAGAAGAGAGAGTAGAGTACGCTATGGAAAACCCGATAAACGAAATCGAATTGTTCGATACGGAGCAAAAAAAGCCCCGTCTCCCACGCGGAAAGGCGCTTGCGGTGCTTATCGTTCGCATACTTGCTGCTGCGGTCGCCGCCGGCGGCTTCACGCTGTATGCGCTCGCGCATAAGGGCTTTAAACCAGCCGATTTCGTGCTGCCCGTCGTTACGCTCGGGCTGTTCGTTTTGATCTTCATTACCGCCGCGCCCAAGCTTGTGGATCTGATCGTTGGCGACAGCAGCATCGAGAATCTCGAGCTAAATGCATCAAGGCGGGCATGGCGCAATTTTTTTATAATATGCATCGCAGCGCTCGTGCTGCATATCATCCTGGGCATCATCGGCACGCTCATATTCAAAACCTTCAATAGTTACGGCGCTTCCGTCAAGGATGCTTTCAAGCTCTGGCACAGTTCGTGGATGAAGGGCAACACCGATGCGGGGCATTACCTCAAAATAGCCGAAAATTGGTATGCTAAGGACGGCAACGACAGGCTGCTCATCGTTTTCCTGCCGATGCTGCCCGTGCTCATTCGCGCGTTCAACCTTGTTTTTCACGATAGCTTCATCTCCGCGCAGATCATAAACGCGATAGCCACTGCGCTCGCCTCGGGCATGGTCTATATGACCCTGCTTCCGATAATCGGCAGCCGCCGCAGCAAGGTCGGTGCATTCGTTTCAATACTGCTCCCGGGCATGATCTTTATGAATTCACCGATGAGCGAGCCGCTTTTCCTGCTCTTCACCGCCTGCGCTTTCTTCTTCATGCAGCGAAAGCAGTTCGTGCTTTCGGGCATTTTCGTTGCCTGCGCGGGCTTCACCCGTTCGCTCGGCGTTATCGCCGCGGTGCCGCTGGCCTTGGTCGGCATCGGGCATATCGTGCGCCTAATGCGGGATAAAAAGCCGTGGGGCAAGACTTTTGCGCTGCTTGCAGTCGGTCTTGTTATCTCCACGTTCGGAACGCTCGGCTATCTCTATATCAACTATTCGATACATGGGGATGCGCTGAAATTTTTTGAGTTCCAGTCCGGCAATTGGCATCAGAATTTCAATCCGTTCTTCGACACCACGCGCTATATGCTGAATTATGCGGTGCGCTACTATCAGCAGGGCAGCATCGAAAAGCTCGTTTCGCTCTGGGTGCCGGGTCTTATCGCGATATTCGGCTCGCTCATACTCATCGAGGCGAAGGCGAAAAAGCTTCCCGCAAGCTATACGGTGTACTTCCTCGCCTATTTCGCGGTCGCCATCGGCTGCACATGGCTGCTATCCGCCATGCGCTATATCTCTGCAGCGCTGCCCGTGACGGTTTCGATAGCGCATTGTGCAAATAAAAAATGGAAAACGGCGGCGCTTTTCATAATACTTGCCGCGCTCTATCTCGGTTACACCTATATGTATATGATGCGCTGGGAAACCTATTGACCCATTGCGTGCAAAGGAACAACTCAAAACGCTTCCACTCGGCAAGGGGGGAGCGTTTTTTACTGAAACGAAGCGACTTTTGTTTAAATATACTCGTTTTTCCTATTGACAAGAGAGGGGGAATGGAGTATTATAGTATTGGTTAGCGAGCACTAACCAAGTTTGCGCCATGCAACCATTTTGCTCGCGAATCCTTAGCGAAAGGAAGTGTTATCATGCCTTTAACTCTCGCTCCCATCGGCGAAGGCAATATCATCAAGCGCATCGGCGGCAGTGCCGAGGTTAAGAAGCATCTCAGCGATCTCGGCTTCGTTCCGGGAGGCGAGGTGCGCGTGATCTCCATGCTCGGCGGCAACGTTATCGTGAGCATTAAGGAATCGCGCATCGCGATAAGCCGAGAAATGGCGATGAAGATCATGGTATGAATGATATGATCGGAAGAAATTCCATCGGAATTTCTCCCGCAACTATTCACCATTCATTATTCACTATTAACTAACAATACCGGGAGGTGTTTGAATGAAAACTTTGAAAGAAACCCCCATTGGCGCAACAGTCCGCGTTGTGAAGCTTCACGGCGAGGGCGCAGTCAAGCGCAGGATCATGGACATGGGCATCACCAAGGGCGTGGAGGTGCACGTTCGCAAGGTGGCGCCGCTCGGCGATCCGATCGAGGTCAATGTGCGCGGCTACGAGCTCTCCATCCGCAAGGCGGATGCGGATATGATTGAGGTGCAGTAACCTCGGCTTTTAGCGCCGCTTCGACCGAAAACGCGCGGATGATCCGCATTTTTTACGGCAAACATGTTAGCTTTAGCTAACTTAAAGAGCCTAAACAAACGGCAAACAGGAGAAAATATTATGGCAAACACGAGAATAGCCCTTGCGGGCAACCCGAACAGCGGCAAAACCACGCTGTTCAACGCGCTGACGGGCTCGAACCAGTTCGTCGGCAACTGGCCGGGCGTAACGGTCGAAAAGAAGGAAGGCAAGCTTAAAAAGCACGATGACGTTACCATCACCGACCTTCCCGGCATCTATTCGCTTTCGCCCTACACTCTCGAGGAGGTCGTGGCAAGAAACTACCTGATCGGCGAGCGCCCCGATGCGATACTGAATATCGTGGACGGCACGAACCTTGAGAGAAACCTCTATCTCACCACCCAGCTTCTCGAGCTCGGCATCCCCGTTGTTATTGCGATAAACATGATGGATATCGTGAAAAAGAACGGCGACAAGCTGAACACACAGGAGCTTTCAAGGAGCCTCGGCTGCACGATCGTGGAGATATCCGCGCTCAAGGGCACGGGCGTTCAGGAAGCTGCCGAAGCCGCGATAGCTGCCGCAAAGGGCGGCAAAAAGCCCCCCGTCAGCACTTTTTCGGGCACGGTGGAGCATGCGCTTGCGCATATTGAGGAGGCCACTGTGCATGGCTTCCCCGAGGAAAAGCAGCGCTGGTACGCGGTAAAGCTGTTTGAACGCGATGAAAAGGTGCTCGAGGAGCTGAATCTTCCTGCGGACACGAGGGCGCATATCGAAAAGGATATCGCCGCCGTTGAAGCGGAGTTGGACGACGATGCCGAGAGCATCATCACCAACGAGCGCTACGTCTACATAGCGGAGCTTATCAAGGGCGCATATAAGAAGAAAAACGCCGGCAAGCTAACGGTTTCGGATAAGATCGACCGCGTGGTAACGAATCGCTGGCTTGCGCTTCCCATCTTTGCGCTCGTTATGTTCCTTGTTTACTACATCGCCGTTTCCAAGGTCGGCGGCGCAATGACCGACTGGACGAACGACAACCTCTTCGGCGACGGCTTCCATCTTCTCGGCATCGGCCAAAAGGAATATGATGAAAAGATGGACGAATACGCCAAGGAATTCGTGTTCACCGAAGATATTCGCTCCACCGTTGAAGCGGCCGAAAAAGCGGGCGTTATCGGTGCGGACGAGCTTATGGGCGCTATCGAGGACGAGGATTTCGGCGCATTTGACGAGGCGCTCGGAACCTACGGCGATGCGCTCGACGAGGCGGGCTTCGGCATAGGCGAAACCGTTGAAGCGGCGCTCGAGGAAGCCCCCGCGACCGAAGACTACGGCGTTTGGGTGCCCGGCATACCGGTGCTCGCAGAGAAGGTGCTCACCAAGCTGAACACCCCCGAATGGCTGAACAGCCTCGTGATCGACGGCGTTATCGGCGGCGTTGGCGCGGTGCTCGGCTTCGTGCCCCAGATGCTCGTTGTGTTCCTGTTCCTTGCGTTCCTTGAAAGCTGCGGCTATATGGCGCGCGTTGCGTTCGTTATGGACCGTATCTTCAGAAGGTTCGGTCTCTCGGGCAAATCCTTCATTCCGATGCTCATCGGCGTCGGCTGCGGCGTTCCCGGCATCATGGCATCGCGCACCATTGAAAACGAGCGCGACAGGCGCATGACGATAATGACCACCACCTTCATCCCCTGCGGCGCAAAGATACCGATTATCGCGCTGATCGCAAGCGCGCTGTTCGGCGGCGCATGGTGGGTAGCTCCCAGCGCATACTTCGTCGGCTTTGCCGCGATCGTAATTTCGGGCATCATCCTCAAGAAAACGAAGATGTTTGCGGGCGATCCCGCTCCGTTTGTAATGGAGCTTCCCGCATACCATTGGCCCACTCTTTCCAACGTGCTCCGCAGCATGTGGGAGCGCGGCTGGTCCTTCATCAAGAAGGCCGGAACCGTCATCTTCCTTGCCACCATCTTCATCTGGGCGGCATCCCGCTTCGGCTGGGTGGACGGCAAGTTCCTCTTCGACGTGGATATGGAGCTTGAAGCGAGCATCCTCGGCAAGATCGGCAGTGCAATCAAGTGGATCTTCGCGCCCCTCGGCTTCGGCAGCGGCGATGAAGGCACCAAGGCCACCATCGCCACGATCATGGGTCTTGTTGCAAAGGAAGAGGTTGTTGGCGTGTTCGGCGTGCTCGACTTCGGCGGCCTTACGCAGCTTGCGGGCTACAGCTTCCTGATCTTCAACCTGCTCTGCGCGCCCTGCTTCGCGGCTATCGGCGCTATCCGCAGGGAGATGAACTCGGCGAAGTGGACTTGGTTCGCTATCCTGTACCAGAGCATATTTGCCTACGTTATCGCTCTGATCTTCTATCAGCTCGGAATGCTGTTTGTCGGCAGCGCGAATGCGGTTTGGCTTGTGATCGCGCTCATCCTCCTTGCAGGGCTTGTCTACCTCCTTTTCAGGCCTTATAAGGAAGCCACCAAGCTCGAAATGAAGCTTAAAAAGTAAAATTCGGGCAAATGTGAGCGTATAATAAAGCATCCGGCAGAGGAAAAGCCCCTGCCGGATGCGCGCATACAAAATCGAGGTGATATCATGTTTCAATGGTTAGGTAAAAATATCGGAACTATCATCGTGCTTGCGTTGATAATCGCGGGCGTAGTCAGCGTGATACGCAGCATGATAAAGGAGAAAAAGAACGGCGGCTCGTCCTGCGGCTGCGGCTGCTCAAGCTGCGCAATGAGCGGAAGCTGCCACGGCACGGGCGAAAGCGCCCAAAGCAAATGACGGTACCAAATGAATCAAAGCCCTGCGTCTCAAAAACGCAGGGCTTTGGTATTTTCTAAACGCCGATCAGCTCGGAAAGTGGCTCACAGCCCCATTCCCATGCGCAGTATGCTGATGGCATCGGCGATGGTGATGCTGCCGTTGCCGTCCATATCGGCGGCAGCGGTATCGAGCGCGTTTTCATCGATAAGTCCCATGGAAAAGCGCAGCGTGAGGATCGCATCGGCAATGGTAACGCTGCCGTTTCCGTCCGCATCTCCGGGAAGCGAAGCGCCGCCCTCGAACCTTGCGATGAAAACAACGCCGTCAAGCTCGCTTGCCTCGTACTCGGGGTTCATCGAGATAAGCTCGTTCTCCGCGTTGTACCAGCCCGCGAAGGTATAGCCGTCATCGGGCTGCGCATATACCTTGGTGTACCAGCCGCTGAGCTCGCAGCCGACGGTGCCGCCGGGCTCGGACTTGAGGGTGTTTAGCATAAGGATCTCGTTTGCCTCAAGATCGTAAGTCGTAGTCGGATTGCCGACGCTGTAAAGCCCGAGCAGGTCGGGATTATGAGAAACGTCGATATACTCAAGTCCCGTGCGGTTTATGCGAAGCGACTGAAGGCGAGCGTTTTCGGAAACGTCCAGTCCGTTGTAAAGATCGTTGTCCGAAACGTTCAGAGAATCGAGCATGGAGAGCATGGACACGTCGATACCGTTCAAGAGATTGTCCGAAACGTCCAGCATCTCAAGGCTCGTATTGCTTGAAACGTCCAGATCGACGAGCATATTGCCGCTGCAGGTCAGCTGAACGAGGCCATCATTGGCGGAAACGTCGAGATCCATGAGCAGATTGCCGTCGCAGCGGAAGAAGTGGAGCATGGGGCAGACCGAAACATCGATAGCCTCAAGCCGATTGTTGTAGCAATCGAAGGTCCAAAGCGAGGTGCAGCCGCTGAGGTTGATGCCTTCGATCTCGTTTGCGGAGATATTTGCATAGTAGAGCTCGGAAAAGCCCGAAAGATCCAGCTCGCCCACGAGCTGCTTATCGTAAACAAGGATGCGGCGAACGCGGTATTCGCCGTCAAACTGCTCCCAGGAGAAGGTGGGCATTTCGGAGTAGTAGTCGGGATCGTAGCAGATGCCCCAGGTGGCGGGATAGCTCGGATCGTAGCTCGAGCTGAGCTTTGAGCCGTTCTTTACGCCGCTAGCGTCCGCCAATTCAAGGAAAGCGGCTATTTTGTTGTAGTCGTTTTCATTGTAGCCCGCGGGAACGCTCCACGCGGGGGAGATCTCCGCTTTGAGTGCGGAAAAGGGGAGGTGAGTTGCGCTGAGGGCTAACAGCAGCGCGAGTGCCGCCGAAAGGACGGCTTTTGCGAGGTTTTTCATAGCTTTCTCCTTTGCGTATGATAGGATATTTTCATTTTACCCGCACGAACGCCGCGTTGTCAATATTCCAAATAAAAATAAGCAATAATAAACAATAATACAGCGAGGCACACTTTTTATATACGAAAAACGGGCGGTCTTCCGCCCGAATCGTTTAAAAGGGTTTTATACGTTCATCGCCATTCTTAAAACAAGAAGCGCATCGGTCGAGTTTACTGCGCCGTTGCCGTCCGCATCGCTGTTTTCAAGATCGAGCTCGGTTCCGTCGATGATATTCATAGCGCAACGCATGATGAGCACCGCATCGGAGATCGAGATCTCGCCGTCGTCGTCCGCATCGCCGATGAGGAACGGGGATTCAAACACGGCAACGATATCGGTATAGGCAAGGTTCTTGAGGTTGAGCTGAGTGCTTGCGGAGATCTCGTTATCCTCGGTATCAAACCAGCCCGCGAAGCGGCAGTCGCCCTCGGGCACAGCCTCGGCATAGCCGTAATCGTAGTTCCCGTTGTAGTAGTAGCCCACGAAGCCCTCGCCAACGGCAGTCACGCTTTCGAGCTTGAGCAGGGGATTGCTTGAAAGATCGAATTCGGCTATCTCGTTGCCAACGCAGTAGAATTCGCGAAGCATCGGGCAGAATGAAATATCGATCTCGTTGATTGCGTTGCTGGAGCAGTCGAGCAGCTCGAGCTTTTCGCAGCCCGAAATATTCAGCGCTTCAATGCCGTTATTCTGGCAGGAAAGAAACTGCATTTCGGGGCAGGACGAAGTATCAAGAGAAGTCAGATTGCAGTTCGGCGCCCAAAGGTTGTAGAGCGAAGCACAATCGCTTAAATCAAGCTCGGAAAGCGGCGCGTTTTCGCAGGAAAAATCGGTCAGATTCTCGCAGCCCGAAAGGTTTACCGTTTCCAAATCGGTGTAGTTACAGGTAACGAAGGTTATGCTCGGGCAGCGGGAAAGATCGAGCGAAGTAAGCGGCATATTGTCGCACCAAAGCTGCTCAAGAAGGCTGCACTCGGAAAGCTCGATCTCGGTTATATAGTTGCCGCCGATCTGAAGCTCCTTTAGAGCGGAGCAGCCTCCGATATCAAGCCCCAAAAGCCCACATTCGCTGACGATCAGCGCTTCAAGTGCGGTGCAGGATGAAACATCGAGCGCACCGAAAAGGTTGTTCCAGCCAACGTTCATTCGCTTGATGCGGTTTTCGCCGTCAACCTCGATCCACTCAAAGCGGGTGATGTAGGGATTGCCCTCCCAGGTCGCGGGATCGTTTGCATCGTAGCCGCTGCCGATCTTTTCGCCGTTTTTAACGCCGCTCTCGTCCTCGATCTCGAGGAAGGAAGCAACGGCGATATAGTCGTGCTCGTTATAGCCCTCGGGCACTGTGATATCCGCCTCTGCGGAGCCGAAGCGGGGCGCGAAGCCGAAGGAAGCGAGCGCGAAAACCGCCGCAACCGCCGCCGCAATGGTCTTTTTGAAGAATCTGTTCATGGATTTATCCTCCTGTTTGCTCTTAGCAAGGCTTATTGTAAATAATCAGCTCCGAATTGTCAAGCGGCAAAACGGAATTTGGCGTTTACGGGAACGCTCAATTCAGCCCCATTGCAAGCCTAAGTATCATCACCGCATCGGCTATGGCAACGCTGCCGTCGTTGGTTGCATCGGCGTTGATAAGGTTGATCGCATCGGAGCCAATAAGCCCCATCGCAAAGCGAAGCGCGAGGATCGCATCGGCAATGTTCACGCTGCCGTTTCCGTCTGCATCGCCCACAAGCACGGGGGAGGCGGGTGTGAAGAGCGCGGTCAGCTCGGTGTAAGCCGTGTTCCAAATGCTGATATAGGGCGAAGCGGTGATGAACGCGCCGTTCTGATCGTACCAGCCCACGAAAACATAGCCCTCGTCAGCTTTTGCCGAGAGGAAGCCCTCGCTGTACGGCACGGAGTAGTGATAGCCGAAGCAGCCGCTGCCCTCGGCGCGAACGGTGTCGAGCCCGAGGCGGTCGTTGAGCTTGAGATAGGTGAAGCTGTTGCCCGCGCCGTCAAGCTCCTTTAGTGCGGTGTTTGCGGAAACGTCCAGCTCGCTTATCGCATTGTTCATAACGTCCAGAAGAACAAGATTTGTGTTGTTTCCAAGCACAAGCTCGGTGATCTCGCTGTTTGCCGCAAACAGCTTATAAAGCTTCGTATTTGCCGAAAGGTCGAGCCTTTCAAGGCTGTTTTCGGGGCACCAAAGCCATGTAAGCGCCGTATTCAAGGAAAGATCGAGCTCGGTAAAAAGGTTGTTTGCGCAGTAGAGCTCCCCAAGCATGGGCTGGTTTGAAAGATCGAGCTCGGTCAGAAGATTGTTGTTGCAGTCCAGTGCATAGAGCAGGGGATTGTTTGAAAGATCGAGCTCGGTCAAATCGTTTCCATCGCACCAAAGCTTGTAAAGAAGCGGATGCTCCGAAACGTCTATGCTGCCAAGTCCGTTATTGTCGCAGTAAAGCTCGCGCAGTGCGCCGCAGCCGTGCGTGTTGATAGCATCGAGGTTATCGCCGGTAGCTTCGATATACTCAAGATACGGGCAATCCGTAAGCTCAAGCGTGCCGACAACGCCGAGAAACGCCACATCGATGCGCCAAAGGTATTTAACGCCGTTCTGCTCCGTCCAAAGCACGTGCTCGAACACGGCGTTCAGCTCGTCTATGCTGATCCAGGTTTCGGGATCGTTCGGATCGTAGCCCGAATCCATGCGAGAGCCGTTCTTAACGCCGTTTTCATCGGTTATCTCGAAGAACGCGGCGCATTTATCGTAGTCGTGCGCATCGTAGCCCGCGGGCACAGTCCATGTGCGCGAGGGCGTAACTTCGGCACGGACGGCAAGGAGCGCGGGGAAGATGGAAAATGCGCAGAGAATCAGCGCAAGTGCGGCCGAAACGAGGGTTCGAGTTTTTTTCATTTGTAAAGGCTCCTTTAGCTATAATCAAACGCTTTAATTATAACATAAAAAGGAGCCGTCTATATGTTTAAAAATTTATATTCCCGATTATATTCCGATAGATCGCTTCAAGCTGCCTGTCGTTCTTGCAGCGAATGAATTTTTCGGGGTACTGCTTCGCGAGCCGCTCGTAATTCGCTTTTATCTCGCGCGTCCTGCCGTCATGCAGTATCCACTTGATAAACTCAAGGTCGATTTTCTCCTCACAGCCCTCGGTCATGCTCTCGCGCGTCTTGCCCTTGAACTTAAAATAGCGTTTATATGCCCGAACGAGGCAGCGAAGGGCGGGGTAATCGAGAAAGATTATCCTATCCGACTCCTCCATGCGCCGCTCATAGAAAAGCTTGGTATAGTTGCCGTCAATGATCCAGCCTTTAACCGCGTTTTTATCGAGAAATGCGGAAACCATCGCCATGCGCTCGCCGCGCTCCCGCGTTTTCCAGCCGGGCAGCCAATGCACGGTGTCAAGGTGCAGCACGGGCAGCTCGAGTGCCTCACCGAGCCTCCCCGCAAGCGTGCTCTTTCCCGAGCCGCTGTAACCGATTATCGCAATCCTCATGCTATCAGCCCCATCGCCTTCAAAAGCAGCATCAGAAGCGGCACCAGCACGAAGCAGCCGAGCGTGGTGAGGCTCATTCCGCCCGCAACGAAGCTTTCGTCCGCATCGTGCGCGGCGGCAAGCACGACCGCCTGGGTCATAACGGGCATCGCGGATTCGACCACCATAACGCCCGAGGGCATCCCGCCGAAGCCGAAAAGCTTGCAGAGCGCGAGCATCACGAGCGGCGCGGCGATAAAGCGCATCAGCATCACGGCGATCATGTGCTTATCGGGCTTCATGCTCTTGATTCCGTATTCATACAGCGCGTAGCCGATATAGAAAAGCGCGATTGGCGTTACGATATTGCCCATGTACCCCGAAAGCTTGATGACGGGCTCGGGCATCTTCACGCCCAAAGCAAGCAGGGGAAGGGATATGGCAAGCGCAACGAGCGGCGGCGAAACGAGCTTTTTAAGGTTTTTGAAAAGCCCCTTTTCATGGCTCTCGCCCTCGCCGCTTCGGCTGATAAGGTAGTTTCCGACCGTCCAAAAAAGCGTTGTGTTCACTATATAAAAGCACATCACGAACGGCACGGCACTGTCTCCGAAAAGCCCCGTGTTCATAGGAAGGCCGACGAAGATGGAGTTTGAAAACGCGCACATCGTTATAAACCCGCCGCGCCGCCGTGCATCGGGCTTCAAAACTTTAGCGAGCAGTATGCCGAGCACGAGCGTTATCAGCATTGAAAGCGCGGGCAGAAGGAATAAAAGCGCGGGGCGATCGAGCGAAGCAAGATCGAGATTGCCGAACACATTGTTCACAACGAGCGCGGGCATACCCGCCGAGATGATAAGCTTTATCATCAGCCCCTTGTGCTCTTTTTTTATATAGCCGAGCTTTCCGAAAAGAAAGCCCACGCCGACCATGAACATCACAATCAGCACGGCGGATAGGGAATGGAGAGTTATTTCAAGCATAGTAAAAGAATTCAATAAAAAGTCGTTTGGTCGTTTGGAGAAGCGCTGAAGCTTTTATGAACCGAAAGCCGCATCACAACAGCCGTTCAAGCTCCGCAAGGAGTCGTTCCTTCATCGCCGTTAATTCGGTATCCGACGGGCGATTATCATCGCTGTACATTTTATCCATAGGATACCACCATACGGGGCCTTTTCCGTTGCTGCCATAATCGCCGAGATCACCGGTTTTTCTTGGAAACAGATGCCAATGCAGGTGCGTTTCTCCGTTGCCCAACAGCTCATAATTCATTTTTTCGGCGGTAAATGCATTCGATACGGCCTCCGATACGATACACATTTCCTGAAGAAACCTCGTTCTGAATGCTTCACCCAACTGAAACAATTCACTTTTGTGCTCCTTGCAGAGAAACAGCGTGTAGCCCCAAAAGTATTGATGATCCCCAAGCACAACGTAACCGGTGTCCAACTCCTTAACGAAATAAGGGTTCGTTCCGTTATGAATCATATTTATCCTATCGCAAATCAGACACATTCTCGCACCTCCAAACTCCTGTTAATAAGCAATGCAGCATGGTCAAACGCTCCGCCGATCTGCGCGCATCAATGCCCGCGCCGCCAAAATGCGGCGGACAATATCCTTCGCGAGCCCGAAGCATTCCGAGCGGCAAAGCTCATTATTCAAAGCTGTTTTCGTAAATATCGAAGAACGAGGTAACGAACCGAGCCTGCTCCTGCGCTTCCGCAGAACCGGCAGCCACCTGCCAACCGTATGCTTTATACAGATCATATTCGCTTCTCGTGATAGGCTCCAAATCGAATTCGGATCGGATCAATTCCAAGCCATCGGAGTATTTCTCTGTCAGGGCGGTATACGCATCATAGGGGCGCTTGAAAACGGCATAGCCGTCCTTGGTGGCTCCGATCTCAAAGCGGGGATCGCGCTCATAAAAATCGGCTGTATCAACGTTGCCCTTGATGTTTCCGTGCCCGGGAGTATACTCCTGAACCGCAGGATTGCGAATAATATTGCATGCCGCAAGGCAAACAAGAAGCGTTAAGCCTAATGCTGAAGCAAAGAATTTTTTCATACTGTTGACCTCAAAAATATTTAAGTTGCTGTTTTTTCTGTGTTAAAGCCCTGTTATGCGCCGATAAAACGCGGCGAATAACTTTGCGATACGAATTCACGTATCAATTCTGATCATTTCGGTAATTGCCCTGTTTCTGTAAATAAGATCGTCCCGAGTTGTAAAGCCCAGCTTTTCCCAAAAGCCGTTTCCGGTTCCGTTCTTTGAAAACACGACAAGGGCGACTTTGTTTATGCCAAGCGACCGTAACGCCTCCATAGCGGCTTCAACGAGCGCGGAAGCTATCCCACGGCCTCTGAAATCGGGGCGGACCGCGGTGTGATAAATGTATCCTCTTCTTCCGTCGTTTCCCGCGAGTATAACGCCAACTGTTTCGGCATCCTCTTCGGCAACAAAGCAGGTTTCGGGATTTCTGAGAAGAAACCTCTCGATCCCCTCTTTTGAATCGTCCAAATTGTTCAGTCCCATCCCGATGCAGGACATCCACAATTCATACACGGTTTCATAATCCTCTATCGTCATTGTGCGGATTGTCATATTTTCCTCCGTATTTTTCGATTTAACGATATCCATACAAACGGGAATTTATCACCTTCGTTTTGCCATCTTTATGACAGCATATATATGTCACAGCAAAACGCTGTCACCATTTGCAGAGAGCTGTTTAATCTTACCGTTGTGTACGATGTACGCCTCACCTCTTAGTTCCTCAATGCCGTCTTTAACCAGTATGTAGCTGCCGTCTGTAATGTAACAGAAAGTTCTCCCCATACTGTCAGGCAATATTATCTCGTTGATATAGTTGAGGCCGTCCAGGGTTCTGTCTTTCCAATAGTTATAATGTGGCAAGATCGTTGTCTTTGTGAGACCGAGCCCGGTCAGGAATCTTTTATACTCGGGATCGACCGCCTCACCATCCTCCTCGGGGGCGGCATAAACGGTTTCAGCGCAGTTCATGCTTCCGGCGCTGATTGCCCAAATGACACCGTCATAGTCTTTCTGCAGATCACCAAGCGCGATATCCCTGAAATAACGATTCTGCGACGGCGTGTGTCCGCCGCCGAGAATGATGAAATTCGCTTCCTGAATCAGCTCTTTTGCCTGAGAAGCGTTCCTATCGTCCACGCAGATAAAGCTCTCGAACTGAAATCCCGAATACTCAAAGCCATCTTTGGTATCGTTGGCGATAAAATCGTTGAACTCGAAGTCGTCGGGGCCGTCGCTGAAGTAAAGCGCACGGCACGGATCAGGAAACATTTTCTGCATTTCATCTATTAAATGGTTGTCAGGAATCATCTCGGATTTATCTTCGCACCCCGTTCTGTCTCTGAACGTGTTGCCTGTCAAAAAAAGAATCATACTTAACCTCCTTCGCTTTACAGCTTCAATACAGATTTGTCAGTTTATTGTCTGATTATCAATACCACTGTCTCAACAGAATGTTCAAGAAGGAATATATCGACAAATTCCGATCTACAGCAGCCGATCAAACTCGCACACTGGCATATAACGGGATGCTCAGATCGGCGGTTCATCGTTCGCGCCTTCTGCTATCCATTCCCGCACATCGCCGAGCATATTGGTTGCGGCATCATAGCCGGCGTTTGAAGAACGCTCGAGCCATGAAAGGGCTTCCTCTTGGTTGACCTTGGGATTCTTTATAAACAGAATCTTGGCAACGTTATACATCGCTTCCGCAATGCCCTGCTCCGAAGCGAGCAGGAACCATTCGAGCGCCTTGTCTTGATCGGGCTGTGTTCCTCTTCCCGACCAGTGCATAAACCCAACGAGGAATTGACTCATCGCATCCCCCGCGCTTGCGGCGGTGGTCAGGTAGCGCAGCGCCCTGTCAAGATCCTGCGGGATGTTCATACCGAAGTAAAATTCCTTGCCGAGAAACGCGCACATCTCCGGGTCGCCTTCCTCGCATAATTCGATGACCGCCTGAAGCTTAGCTTCCATTTCGGGTTCCATAGTGAAGCAGCTCCTTTCGTAAACTGTTTTTGCGCGGTAAAAGCATCAGCTTCACCTATCGGCTTCATTCAATAAGGGACTGCCGCTTTGCTTTCGGCATTTGCAGCAGCGGGCGGTCGAGCGCAGCAAGGTCGAGATTGCCGAACACGTTGTTCACAACCAGCGCGGGCATGCCTGCGGAGATGATGAGCTTTATCATCAGCCCCTTGTGTTCTTTTTTATATAGCCGAGCTTACCGAAAAGAAAGCCCACGCCGACCATGAACATAACGATCAGCACGGCGGAGAGGGAATGGAGTGTGGGTTCAAGCATAGTCTTTTATGTTAGCAACAAGAAAAGCAGGACGAATTAAGCTCGTCATTTTCGACCACGCGCCTCCACTAAAATGTCGAATATATATCTCAGGAAATCATACTTTGCAGTTCCAAAAAGCTGATTAAGCTGATTAATAATCTTTGAAATAATTTTAAATATACCGCCAGAAGGGATTGAATCGCTGATGGAACTTCCATACATTCCTTTCAAATATGTAATGATAAAATGAATTTCATGGTAAGAGGCGGCATCGATTATCCTATAACATTTGTCAAAACGTTCTTTGGGATCATCGGTATTGTAGTAGGCTTCATACACATTTTTGTAAACAGGACTCTTCTGTGCAAGAATGTTTTTATCAGTTTTCTTATTATTAGTTGCTTTTTCCATTACAACCTCCTGGAATTTATATGTAAAACAAACTGCAAACTGTTGTATAGCAAATTCAATCAATTAGGATTGCTTTTTTTGTTTGAAAAGCATATCTAAAGCAAGATGAATAGCAAATACAACAGTTTGCAGAAACACTATGGCTTACTTGCTGATCTTCCTGCACTCGAGGTAATACCTCTTCTCATGCGCTTCGCCCATCGAGAAGGTCTTTCTCGGGAGTGCGCCGTCGAACACAACGGTCTTGAACAGGTCGCCCTTCGCCATCGGCGGGAGCAGGAAGCCCATGTTCGAGGGCTTGGTGCCAAGCTCGTTCACAACATCCTCGCCGTGGATGTAGTCGATAACCGCGCCTTCGGTCTTTTTAAGAAGCACGTCGAGCGCGTTCTGGAGCGTGCCGACCTCGAGCTGAGCCGCGGGCTTTTCAACCACGATCATGCCGAGCTTGTTCTCCATGCAGAAGGGGATAGCATGAGTGCCCTTTTTAAGCTCCTTCATAGCGGAAGCCATGCAGTTGGGGCAATCGAAATACTGAACGGAAGCGTTGCCGTTCTGCTTTTCAAGCTCCGCCTCAAGCGCCTCGATGAAGGCGGGGGCGTTGATATTGAAGATAACGCGATGGATTGGCTCGAACACGATGCCATCGTCGTGAACGTTCTCAAGCTCAACAAGCGCATACCTTGCGGGATGATCCGCGCGCTCCTCCTCGGGAAGGGTCGCCTTGAGCTTCTCCCAGTTCGCCTTCGCGGTCGCAAAGCTGTGGTTGCCGTCGCCCATGGCAAAGAGAAGGGGAGGCATCTTCTGACCGTACTTATTCTCATCAACAAGACCGATGATGCCGTCGATAACGCCCTTGATCATGGCTTCATCGTTGATCAGCCAGCCCTCAACATGGCCGCCCGCCTGCATCAGCTCGAAATCATAGAGCTGCTCCGCCTTGTCGAGCTTCTCTGCAAGGGGCTCGATAACGGTCTTCTGCTCGTCGTCGATAAGCACGATGATATGGGGAAGCTCGACCGTGGCGGCCTCGCGGATGCGAAGGCGCGGGGGAATGCGCTCAACGATAGTGCCCTCGGTGGCGCGAATGAGCGTGGTGGAGCCCTTACTATAGTCGTAGCACTCAAGATCGAGCGCAACTACAAGACCGTTGCGGGTTTTGCCGTCCACGGTGCGGCGGGTGAAAACGAAGCCTTCGCCCCTGTTTTCGAGGATGCCGGTCTTAACATATTCATCCATGGTCTTGCGAATCTCCGCGATGCGCTCGGCCTCGCCGGGCTTTTCAAGGTAGATCTCGGGGAGCATAAGGCGCAGGGTGGAGGGAGCATCGCCAACGATCCTCTCGCACTCGTTCCAGTAATCGGGCTGGGAGGTGTACTGATCGCATGCAACGACCGCCCACTTGGTAAGGTCAACGCCCTTCTTGGGCATCATCAGCTCCGGCACCTTGATGCCGATATTGTTTTCAAACTTCTTGCTCATTTTGGCCTCCGTAAGAATAATTAAGTATGCCTTGCCTTTCGGCAGTTCCAAATGCCATTTTACAACATTTCTTTGCGAATGGCAACTTAAAAAGGGCGCGGGGATAAATATATACGGGCGGCGAACCGCTTTATTTCATTTTATCTCCAAAACCCCGCATCTCACCGCCGCTATCCTGCCTCTTGCTCCCAAACCGATGACTTTTTCGCCCGTTCGTGCTATACTCATTTCGCCGGCTGAAAGGAGAGAATATGAAGGTTGAAATCAGGATAGACAGCAGCATTTCAAAGAGCGAGATAAATGCGGTTATCACCTGCCCCGAGGTCACCGAAGCGGTGCTCGAAGCGCAAAGGTTTTTATTGGGGCTCGGCGAGGGCGAAGCCGTGATAACGGGCATGGAGAACGGGCGAACCGTCATAATCGAGCGGCAGGAGCTTTTTGCGATAAAGAGCGAAAACGGCAGAACGCAGCTCGTTTGCAAAGAAAAGAGCTTTGAAAGCCCGAAACCGCTCAAGGATTTTGAAGGCCTGCGCGATTTTATGAGAATTTCAAAATCGTGCATCGTCAATCTTAAAAAGCTGAAGCTCGTTGAGCCGCATTACAGCGGGCTTATGCTTCTGACACTTAAAAACGGCTCGAAAGAGTACATCTCAAGAAAATATCTGCCCGATTTAAAGAAATATCTCGGGCTGTGAAAGGGGAAAACTATGAAAAAGCTTCTATCTGCCGCATGGGGCGGCATAAAAATCGCCTGCACGGTGTTCATCATCTCAAGCTTCTTCGTTGCGCTGTTTGCGGAGGAAGGGGTTTTTGCCTCCACAAGCGGAATGCTCCGCTTCTGCATCTCAACCTTTGCGATAGGTCTTGGGTTCGGCATACCGTCGCTCATCTATGAAACCGAGCTTTCCATGCCCGTCAAGGTGCTTATCCACATGGGTATCGGCTGCGCCGTGATGATCGCTGCCGCGATATTCAACGGCTGGGTGCGCGTTGAAAACGGCGGAATTTGGGCAGGCCTTGCCATCATCGCGGGGCAGATCGCAATAGCCTTTATTATCTGGTTCATTCAGTACAGAAAAGCAAAGAAGCTTGCAAGCGAAATGAACAGCAGGCTGAAAAGCGAAAAATAAAGGGGAAAACTCCGAATAAAGCATATAAAAAACGGGTCGCCCGCAAAATCTGCGGGCGGCCCGAGCCGTATTTTGGCGCAAATGATCAAATATCCTTCTGCATAAACCGCATTTTCCCGAAGAACAGCGCGGCAAGCGCGATCGCGCCCCATAGCCCGAGCGTCCAAAGCTCGCTGCCCGCAAACGCGGTCGCGGGGTGATCCGCTATGAACCATTTTCCGCAGCTTTTAAGAAGCGCGGCGGGAGTCATGCGAATGGCGGTTGTAAAAATACCGGCGTTGTTTACAAATTTTATCACGGTATGCACTCCGAAGAAGATCGCGGCGGTGCAGACCGTAACAAGATAGCTGCTTTTGCAAAAATACTGCGCCGCGCCCACGATCAAGCCCATTATGAGCGTCAGCATCAGTGCAACGGCTAAACAGAGCATAAGCTCCTGCGCGATCGTGAGCGGGAAGAAGGTTATGAACAGCTCCCGTTCCATCACCGCAAACGCGCTTACGCTTGTGTTCCAAAGCCCCTCCATCGGAACGAGGGCGAGAAAGCCCGCAAGGCTTCCTGCAAGTATGATAAGCGAAAGCAGCATTCCGAAAAGCAGCCCCACGCCGAGCTTGACTCCCATGATCCTTCGCCCGACGGCGCTTGTAAAAACCAGAGCATCGGTATGATTTATGCGCTCGTAGTCCATCAGATAAAGCACCGAAAAGCAGGTGATCATAAGCATTCCGACGATGGCGAAGTTCAAAGTGGAATACAGCGTGCTGTGGACTGCGAACATCGCGCCGGGGTAGAACGGGCCGTCCGTTTCGCCGCTTGCCTTCATTTCGTCCACGCGCCTTTGAAGCCTTTCGTAATTGCCGCGAATGAACTTCTCATAGCCGCCGGTCGGCTTGAAGCCGAGGCTTTCCTTCTTCATCTCAAGCTGCTCAAGCATATCGAGCTCATCGTATGCGCTCCCAAATCGTTCGCGGTACTGTGCGTATTGCTCGAAAGCCCCGCCTTCGCTTGAACGCTCGAGAAGCACCTCGTGCATTTCGTGCAGATTCCGCTGAAAATCGTCATAGCCGACCGAGGTATGCGTTAAAGCAAGGTTCAGCGCGATGAAAAGCGCCGAAAGCACCCAAAGCAGAGGGAAGCGCAAAAGCTTTTTGAATTCGTAAATAAATATCTTCATAGTATGTCCCGCACCTTATCGCGTTTCAGCATAATAAGCACCGCCGCTGAAATTGAGGCAAATATAAGCAGCGTTATGCAGAGCTTGATAACGGCAGCGGCGAGCGAAGGCGAGGAGAACAGATACAGCGGATTTCGCACGAGCATATAAAAGCCGAAAACAAGTGCCGCCGCCACCGGCAGGGCGATGCCGAGCCCAACGATATGGCTATTTGCAAGCCTGCCGATGAAGTACGCCGAAAGCGAAGCGCAAACGGAGAAAAGTATCACCGCCAAAGCGTGGATAAGCAGATAGCTCCCGAAGCTGATATCCGTCCAAAATCTCCAGCGTTCAAAGGTGTTTACATCGCAGGTGATAAACCCGAGAGTGCCGCTGCGCCAAAGGAGAAGGACGTAAACGAGGTCAAGAAGCAGCCCTACTCCGAGCCCGAAAAGCGCGCAGGTTTTTGCCTGAACGGCGAATATCCCGCGCCCCGCCGCGCTTGCAAGCTGAAGCTCGCGCATTCCGCGAAGCCTCTCTTTGATAAGGCAGGGGAGGATCAAAACGAAGCAAAGTATCGCCGAAAGAATCATGAGCCGCATTAAGCCATCCCGAACGTTGCCCGCAGCCCCACGCGGGATAAGCGAAATGCTGCCGGTGCAGGTTTCCCGATACCTCTCCGCGACTGCCGCGTTTCTATACGGCGCATCGCTCGGAACATATCCTTCGCCATTTGCTTCATCATAATCCCTTTCGTAGGCAAGTGCGTGAAGATCGTCCTTGCGGCCGATAAGGTAATCCATTTCGTGCAAATAGTCGAACAGCGGAGATGTGATCTCATCGTCGTGATAAATGCGATCCTTTTCCCTCTGCATCTCAACCGCCTCTTCGCTCGTTGTTGGAGTAAAAACGACGGGCGGCGTATGGATAAAGGTTTCATGATCCACTATCCCGTTCTTGCGAAGGATCTCGCTGCTTCGTATCCGCTCGTTTATCCGCTCGAGAACGGCTTCGCGCTTAGCTAAAAACGCATCCCATTCATCACTCGAAAGCTCGCGACCGAATTCGGCGCGAAGCTCTTCATATAACCGTGTCTGACGAACGGTCCATCTCTGCGAGAAAGGGAAGCTTAGGAAAAGGAAGGTATAAGCGATGGAAAATGCCGCAAGTATCAGCACAATAAGCGGATTAAAAAGCTTTTTCAGTTCCTTAAACAGCAGGCGCATATCAGCTCCATTTCGCGTGATCGTCCGCATCCCTGTACGCAACGAGGAAAAAATCCTCAAGATCGGGCGTGCAGAGCGTGCCCTCCGCCTTTTCCTCGGAATAGAAGCGCACGCTCGCCCCGCCGCGCTCCTGCCTTGAGGAAAGCAGGAAGCCGCCGCCGATATCCATGCGCTCCCCGTTCGGGATAAAGGTTTCGTAAATCCTGCCCTCAAGCTCGGCGCCGATGGCATCCACCGTGTCGTTTCTGTAGATGCGCTTATCCTTCAGCAGGATAACGCGGTTTGCGATGGACTCTATATCCGAAACGATATGCGTGGAAAGGATAACGATGCGATCCCTTGAAAGCTCCGAGATGATGTTGCGAAAGCGCACGCGCTCCTTGGGGTCGAGCCCGGCTGTCGGCTCGTCAAGTATCAGTATCTTCGGATCGTTCAGCAGCGCCTGCGCTATTCCAACGCGCTGGAGCATACCGCCGGAGAATTTTCGCATCTTGGTGTTTGCGCTCTCGCTAAGTCCAACAAGCTCGATAAGCTTATGTATGCGCTCCTTAAGCCCGGCCTTGGGAACGCCCTTGAGCGCGGCAAGATAGTCGAGGTACTGCACGGGAGTATTATTCTTGTAAAAGCCGAATTTTTGCGGCAGATACCCGATAAGCGAGCGGTACTCCGCGCCCATCCTGCGTATCTCCGCGCCGTTATAGAGTATTTCGCCCTCGCTCGGCGCAAGCAGCGTGGTTATCATCTTTATAAGCGTGGTCTTGCCCGCGCCGTTCGGCGCAAGAAGGGCGTAGGTGCCGTTTTCAAAATCAAGCGAGATATGCTCGATAGCCTTGAATTTGCCGTAGAATTTGGTAACGTCAGAAACCGTAAGCATTTTGTTTTTCCACCTTTCCAATGTATGCGATAAATGCCGAAAGACTGATAGCCGCCGCGAGAAAATGCACCGCAAGCGGTATCGCCCTGATGATAAGCTCATACAGCGGCGCACCGTGCCTTATAAGCACGATGCAGCCGATTGTCCAAACCGCGCTCATCACCGCCGAGGGAACGAGCGAGCCTGTTTTTTCGTAGCTCACGAGGCTGAAAAGCGCAAGAAGAAGCGAAGCCGTAATTCCCGCCGCGCCAATGCTCCAAACCGCATCGAGCTTCCCGAAAAATGCGGCGAGCAGCAAAAGATTTGCGGGAACTGCGGCAAGGCTCGCGTAAAACATTCGCAGGCTCACGAGATAGCCGAAGGCATATTTCATCGTTCCCTTAAGCTCGATCACTTCGCTCTGCTCCTCCGAGAGCAGCGAAAGAAAGAAGAACGAAAAATAGGTCAGCGGAAATACCGCAAGCGCAAGAAAACCGCTTTGAGTGCGCTCAAGGCCGGATACCGAGCATATCACCACCAAAAGCAGGTACACAAGCATGCTTATCGCCGCCGTCAGCCAAGAATTATGAAAGATGACACGAAGGGGCGGGCGCTTCACCTTTTTTTGAAACGCGCTGTCGATAATGCTTTTCTTCTGCCGCGCTATCTCGGCCTCGCTTGGAAATTCGATTTTCATTCCGCAAGCTCCTTTCTGATTCTCTTTATCATCGCGTAATAGCGTGTCTTTACCGTGCCTTCCGAAAGCCCAAGCTCCGAGGCGATCTCGGCGAATGTAAGCTCCTCAAAGCATTTCTTTTGAAATATGCGCACCAATGAAAGCTCATGCTCCGAAACGAGCCGCATTATTCTTTGCACTTCCTCGCGCTTTTCAAGCCTCTCCGTTATGTCGCCGTCGCCATCGAATGCGGGCTTGACCGAAAGCGATTCAAGCGGCCGTTCGTAAAGCCCCGCGCGATAAGCCTTGCTGCGGTAATGATCCGTCACCTTGTTTCCCGCGATGCGGTAGAGCCAGGTGCGAAAGCCCGCCTTTTTCTCGTCATAGCCACGTATCCCGCGAAAGGCCGCCGTGAAGGTCTCCTGCGTAAGATCGAGCGCAAGCTCGCGCTCGCCGCATTGGCGGTAGATATAGGCGTATATCTCGCGGTAATAGCGGTCGAAAAGCTCGTCCGCCGCCCGCCTGCTGCCGAGCTTCATGCGGCGTGTCAGCCGCGCATCGCTCATCATGCGCTTCACCTCCCCGTGGATGCATTGGTATATACGAAGCCTCGGTGGAAATAGTTTTGGTTTGCTCCGTATATTTTGAAAAATAATAGCATAAATAGCCCCGATATGTCCATGCTTGACGAATCGAAGGCGCTTTTACCGTTTTGTGCCGACCGAAAAAAAGCAAAGAGGGAGGCGCGCCGCGCCTCCCGAAAAATGAAGAACGATATTTGAAATGATCTTTGATTTTCCCGCTATTTGCACTCCGGCAGCCCCGCAAGGCTGGTGAGCATGGAGAGTACGCCGCTCAAAACCGCCGTTGCCGCGACCGTTCGCCAATCCACCTCTCCAAGAGCCGAAGCCGTGCCGATAAATGCAAGCGCGGACTGCGCCGTGGTGCGAAGTGCGCGAACGAGCGCCGCCTTGAACCATTCCTTAGTCAGTATTCCGTTCATCCCGCTCACTTCCTTCCGCTTCTTATCACCGCAAGCGAATATCTGCCGCTTTCGAGGATGAAATCGCCGATAACGGCGCAGACCTCGGCGTATTCCGCCTTGGGGCATTCAGCTTTGCCGCTCTTTTTCATATCCTCGAAGCAAAGCGCATCCTCATAGCCGAACTTAGCCTTCATAAGTCCGCGATGAGTCCAGCTTCTTGAATTGAACCTTGTTACTACCACGCCGTAAGCGATGCCCCGCGCTTCCACGATCAGCGGCTCGCCGTCCGACATGAAGCCGCAGACCCAGCCAACGTGGTGCATCCTGCCGTTGCTCTCGCTCTTCATAAACACGGCCTCGCCGAGCACGAAATCGCGGGAGATAGACTTGATCTCGCCCTTGTCAACGCACCAATATTTATAGTTCATATCGGCGTTAATGTCGGTCTTTTCACCGAGATCATAGGTCATGTAGGCATCAAGAAGCCCCTGGCAGTCGGTCGCATAGCCGTCCTTCGGCCAGTCCTTCGTATAGGAATCGTACTTCTCGCGGCTCATGCTCTTGGAATAATGGTCGTTGAAATAGCGGTCTATGGTGTCCCTGTTCGTCTGAACGCGAACGCTGCCGTAAAGGTACTCCCATTTCTCCGTGCCGCATTCCTCTTTCTTCACGGGAAGCAGCGCACCCTCGGGTATGCTTTCGCGCTTTGCGTGGGAGAGCGCACGGCGAATAAAATCCATTGCGTTATACATTTTTATCCTCCCTGTTAATCTCGTCGAGAAGCTCCGCAACGCGGCTTCGAAGCCGCGCGGGAACGTCCTCAAGCTCCTTATAGCCCTTGATTATCAGTTCCGCATAGATAATTGCCATCCTCATTCCTCCTGTTCGATCAAACTCTCGTACAGCTCGCAGAGCGCAAGCTGAGTGTTCGTGAGCTGGCGAAACAGCTCCGCGTTTTCACTTTCAAGAAGTGAAATGCGCTCATTTTCACTCAAGCTGCGATCCTCATCATCGCCCTGCTCCCATTTGGCGGCCTTCTCAAAGGCGGCATCGAGATCCGCTTCAATGGCGGAAACGGGGAGCACTGTGCGCATATACGCCTCATCCGCCGCCCATTTGATAACGTTAAGTCCTTCGCCGTCCTCGCCCTCCTCGGCGGCGAATTCGCGTATGTTCCTGCGAAGCCAGATATCCGCTTTGCCGTTGGGCAGCGGGGAATAGGTCAGGCTTTCGGGCCTATCGTTGAATACTGCATGCTTTATCATATTGCCTCCTTATCCGAGAGTTCCGATACTCTCTGCGTAAACGCCGCGATTGCCGCCTGTTCCGCAGGCGCGGCAAACCTCCATAGGACTCTTGAGATTGGTATCATATTCCGAGAGATACGCAAGGCCTGCCGCTGCGCTTCCGATGAGGGAGCCGAACGTCAGAAGCTGCCTTGAACCCGACTCAACGGCGGCGCGGCGCTGCGATGCGCAGTAGCCTGTGGTGCTTGAAGCGCCAACTGCCGACGCAAACATATAGGCCTCCTGATCCGCGGGCGGATCAAGCTCGGCCACGAACTGCAGCGAGGCGATGGGGTCAAGAAGGGCGATGCTCTCGGCGTTTGCGCTCGGCGCTGCCTGCGTGATGCTTGAGCTAAGCCGCTCCGTATAAGCCGCAAAGCGACCGCTCTGCCAAGTGATGAGAGTATCGGCAATGGATTCCGATGCGCCGATCATGACCTCTATGCCCTGAAGCTTGAAGGGCTCCTTACCGCTCTGATTATCGAACGGGCTGCCGTCGTTTCCGCGCACGTTATCGGTGCTGCCCGTGAACCAAGGCTGGGTGACCAGCTTGGTATTCAAGGTCGTGTCGAAGGTGCTGTCTACGTCAAGATTGATCGCCTTGTATGGCGTGCCGTCGAGCTCAACGTCGGTTATGGATTCTATTGCGGCATAACCAACCGTTCCGTAAGCTTTATAGTTTGCCCTATCGTTGACCGTGCCAACGGAGACTGCGGAGCCGACAAGAAGCTTACTTGCCTGCGCGGAAGTAACGAGCACTCGCTTCACACCGGTTTCCGCAGCTGCGGCGGAGAGGCTTAGGTTGTAATCGCGGCAGCCCTTCATAACGTTCGCCGAGCCGAGATTCGCATACTTTATCTCAAGCATCGTCTGCAAAAAAGCGTAATCGCACAGCCCCGCCCCGCAGTACTGAGCGCCCACAGCCTGCCATCTGGCGATCTGGTTATCATGGGATATGGAGCAGCTCACGTCCGCCGAGCCTCGGTATGCCGCAGGTATCGCGCCCGAGAAGCTGCCGAGCTTGCTTTGAGCATTCAGACCCGCCGCGTATTTGGCGTGGATCACGAACGGGCGAACGCTGTTGTCCGAAGCTCTGACCGCCTCGGGCAGGGGCTTGAAGCCGCTTTCCTTTTTATATGCGGCATACTCCACGGTCTTGGTGGTGGAGTCGGTCGTGCGGCGCACCCAGCCCGTCATTTGAAGAACGCCCACGAAGCTGCTTGCGGGAGCGGAGCTGAAATTGCCGTAAACGCCCTTGATTGCGCTGATAACGGGCTCAAGCGTGGTGCCGTCGATCGTGTAGTTGCAGTCGAAGCATGCAAACAGCGGCAGCTCGGCGTAATCGTCCCTTCCCGCCGTGAAATTCGTGGAGGGAACGCAAACGAGGTTCGCGTTCGCATCCCTCTTCGTGCCTGCTGGGGCGGAGGAGGTTTCATAAAGATAAAAGGTTGAGGTATAGGTCTCGCTTACGCACGCACCCGCCGCCGCAAAGAAGCGAAGCACAGCCGTGTCGAGTCCAACGAGCGGTGCGTTCGCCTCGCAAAACATGCGCAGCGCGGCCTTCGTGCCGTATTCGCGAATGAGGGCAAGCACTTCGAAAACATCGTTTCTGTCCATGTAGCCGCTGAATTCGGCGATGACGGCTGCAACACGCTGCTCCCTTGCAAGCTCCGCGGCGTTTCTTACAAGCTCGTTCTGTACGCGCTGCATCTCGTTCTGCTCGCGCACAAGCTCGGCGGAAGATCGCACGCTTTCCTGCGCAGCTCGCGCACTCTCGGCGGAGGCGCGAAGGTTCTCCGCCGCCGTACGAAGGCTCTCGCTCCAAGCCCGATCTCCCTCGGCGGATGCTCTTGCTCGCTCGCTCGAAGCCCTCGAAGCTTCGGCATCGGCTCGCGCCGTTTCCGCACTTGCGCGCGCATTCTCCGCAGTTCGGCGTACTTCCTCGGCTTCCTGCCTTGACTGCTCGGCAAGATTGCGCCTGTATTCGGCAAGCTCCCTTGCGTTCTCGCCGCGCCCGCGCTCGGTTTCTGCGGCGGCGCGCTCGCTTTCCGCGCTCGTTCGGGCTCTCTCCGCCGCAGCTCTTGCGCTTTCGGCGGCCTGCCTGTCCTGTTCGTTTTCGTTCCTTGTCCGCTCCGCGCCCGCTCGCGCAGTCTCGGCTTCGTTGCGAAGATCCTCGTTGAATTGGCGGGCAAACTCCGCGCTCTGCCTCAAAAGCTCGGCAGCGGCTCGCGCACTCTCGGCATCCACTCGATCCGCTTCCGCGGCAACGCGCGCCATCTCGGCGGCAGCCTCAAGAGGGATAACGTCTCCATGTGCGAGCACGGAATCGCGAACAGGGATGGAAACGGCGGTGGTGGTTGCAAGATCGCCCGCGTAAACTCCAACCTTCAGCTCGCCCGTGTATGCGGGCAGAAGCGGCAGCGTTACGGTGTCGCCCGTGAAGGCGATATCGAACTGCCAGCCGTCTAAATCGAAGCGGGCGGTCTTGTGCGCATAGGCATCCCACTCGCCGTCAAGATCGAAAACTATCTTTAGCTGCTTGTTGTCCGAAACAAGGTAGTCGCCGTAGCGTATCTCAGGCACCTTGTTTCGAACGGTTACCGTAAGTTTGCTGTTGTCCATTTTGCCTCCGTATTCATTTGCTTTTTGGAACACATTGAAATGAAAGCAGACTTCACGGCTCCGCACGAAGAGCGGCGGGGCGCGCCGGTTGATAATAGGCTTTGTCTGCCGTGAAATGCTTTGGAACTTGAACCTGTCTTAGTGCGGAAGGGTATGAGCCTCTACTATTATTATACCATATTTAAGAGAAAAACTCAATAATAATTCGCTGTTTAAGAGAAAAATACCGAGAATTTCCCTCGTTAACGCCGCTTTCGCCGTGCGCCGATTTTGCGCAAATGTGTCGTTTATTGCTTGAAGAAACGCGCCGTATCTGATATAATTGCTTTGATTATTCATTGACGGACAAAACTCCGAATCGTCACACGGGAGGTAACTATGCTTAAAACGGACAGCCGATATTCAAGGTATATCTCAGCCCTCAAATCCGAGCTCGTGCCCGCTGCGGGCTGCACCGAGCCGATCGCCATCGCTTTTGCGGCGGCAAAGGCGCGCGCCGTGCTTGGAAAAATGCCCGAAAGCGTTGAAATAGTCGTCAGCGGCAATATAATCAAAAATGTAAAGAGCGTTGTCGTGCCGAATACGGGCGGCATGAAGGGAATCCAAACGGCGGCTGCTGCGGGCATCGCGGCGGGCGACGTTGAGCGCATACTCGAGGTCATAGCGGACGTGGACGATGCCGGCAGAGCGCGGATAAAGGAGTATCTTGAAACCGCAAAGATGTGCGTTCGCCCTGCGGACAACGGCAAGATCTTCTATATCGACCTCACCGCAAGCGCGGGGGAGGATCATTCACGCGTTATAATATCCGACTACCACACCAATATCGTTCGCATAGAGAAAAACGGCGAAACCGTCTATGAAAACGAAGCCGTCACCTTCGAGGGCGAGGACGGCGTTGTGACCGAGCGCGATGCGATGACAATAAAGGAGATAATCGACTTTGCGGATACGGTCGATCTTGACGATATCGGCGAAACGATTAAGCGCCAGATAGCCTATAATTCCGCGATAGCCGAGGAAGGGCTTAAAAACAACTACGGCGCAAATGTCGGAAAGGCGCTTATTGCGACCTTCGGAAACGATGTTAAGATCAGAGCGATGGCGGCCCCCGCTGCGGGCTCCGATGCAAGAATGAGCGGCTGCGAGCTTCCCGTTATAATCGTTTCGGGCAGCGGCAATCAGGGCATGACCGCTTCGCTCCCCGTTATCGAATATGCTAAAGAATACAATAAAACCGAGGAGGAGCTGATTCGCGCAGTTATCCTCTCCGACCTTATCACCATCCATCAAAAATCCTGGATCGGCAGGCTCTCTGCGTTCTGCGGCGCGGTAAGCGCGGGCTGCGGAGCGGCGGCGGGCATAGCGTATCTGCTCGGCGGCGATTACGATATCATCGCCCATACTCTTGTAAATTCGCTTGCCATTATCTCGGGCGTTGTGTGCGACGGTGCGAAGGCAAGCTGCGCGGGCAAGATCGCGGCGGCGGTCAATGCGGGGCTGCTCGGGTATGGCATCTATATGAACGGCTCCCAGTTCTACGCGGGCGACGGCATAGTTTCAAAGGGCGTTGAAAACACGCTGAAAAACGTCGGCCGCCTCGGCAGCGACGGTATGCGCGAGACCGACAGGGAGATACTCAGGATAATGACGGATGAGGAATAAGAGCAAAGCTTTTGCCGAATAATAATTCAAACAGAAAAACTATCGCTGCGCCCGAACTCGAACGGGCGCAGTTTTTTCAGCCAACCGGCGGCTGATTATCGAAAAACAATAAATTATACTTGACAAACAAAAATAGAGCTGTTATACTTGTTTTGGGAAGGGCAAACCTTTGAAAACGGAGTGACCATAAGCAATGAAAAATAAATTCTCGCCAGCTTTTATCGGAAGATTTGTTATATGCGCTCTTTTATTGGCGGCTTCTTCTATCTGCACAGCCTGTATTCCTCGAGATACGATCATAACCGAGCTTACAGAGCCGCTAAAAAACGGCATTGAGGAAAAATACGGATACGTTATTCCCGATAATGCAGAGCTTATATTTGGAAAAGTCAGGCATGGGCGTGATAGTACGCTAAAACTCTATTATAGCGTAACGCTCGATGGACTGCACGGCTATGAGTCGGGCATGGCGGCTTCCGAAATCTATGAGCTAATGTGGGATGGAAAAAAGAACGAAGTCGATTATGGAAGCTGCAGCTATGACGGCGTTGAAGAATTTGAAGAAGAACATAATGTTAAGTTCACGTTTCTTGGAGAATGTGACAGAGTTCCGTACACGGGAATGTGGCTGTCGGAGCCAAAGAACGGCAAGATATTCGTTTATATAGACGGCTACCGCCCCGCAAGCTCGTGGTATGATTAACTTCATCTGCGCATAGCTTCAGAATAAAAATGAATAATAAATATATAGCTCCGCCGCGGCGGGGCTATATTGCCATTTGCGGCTTAAAATGCTAAAATAAAGCGGTAATTTTTACATCCGAAGCGGGGGAGAGCGGCGCTTTCCGATCGCTTCGCCGAATACAACATATAAAGACTTTTCGGAGGCAAAAAATGAAGATCTCTCAAAAAGCGCAGGCCTGCAATCTTTCGCCCATGCGCAAGTTCCATCCCTATGCCGTGGAAGCCAAGGCAAAGGGCAAGAAGATCTACCACCTGAACATCGGTCAGCCCGATATCGAGACCCCGCCCAACTACTACTACGCTATCCAGAACTTCGATAATCCGGTTCTTGAATACGCAGCTTCCCCCGGTATGCCCGTTTTGATCGGCGCGATCCAGCATTATTACGATAAGCTCGGCATCCACTACGAGGAAAACGAGATCCTCATCACCACCGGCGGCAGCGAGGCGCTGCAGATGCTCATGCTCTCCATTTTGGACGAGGGCAGCGAGGTCATCATCCCCGAGCCCTTCTATCCCAATTACAACACCTTCGTTAAGAGCGCGGGCGGCGTTATCCGTCCCATCACCACCACTCCCGAGGGCGGCTACCGCTATGCCTTCCGCGAGAAGCTCGAGGAAGCTTATAACGAAAACACCCGCGCGATCATGTTCACCAACCCCGGCAACCCCACCGGCGTTGTGCTCACTCCCGAGGAGCTTCGCACCATCGCGGATTTCGCCAAGGAGCATAATCTTTACGTCATCGGCGACGAGGTCTACCGCGAGTTCGTTTACGGCGGCGAGAACCTTGCCACCATCGGCCAGTTCCCCGAGCTGCACGACAACGCTGTCATCATCGACTCCGTTTCCAAGCGCTTCTCCGCCTGCGGTGCGCGCATCGGCGCCATCATCACCCGCAATAAGGAGCTTCAGCAGAACCTGCTCAAGTTCTGCCAGGCGAGGCTCTCCGTTGCAACGCTCGATCAGGTCGCTTCCGCCGCGCTCTATAAGGTCGGCCCCGAGTACTTCGATAAGGTCCGCAAGGAGTATAAGCTCCGCCGCGACACCTGCTATAAGAAGCTGCTCGAGATCCCCGGCATCGTGGTAAAGGAGCCCCAGGGCGCGTTCTACATGATGGCGGCTCTGCCCGTTGACAATGCGGACAGCTTCCAGAAGTGGCTGCTCACCGATTTTGACGACAACGGCGACACCGTCATGTTCGCTCCCGGCGAAGGCTTCTATGCAACCCCCGGCAGGGGACTCAACGAGATCCGCATCGCATACGTTCTCAAGCAGCAGGATCTTGAAAGGGCGATGGATCTGCTCGCTCTCGGCATCAAGAAGTACAACGAGACCCATAAATAATCGCCGTATTGAGGCTAAAACGAATTCTGCCCGCATCGGTTCACGGTGCGGGCGGTTTTTGCAAAAAGCGGAGTATGCGAATTTGATCAAAACCGCCGTTTTTGACCTTTTCCGCTCTTGCCTAATGTGCCTATCAGGGGTATAATTTAAAGTAAGAAAAAACCGCAAAGGGTGGCGTTTTGGAAAGCTATTCTCATCTTGCAAGGCTGTATGACGGCTTTATGAACGAGGTTGACTATATCGCGTGGGCGCAGTACGTTTCGCGCCTTATTCGCCGTGCGCTGAATATGCCCGAGAACGCGGCGTTTTCAAGGCTGCCGCGCCTGCTTGAATGCGGCTGCGGCACGGGGAATATAACAGTTCCTCTCTCCAAGCTCGGCTTTGACATCACCGCAAGCGATATTTCGGATGATATGCTCGCCGTTGCCTCCGAAAAGGCAAGGTCTGCGGGGCTGCGGCTTTCGTTCGTTCGTATGGATATGACGGAGCTCACATTCCACAGACCGCTCGACGGCATCATCGCCTGCTGCGACTGCGTGAATTATCTGACGGGCGAAGGCGATGCGGAAAGCTTCTTTCGCTCCGCGCATTCGCTCTTAAAACCGGGCGGTGCGCTCCTCTTCGATATTTCTTCAAAGTATAAACTTGAAAATGTGCTCCGAAACAATGCCTTCACCGAAAGCCGCGAGGATGCCGCCTACTTCTGGCAGAATAATTACGATGAAGAGTCGCGCCTAATCGAGATGAAGCTCGAATTCTTCACAAAAACGAATGAAAAACAGGACGGCGAAAGCCTGTATAAACGAAGCTCGGAAACGCATATACAGCGGGCATACAAGGAAGCGGAGCTTATGAGCCTGCTCGAGCACTGCGGCTTCAAGCGCATCGAAGCCTTCGATGCATTCTCTCTTGAGCCGCCTAAGCCCGACTCGGAGCGCATACAGTTTATCGCAGTTAAATAACAGCCGCAAAAAGGATGGATAATATGGAAAATAAGAATAAGGACGTTATGTACGGAGGACTGCTCCTCAATAAAACCGTTAAATTCATGGCGATCTCGGGCACCGAGATGGTCGAGACCGCGCGCGAAAAGCACGGGCTCAGCCGAGTTTGCACCGCCGCGCTCGGCAGGCTCCTGCTCGCCGTTTCGATGATGAGCGCAAGGCTCAAATCAGAGACCGACAGCATAACAGTTATCTTCGCGGGCGGCGGGCCGGCGGGCAATCTGACCGCCGTTGGGCATACGGGCGGCATCGTCAAGGGCTGCGTTACCAATCCCGAGCTCGAGCTTCCGCTGAACGAAGAGGGCAAGCTGGATGTGCGCGGCGCGGTCGGAACTGCGGGCGAAATGCGCGTTATCCGCGATCTTTCGCTGAAGGAGCCCTATATCGGCAGATGTGCGCTCGTAAGCGGCGAGATAGCCGATGATTTTGCAAATTATTTCGTGATGAGCGAGCAGCAGCCCTCGCTCGTGTATCTCGGCGTGCGCGTTGAGCCCGTTTCGGGCAAGGTGCGCTCGGCGGCGGGGCTCATGCTTGCGCCCCTTCCAAACTGCCCCGATGAGGATATCACCCGCCTTGAAGAGATCGCATCAGAGATATCCCTTCTTTCAAAGCATATTGATGAGGGCGAGGATCTTCGCGGCGCTCTCACCAAGCTTTTTTCCGATATGGAGCTTGAAATAACGGACGAGCTTTCGCCCGAGTATCGCTGCGACTGCTCCCGCGAGCGGCTCGAAAGCGTTATAATCTCGCTTGGCGAAAGGGAGCTGACCGACATAATCGAAACAGACGGCAAGGCGGAGCTCGTTTGCTCGTTCTGCCAAAAGAAATACGTTTTCACAGAGGATGAGCTTCGCGCCCTGCTTCTTGAAGCGCAAACGAGGGAGGAGCCCTTGGATGAGTGATAGAGACAGGAAAAACGACAACGTGAGCCGTATCGGCCGTGTTATCAGCATTTCGGGCAGCGTGAACAGCCTTATCGATCGAGGCGACGAGCTTTCGGATAAGGGCGATTTCCTCTCTGCACTGAAGCTGTATCGGCGCGCGTTGAGGCTGCGCCCGCTGAACGACGATATCCGCCTTCGCGTTGTGGACACGCTTTTGGATATGAACTGCTTTACCGAGGCTTCGGGCGTGCTCGCGCCCGTGCTCGTTCAGGGGAGCCAAATATTAAGGCTTGTGATCTTCCGTCTTGCACATTGCATGCTCGGAAGAAGCGAGTTTAAAGCGGCAAAGCAGCTCTTCATGCTCTCCATCAGCGACGTTGGGGAGGACGATGCTTCGGACGAGCTCGGCTATGAGGATGCAGCAAACGCCTTCGACTGCATAGCGGTATGCGATCAGTACATCGATCAGGATGCGGACGAAAAACGCTTTTTAAGGGATTTCGACGAGGTGGAGGTTGAGCGCGTGCTCGAGGAGGCGGGGAAGCTAAGCGAGCAGGGGCGCTTCGATGAGGCGATACCCATGGCGGAGCGCGCGAGAGAGGCACACCCCGATTCTATCGAGATATTCACCGATCTGCTTCTCAATTACTATTGCGACAGGCGCATCGAAGAAGGAAAAAAGCTCTACGAAGGCGCAAACGAAAGGTTTAAAAAGGATTTCACAGTTCGCTGCTGCGCTGCGCTGATCTATAACGCGCTCGGCGAGCAGGAGCGGGTCGATAAGCTCGTTTCACTAATCACCGCGCATGATCTTGAGCAGATAAACGATATCGTGCGCGCCTATACCGTTATGATGGAGATAGGGCGCTTTGAAAAGGCGTTTGATTACGCCGAGGATCTCTGCGATATCGAGCCCTATAACCGCAATTTCATCCATTTTATGGCGCAGGCGGCGTACTGCCTGAAGGACGTTTCTCTTGCAAAGCAGTGCTACGAACGCTGCCTTGTTATCGAGCCTTCGGATTCCGTTGCATACTACTTCAAAAAGGTTTGCCTTGAAACGCTCGAAAGCGGCGAGCGCGCGCCTTATCAGATAGAATACTCGGTGCCGCCTGCGGAATTCCTTCGCAGGGTCGAGCGCTCCGAGGAGATAGCGAATATGAGCGCCGATGAGGTGGAGGAGCTGTATTCCCTTGAGCGCGACGAGGTGCTCAGGCTCACCGATTGGTCGCTGACTGACAGGAGCTGCCCCTACGGCGATATGTACCTTGCAATACTCGAAAATTTCGACAAGGGGCTTGCAGAGGGGCTCGTGCGCCGCATTCTCGTTGAGCCGGACAGCACGAAGGCGTTGCGCCGCGCCGCGCTGACGCATCTTCACAGCCTTTCGCCCGATGAAAAATTCATGCTCTATGCCGATGGAAGCGTAAACGTTTGCTCCTTCGGCCGCGGGCCGGACAACTATTCCGAATGGCCGGAGTGTTATCGCCGCATCGCAGAGCTCTCCTGCTCGCGCATTGCGGAAAAGGCCGGCGAGCTGCTTCCTGCGGCGGCAAGGCTCTGCTATCTCTACACCTTGGATAACTATAAATCCAAGCCACGCCTTCCGTACGGGCAGGTGGAGGCGATGGCGGCGGCGATAGAATACTTCCTGCTTCGTGAAAACGAAAATCACGAAACGCCGGATATCCATGTCTTTGCCGCCGAGCGCGGCGTGACCGTGCGCAGAATAGAAAACGCGCTTTTGCGCCTGCTCTCCGTCAAGGTTCCGGAAGGCTTCCCCGAGGACAGCGGCATCCGCTTCGAGCGCGAGGAAAACTCCGATAACGATGAAGAGCCGTTCTCCGAGGGCAAAACGAAGCCGAGCGGCGCAAGATTGGCCGATCTTATAGATATCGGCGAGCGCGGCGGTGATGGGGAAGACGACCCGAAGGATCAATAAACATGAATTTCTTTGCAACCTGTAAAATAGGGCTCGAATCGCTCGTTTCGGGCGAGCTAAAGGAGCTTGGCATAGAGGTAACGGCCGTTCATGATGCGCGCGTGGATTTTTCGGGCAGCTTCACCGATATGGCGGTGGCGCTGACCTATCTTCGCACGGCGGAGCGCGTTCTGATGCAGGTGGGCTCGTTTGAAGCCAAAAGCTTCGAGCAGCTCTATGAGGGCGTTCGCGCTATCGAGTGGAAGAACTACATCAATAAAAATAACTTTATCCACGTAACCGGAAAATCTGCGAAAAGCAAGCTCTTTTCAGTTTCGGACTGCCAGCGCATCTCGAAAAAAGCGATAGTCGATTCGCTCTCCGCAGCCTACGGAATAAAGATACTTCCCGAAAACGGCAAGCGCATCATAATTGAGATAGGCATACTGCGCGATGTTGTGACGGTCGCGCTCGACTGCTGCGGCGCGGGGCTTTCGCGGCGCGGGTATCGCACCTATAACGTGCCCGCTCCCATATCCGAGACCCTCGGCGCGGCGATAGTGCTGCTCTCGGGGTACAGAGCGGAGCGCCCTTTTATCGATCCCATGTGCGGCTCGGGCACGATGCCGATCGAGGCGGCGATGATCGCCACGAATACCGCCGTTGGCTTGAACAGAAGCTTTGCCGCCGAGGATTGGCATTTCATACGCGAAAACGCCTTTGAGCTTGCCCGCGAGAGGGCGAGGGACTGCGTTAAAAACACTCCCTTCGATATAACCGGCTCGGATATAGATGCCCATTCCATCGACCTTTGCAAAAAGCACGCGAAGAAGGCGGGAGTGATGCTCGATTGGCGCGTGGCTTCCGTGCTCGATCTTGAGGAAAAACGAACCGGCGGCGTGCTGTGCTGCAACCCGCCTTACGGCGAGCGCTTGATGGAAAAGCGCGATGCGGAAAAGCTCTATCGCGGTATGCACGAAGTCTTTTCGCGCCTCGACGGCTGGAGCGTGAATATCATCGCCTCGCACCCCGAGTTTGAGCGCGTGTACGGTCAGCGTGCCGATAAACGAAGAAAACTCTCCAACGGCGGCATGGTGTGTACGCTGTATCGCTATTATCCGAAGTATTCGCAAGGCCGCGACAGAGTGCGCGTGGAAACCGAAAATGAAAGGAAAGAATAAAAATGAAGAGGCTGCTACAAGCTGTTTTCGCTGCCGGTATGTGCTTGATAATGCTGTTGAGTTCGGCTTGCGGTTTGATCGGCGGTTCCAAAGAGGAGAAGGGCGCATGGCTTATGGTCAGGGAAGTGCGCTACGGCAGCGAAGGAAACGCGCAGTCGCGGCATGAATATGAATATGACGAGTGCGGCAACAACATAAAACAAACATATTCCTTGACGGATAGAACTATCTATCGCTATGAAAGCGAATATGACGAGAAGGGCAGGGAACTCATTCGCAGAGTAATCGACGGCAGCTCCGTTTCGACTTATGAATACAAGTATGACGATGCCGGAAACTATTGCAGCTGGACTGCTTCAAAAGAGAACGGTACCGTTTCATCCATGGGCAGCATCCGCTATGATGAAAACGGAAACGTGCTTGTTGAAACTACATACAAAGCGGACGGAAGAATGGATACGCGCATCGAACATGAATACGATGAAAGCGGAAGAGAAACGAGTTATAAGTACTATGAAAGCGACAACAGCATTGTCTTCAGACGCGAAAAGAAATATGATGAAGAAGGGAAACTGATCGAGGAGCGCATCTTCAACGAAGGTATGCCCAGCTCGGTATTGGTTTACGAATACGATGCAAACGGCATCGCGGTCAAGGCGAACGGCTTCTTAGCTGTGGAGGACGGCTCCGCTAATGAGGAAGTGCTGTACGGTTGGAGTGAATTCGTGTACGATGAAAACGGAAACCGCATTGAGATAATTTCATTTGATTTGGAGGGCGGAAAACAGTCGATCATCAAATACGAATACGAATTCTTCGAAAACGCGCCGAAGAGCAAGCAGCGCATGGACTGGTAAATCGAGAATAAGCATAACAATACCGCCCCTCAAGCCGAGAGGCGGTATTTCGTTTGGAAGAATCTTTACATCATATCCGCGTTTCGCCTGTCCATGCTGCGCTTTGCATCGCGCTCTGCGATGGCATGGCGCTTATCGTAGAGCTTCTTGCCCTTTGCAACGGCAAGCTCAAGCTTCACCCTGCCATCCTTCAAATAGATGCGCAGGGGAATGAGGCTGTAGCCGTCCGCCTGGGAGAGCGAGCCGAGCTTTAGTATCTCGCGCTTATGAAGCAGCAGCTTTCTTTCGCGGAACGGATCGCGGTTGAAGATATTGCCCTTTTCGTAGGGCGAAACGTGCATACCGACGACGAACGCCTCGCCGTTTTTGATCTTGGCGTAGGAGTCCTTGATATTGACCTTGCCCATGCGGATGCTCTTGACCTCGGTTCCAACGAGCGCAAGTCCGCATTCATAGGTTTGCTCGATAAAGTATTCGTGCCTTGCCTTGCGGTTTTCGGCAAGCTGTTTTTCGCCGCGCTTGATGGGCATTTGTTTCCACCTCGAAACGATTTAATGTTGATTATATAGAAAAAAGCGCAGTGCCCGAAAGCACGGGTACCGCGCGGAAGATCGATGCGTTTTTCTCAGCTGAGGATGAGAAGGACAAGCGCGAGAATGCCGACTGCTGCGCCAAGGATGATGGTCAGCTTCTGAAGCTTTGCTTCCTTGGAAGCCTTCGCGCTGCGGCTGCGGCCGAGAGCGGTAGTGTCGTTGCCGAATGCGCTGCCGAGACCTGCGGTCTTCGCATCCTGCATAAGGATGACAGCAACAAGAACGATCGAAACAACGATCAAAAGAATATTGATAGCGATTCTAAGAGCGGGCATGGTAGTTATCCTTTCATTGATTGACTGCTCCCGTCATTATATCACGCTTGAGCCCAAAATGCAAGCATTTTTGCCCGCTGTTTGAGTTCTTGAGTTTATATAAGTTTTAAGCGGCTGAAAATACCCTGCTCAATTCGCTTTTTTTTCGCCGAAATACTTGAGTTTTTAAGGAAACTGTGCTATTATTCCCTTGTAAAATGCCTTATTGTGTGCTTAAGGGGGAAACGGCATGGCTTCGCGCTTGCTTTTCGGTGAAAAACTGCATATTTCTTCAATAGACGAGCGGTGCGCTCTTATAGCGCGCGAGCACGGTTTCGGCGTTGAGATCGCCGAATTTTGTTGGGCGTATTATATCGATAACGACCGCAGCGAGCATATCGAAAAATGCCGAAAAATGATGGCGGGCTCGTCCTCGTTCTGGTTTCATGCGCCGTTTGCGGAGCTTGCCGCCTGCGCGATCGATCCAAGGGCAAGAGAGCTTGCCATGACTCGGTATCTTCAATCGGCGCAGATCGCGGCGGAGCTTGGAATAAACCGCCTTGTGATACACGGCGGCTATATACCGTATGTCTACTATCCCGAAACTTATGTAAACCAGTCGATAGCGTTTTGGAAGGAATTTCTCGAAAAAACGCCCGAAACGCTCATAATAGCGCTTGAAAACGTTATGGAGCCCACGCCTGAAATGCTCGTTCAAATTGCGGACGGCGTGAACTCGCCCCGCCTCGGGCTTTGCCTCGATATCGGGCATGCGAACTGCATCGTTTCCAAAATGCCGCCCGAGGAGTGGATAGCGCCGATGGCGAAGCGCCTTTTCCACGTGCATATCCACGACAACCTCGGCGAAAACGATCTGCACCTGCCGCTCGGCGAGGGCTCTATCAGAATAGAGCATATTCTCGACACCCTGCTCGAAGCCTGCCCCAAGGCAAGCTTCACCCTTGAAAACATGAACGCAGCTCCCTCGATCAGCTTCCTTACCGAAAGGGGCTATATCGGCAAAAAGAGCGCGAATAAATAAGAATACTTTTAATTATAAAAGCCGGTGAATCAAATGAATGAACACGAACTCAAATCCCTAATAAGATCGATCGAACCTGCCTCAAAAAGTGCGCTGGAGCTTGCCGTAAGGCGGCAGAGCGAGCTTGCGAAGCCCCCGGGAAGCCTCGGCAGGCTCGAGGAACTGTCCGTCCGTATCGCGGGAATGACGGGCAAGGTCAACAACGAGCTTGAAAAGCGCAGAATAGCGGTATTCGTTGCCGACAACGGCGTTGTGGACGAGGGCGTTGCCGTAACGCCCAAGGAGGTTACGCTCAAGCAGGCTGTCAATATGACACGGCATAAAACCGGCATGTCCGCACTCGCAAAGTTTTTCGGCGATGAAACGCGCATAATAGACGTTGGCATCGATGCGGACGAGGAATTTGACGGAATAATCAACCGCAAGATAAGGCGCGGAACGAACAATATCCGCACCGGCGCCGCTATGACGCGCGAGGAGGCTGTGGCTGCAATAGGCGTTGGCGTGGGTGCCGCCAAAAGAGCCAAGCAGGACGGCATCAGCGCGCTCGGCATCGGCGAGATGGGCATTGGAAACACCACCACCTCCGCCGCGGTGCTTGCCGCGATGATCGGCGCCGATCCTGCGAACGTAACCGGGCGCGGAAGCGGACTAACCGATGCCGCTTTCTATAATAAGGTTCAGGTCATCCGCGATGCGCTTAATTGGAACGCACCCGATCCGCGCGATCCCGTGGATATCATTTCAAAGGTCGGCGGTCTTGATATCGCCGCGATGACGGGCGCATTCCTCGGCTGCGCAAGCGAGCGCATTCCCGCCGTTGCGGACGGGTTTATTTCCACCGTTGCCGCGCTCTGCGCCGTGCGCCTCTGCCCCGAGGTGCGCGATTTCGTGATCCTCTCCCATGCTTCAAGGGAGCTTGGCTACGTGCTCGCCTCAAGAGCGCTCGAGCTTTCGCCGCTTCTTGCGCTGGACATGCGCCTTGGCGAGGGCAGCGGCTGCCCGCTCGCGTTCCAGCTCATGCGCGCCGCCTGTGCGGTGATGAACGGCATGGCCACCTTCGAGGAAGCGTTGATAGACGATAAATACCTCGATGAAATACGAACTCAATCAAATCCCGCAAGCAAATCCGGCGGGATATAACAAGGCTCCTTCGGCTATGAAAATACTTCTTCTCGGCGGAAGCAAGAGCGGCAAAAGCATGCTTGCGCAGCGCCTTATTAAAGCGCTTTCGGATGAGGACGGCTCAAAGCCCGTTTACTGGGCAACCATGGAGCCTACCGACGGCGAGGACAGATCGCGCATCGAAAGACATATCCTCGAGCGTGAGGGCTGGGGCTTTGAAACGGTTGAATGCGCCGTAAACATCTGCGCCTTCCTTCCCAAGCTCGATAAAAACGCCGCCGTGCTGTTCGACAGCATAACCGCCATCGCCGCAAACGAAATGTTCGGCACGGCGAAAAGCGGCTATCTGAGCGAGCCGGATAAAACGGCCGAAGTGCGCGCCGCACGGGAGCTTGAGCTTCTGATGGGCGCGGCAAAGCATACCGTGCTCGTTTGCGATGAGATCTTTCGCGACGGCATGAAATTTGACGAAACTACCGAGAATTATCGCCGCGCACTTGCGAATATCTGCCGCGGGCTTGCCGAAAGCTGCGATGCGGTATGCGAGGTCGTTTGCGGAAATATCAAGCTCCACAAGGGCAAGCTGCCCTTTTTTGACGGGAAAAACTTATGAAGCTTTGGTTCTACGCCTTCTTTATGGCATGGGGAATGTTTCTCTCCGTGCCATGTCCGTTTCCGAAATGGGATGAAAAAGCGCGGGGCAGGATGCTTGCCTGCCTGCCGCTCATAGGCATACTTATAGGCGCACTTTGGGCGCTTGCGGCGTTCCTTCTCGGGCGCTTTTACTGCCCAAAGCCTATAGCCGCATTCGTGCTTGCGATGCTGCCGTTTCTTCTGACGGGCTTTCTGCACCTCGACGGCTATTCGGACGTTTGCGATGCGATCCTCTCGCGCCGAGACCTCGAAACCCGCCAAAGGATACTCAAGGACCCGCATATCGGCGCATTCGGCGTTATCGCAATAGTGCTGCTGCTGATCGCGCAGTTCGCGCTGTTTCTTTCCGCAAATGAGCCTGTGCTCTCATTCCGTGCGCTTCTGCCGCTCGCGCTGATACCCGTTGCCACCCGCGCCTGCGCTTCGATGGCGGTCACGCTTCTAAAGCCGATGAAAACCAGCCAGTATGCGCACATGGATAAAAACAGCGCGAAAAAGCATATTCTGCTTCCGGCGTTCATGATAGCGGCTTCGATCGCGCTTCCGCTCGTTTTCTGCGGCTTGCACGGCCTTGCACCGCTCGCCTCGGCACTGTTCTACTGCCTGTTCGCGGTTCGCGGATATAAAAATCTCGACGGCATGAACGGCGATATCTCGGGCTATGCGCTCACGCTCGGCGAGCTTTTCGGCATAGCGGTATTCGTTCTTGTAAAATAATTTTAATAAATTTGGAGTACGGTATGGAGCTTATCATAGGCGGCGCGTATCAGGGCAAGCTGACTTGGGCTGTTAAGGAAAAGGGCTTGGATGCTTCAGAGCTTTGCGATCTGTCGCAGAGCTTTCCTTCATGCGCCTTTTGCTGCTTCTATCACCTCGAGGCGCTGAGCCGCCGCGCCGTGGAGGCGGGCATGAGCGCCGATGAAATGCTGGATAGGCTCGATCCGTTCATCGAAAACTCGGTCGTGATATCGCGCGAGATAGGCTCGGGAATAGTGCCGATGGATGCCTTCGAGCGGCTTTGGCGCGAGGAGCACGGCAGGCTCCTTTCCATGCTCGCTTCGCGTGCAAACAGGGTAACGCGCATATTCTGCGGCCTTGCGGAGGTGCTCAAATGAAGCTGACCATGATACGCCACGGCAAAACCGAGGGCAATATAAAGGGGCTCTACTACGGAAAAACCGATCTGCCGCTTCTTCCGGAGGGCATGAAGGCGCTCGAGGTGCTCAAGCAGAACTGCGCCTATCCTCAGGCAAAAAAATATTACACAAGCGGAATGCTTCGCACGGAGCAGACCTTTTGCATACTCTATGGCGATATTCCGCACGAAGTCCTTCACGATCTTCGCGAGATAGACTGCGGCGATTTTGAGATGCGCTCATACGAGCAGCTCAAGGACGATCCAGCTTTTCAAGAGTGGATAACCGGCGATAATGAAGCTAATATCTGCCCGAACGGCGAAAGCGGAAACGCCGTGACCGAGCGTGCGCTTGCTGCGCTTGAGCCGATCATAGCGGCGGGGGAGGATGCAGTGATAATCACCCACAGCGGCGTTATCGGCGGCGTATTATGCAGGCTTTTCGGCAAAGGCACGCGCTACGACTATAAGGCGGAGCCGGGCTTCGGCTTCACAGTTGAATTTGTTGACGGCAAGCCGGTTTCAATAGAAAAAACGCCGCTCCCGCTTTAAAAGTGAGAACGGCGCAAGCCTGTGATAGAATAATTAATTTATTTTAGGAAAACTCCGCAGGAGCTTCCACATTCAATTATTCACTATTCATTATTTGAGCATATCTCCCAGGTAAAAGTCACCGAATCGCTCGAGCGGATATCGTCCGGCGAAAGCTGCGCATCGAAGCTTGCGCCGAATGCGGCGGACTCGTTCTTTGCGCGCGTGAAGTTGGTGGGGGAAAACAGGTTCACGTCGCCCCAGTTGTAATCTATATTGATAAGCTCCCCGAGCGAAACGCCCGAGGCGGCGCAGAGTATCTCCGCCCTCTGCCGCGCGTTTTTCGCCGCGCTTTCGAGCAGCTTTTCCTTGATCGCAGCGGTGTCCTTAACGGTGAAGGAAAGGTTGAACTGCGGCTTTGCATCGCATGAAGCAATGGCGGAGAGCGTTTTGGAAAGATTCTCGTTTGTGAAATCGAATTCGAGCTTCAGCGAATGGAAGCACCTATAGCCCGCGAAAACGCTGCGATACATGCCGTTTTCATCACGCGTATCCTCGTAGTTCGTATGAATATTGAAGTCCATCGTTTTGAGCGAGCCTTTTTCATAGCCGACAGCTTCAAGTGCTGCGTTAAGATCGGCGATCTGCCCGTTCGCGGTGCGGATAGCGTTTTCGTATTCCCTGTCCTTGGTTTCGATGGTCATATTCAGCACAACGCGATCCGGCTTGGTTTTCGCGGTGCCGATGCCTTTAACGGTGATGGTTCGTTTCATTGCTTTCCTCCTTATTAAAACGGTTATAAACAGATTATAACGCCTATTCGCGGATTTTTCAAATAAAAAACACCGAATTTTTTACATCAAAATTCATAATTATCCGTAATAAGCGCGATAAGCTCATCCTCTGTGATCTCAAGCCTCTTCAGCGAAGCAAAGCTCGCTTTTAGCTCCGAAAGCGCAAGCTCGAGCCGCCGTTCGCACCGCTCATCCTCGTTAAGCTCGGAAACGAAGCATCCGCGCCCGACCATCGTAACTATGAAGCCGTCGCGCTCAAGCTCTTCCCAGGCGCGCTTTATTGAGATAACGCTTATCCCGAGGCTGCTTGCAAGCGCACGAATGGGCGGCAGGGGAGTGCCGCCTGTAAGCTTTCCCGTCACGATCTGAAACGCAAGCTGCTCGTAGAGCTGGCGATAGATCGGTTTATCGGAGGTATTCAGTATCGAAAGGGATATTTCCATGGGAATCATATCTCCGCATTTTCGTAGCGGCGCGAGGCAATGAAGTATGCGATAGCGTTTACGATCACGAACACCGCGAGCGCACCCAGAAGGATGGGAAGCTGGCGAAGAAGCTCGGCGCGGGACGTGCCGTTCAAAAACAGCTTTCCGCCATGAGGTCTGCAAACAAGGTTTTCGATCCCGAATGAAACAACTGAAAACGCCAGCATGCCCAAAAAGCTTCGGAACTGGACTTTGAACTGCTTGTGGTACGCGCCCGGGATTACGATTATGTTGTAAACGGCATAGCCGAGCAGCACGAGCGCGTAGAGGGTAATATTGATCCTCATGCCCGCTGCGTTCTCCAACCCGGTGTTTGAGATGAATCGGCTTGCCAAGAATGCGCAGGGTACTGTTAGCACGAGAAGCGTAAGCTCGTAGAGCGAAACGGTCAATACCCTTGCAAGCACGCTCTCGCGCTTTTGAACGGGCAGAAGCCCGCTGAATTCATGATCTCTTCCCTGCACGTCGAGCGTGAAAATATTCATTATTGCGATAAGCACGTAGAAGAAACCGACTATACGCGGATAAACGGGAATGAACATCATTCCGCAGGCAAGGACGAAAAACATGATCGCAGTCGGGTGCAGCAGAAGCGAGAGATCCTTTCGGATAAGGTTTTTAACGTTGGAAAAAGACATTTCGGTTCCTCCCTTCATCCCTCATGGCGCTCGTATTTTTCAGTGTAGAGCATTATGGATTCGATATCGGCCTTGGCGGTTTTGAGACCGTCCGCAAGATAAAGCTCGCTTGCGCGGATAAGCCCCGTGAAGCCGAACGGCGTTTCCTTGATGCCTATGAGCGCGGCGCGAAGACCTTCGCTCATATCGTCCCTTCCGCCCTGAACGAGCCGATATCCGCCGATTATCTGCTCGCGGTCGCCCGTCATCGCGATCTCGCCGTCCTTTATGTAAACGATATGGTCGGCGCATTTATCAAGGTCGGAGGTGATATGCGTTGAAAACAGGATGCTTCTCTCACCGCTCTCCACAAACTCGCGGAAGATATCGATTATCTCATCGCGCGAAACGGGATCGAGCCCGCTGGTGGGCTCGTCGAGAATGAGCAGCCTCGCATCGTGCGAAAGCGCGAGAGCGAGAGCGTATTTGACCTTCATTCCCGCAGAAAGCTCCTTGATGCGCTTATTCTCGTCAAGCTCGAATTTCCTTAGCAGTTCGCAGTATTTTTCATCGCTCCAATTCTTATAGAACCGCTTGAACGCCCTCGTTACCGCCCGCAGCCTTTTCGTTTCATGGTATGAAAAGCCGCCGAAAACAACGCCGATATCCTGCTTGCATTCCGCTTCGTGCTCCGGCATCGATTTGGAAAAGAGTGAAACCTCGCCCGAATCCCTCGGGGAAAGCCCGAGCATCACCTTGAGCGTGGTGGTTTTGCCCGCACCGTTTCGGCCAATAAAGCCGGTGATATAGCCGCTCGGCACGGAAAAGCCGACATTCTTCAGCTCGAAGCCGCCGGGGCCGGGGTACGTCTTGCAGAGGTTCTTGGTTTCAAGAGCAATGGACATGGTTTGCGCCTCCTTTTCGAACCAACAATATTGTGCATATTGGTTATACACAATATAACACCGGTCGACAGCTTTGTCAACGGGTGCGAAAAATATATTGCTTAACAGCCGCTTGCGGAGCAGAGCTATAGCATGAAGGTCATAGCTTCGTCGTGATCCATATCGCCGTTTATAATACCGGACGCGAATATAGATATGAATAAACGGGTGAACGAAAAAATCCGTACAAACCGATGTTTCCGAAATGCCACGATTGAGGGGTTGAAATATCTTGACGGGAGCGGAATTTTATATTATACTACAGTCATTGGAGATGACAATATGCTTGAGCGAAGCTTGCGAACAACACAAAGAAAAATAAAGGCGGTGGGGGAGGATATCCTCACCGTGCAGAAGGCGATCGGCGAGGTGCTCGCAAGCCGCATCGAGCCCGGCGATGCCGGGGTCATTTTCAGATGCAGGCTGCTTTTGAACCGCTGCCGCGCCATGGACGAGGAGCTTACAGAGCTCTACACCAAGCTTCCCGAAACAGGGAACGCTGCTGTAACAAGGAGCCTGTGCCTTCAGAATAAACAGCTCATCGAGCTTCAAAGAAGCACGCTTGCTTCGCTTCTTGAAAGCTTTATGCGCAGCGAAAGCGCGCTTGATGAAGCAAAGCAAATGGAGCTTCTTGCCGAGTCCTTGAAGCTCGGAGAAAGGATAAAGAAAAATGCTCGGAAAGATCGTTAAGAAGAATATCGGCTGGATCCTGCTTGCCGCAGCTGCTGCGGCGGCGCTGCTGATAGTGAACGCATCGAAGGAATGGATCCTTCAAAACTACGGCACGAACACCTTCAAGGTGTACGACAGGGCGCTGTCCTATATCGCGGGAGCGGCGGCAGGCTGGCTTATAATAAGCCTTATAATCAGCTCGGTTCGCATCGCGGGCGAGCAAAAGGACCGAGACCGCACCGCAAAGGAGCTCGAGGAACTCAAAAGAAGGAAGGAGATAGAGGAGCGCAGCGCCAAGGCGAAGCTGAACGTCAAAGGCCCCCTCAAGGATGAAGTTATCTTCGAACGCATGAAGAGTTGGCTGAACGAGGCCTGGGGAAGGATGACCACCACCGAGATCCCCGCGCTTATGAGCGATATCCTGCGCCAGATGGACGAAATGAACGGCTATCAGGCAAAGCTCGGCCGCCTTCTTACAAACAACGGTGCGGATTATCTGGACGACACGAACGGCGTTCTTGAAAGCGTGGAGCAGAGCATCCTGCGCAAGGTGCGCAAGGTTCTAAACTGCTTCGTGGTGTACGAGACCGACAGCGCGGAGGACGTTCAAAAGATGCAGGAGCTTCTTAAAGAAACACGCGATTCAAACGAGGCTCAGCTGAACAACGTTAAGGAATTCCTCTTTGCGATAACCGATTTCCTTAATAAGCAGGGCGACGACAACAGCGGCGCCGAGAAGCTGGATATCTATAAGAGGACGATACTCGAGTCGATAAGCGATGCGGAGTGAGGGAACGCCCGAATTGAGTAATGAACGATGAACAGTGAATAGTTGAGGTGGAAATTTCCACTGGGAATTTCTCGGGATAAAAACCAGATAGTCAAAACATCGAACAACAAAAAGAAAAGGAGAAAAACAATGCGTAAATTCACAGTATTTATTCTGATTGCTGCAATGCTGCTTGCATCCGTTGCGGGCTGCACCAAGTATAAGAACGGCCAAAACAAGCTTACCTACGATGAGGCGATCACCGAGCTGAACGCGCTCATGAAGAAGGTGGAGCTCTCCACGGTATCCTCCCCGGTGCTGGACGTGTACTCGGATGATCTCACCGAGGCGGATGCGCTCTCCGATATAAGCGTTTTCCCGCTCACCACCAAGGGTACGGGGCAGATCGATATCGAGATCGCGGCGGATACCGAGCTTTCCGATGAAAACGCGCCCGATGACTGGGGCAACGTGGTTGCCGCAAAATTCAATCGCGAGGGCTTCACCGTAAACGGCAAGAGCGTTTCCGTTTCCATCCGCAAGATCACCGGCGGCGAGGTCGTAACCTATATGCGCGCCGGGGCCTATCAGCCCGATCTTTACATACCGAGCCATGCCGCATGGGGCAAGATGCTCGATGCCTCGGGCATTCGCACCATAACGATGACCGAGCGCCTTCTCGGCAACACCGCGGGCATACTCATAAACAACAAGGTTTATGATGATTTCATTGCCAAATACGGCGAAGCGAATATGAAAACCGTTATCGAGGCCACGCTCGCGGGCGATCTGAACTTTGCATACACCAATCCCTACACCTCGAGCACGGGTCTCAACATGCTCACTATGATCCTCAAGGCGTTTGATGAAACCAATCCGCTTTCGCAGACCGCCTCGGATAAGCTGCTTGAGTATCAGCGCAAGTCGCCCCCCGTGGCGTATACCACCGCTGTGCTTCGCAACAAGGCGGCAAAGGGCATTATCGATGCAATGGTTATGGAGGAGCAGGCATACATCCTCACCAAGGCGCTCTCGAACTATATCTACATTCCCGAGGGCATCCGCCATGACCATCCCGTGTTCACCTTCGAGTACGTAAGCGAGGAGAAGCGCGAGGCGGCGCAGCTTTTCATCGACTACTGCATGAGGAATGAGAACCAGCAGCTCGGCACCGAAAAGGGCTTCAACCGCCACAACGAATACGCAGGTCAGGAGCCCGGCTTGGACGGCAACGGCTATCTTGAGGCGCAGGCGCTCTGGAAGAAGAATAAGAACGGCGGCATTCCCACCGTGGCCGTGTTCGTTGCCGACACCTCGGGTTCCATGAGCGGCACTCCGATATCCGAGCTCAAAAGCTCGCTTATCGCAAGCTCCGCCTATATAAGCTCCGACAGCTACATCGGCCTTGTGAGCTATTCGGACGACGTTGTGAAGCATCTGGACATCAAGCCCTTCGACGATAAGCAGAGGGCGTATTTCTCCGGCGAGGTCAAGGCGCTGCGCGCTTCAGGCAGCACCGCAACCTATGATGCGGTGCTCTCGGGGCTTCAGATGATCGCCGA
>JAFPWD010000050.1 GCA_017395105.1 Clostridia bacterium
ATAAAACAGTATAAATCCACAGCCGGCTCCAAAAAAGCTCTGTCCAAAATCATGTTCGATTGCCTCTTGGAGCCTGCGAATATTCTGAAGGTGTTGGGTCAAAACCAAAATTGATTTCCGTGTGCAAATACATTATTTTCGTTGACTTTGGGATTTAGGTATGCTATCTTATTATGTATCCAAACAATCGGTGGTGTAAAATGATCGATTACTATTATACCCTTGATGATGCGATAGTGTATTTCACAAATCGGGTCGCAAAGACGACCGTCAAAGAGTATTACGAAGCGCTCGCTTCCAAGCATCCGGAACTGAAAAAGCAGCTTGAGCAGATACTTGCTCCTTCTCTGGAGCTGGAGCGTCTGCTTGATGCGGCTATTCCGAATATGGACCAGGAATGTGAGTTCTTTTTCGGACTCGACAGATCGACGGAAGGCAATTCTCAGCCTCTGTGGAACGCAGCGGGCATGCTTCTGGGCTATTCGGCCGGGCTCTCACTCTCCCCGCAGAGCCTTGATGAAGCGATCGAAAAGCGGCTTGCGCTATCTCCCGCCCAAAAGGATAAGCTGTTTTTAAGCTATATGTTCGATCTTGAGGATACAGGCGTCAAAGCGCTGCTTGCCGATGCGGGCAAAAAGGGCTGTATCACCGAAGCCCTTTCAGTAAGCAGGCTCAATTCTCTCACGCGGATCAAGCTCCATGAGCTGTACGATCATTTCGCTGAGCATATAAAAAGGCTTGCGGAGCTGCTGCGCCCTGCGGTTGAAACGATCGAAAAAAGCACCGCCGTATATGAAGCGGCGGCGCTTGAACAAGCATCAAGATTTGAGGCTGCGGGCGGTCTTGCAGCCTATATGATAAGCAATCACAGCTTCCACCTGAACGATACGGGCAGCCACATCGCGCATATAAGCGTGCTTGCGCCGCACACGGTGAATATCCGCGACGGGATATTCGATTCGATGGACATCTATGTCGGAATCGGTGTTGTCGAGCTGAGCCGTATCCTCCTTCAAGGAAGCGAGAGCGAGCATCTTTCCGCCATGTTCAAGCTGCTGTCCGATGCAACGCGCCTTGAAATGCTCAAGTGCATCAGCGAGCGCCCCATGTACGGTCAGGAGCTTGTGGAGAAGTTTTCCGTAACCGCACCAACGGTCTCATATCATATGACTAAGCTCGTTTTAAGCGGACTGGCGGAAAGCTATTTTGAAGGAGGTAAAAGCTATTTCAGGGCAAATATGAAAGGCATACTTGCCCTTGAAAAGAGCTTCAGGGATTATTTCGCAACGAATACCAAGCGTTGAAGCTTCGAAGCCCATTGCCTTTCTCAGGATAATAATGGCGTCGGACACGGTCACCGTCCCGTCTTGATTTATATCTGCGGCAGAGATAATTATTTGGGCTGCGTCGATCAAGCCCATCGAATAACGCAGCGCCAATAAAGCGTCCGCGACGTCCACGGATCCGCTGCCATCGGCGTCGCCGGGAATGATCGTAATTTCTCCGATAAGCGCCGTCATACAGAGCACGCCCGTTCCGCCGCCCGCGATCCCGCGATCGACGGCGGCGTTTTTTATCGCACTCATGATTTCGTCCGCGCTCATTTCCGGATCACGGCTTTTCAGCATCGCGCAGGCTGCCGCTGCGTGGGGCGATGCCATGCTGGTGCCCGTCTGCGCCTGATAACCGCCGTTTGGCATCGCGCTCACGATATCCACGCCCGGCGCCGTGACGTCCACGAAATCCCCGTAGTTGGAGCCGGACCACATATTGAAATCGCGGTCATGCGCCGCCACGGTGAAAGCCCTTTCTATACATGCGGGACAGCAATATGAAACGTTCAAATTATCGTTGCCCGAGGCGACGCAGGTCACCATGCCCGCGTTCGCGGCAGCGTTGATCACGCTCGCGTAAGCGTCCACGGTCTCGGAAAAGTACTCGCCCATGCTGACGTTCGCAACGTGTGCGCCGTGCTGATAGGCGTATTGGATGCAGTTTATGATAACGGAGGTCATGGCTCCGCCGTAATCATCCGTGCACTTGAGGCCCATTATCTTGACGTTCGGCAAAGTGCCGTCGACGACCGTGCCGGCAACATGCGTGCCGTGGTAGAAGCCGCCTCCTGTGTCACCGTCGTTGTCTCCGAAATCCCAGCCGGGAACCGTCCTTCCCTCAAAGAAAGGATGATCGTACTCAAGCCCGGTGTCGATCACGGCAACGATGATCTCCGGAAGTGCGTCGGCATTTCCTCCGACAGATTCAAGAAGCCATTCGTTATAGGCGAAGGCGTTCATATAGTTTTCGCCGAAGCCCCAGGATTTGAAGCCGTTAACTCCGGGCTGCTGGCGCGCCGAATCGAATTCTCCTACGGAGCAGTCGAAAGCGACCGGCGCGTCGGGAACGACATACCCAACGCAGCTCAGCGTTTTGAAATGCTCGGCTGCAGCTTTCGCTTCCTCTGGCGTGCGATACTGAATCAAATATCTGCCACAGCCGCGGGCATGCGCAAGCGCGCCGCTGAGCTCAAGCATATCTTCGCAGCCGACGATTATTCTCGCCGTGGAATAGGCTTCGCCGTCCTTTTCGCCGATGTATGAGTATTCTTTTACGATCCGAACCACGTCCGCGTTGAAGCGCAGCAGCTCGGCATCCGGGCTGCATTCGATCGAGAAAGCGCCTGAGGGAATGCAGACAGCAAGCAATAAAAACGCGATTATTAATGTCAGTGCTCTTTTCATAGCGTGTACGCTCCTTCCCTGTATATCATAACATCGTACTGAGGCCCATTGAGAAGCGGAGGATAAGCAGAGCGTCGGCAACATCGATACTGCCGTTTTGATCGACGTCGGCGGCAGTGAGTGCCATGCCTTCAAGCGGGAGAATACCCATTGTGCAGCGAAGACACAGCAGCGCATCGCTCACGGTCACGGAACCGCTGCCGTCCACGTCGCCCGGGACGGGCATCTGCGGTCCGTCTGCAAAGAGCGAGCCGACGTACAGCCTTCCCGTACCGCCGCCCGTATAGCCTTCGTCGATCGCGCTTGCTTTGAGCAGCTCCATAATGCTGTCGGCGCTCAGCTCCGGATCGTAGGTCTTTATCATAGCGCAGCATGCCGCGGCGTGCGGGGCGGCGAAGCTCGTTCCGCTCTGAGTGTCCATGCCGCCGTTATTTGTCGTGCTCAGGATGTCAACGCCCGGCGCGGTTATGTCCACGCAATCACCGGTGTTCGACAGCGGCCACATCCCGTGTCCGGCGTCATGCGCCGCAACGGTGAATGCACGTTCGATCTTGACGGGAACGAAGTTTGAGGCGTCCTGGCTCCAGTTCCCGGAAGCCACGCAACAGACCATTCCCGCATCCGCCGCCTCGTTTATGACCTCTTCATACAGCTCCTCAACATAGGGATTGTATTCGATCAGGCTCAGATTCGCCGCCGCGCAGCCGTGAAGATACGCGTACTCGACGGCGCTCACAACATCGCTCGTTGAGAAAGACCCGTTGTCGGAAATGCACTTGAGCGGCATTATCTTCACGTTCGGCAGCGTTCCGTCTGCGACCACTCCGGCGCAGAAGGTGCCGTGCCCGAAGCCGTCCGCAGGGTTGTTATCGCCATTCACGAAATCGTACCCCGGAACGGTCCGTCCCGTCAGGAACTCATGCGAAATGTTTACGCCGGAATCGCACACGGCAACGATGATCTCCGGCAGGTTGTCGATCTCTCCGCCATACTTTGAAAGCACTCTTTCCTGCAGAGCCGCCATATCGACGTGTTCCTCACCGTAGCCCCAGGAATTGAATTCGCCGACTGCTAAAGGAGATCCGCTGGTATTTCCGAATTCCACCCTGTATTCGGTATCCGGAACCGCATATTTGACAGCGTGATCGAGCTTCAGACGTGCGGCCGCTCTCTCTGCCTCTTCCGCTGAGGCATACTGAATACAGATTCTTCCGTTCCAGCCGTCAATGAAGCCGAGCGCGCCGCCGGTATCGATCTCGCCTGATGCCTTGACAATAAGCCTTGCAGTATTATACGGATCCTCCGGATCACCTTTTGCGACGATATCCGAGTACCGTTCGATCATGTCTCCCAGCCTCCCGCTGAAAGACAGTAGTGCCTCAACAGTAAGCCCGCTTTTCGAAGGCACAGCCGACTCAAGCGAAATCGCCTGGCACGGAAGGATCAGCATCGTGATAATGAACAGGACAAGAGCCCCTGCGGTCAGCCTTTTCATGTTATAACCTCCAATCGGTTTTTCTTCCCTGCTATAATACCAGATTTCATAGTGTTCGGTCAATATGATTTTGATAATTACCTAAAGTGCCGCATGACAGTCAACGAAAAAGACGGTGTTTCTACGTTATTATCAGTGCATAAAATTCGATACGCATAAAAATAAGCGCAGATAAATCATTAGCGTTCCACGGTTAAAGGTCAATTGGAAATGCTCACGAAACCTGCTTTTCGTTTAACTAAAGGTCGAAAAAAGGCAAGTATGAAATAGTTTCAACCTTGATAAAGGCGATACTGGTTTTCGATCTCAGCAAGGCAAGGTATTATTGAAAGCATCAGAGCGAGCAACTACCGTAAATACAGGATTGACATAAAATCAGCGCAGAAGTTCCTCGGGCGCGCGAGCGTTGAGATGATGTTCGCAGTCTAGGAAACGGTTACGGTCTGCGGAGGCTGAGGTGCGTAAAGCTCGGATTCATCCTCGGTCACGGTGTAGGTGCCGGGCTGCAGATCCGCGATGTCGATAACGCCGTTTGCATCGGTAACGCGGTGAACATTAGAAGAACTGACGGAAAAGAGCGAGTCACACGAATGGGGCATAAATGTTCCTTTGGAGCTAACAAGTCAATCACCGGAAGAACTGTATTTGAAAAGAATTGAAGAATTCCCCTCGGAACAGATTGATAAGATCGTGAAAGAGCAAATCGATCTGTTAGGAGGTGTTGAAAGGATAATCGCAACTTCAATCATCATAAATGGGCTTACGATTGAACAATGCAGCGACGAGTGCGGCCTTTCTCCGGCAACGTTATCAAGAAGGCTTCGATCGATTCGTGAGATGCTCTATAAAAACTGCCTGGAGGTACTGCACCGTGAATAAAAATTACAATGAAAACAACTCTGTATCGACCGAATCCAGATACTGCAGTTATGATGAGATACCTCTTTTGCTTGATGCAAATGACCTTATCCGTCTGCTCGGACTGTCACGAACCAATGTGTACTACCTTCTGCAGGCAAATGATTTTCCGACTATCGTTATCGGGAAAAGGCGCTTGGTTCAGAAAGATAAGCTTTTCGATTGGCTGAAGACGCATGAGCAAGTGAAAAAGAGATGAAAGCTGCGTTGACATCCTCAAACATTCACTGTCGATACGCTATCATCATAATGACCATAAATTATACTCACCGAAAGGAGAAATCACCATGGCAACCGGAAGCAACAAGGTTCGCGGCCTATACCAGAAGAACATCGTGTTAGGCCGCAAGGAAGATGGCAGCTATATGCGCAAAACGCTATATGGCAAAACAAAGAAAGAGCTTGAGATGAAGTACATTGAGATCACACAGGACCTCAACAACGGGCTTGCTGTTTGGGAAAAGGGCATGACATTCAAGGAGCTTGCCTATATCTGGCTCGATCAGTACAACCCTATTGCGAATGAGCGATGGAGGTACACGCAGGAGTTGATCATAAGCAAGCACATTCTGCCGTCAATCGGACTTCTCAACGTTAAGGACCTTCGGCAGATACACTTGCAGACCATTATCAGCGGCATGGCAAAGAGCGGATATTCCACTCGAACCATGAAAGGCATCAAGCAAACCGCAACGAGGATTATGGCGGTTGCGGTTGATTCCGATCTGATTCTGCGCAACCCATTTCAGGGAGTAAAGGTTCCAGTGATCGAGGCGAAGGAAAGGCTTCCGATCACGCCCGAACAATTCAAACTTGTGAACGAACACTGGCGCGGTAATCGAATGGGAGCGGCCGCCATGATCATGCTCTACACAGGCATAAGGAAAGGTGAATTGCTTGCGCTAAAGTGGGAGGACATAGACCTTGAGAAACGAACCATGCGCATAAGCAAATCGCTGAGTATGCTCAAGAATCAAAGCAAGGTTAAAACTCCAAAGACCAAAGCAGGCAAACGGGAGATACCTATTCCCAACATTCTGTTGCCAGTGCTGATAGAAGTCAGAAAACCCAAGGGACTTGTCTGTTCATCGGCAAGGAACTCTCCAATGACCGAGGTGGCATATAAAAGGGCATGGGAGTCCTATATGTTCCATTTAAACGAGTGTGCAGGTGGGATCACCGGCAACAGCCGCAAGACAAAGACGGTTTGGGTAATCGAAAAGTTCACGGCACATCAGCTCAGACACACTTACGCTACGATGCTTTTCGATGCGAATGTGGATATCAAATCGGCACAGATGTTTCTTGGGCATTCCGATATCGAAGTCACTCTGAACATATACACGCATCTCTCGAAGTTCAAGACCGATGAGGCGATAGAATCGCTTAACGGACATCTGGACAAGCTCTCAGAGATGAAATATGAATGCTGAAACAGCATAGAAGAATTCCCCGAAAGAGGTTTCACAAGAGGAACTGTGAAGCCTCTTTATTTGCACCGAAATTGCCTATTTGCTCATTTTCGGGCATTTTGAACTACGCCATTGGATAATTTCGACCTGTGAACTCAATCAACTTTTTTCTAGTACAACACAGTATTTTTAATGTTAAGTCTTGCCTGAATTATAGTCCAAAAGTTTCACACATTTTTAATGAAAAAAGGGGTTTTTATGCGGACATAATGAACAAACCGAAAAAGAATTTATGAAAATACATCCGAAAGAGCATTGTCATTTAATATTGTCATTTGCTTTATAAAAATATCAACAATCACAGGAGTGTATTCGGAAATTAAAAGCAATTTAGCAACAAAAAAGCAGCGAAATCATAATGAGATCGCTGCAATTTTTGGTCGGGGCGACGGGATTTGAACCCACGGCCTTTTGGTCCCGAACCAAACGCGCTACCAAACTGCGCTACGCCCCGAATGGAGCCAATGAAGGGACTCGAACCCTTGACCCGCGCATTACGAATGCGCTGCTCTACCAACTGAGCCACATTGGCACAAAGTTGATTATAACAGATTTCATCCTCTTTGTCACTATGGTTTTCAAAATATATCTCGCAAGAGCGCGTTATTGAAAAGGGGAGGGGGTGCGCTATTTCCGCCGAGGATGCTTGCGAATGCGGTGAAGAACCGAGGAAGACTCTAAAGCTTGAACCGCTGCGATGATTCAAGGAACTGTCGATCGCGCACATCGGGTGTGCAAAAGCCGTTTTAGTAAAACATAAGGGCTTGTCAGCTGCTGATTTCAGAAAACAAGACCCTTGCGTATATTTAAGTTTTGCGCTGCCGCATGATCGATCCCTCTGCGGTCGATGCGGCGATCTCATAAGTCGCCGGCTATTGTTGCTGATTGACCTTGATATACTTCTGAATATCGGAGAAGGTGCGCAGTATGGACTGAAGATCCGTGCTGTAATAGGTTCTCAGATTGCGCCTCTCCTTCAGAAGCATGCCGTTTTCATAGAGCGCTGTGAGATGCCTGGACATGTTGCCCGCGTTCAGCTCCATCTTCTGGGCGATATTCAGGCAATAGTCGGGCTCGTGGAAGAGCCTGGAGAGAATATCGATCTTGATGGGATCGGTGAAGGACTTCATCACCTCGGCGAGCTTATCGGCGCGCTTCTCGGTATGTTTCATGGTGAACTCGGGATAAACGCCTGCGCCGAAATACATGGTCGAGATATTGTCGTTTGTGCCGGGCTCATAGCCGTAACCTATCTCGTTGAAGAAGAAAAGGCTGATTCCGGCAACGGTCTCGGAAGTTATCATGTTGGCGGGGTCGACTCTGATAAGCTCAAGAAGCTGATTGCCGGACATTTTGGCGAAGCTTTGCTCCCACATATCGGCCGTGCTTTTATAGATCGGCATGAGTCGAGGCATGCCTTCGCGCAGCCTGTTTGCATAGGGCAGGAGGATATTGGCAAGCTTATCCATGTAATAGTCGAAATTATCGAGCACACGGAATGCATCCATCTTCGCATCGTGCGGATACTGCATGGAATAGAGCTGCTCGAAAAGATTGGGGACCGGCTTGCCGTTCGTGCAGGCAAAGGAAATACCGGCACCGGAAAAGTCGACAACCTCAACGCCCTCCTCCTGGAGCTTTCTCCAGCGCTCCTTGGTGCCCTCGACCTGCTCAAAGAAGCCCGTGTCGCTAAGTTTTCGGAAGGAAAGAACGCAGATTTTCGCAACGCAGTTTGCTTCATCGGGCTTGCCGGTATCAAAGGGCTTCAAAAAGAACTTGATATCGGGTGCATCAAGATCCATATCTGAACAAACATCATAGGTAAACTGCTCGATGAGCATGGCATTGGTGCGCAGCTCCTCGATCTGCTCAAGCGAAAGAAGCTCGCCAAATTTTCCGATCAGATTCTCGGCGATCTTGATGAACGATCTTTTAGTGTAATACATGCAAACCATTCCCAACGTTTCGTAAAGCAGAAACGGCTCGCGCAAGAGCTTCAACAGCATAACAGTACTATCCTAAAATCATAGATTTGCTATATTGTATCACTGTTATCCGAATTTTGCAATGTTTTTTTCATAAAGGACATTTTTTTAAAAAAGCTGCGGAATGCGCACGCTCGCTGCCTGCGTGTAATAATAATCGACCGGAACACAGACACCTCCCGCGCCGGCGTTATTGCAATTGAAGTTTGCTTGTGATATAATTATTAAATACCGAATCGTACAATTATGGGCGAACGCTTGGCGGCCGCTCCGGGTCTGCCGGCTTCGGCGCTGCGGATCAATTTGCTGCGATTCGCACAGCGCCGAAGAAAGCTCGGCGTTGAATGTTCAGGTGGAGTATAGTTATGATCGACAACGTAGAAGTAAGCGTTATATGCAATGCTTACAACCATGAAAAGTACATCGCACAGACCCTCGAAAGCTTCGTTATGCAGCGCACAAGCTTCAAGTTTGAGGTGCTTGTTCATGACGATGCCTCTACCGATGGCACGGCCGATATCATCCGCGAATACGAAAAAAAATATCCGGAGCTTATAAAGCCGATCTATCAAACCGAGAATCAGTATCAAAAGGGCGGCGGAATAACCAAAAAGTTCCAGTATTCAAGAGCTAAAGGCAAGTACTATGCGTTTTGCGAGGGCGATGATTATTGGACGGATCCCTTAAAGCTCCAAAAGCAGTACGACCTAATGGAGCAGCATCCGGAAGTTGATATGTGCTCCCATGGCTCGGTTCTGATCGATGCGAGGACGAACAAGCCCTGCGGTCGATCGATGCGCCTTAATGAGACCGGCATCATTCCAACGAGGGACGTTATTGCGGGCGGCGGAGCATTCGTTATGACGAATTCGCTGTTTTTCCGCGCCTCCGTCCTCGAAAACGAGCCGAAATTCAGATCGATCATCAAGATAGATTATACCATGCAGGTGCTCGGCTCGCTGCGCGGAGGAATGCTTTATATTGCCGAGGAGATGTCCGCATACAGAAAAAACGTGCATGGTTCTTGGACACAGGCAAATCGCAATAACATTGCGAAAAAGAAGGCAACCTTTAAGCGGGTAAACGCCATGCTCCGTCAGCTTGATAAGGATACCAACAGAAAGTATCACGACATAATTACAAAACACAGGCTAAAAAACTGGTTAAAGCAGCGAAGCCTGGGCATAAGGGCTTTGATAAAGAGATGAATATGAAAAAAATACTTATTACAAATAATTATACCGGCGCGCCGAGAGAGATAGTTTTCGGTCTTGCTCCCGAGGGCTTCTGCGTGGAGACTGTTTCGGCAAACACGAGGGAGGCGCTGATGGAGCAGGTTCAGGATGCCGATTATATCCTTGCAAGCGGCAGGCTGAAGCTTGACGGCGAGGTGCTGAGCCTTGCAAAGAAGCTTAAGATGATCCAGCGCACCGGCGTTGGGCTCGATTCGATCGATCTTGAGTACTTAAAAACAAGCTCCATCCCGCTTTACGTAAACCAAGGCATAAATGCCCAAAGCGTTGCGGAGCACGCTCTGCTTTTGATGCTTGCATGCCTCAGGAAGCTGACCGTTATCAATGCAAACACAAAGGCCGGAGTTTGGAAAAAGCAGGAGCAGGGCGTTCAAACCTATGAGCTGCATGGAAAAACCGTCGGCATCATCGGAATGGGGAATATAGCCAAGCGCCTTGTTGCGCTGCTCAAGCCGTTCGGAGTTCATATCCTGTATTACAACCTGTTCCGAGAGAGCGAGGAATATGAATGCGAAAACTGCATGCAGTTTGTTTCGATAGAGGAGCTGATCGGCGTTGCCGATATCATTTCGATAAACTGCGCGCTGACCGATGAAACACGCGATCTTATCAATGCCGATCGTATTGCGATGATGAAGGACGGCGCGATAATCATAAATACCGCGCGCGGCGGCATAGTGAATGCGGCGGATACCGCAGCAGCCCTTGCTTCGGGAAAGCTGGCCTTCGTGGGTATGGACGTGCACGAAAGCGAGCCCATAGCCGAGGATTATCCGCTCAAGGCTTCGGAAAACGCCATACTGACTCCGCATATTGCGGGCGTTACCCACGATGCCTTCAGTGCGATGATACGCGATGCGTTCAGAAATATCGCCCTGTTCGACAAGGGCGAGCTTGAGGCTATTGCCGGGTCGAAGTTTATTTAAAAGGCAAACGGCGATCGGAATGCCATCGCATGCAGAATTATGAATAAAGGGATTTATCGTTGAACGATCGGAAGGAGAAGCAGATGAGCGAAACCTCGTTGATAACAGAGCTTGTTGCGCAGCTCAGCAAAGAGCCCATACCCGATGAGATATACTCCGTGGTGAAGGGCTGCCTGCTCGATTACCTTGGGGTTGCCCTTGCAGGCGCACACGAGCTCAAGGCTAAACTCGGAGCTTTTCTTTCGGCACTTCCCGATGAAGCCCACGCAGCGCCCGTGATAGGCATGCAGACCTCCGCGGGCATGGAGAACGCTGCTCTTTTGAACGGCATTTCCGCTCATTATTTCGATCTTGACGACGGCAGCCGCTTCGGGATGATCCATCTCGGTGCGCCCGTTTTTTCCGCGCTGCTTTCGCTTTACAAGCCCTATAGAATCGAGCCGAAGCTGTTTCTGAGAGCCGCTCTTGTTGGCTATGAGACGGCGCTTCGGCTTGCAATGGCTATCCAGCCGAGCCATAAAAAGCGTGGTCAGCACGCAACGGGCACTTGCGGCTGCATCGGAGCCGCAGCGGCCGCAGCTGTGGCGATGGGGCTGAGCGAGCAGGGCATTTCAAACACTGTCGCGGCGGCGGCGGCAAGCGCGGCGGGTCTGCTCGAGATGATAGAGGATTCTTCCGAGCTTAAGCCGTTCAACGCAGGAAAAGCGGCTCAGAATGCAATCACCGCAGCTCTGATAGGAGCAAGCGGCTTCGCGGGACCAATGGATCCCATAGGCGGCAAGCGAGGTATCGTTAAGGTTATGGCCGACGAGTTTAAAGCCGAAGCCTTCGATCGCAGCAGCAATAAATATGCCATTCTCGGCATCTACAAAAAGCCGTATGCTTCATGCAGGCATTGCCATTCGGCTGTAGAGGCTGCTTTGACACTGCAAAGAAGCATAGAAGCGGATGATATCGAAAGCATAACCGTGAACACCTACGGTCTTGCCGTGTTCGGGCATGACCACACGGAAATACCGAGTGTTGGCTCCGCAAAAATGAGCATCCCGTACAGCGTTGCTGCGGCCATAGTTTTGGGAACGGGCGGCATAGAGGCCATGACCGAATCCGCCGCCGCAAACGAACGCATACTTGCGCTCACGAAGCTTGTTGAGGTCAAGGAGGATCCCGAATTCTCGTCACTCGTGCCCCAAAAGCGAATCGCGCAGGTCGTTATAAAGCTTAGATCGGGGGAGACTCTTTCCGAAAAGGTGGCCTACCCCAAGGGTGAACCCGAGAATCCGATGAGCGCGGAAGAGCTTGAGCTGAAGTTCAGGCAGTTGGCCGAATATGCGGGCAAGGATAAGGACTATTGCGATAGGATGATCGATCGCGTTGATTCCATGCTCTGCGATCCCGAGGCGTTCGATGCGCTTATTGATATGCTTTGAGGAGGTAAAATGAAAACTGCTATTGTTCTTGGCGGCACGGTTCCGCATATCGATCTTATCTGTCAGCTAAAGGAGCGCGGATTCAAAACCGTGCTCGTGGATTACGGCGCAAACCCGCCTGCCAAGCCGTATGCCGATGAGCATATCATGGAAAGCACCCTCGATAAGGAAGCGGTGCTTGAAATAGCAAAGGCTCATAATGCCGATATCGTTATCAGCACGAGCGTGGATCAGGCAAACGTGGTTTGCTGCTACGTTGCGGAAAAGCTCGGCCTTCCGCATCCGTACAGCTATGAGACCGCGCTTGACGTTACCGACAAGGTGCGCATGAAAGCCATAATGCATCAAAACGGCATTGAAACCTCAAGGCATATCAGCATCTCCGAGTTTGAAGAGCTCAAGAGCGCCGATCTACGCTTCCCGATAATGATAAAGCCTGCGGACAGCAACTCCGCAAAGGGCGTTAAAAAAGCCGAGAATATTACCGAGGCGGAAGCGGATTTCGAGCTTGCCAAGGGCTACAGCAGAAACGGCATGGTGATAGCCGAAGAATTCGTTGAAGGTCCGGAGATCAGCGCATACGGCTATATTTGCGGCAACGAGCCCCATGTTATCATGATACAGGAGCGCATAAGCACCTACGACGGCGCGGATAAGGTAATTAAATGCTATGCTTCGCTTGCTCCTGCAAGGATATCCGAAAAGGCGAAGGAGAATGCCGCAAAAACGCTGATGCAGATAGCCAAGGCGTTCAAGCTCGACAATACACCGCTGTTTTTCCAAGGCATCGTGCGAGGGGACGACATCTCGGTTATCGAATTTGCTCCGAGAACAGGCGGCGGAATCAGCACTCAAACCATGAAAAAAGCCGCAAACTTTGATTTTATCTCCGCTTCGATTGATTCATGGCTCGGGCAGAAGCCTGATTTTAGCAAGTGTAATCCGGTCGGCAGGCTCTATGCAGTCAACCAGGTTTACGCCGACACCGGGGTCATCGGCGCGATCTGCGGCTGGGATGAGCTTGAGAAGGACGGACTGATAGATATAATCTCATTCTATCGCGGCGTACATGCCAAAACCGATGCTTCAAGCGCGGGGGCGAGCCGAGTGTTCGTTATGGTAGTCAGCGGCGATACCGAGAAACAGATCAAGGAAAAGATCGGCGCTGTTTTCAGCAGGATCGACGTGCTCGATGAAAACGGAAGGAGCATGATAAGAAGGGATCTCAATCTTGCCGATATCGAATTTGCAAGCATTGAGTAAAAACGCAGCCGTATGCTGCGAGCTTTATTCGGAGCAGCATCCATGCAGATGCTCTCCAACGGAAAACACAAATAGAACAGGATTCGGAGGATCATGGCTTTGAAAGAAAAAATGATTATTGTTGGTGCCGGTTTTTTGGCGAACGAGATAGTGGACTTTATTGAACACTACGATCTTTACGATATCGTAGGCTTCACCGTAAACAAAGAATATTTCAGGGGAGACACGTATTTGGGCCGCCCCGTTTATCCTATGGAGAAGCTTGAGGAATACTATAAGCCCGATGAGGTGAAGCTTTTCATTGCCATATCCTGGTATCAGGAGATGATGGGAGTTCGCGAGGTCAAATTCAACGAGATGAAGGCTCGCGGCTATCACTTTGCAAACGTGATCTCCCCAAGGTCGTATATTTGGACGGATGAGCTTGGCGAAGGAAACTGGATCTGCGACAATGTTTATATCGGCTATAAGGCAAAGCTCGGTTCAAACAATATTTTTAGGGCATGCTGCGACGTTCAGCATTACTCGGTGGTTGGTGATAATTGCTTCATTGCCGATTACACTATGGTTGCCGGTCACGTTACCATCGGAGACAGGTCTTTTATCGGCATCTCCTGCGCGATCCATAACCGAGTGAATATCGGCAAGAAATGCGTTGTGGGCGGCGGTTGCGTTATAAAATACGATGTTCCGGATTATTCGCTCTGCATTGCAAATAATGCGACCATTGTTCAGCGCGATGAAAAAAGCATAGAAAAATACGTGGACTCGACCAACTTGAAAAATAAATAACAGATCGGGTTACGGCAATCGCAAATAACTGTGATTGATCGGCTGCTGCAACTGTTTTAGGAGGAAAGTTATGGTTATTGATTTTGAAAAGCTTCGTGCAATACTGCTTGAGAACGGCATGCATCCTACGCGTGCAAAGAATATGTCCGATCTGATAAGGCAGGATATGGCAAACTGGCCTGAGCTGTATGCGGATAAGCAAAAGCGCGAATGGGCGTTTGAGCGCGGCTTTGTTCCCAGCTGCTTCGGTATGTACGGCAATGCCTTCAATGAGCAAACCTATAAGAGTTACTGGAGCGATTTCGATTATTTCATGGCGTATCCGCTGAATAATCATTTCATTATTTGGATCAATGATAAGCTCACATTGAAGTATATGCTCAATACTCCCGAGCTTTCTCGTTATATGCCCGAGTATTATCTCTATATTGAAAACGATGGGCATTATACCTATTTGATGGACTCGCCCGAGCATATAAAGAAGGATGCGGATTATCTGCTCAACCTGCTTAAGGACAAAAAGATCCTCGCCTTCAAGCCCAACAGGGGCTCAGGCGGCTTCGGATTCTCGTTCCTGCAATATGAAAACGGAAAGCTTTTCAGGGATCGTAAGGAGATCACTATGGAGGAATATGAGCAGTTTAAAACCTCCATCAATGGCTATATAGTAACCGAGTTCATTCATCAATCCGATGATATGGAGAGGATTTACCCAACCATTGCCAGCGCTTTAAGGATTATCCTTTATAAAAAGCAGCAACATGATCCATATCAGGAGTCGGATTACGGCTATCTTCTCGGTTATGCGCGCTTTGCCACCAGCAAAAACAGAGCCGCCAGCAACAACGACCAGGGCGGACTTGCCGTTACCATAGATTGGGAAAACGGCGTTTTCAAGGGCGGCTTCCGCGGCCTCAAGGAGTTTTGGACCCATGAGGGCGATGTTGAGGAAAAGGGCTTTGAAAGACATCCCGATACCGGCGTGGCTCTCAACGGTGAAAAGATCCCAAACTGGGATGCGGTGAAGAAGGGTCTCATAGATATATGCAGGCACATGTCATCGCTGGATTATTTCGGAATGGACGTTATCTTGACAAACGACGGCTTTAAGATATGCGAGATAAACTCATCGCCCTCCGTTGGAAGGGGGCAGCATTATTACGGAAAATGCTGCCTCGATAACGAGGATGCGATAAACTTCGCAAAGAGCAAAAAGCGCCCCTGTAAGAAGAGCTTTATCGAGTGCATCAGGGAAGCAACAATAGAGGACTGATCAATTTGATGAAGTATCATCCCGCAGATATACCCGTGTTTGCAGGATGAATGGAGTTTTGAGGGGAGATTTTAATGACGGAAAAGAAAAACAAAATCGGCGCCCATAGAGTGATGAACAACATGGCGTGGCGCCTTGCGGAGCGCCTTGGCGCAAAGGGTGTCGAATTCCTTGTTTCGGTCGTGCTTGCAAGGCTGCTCGACCCCGAGATGTTCGGCGTGGTTGCGCTCTGCACCGTGTTTATTACGATCATTCAGGTTTTCGTGGACAGCGGCCTCGGAAACGCTTTGATCCAGAAAAAGGATGCCGATGAAACCGATTTTTCAACGGTATTCTATTTCAACATTGTATTCTGTGTTTTATTGTATTCGCTCCTGTTCGCCACTGCGCCGCTTGCAGCAAGGTTTTATGATAACCCGCAGCTTACCCCGTTGATACGTGTTCTTGGACTCACGATAATAATTTCGGGACTGAAAAACATTCAGCAGGCGTACGTATCCAAGCATCTGCTGTTCAGAAGATTCTTTTTCGCTACCCTCGGCGGAACGATCACTGCGGCGGTAGTCGGTATAGTGATGGCGTACAGAGGCTACGGCGTTTGGGCGATAGTTGCGCAGCATCTTGTAAATCTTATCATCGACACAATAATACTTTGGTTCACCGTAAAATGGCGCCCCAAGCTTCTGTTCTCATTTCAGAGGCTCAAGCAGCTTTATTCATACGGCTGGAAGCTGCTCGCCTCCCAGCTTATAGATAAGATCTACCTCGAGATCAGGCAGCTTTTGATCGGAAAATACTACTCATCGGCGGAGCTTGCTTTTTATAACAGAGCGAAGCAGTTCCCTCAGTTCATCACCGCAAACGTAAACACAACCATAAACAGCGTGCTGTTTCCTGCGATGTCAAGCGTTCAGGATGAAAGGGAGAGGGTAAAGGCCATGACAAGGCGCGCGATGAAAACGAGCGTCTATATAATGGCGCCGTTCATGGTAGGACTTGCCGTTTGCGGCGATCAGATAGTTTCGATACTTCTTACCGATAAATGGCTGCCTCTGGTTCCGTATCTGTATGTGTTCTGCGCCACGCAGCTCTTCCTGCCCGTGCATACGTCGAACCTCAACGCTATAAAGGCGATGGGCAGAAGCGATCTGTTTTTAAAGCTTGAGATAATCAAAAAGGCCATAGGACTTATCGCAATATTGATCACCCTGCCCATAAGCGTTATGGCGATGGCGTTGAGCATGCTTGTTACAAACGTTATAGCTCAGATAATCAATTCCTGGCCAAACAGGAAGCTGCTTGGATATACCTACCTCGAGCAGCTCAAGGATATAGTTCCCTATATGCTCATTGCGGTGGGCATGGGCGCGGTGGTTTACTGTGTAAGGTTCCTGAATCTTCCTCATATACCCACGTTGCTCATTCAGATAGTTGTTGGCGCAGCGATCTATATCGGAGTATCAAAGCTGCTCAAGCTTGAGATCTATAACTATCTTGTTGATATGCTCAAGAGCTTCATCAAAAAGCGCAGGGCATAAAGCCTGCGCTTCACGAAGTGTATTAAAGCGTTTGACCCCTTGATAAACGGTGTCAAGCGCTTTTGTTTCGCCGTATACAGCATTTGAGGATGGAGCGCAAGCGGGGCTTTACAAGCGATGCGCGCATGTATGCAGGCAAAAGCTCGCCGATGCAGCAGAGATCTATACTGAAGGCGGCGCATTTTGACAATGCGCCGCCCATGCCGACTCGATCGATAAAACCGATTTTATTGAAGCTTGTATAAAGATTTTTCGATTGCGGGAATAAGCTTATCGGCAGCTGCACGTCAGCGGGGGAGCAGGGCGAGAGCAAGCGCAAGACGAATTCCGATAAACAGCACGGCGGAAAGCAGAGCGGTGTTGTAAAGAAGCCTGCAGCTTCGGTCGATATCCTTGGGCTCGATGCTGCGAATAGGATCGCCGATCGTCTTTTTCATGTGGACAATGCCGCGATAGCTTGCGCTGCCGCCGAGCTGAATGCCCAGAAGCCCCGCGCAAACAGATTCGGTCTGCCCAGAATTCGGGCTCTTGTGGTTGTACCTGTCGCGCTTAAAGATCTTGCGGCCGTTTGAAACGTTGAAATTGAGTATAAAGCCGCTGACAAGCATGAGCAGCGCACTTATCCTCGCGGGGAAGAAGTTGAAAACGTCGTCCGCCCTTGCGGGGATAAGGCCGAAGTTTTTGTACGGCTCGTCCACATAGCCGACCATGGAATCCATGGTATTCACGGCCTTATAGAGCCAACCGAGCGGGGCGCCGCCGAGAACGAGGAAGATGAGGGGCGCAACGCTGCCGTCGCAGGTGTTTTCAGCGGCGGTCTCAACGGAAGCGCGGATGATGCCGCCCTCGTCGAGATTCTCGGTATCCCTGCCGACGATGCGCGAAACATAGTACCTTGCCTTGGCGATATTACCGCGCTTGAGGGCGCGAAAAACCTTCATACAGGCATCGCGCAGCGATTTGGTGGCAAGTATCTGCCAGCACATCAAGGCCTCAACAGCAATGCCGAGGATGGGCGTGAGCGAGTAGCAGAGCCAAAGCAGCGCCGCAGGAACAGCGAAGCAGATCAGCGCAACGACGAAAAGCATAACTCCGCCTGCAGCGATCTCGCCGCCGCGGGATTTGGGGAACCACTTGCGAAATAGCTTTTCGAGAGCACCGATAAGCTTGCCAATAAGCATTACGGGATGCGGGATGCCTTCGGGATCGCCGAAGAGCATATCGATAATAAAGCCCAAAGCGATCGCTATGAGCGGATACAAGAGTTTTTCAAAAGGCGTCATTTAAATTCCCTCCATAGTGAGATTGAAGCTCGAACGGATATCCGCGTTTAAAACGATCGGAGCAAACGGGGGCGGTGAAAGCCGCCGGAGGATCGTATAAACAAAAGCGGTTAGCCGAGAGCAATTTGCGCCTAATCCCTATTTTAACAGTATTTTTGCAAATAATCAAGTACTATATTGGGATATGTATGGTAAATGGTCGCCTTTTCGGAAATTTTCAGGGATTCTGTTGCAAATAAGAGCGTTTTTCGGATAAAAGACCGGGCTCGGTCAAGCTGTTGGTACTTTTATCGGGGAGCGCATTTGAGAGCAGATGGGGGATGGGGGAGCCGGTATGGAAAGCGGGTGAGGGAAACCGTAGTGCGCCGCATATCCGCAAAAGACCGCGCTCGGCTCGCTGTCGCAGCCACTCTTTTGCGGTATTCGCACCTGCGGCGCGTTTTCTTAACGCGGCTTCGAGCCATTTGGAATTCACGGCAAACCAAAAACACCCCGATGGGGGTGCTTTTGGTTTGGAGCGGGAAACGGGGCTCGAACCCGCCACCTCCGCCTTGGCAAGGCGGCGCTCTACCAAATGAGCTATTCCCGCATATTAAGTTTTAAGAAAATGGAGCGGGTAATGGGACTCGTTTTTCGCGCATCGGGTCTCATAGCTCGCTCAAACCGCTCGCATTCGCCCTGCGACGAAAAACCCGGCCGCTAAAATCGCATCACAGGCGCGATTTTTTAACGCAGCTTCGAGTCCCCTCGAAACTATCCATTACTTAACCCCCATTGCATGGGGACTAAGTAATGGAGCGGGTAATGGGACTCGAACCCACTATCTCAGCTTGGAAGGCTAATGTGTTACCATTACACTATACCCGCTCGTCGTCGGCGCAAGTTTTCTCTCCACAAAAGACCATGCACGGCTTGCCTGTTTGTGTTCACAACGGCTCGCTGTCGTGAACACTCTTTTGCGGAGATAGCTGCTCCAATCGCCTTTGAAAACTCCCACTATTTAAACACTCCCAAAGGGGAGTGTTTAAATAGTGGAGCGGGAAACGGGGCTCGAACCCGCCACCTCCGCCTTGGCAAGGCGGCGCTCTACCAAATGAGCTATTCCCGCGTTTTCACTTTTCAAAGTTTTCCGATGTGGTGCGGGCGAAGAGACTTGAACTCATACGCCCTGGGGCACCGGAACCTAAATCCGGCGCGTCTGCCAATTCCGCCACGCCCGCATTTGCTCTATGGAAGAGCTGGTGACCCGTCGGAGATTCGAACTCCGGACACCTTGATTAAAAGTCAAGTGCTCTACCGGCTGAGCTAACGGGTCAAATCTGGCTGGGGTGGCAGGATTTGAACCTACGATGCGGGAGTCAAAGTCCCGTGCCTTGACCACTTGGCGACACCCCAACGGTGACTCCCAATTCGGCGCATGCAGTTTTAAAATGGGGTGAGTGGTGGGGCTCGAACCCACGACCTCCAGAGCCACAATCTGGCGCTCTAGCCAACTGAACTACACCCACCATATTAAAAACTGCCGAAAATGGCGCGCCTGCAGGGATTCGAACCCGGGACCTACGGCTTAGAAGGCCGTTGCTCTATCCTGCTGAGCTACAGGCGCACACCGTATATCCTGCCGCCGACAGATAAACATTATACCAACACGGTTTCGATTTGTCAAGTTTTCGGAAGTTCAATTTAATGCAATAAACAATATATTTGCAATGCCGCGCACGATGCTTTTTGCGCATTTGCCGCTTCGGTACTTGTAAAACCGCCTGATTTCGGATATAATTTAACCGTCGGTTTTTAAGTTATCCCCATTAAACAGGAGCAAAAATATGAATATTACCGTTAATAAGATCCCTTGCGAATTCGTTGAGGGCAGGACTATACTCGAATATGCTTGCGAGCTTGGGCTGGACAGCGACGAGCTTTCCAAAAAGCCTTTAGCCGCCATGATAGGCGGAAAAATATACAACCTCGGCTATGCACCCAAGGGCGAATGCAGCATAAGGCTCATCGGCTTTTCAAATGAATTCGGCAAAAGGGCGTATGATTGCAGCCTTGAATTCATCTTCATGCTTGCCATGCGCAAGCTCTTCCCGAAGCATCGTGCGCTCGTGCAGTATCCGCTTGGCGAGGGCGTATACGTTCAGATAAAGGGGGAAACGCCCCTGACCGATGAGAACGTTGCGCTTTTAAAAAGCGAGATGCGCACCATAGTGGACAATGCCTATCCTTTCGTTCGCCGCAGGCTCGATATAAAGACGGCGCTCGAATTCTTCGATAAGGACGGCCAGAGCGACAAGGTCGAGCTTCTCAAATGGCGCAAATTCAATTATTTCGACACCTATTCATGCCCTGAATACAGCGATTATATGGACTATTACTACGGCGAGCTGACACCGCATTCGGGTTATATACGCGTGTTCGACCTTCACCGTCTCGGCGATGCGCTCGTTATACTTCTTCCCTCCAAGGAGGATCCGTCGAGGCCTGCTGAATACGAAGAAAGCCCGCGCATGCTTGCTGTTTTCAAGCAGACTGACGATTGGGGCCGCCTTATGACCGCTTCGACAGTGCACGAGCTCAACCGCCGCGTGGAGAACGGCTCCATACGGGAGCTTGTGCGCGTAAACGAAGCTCTGCACGAGAAAAACTACAGCCGCATCGCCGACGAGATAATCGAACGGGGAGCGAAGGCCATCATGATCGCGGGTCCTTCGTCCTCGGGAAAAACGACCTCGGCAAACCGCATCGCAACTCAGCTTCGTGCGGATGGGCTCGATCCCATCATGCTTTCGCTAGATGATTACTATATCGACCGCGACAAGATGGAGAGGGACGAGAACGGAGAGCTGGATCTTGAGCATATAAACGCGCTCGATACCGATAGATTCGTAAAGGATCTTCGCATACTGCTTTCGGGCGAAGAGGCGGAGATACCGCAATTCAGCTTCATCACCCAAAGGCGCGAGGGCTTTGTGCCGCTGAAGCTTTCAAAGGATCAGCCGCTTATAATCGAGGGTATCCACGGCCTCAACCCCCTTATGCTCGGAGACATCGATCCGAGCAGCGTTTTCCGCATCTACGTTTCGGCGCTGCCCACCATGAATCTGGATGACCACAACCGCATCCACACCTCCGATCTGCGCCTGCTTCGCCGCCTTGTGCGCGATCACGCCAACCGCGGCGCGAGCATGGAGCACACCATCGGCATGTGGCCGAGCGTTCGCCGAGGCGAGGCGCGTTGGATCTTCCCGTACCAGGAGAATGCGGACAGGATCATAAACACCACGCTGCACTACGAGCTTTCGGTGATGAAAAAATACATCTTCCCGCTGCTGCTCGAGGTTAAGCCCGAGAGCGAGCATTACTGCGCCTCAAGGGCGATACTGAAGTATCTGAACTACGTGCTCGAGGCCGATATTGAGGACGAGATACCGCCCACCTCTGTGCTGCGCGAGTTCATCGGAGGAAACACCTTCTACCGCAAGAGCTGACGGCGGCGGCTTTCATTGGCGTAACAATTATAAAATGAAATCTGCTGAGAATAAAAAAGTGAATATGAAAAAGCGGAGCGGACTGCTGCGGTTCGCTCTTGCTTTGCTGATAGCGCTTGCATTTTTGAGCGTTTTCTCAAAGAATTCGTTTCTGTATCCGATGAACGATTGGGTGGATGCGAACTGCTTTTTTACCGCAGCACGCTCCATGCTGGACGGCAAGGTGCTGTATCTTGATATATGCGAGCAGAAGGGCCCCGTTGTCTACTTCGTTTTTGCGCTGGCGGCGCTCGTTTCGCGAACGAGCTTCATAGGAGTTTTCCTGATCGAGGTGCTGAGCTTTGCGGCGTTTCTCTATGCGGGCGATGCTTGCGTGCGGCTGTATCGCCCAAAGCTTGCGCTTTCTTCATCGGCCGGAGTTATGGTGCTCGTTTCGTTTGCGATCACAACGGCACTGTCATTCTCGCATGGCGGAAGCGTTGAGGAATTGAGCCTTTTCATGCTTGCGTTCTCGCTGCTTTTTGTTCTGCGCGCAGTAAAAACAAATGCGGAAGTGAAGAATGCGGAAGCGGCGCTGATTGGCATGTTCGCAGGTGCGGCGCTTTGGAGCAAATTCACAATTTTGGGCTTCTATCTTGGCCTTTGCGTGTTCACAGCCGTCTATATGATAAGGCGTGGGGCGCTTTCTCGGCTTGTTAAAAACGCAGCTGCATTCAGCCTCGGCTTCTGCGCGGCCACTGCGCCGGTTTTGATTTATTTGTTCTTAAACGGCGCTTTCGGCGCGATGGCGGAAACATATTTTTACAACAATATCTTCCTATATCCGAGCAGGGTAGGCGAGAGCACCGTTTTGAAGCTGCTTTCTCCGGCTGTCAATATGCTCAAAGGTGCAGCCGCCTCTTTGGTTACGAACGGACTTTGCACGGTGCTGATTGCTTTCGGAGCATACCGCCTTATAAGGCGTGGAAAAACACATCCGAATGAAGCGCTTGCGGTTTGGTTCTCGGTTGTACCGCTTGCCGCAGCCTCTTTTTTCGGCGGCAAGCTCTTTGCTCCGTACTATGCGCTGATAATGGTATTCTGCGCTCCGCTTGGCGCAGCGGCAATGCTGAATCATATCAAAGAATGCGCAAAAAAAACGCGCAGAGCCGTGCCGAGGGCTTCCCGCGTTGTGCTTATGGCGGCGGTGCTGATACTAATCGGTATGCCGCTCAGCCGCAACACAAGGCTGCTTCTTTATAAAAAAACCGATATGCCTCAGTATAGGTTCGCAGAGGTGATAGCCAAAAGGGAGGGCGCAACGCTGCTGAACTATGGCTTTTTGGACGGCGGCTTCTATTTTGCTGCGCAAAAAAACCCGTCCTGCAAGTACTTTTGCGAGCTGAATATAGAGCTGGACGAAATGTTCGCAGAGCAAAGGCGAATGATAGAGATGCGCGAGGTCGATTTCGTGGTAACTCGCGGAAATACGCTCGATGAGAGAGGGATCGACCATTCGGGATACCGACTTTTGCGCGTTTCAAGCTTTCCCTTCGAGAGCAGATACTTCGCATATCATCTCTACGAGCGGATAGAGAACGGGGATTGAGAGCAAACAATAGGCAAGGCGGAGGCTGAAAAGCCTCAGTCGGCTGCTCCGCACAGGATCCGCGGCAGCTCGTTTTTTGGCGTGAAAAACTCAAGCTCGATCCCCGTATAGTAATGCTTGAGTATGGTCTCAAAATCCGCACCCTCCTTCGCCATGGCGTTCGCCCCGCATTGGCTCATGCCAACGCCGTGCCCGAAGCCCAAGCAGGATATCTCGACCGTGTCGCCCTCGATATCGAACTCAACGTTCGTGCTCTTCAGCGAGAGCGCATTGCGAAGCTGCTGCCCGCTGACCACGGTGCCGCCGAGACGAATGAGCGAAACGCGCCCGCTGTCCGTGCGCTGCCAAACCTCAACGTCCGTCGAAGGCTCCTTCATTTCGGCATCGGGGAAGGCGGCATTTATTCTTTCGTTGAATTCGCTCTTGGTGAAGCATACCGTGCTGTGGTATTCGGGCGAATCCTCCTCTCCTGCGCTCTCCACCGAAACGAGATAGGGCAGGGCAACGGCGAATACCGCTTCGCAGTTCTCAGTTCTTCCGCCCGAGGACGAATGATACAGCGCTGTCACAAGCTCTCCCTCGCTCATCATCACCATATCCTCGGTGCTGTCCACCGCTTTGCAGATCTTCCCATATCTTTCCTCGAATCTATCGCCCCAGTTTTTTTTCATCCGCTCAACGCTTATATAAGCCTGGCAGCAGCGGTGATCGGTGCATACCGTGTGACCGCTCTTGCAGCGAAGCTCGCCCGTTATATGCTTGAGCGTGAACGTGCGCGCCGCGACCGCCTGCGCCTTTAGCGCCTCGATACCGTAGCCTGCGGGCATCTCCGCCGCCGTTACGCCCACAAGATAATCCCGCAGAGTCATAGCAAGCACCTTTTCGCCGTCGAAAACGCCTATGCGCGCCTCTGCGTTCGCTGTTTTCGGCTCATTCGTTCCGATAAGATCGAGTCCCCTGGTGATATTTGGGCTCAGATCCAAATAAGGAAGGCTTTTCGGCGCGGCGGAGCCCTCCTTGTGCGGAATAAAATGCGCAAGAGCCGATGCGGCAATGACAATAAACGCCAATGCCCGTACAAGTTTTGAATGCATGGAATTCTTCATGCTGAATGTTATGAGCACGATGTCATAATAATGCCATTTTCCCGTACTCGAAAATACATTGAATAAGCGGGGGTATCGCGGTATAATATAACAAAACGGGTAATTACCCGAAAGCAGCGAGGTGAACAGTATATGCTTTTTATTAATCTTGCCGCAGCAGCGGGTCAGATCTCAAGCGAGGCCGGCTTCTTTACGGAATGGCTGCATGGCATGAACATCGGCGGCGTTATCCTACTGTTGGTGGGCATTGCGCTGATCGTAGTTGAAATGGTCATCCCCGGCTTTGGCATCGCGGGTCTTTCGGGAAGCGCGGCGGTCGTTGCGGGTCTCATCGTAAGCTCCAAGAGCTTCGGTGCGGCGATGTTCACGCTGGCAATAGTCGTGCTTCTGCTTTGTATAGCGGCGCTGATAGTGTTTAAAGTCGTTTTCGGAAAGGGGCGGAAAAACTCCAAGCTGGTTCTGAACGACAGCATCACAAGCGGCTCCACCGATATTTCCGCGCTCGATGCGAAGGAGATGATCGGCAAGGAGGGCACCACGCTGACGGCGCTTCGCCCCTCCGGCATTGCAATGATCAACGGCAGGCGACTCGACGTGCTTGCAGAGGGCGAATACATTGAAAAGGGCGAACCCGTCAAGGTATCCGCTATTCAGGGTCTTCGTATAAGCGTTGTTAAGAATACCGGCAAATGACGGAGAATAATTCAAACGAAAAAAAGCGCGAACGCTTTATGAAAAGCGGCTACTACGACACGAGCGACGTTCTCGAACAGGCGGACAAAGCGTATGACCAAAGCCTCGATGAAGCCGAGCTCAAAAAGCGCCGCATCAGGGATTGGATATTCATTATTATCGGCGTTCCGGCGTTCATCGCCTTCATGTATCTAATCGTTATGATCTTCCGCTGACGTATATCGGCGGAGTTCAATAGAAATCATAAGCCAATATTATTTGGGAAAGGAAAAACTATGGATCCGATCGTAGTCGTTGGCATTATAATTGCCGCAATCATCTTCCTCATCTTCTTCTTCACCTTCGTGCCCGTGGGTCTCGCGATCAAGGCGAAGGCTTCGGGCGTTAAGGTGGGCCTGTTCCAGCTCATCGGTATGCGCATCCGCAAGGTCAACCCGCATAAAATCCTCGAGCCCCTCATCAAGGCCACCAAGGCGGGTCTCGACCTCAATGTAAACAAGATGGAAGCGCACTACATGGCCGGCGGTAATCTCGACCGCGTTGTAAATGCCCTTATCGCGGCTCAGCGCGCGGGCATCCCCCTCGACTTTGAAAGCTCCAGCGCCATCGACCTTGCGGGTCGTGACGTGCTTACCGCTGTTCAGATGAGCGTCAGCCCCAAGGTCATCGAAACCCCGATCATCGCGGCTATCGCTAAGGACGGCATCGAGCTTCGCGCCAAGGCGAAGGTTACCGTTCGCGTAAATGTTGACCGTCTCGTCGGCGGCGCAGGCGAGGAAACCATCATCGCCCGCGTAGGCGAGGGCATCGTTACCACCATCGGCTCATCTCGGAGCCATAAGGACGTGCTCGAGAATCCCGATTCCATCTCTCAGACCGTTCTTGGCAAGGGTCTTGACAGCGGCACCGCGTTTGAGATCCTCTCCATCGATATTGCGGACGTGGACGTTGGCGTAAACGTCGGCGCAAAGCTGCAGATCGACCAGGCGGAGGCGGATAAGCGCATCGCTCAGGCGAAGGCAGAGGAGCGCCGCGCAATGGCGGTCGCTCAGGAGCAGGAGAACAAGGCGGAGGTACAGGGCATGCGCGCCCGCGTTATCGAGGCCGAGGCTCAGGTTCCTCTTGCGATGGCGGAGGCGTTCAGAAACGGCAATCTCGGCATCATGGACTACTATAAAATGAAGAACATGATGGCGGATACCGAGATGCGCGAGTCCATCGGCAAGACCACCGGCGGCGAAACCGGCAACAAATAATCTGTGCGCCGAAACTACCGTATGAAAGGGGGTGCCGCATTTGGAAGGCATTATAATCTTCTTTGTGATAGTGTCCGTCATTACTTCGATAGCCAATGCGGCCAAAAAGGCTCAGCAAAACGGCGGTGATCAGCGCAGCGTATCTTCTTCGGGTGCAAATGGTGCTTCAAGACAGGGCGCATATACCGGCTCTGTCACGAGCGATCAGCGTGCGAGGCTTGAGCAGCTTCGGAGAATGCAGCAGCAGCGGCAGCAGGAGCAGAGGCAGTCCGCCAACGCTCCAAGCGCAAAGCCCGCCGCGTTTGCAGCCGAGAAGCCGGTTTATCCTCATGATACCGAGGATTGCGGAGGCGGAAGCATCCATGACGGCTATCACGAGGGCGGTGTTCGCAGACCCGCTCCCGCTTCGAGCGCGGAGGGCAGTGTCGGCAGACAGGGCGTTTTGGAGAGGGAAGGCCGCGGCGCTTCCGATCTGTATAAAAAGGATCGCAGCGAAAGAAAAACCGCAAGGGCGGCGGATATCCCCACTGCAAAGCAGCCCATGCCCGCAAACACGGATGCCGTGAGCGCTCCGATCGATCCGGAGCCGAGCGGAGCCGAAAAGCTCTCCAAGGCGATTTCGGATAAGCCCGCCATCGTGCAGGGGCTCATCTGGAGCGAGGTGCTCGGAAGACCGCTTTCGGACAGCCGACAATAAGCAGGCAGCATATTAATTTGGGTTTCAGTTTATAGACAAAAGGGGCTGTTGCACAAGCAAGCAAATTGCGTGCAGCAGCCTCTTTCTTTTCGCGGTTTTTGAGTTTGATTTGGAAAATTATCTTTCGGTGTGCGGAAATCAGCGGTATTTATAGGGTTGGATTGATTTTTGGGTACACTAAA